>JAYWGV010000054.1:0-160956 GCA_043778105.1 Bacteroidota bacterium
TGGTCTTGCAGCGAGATAAATAGGTTTGCGAATAACTTGGTTACCAGCATCGTCATATTCAAAACTTATAGAATTTGCGACTGGAACTTCAACAATTGGTGCAATCGCTGCTTGTGTTGTAGTTGTTGTTGGCACAGTAGTGCGAATTATTGATGAGTTCTGCGCTCTCAATGTCCAAAAACCACAAAAAACCAAACTAATCATTAAAAACTTTTTCATAAACTAATTTTAAAATTTTCTTAAAAAAAAGCAAATTTAATAGAAAACGGATTACTTATACTCATACAATTAAATGTTTGTGATAATTTTTATGAAATTCTTGATTTTAACAATCAGTAATTATCGAATCAATAATTATTTTTAACTTTTTTTATATATAGTTTAGAAATCAATAGTTTAAAGATTTTAGAAACAGGAATTGTGATATAATTTGTCTTATTTTTAATATCATTTGTGATAAAAATAAATTTTTAACGGTAATTTTAATTACTTGGTCGATGAAATTGGAAATTCTGTTGCTGGTTCTGATGTATTTTTAGCCCAGACATTAGGGAAAAACATTTTGAAAAGTACTTGTATTTTTTCTTGACAAAAAACAACGACCAGCGGAAGTTCGTTTTTTGACTTAGAAAAAAACAAGTGATTGAGAAATTTTTGGAAAATTGGCTGGATTGGCTACTAATACCATTTATAAGTTTAAAATAGCCCAATAAACTTTTTCTTTTCGCCAATCCTACTTCAAAAAAATTTTTCGTAACAATCCCGATAGCTATCGGGAATGCAATATTTTTTATCATTGTCTTGACAAAAAATAATTATGTTTCTTTAGACTATTTTAAACGTATAAATGGTATAAATCAAAAACTAAAATTAATGAAAAATATTTCATCAACGTGTAACATTTTTTTATTAGATGAGTCTTATTAGTAATCATCAAATAAATCAAAAAAATGTTTACAAAAATTACTTTCAAATCAAACTCTTCTTAATCTAGAAAATTTCCAATTTTTAAACCTAATATAAGTCCCAAATTATAATTTGAAGCTATTGCTATGCCAAAAAGTTTCAGATTTGCAAAACAAACAAAACATTTAACTCAAAAAAAACAACGAACATGAAATCATTATTACTATCGCTATTTTTTCTTACAGCATTTTCATCAATTGCACAAGAAATACCAACAACAACTGTTGTTCAAGACACCATTAAACCAAAAAGCAATTCGCTCGACGAAGTAAAAGTCTATGGAAATAAAAAACAATTCTTGAAAGTCGAAGCCGGAAAAACTATTGTTTCGGTAAAAGATAACCCAATGCTAAGTTCAGGAAACGCAATGGAAGCCGTGAAAAGAATGCCTGGAATTATCTCTTCGCCAACCGGAAGTTTAATTTTAAATGGCAAAAGTGTTGCGATTTTTATTGACGGTTCGCCAAGCACTTTAACTGGTGCCGATTTAGAAAATTATTTGTCTAGTTTGCCCGCCAATGCTATCGAAAAAGTCGAATTAATTTACAATCCTGGCGCAAGTTTCGATGCCAATGCTAGTGGTTCGGTTATCAATATAATCACAAGTTCCAAACGTGTGAAAGGTATAAATGCAAGTGCTAACATCAATTATAATTTTAATAAATATCAAAAACCAAGTCCGCAAATTTTGCTAAACGGAAAAGAAAAATCGTTTTCTTGGCAAACAATGTTGGGTTATAATTACATCGATAGCGAAGAAAAATCGACCAATACACAAACTTTTACATTTTTTAATCCAAACAAAGATCTAAAACAAGATAATTTTAAGCAAGATACTGACAGAAATCTATATTTTAGATTAGGGACAAATTTCAAGTTATCAAAAATGTCGAATCTTTTATTTAATTATAACGGAAATTTTGCCAATAATCGCAGCGAATATAAGTCTGATATCACAGGCGATATTCCTGATTATTTCAACAAAGGAACTGCCAAAACCAAAGCGAATAACCACGAAATTAGTTTGCAATATAAAACCAAACTTGACACTTTAGGTCGAACTTTAGACATTGTTTCGTTTACTAATTTGTTCGATCGAAATCCTATAAATAATTCGACTGCAACCGGAAATACTTTTAATAATAGCGTAGTCGATTTTAAATTACTAAATTATTACTTGAAATATGATTTTGTTTTTCCGTTTAAAAAAGATTTTTCGATAAGCACAGGTGGAAAATTCAATAATTTAGATATTAAAAATAATGGCGATTATTTTATTAGTTCGGTTGTGCCAAATCAAATAAAGTTTGATTATTCCGAGAATAATCTGGCTTTTTATGTCGAAGCTAGCAAAAAAATCAAAAAATTTAGTCTAACTGCTGGTTTGCGATTCGAAGATTTTAATGTTCAACGAAAAGCCAATACATTGACCAATGAAATTAAATTCAACAACTCGAATTTTTTTCCAAACGTAAGCGCTTTGTATGAATTAACGCCACAAATAAAAATTAGTTCGACTTATTCTAAAAAAATTCAGCAACCAAGTTACAGCAATATTGACCCAAATAACGGCAGTATTTTCAATCAATATGTTGCATCGACAGGAAATATTAATTTGAAACCTACATTTTTCGACAATTTCGATTTTACAATTTCGGCATTCGATTATGTGAATCTTGGTGTTAATTATGTAGTCGGAAAAGACGATAATCGATTTATTTTTAATGCCAATGACAATGAGTTTGTGAGCAATCAAACCACACAAGCATTTGATAAAATTAAAACATTTACAGCGTTTTTATCTTTCCCAATTCCGTTAGATTATTTATTAAAAGGAAAAGAAGAATTTGGAAAACGCATGAACGACATGAGCAAATTGAATTATATTTTCTTTAATTTGGCGTATGTAAAATCGAATATTGATGGTTATATTTTGCCTTACGGAAATAAAGGAATTGTGAATTATTCGGCTCAGGCACAATTTATTTTGCCTTGGAAAATCATCAACACCAATTCTTATTTTATTTTGCCAAAAGGAACTTGGGAAATTTATGGAATCGACAAACCAATTCAACAATTCGATGTAACTTTTAGCCGAGATTTTTTAGATAAAAAATTAAAAGTTGGTTTGCATTGTTTTGATGTTTTTAATGCCAATGAAGTTAATGCCAAAGTTGCTGGACAAAATTTAGAAACCTATTTTACTCAAAAACAAGATACTAGAACATTCAGAATTTCGTTGACTTATAATTTTGGAAACCTTCAATTAGAAAAAGAAAACACTAAAATTGATGTCGAAAAAGCAAAATCTGGCGGCGGATTGATTAAGTAGTTTTCAGTTTTCAGTTTTCAGTTTTCAGTTTTCAGTTTTCAGTTTTCAGTTTTCAGTTTTCAATCGAAGTTTTTGATTTTAATCAAAAACTTCGATTTTTTGTTTAAAAATTTATAAAAATGTATTTCATCGGTTTTTCACGATAGTTGGCTAATAAATTTTTAAGATATAAAAAGCCATATTACATTTGTATCAAATATAAATGATATGAAGAATTTTCTATTTATTTTCACTTTACTTTTTGGTTTTAATGTTTTTTCACAAAATTTTGTGGCGCAAAACTCCGAAGTTTCAACATCAATTCAATCAACCGAAAGTATTGCTCCGAAAGTAACTTCTATTTCAAAATTATTTTATGAATCTAATGAATCTAATTTATCCGAAGATTCTATTTCTTCATTAAACGCAATTTTAATAATTTTGAAAGAAAATGACACGATGAATATTTCAATAAATTCTCATACAGATATGGACGAAAATGACGTGAACTTGTGTGCAATGAGAGCTTTGAAAGTGAAAAAATATCTAATAAAAAACGGAATAAAATCGAGTAGATTAAAAGTTAATAATTTTGGAAATTCTAAGCCAATTGTTGAAGGAAGATTAGATAAATTAGATCGAAGAGTAGAATTTATTTTCGAATAAAAAGCAGTTTCTATTAATAAAAAATCCCGTTTAGCAACTTTAAACGGGATTTTTTATTAGGGAAGTGGTTTAAACTTTTTTCAATTGGCTGCGAAATTGTCTTTTTGCCCCATATTTCAGATTTTTTTAATTCCATAGTGATGCTATGCAATCAAAAAAGTCTAAAATCTGAAACAAAAATCCTAATTTTTCGCTACAATCAAAAAAGTTTAAACCACTTCATGATTATTATGCTAACAATCATTATTTTCATAATTTAGTTTTTCATATTTATCTTCTAATTCATTTTTTAATTTTACAGATAAATTTTGAAAATTTAAAATGACTTTTAATTGTTTTTCACCATTTGGATTAATCCATTTTCCAGAAAATGATTTTGCAGTTTTAGATAAAACCATTACGCCCGAAAAATTTTGCTCGACCAAACAAAAGCTTTTTTCGTTAGAATTTGGGCTAACATTTAATTGAATCCATTTATTTGAATTATCATATTTATACATGGCTTCATAATTATTCGATCCATCGCAAGCGTTTTCAGAAATTTTTAAATATAACGTTATTGGTGTTTTAGTGTCCAAAAATCCTTTATATAAAAATGCTGAATTTGCTTTTTGAGTAAATATAAATTGTGTTAAAAATAGTAAAATAAATAAAATTAATTTTTTCATTGATTAATTTTTAGGCTAAATAATTATTTTTAATTTCATTCCTGGACGAATATCACCATTGATATTATTCCATTTTTTAAGATCAGAAACTGTAACTCCTGGATATTTCTGAGAAATACTAAACAATGAATCACCTTTCTTAACCAAATACATTTTTTCTTTGGCTTTTATCTCTGCAATTTTTTCTTTGCTTAATTTGGTTTTATCTAACTCTAAATTTCCATCAATTGAAACAATTATTAAAGTTCCATTTTTTAATTTATCAGATTTTAGATTATTCCATTCTCTTAAATCAGCTGCTGTGACATTAAATTTTTCTGCGATTTTCCATATATTATCGCCTTTAGCAACTACATATTCATTTGAATTAGAGTTATTAATAACTGCAATTTCTTTATCCGATTTATTAATTATTAATTTGGTTCCAGCTGCAACCATATCGTCCGATAAATTATTCCATTGCCTTAACAAGTCTTTAGAAACATTAATAGATTTAGAAATCGAATATAAATTTTCGCCTTGTTTTACTACATAAATATTAGATTCTGCAGTTTTTAAATCCGCTTTTTTTAATTTATTTTCGCTATTTAAAACAGTTTCAGAAACAGCATTCACTTTCTTCTTAACCGTAACTACAATTTTTTGCGAAGTCGTATATTTTAGGTTTATACCTTTGTTTACTGAATTTTTTTTGATTTTATTCCAGCTTTTTAAATCCGCAATAGTTACTCCCAAATCATCAGCAATCGAACTTAAATTATCGCCTTTTTTTACTTTATACGATTTAATTATATCTTTATAAGAAACAACTTTCTCTTCTTTATAAACTGGTTTTGGTTCGTTAACAGAAATATTTTTATCAGAAGTTGGCTTAGAATTCAAATCGATTTTAGGTTCGGTTTTCTGAATTTCTGGCTGAACTGTTATTTCTGCAACAACTTTTTCTATTGCCAAATCTTTTTTTATGGATTCATTAATTAAAATGTTTTTTTGAGGTATAATTGAGTCATTTGCAACAGCAACAACTTCATTTCTCTTGATTGCATGTTTGGTTTTAACAACAATTGTTTCTAATGTTTGCAATTTTAAAACTTTTCCTTTTGGTACTTTGTCAGAATTTATTTTATTCCATTTTTTAATATCTGCAACCGTTACCCCAAATTTATTTGCAATTTCTGCAAAACTATCGCCACGTTTAACTTTGTAACTTCTGTTTTTAAGTACTAATTTTTGCTCATTAGTATAATAATTCAATGTGTCTTTAACGGCTATTGGCTCGATATTTTGCTTTTCACGAAGATTATATTCATAGTTGGCATAATAATAAATTTTATCTTCATTGGATGTAAAAACCGCAATTTTTTCTTGTGGCAATCTTATGTAATTTTTCTTTTTATCAGAAACTGGTACAATATTTAATTTATATGAAGGATTAAAAAACTGCAATTCGGTTTCAGGAATATCGATTAATTTAGATATTTGGGCAAATGACAACTGTTTTTTTACAAGAATAGTATCGGTTGCAAAATAATTAACGGGTGGCTTTATTTTATTGATTCCATGTTCGTTATGATATTCCATAATGTACATCGTTGCCAAGAAAGCAGGTAAATATCCAGCGGTTTCACGAGGCAATTTTTTACGAATATTCCAATAATTAGTCTGACCATTAGATCTTCGAATGGCTTTGGTCACATTGCCTGGCCCACAATTATACGATGCAAGAACCAAATCCCAATCACCAAATATTTTATACATACCAGATAAATATTGACAAGCTGCTTCGGTTGCTTTTATCGGGTCGCTTCGTTCATCGATATACGAATTAACATCTAGTTTGTATTGCAAACCTGTATTGTACATAAACTGCCAAAGTCCAGTTGCACCAACTCTCGATTTTGCTTTTGGATTCAATGCCGATTCGACAATTGCCAAATATTTAACTTCGATTGGTATGTTGTATTTCGATAAAGCCTCTTCGAATAAGGGAAAATAATATTGCGAAATGCCCAACAACCGTTCGTAAGATTTTTTTCTGTTTTTTAATAAAGATTTTATAACATTTTCAAGACCTATATTATATTCAATATTAAATGGCGATTTGGCGTCGAGTTTTGCCAATCTTTCTTTTAAAACATCTGTCGGCAAATCATAAGCAACTGCAGCATCTGGATTAATGTTTAATATATCTTCGAATTGATTTTCAGAAAGTTCTGTGTTGGATAATTCTTTGAGCCACAATTTGTCAATTTTCGAAACTTCATGATGTTTTGCAAATGTGCTCTTTAGAGAGTCAAGCTTTGATAATTTGGAAACAATTGGCAATTTGTCAAGACTATCATTTTCTATTTGTCCAAATGAAAAATTTGCAATAAATAATAAAATAACTAATATATTGGTTTTGAGTTTCATATGTATATGTCAAAGTTATTTAAACGTTGAAAAGCAAAAATAAACGGTAAATTATAAAAATTTGCTTATTTAATGTTAAAAATACCATATTTATAATTTAATAAATAAGTTAACAATATTTATATGATGAAAATTATAAAAAAAATTAATTAAAATGCTTCTTAAAAAATGTGTAAAATAAATATTGTCAATAACTTGTTTACAATAATATTATTTGTACATTTGCAAACTTAAAATTAATAAAACAATTTGTTATGTATGCAATCGTAGAGATAGCAGGGCAACAGTTCAAAGTTAGCAAAGACTTAAAGGTTTATGTTCACAGGTTGACTAACGAAGAAGGTTCGAAAGTTTCTTTCGATAAAGTTCTTTTGTTAGACGATAATGGAGCAATCACTTTAGGCGCCCCAGCTATAGAAGGTGCTTCGGTAGAAGCCAAAGTGTTACAACACTTAAAAGGAGATAAAGTAATCATTTTCAAAAAGAAAAGAAGAAAAGGTTACAAAAAGAGAAATGGTCACAGACAATATCTTACTCAAATTATAATTGAATCAATTTCTTCAACTGGCAGCAAGAAATCTGCTCCAAAAGCCGAAGCTAAAACAGAAAAAGTTGAAGCAAAAGCTGAGAAAGTTGCAGAAGTAAAAGCTCCAAAAGTATCAAAAAAATCTGGCGATGATTTAGTTATTATCGAAGGAATTGGACCAAAAGCAGCCGAAGCTTTGATTGCGGGTGGAATTGATACATTCGCAAAATTAGCAGCAGCATCTGTAGATGAAGTAAATGCTATTTTAGATGCTTCAACTAACAAAGTACAACATTTAGATCCAACAACTTGGGCGCAACAATCACAATTGGCTGCCGATGGTAAAATGGACGAATTAAAAAAATTACAAGATGAATTAAACGGCGGTAAAGCAGTTTAATTTTTTTATTAACCAATATAAAACTTATACGTCATGGCTCACAAGAAAGGTGTCGGTAGTTCGAAGAATGGTAGAGAATCAGAATCAAAACGTCTAGGCGTTAAGATTTTTGGTGGACAAGCTGCTATTGCTGGTAACATTATCATCAGACAAAGAGGTTCTAAACATAACGCTGGTGCAAACGTCTATATGGGTAAAGATCATACTTTACACGCTAGAGTTGACGGAGTTGTTAAGTTCCAGAAAAAAGGAGAAAATAAATCTTATGTTTCTATACTTCCATTCGAAGCATAATTATTTTTCTTTTAATAAAATCAAAAACCCCAATTTTTTATTAAATTGGGGTTTTTTGGCGAAAATATTTTTGGCTTACTAAAAAACTTCCTTAGCAATTGCTTTAATATTATCTGGTTTTCCCATAGAATAATAATGCAATGCAGGAAAACCAGCAGCAACTATTTCTCTACTTTGTTGAATGCACCATTCAATTCCGATTTGTTTTACAGCATCATTGTCTTTTGCTTTAACGATTGCCATAATTAAATCGTCTGGCAATTCTAACGAAAATCTATGCGGAATCAAATTCAACTGTTTTTTAGTTGCAATTGGTTTTAAACCTGGAATTATTGGAATCGTTATACCTGCTGCACGACATTTATCTACAAATGCAAAGAATTTTTTATTGTCAAAAAACATTTGTGTAATTACATAATCTGCTCCGTTTTTAATTTTTTGCTTTAAAAAATGGATATCAGAATCTAGACTTGGTGCTTCCATGTGTTTCTCTGGATAACCCGTTACACCAATACAAAACTTTGTTTTTGCAGAATTTTGTAGATCTTCATCGAGGTAAATTCCTTTATTCAAATTGTCAATTTGCAAAACCAAATCAGTTGCATATTCGTTGCCGTTTTTTTCTGGTTTAAAATAAGTTTCAGTTTTTAGAGCATCGCCACGCATGGCAACCACATTTTCTATGCCTAGAAAATCTAAATCAATCAATAAATTTTCGGTATCTTCACGATTAAATCCGCCACAAAGAATGTGAGGAATCGCATCAACAGGATATTTATTTTGAATTGCAGCGCAAATTCCGACTGTTCCTGGTCGTTTTTTTACAATTTTCTTTTCTAATAATCCGCTTGGCAATTCCTTATACTCGTATTCTTCTCGATGATAAGTTACATCTATAAATGGAGGATTAAATTCCATTAATGGATCTATTCCGTCAAATATAGATTGAATATTTTGCCCTTTTAAAGGTGGTAAAATTTCAAAAGAAAAAAGTGCTTTTGCTTTTGCGTTTTCTATGTGTTGTGTTACTTTCATAGTAGCCCCCTAACCCCCAAAGGGAGAATTGTTGTCATGCAAAAACAGTAGCGCAGGACATTGTTATTAATTACAAATTTTTTCATTTTCTATTTTTTTATTTTATTTATTTATAAAATTTGGAGTTCCCCCTTCGGGGGCTAGGGGGCTTCGGCTATATTTGGTGCTAACCATTTCATTGCTTTTTCGGTAGAAATTCCTCTTCGTTTTGCATAATCGACTACTTGATCTTCTTTTATTTTTCCGAGTCCAAAATATTTACTTTCTGGATGTCCAAAATAATATCCTGATACTGATGATGTTGGCCACATTGCCATAGATTCGGTTAATGTTACTCCAATTTCTTGTTCAACATTTAATAATTTAAAAATTGTTGGTTTCTCTAAATGGTCTGGACAAGCGGGATATCCTGGTGCTGGGCGAATTCCTTTGTATTCTTCTTTGATTAAATCTTGATTTGATAAATTTTCATTAGATGCATAACCCCAAATTTCTTTTCGAATTTTTAAATGTAAATATTCGGCAAATGCTTCGGCAAAACGGTCGCCCAATGCTTTTATTAAAATCGAATTGTAATCGTCTAATTGTTTTTCGAATTCTAATGCTTTTTCATCAACTCCAAATCCTGTGGTTACACAAAAACAACCCATATAATCCTGAATTCCAGAATCTTTCGGAGCAATAAAATCAGCAAGGGCTATGTTTGGTGCGCCAGCAGTTTTTTGAGATTGTTGGCGTAAAGTTAAAAATAGCCCCCTAACCCCCGAAGGGGTAACTCCTATGTTAATGGATAAATGATTGTTTATATTTTCTATTGTTTTGAATAAATCATTTAAGACTTGATTATTTGTATATCTAATAACCTTAAAACCTTTTGAAATTAACCATTCAGTTCGATTTTTATCTTGCTCAATTTGTTGTGGTTCAAAATAAATAGAACCATCAACTTCGATAATTAATCTTTTTTCTAAACAAACAAAATCAACAATAAATTCGCCTATAATATGCTGTCTTCTAAATTTAAAATTATCGATTCCTTTATTTGATAAAACATTCCAAAGCATCTTTTCGGCTTCCGTTGGTTTATTTCTCATTGATTTTGCTCTTTCTTTCAAATTCATATAAATCGAAGGATTAGCAGTTTCCCAAGACTGTTTTTCCATCATGTTGCTAGTTCCCCCTTTGGGGGTTAGGGGGCTTATTTCGATATCATCATCATTTATCGTATTCGCCTCAAAAATTCCATAAACGCCTTTTGCAGTTAGCCATTTTTCTGATAATAATTGTCTTAACATTTTTTGTGCATCGGCAAAAACAGCTGTTGCTTGTTCGCCAACTACCTCATCTGTCAAAATTGCTGGATATTTTCCAAATAATTCCCACGATTGAAAAAATGGTGTCCAATCTATAAAATCGACTAATTCTTTCAAATCGACTTCGATAGATTTTGTACCAATAAAATTTGGTTTTACTGGTTTATAATTTTTCCAATCGAGTTTTAATTTGTTTTTTCTAGCATCTTCAATCGATAAGAAATTTTTATCGCGGCTTCTGCTCAAATAACCTTCTCGAAGTTTGTCATATTCTGCTCGAATATTCTTTTTATATTCAAGATGAGAATCTTTTTGCATTAAATTACTGGCTCCAGCAACTGCTTTTGATGCATCTGTAGTGTGTAAAACCGTAAACGGATATTCGGGTGCGATTTTTACAGCCGTATGCGCTCTAGATGTTGTTGCGCCACCAACCATCAACGGAATTGTCATTTTATTTTTAGCCATTTCTTTGGCTAAATAAACCATTTCGTCTAATGATGGTGTGATTAATCCGCTCAATGCAATAATATCAACATTGTGTTTTATAGCTTCGGCAATAATTTTTTCTGGTGGCACCATAACACCTAAATCAATCATTTCGAAGTTGTTACAACTCATTACAACAGAAACTATGTTTTTACCAATATCGTGAACATCGCCCTTTACGGTTGCAATCAATATTTTTCCAGCCCCCCCCGCCCCCGAAGGGGGAGCTGCCAATTTTGTAGATATAGATTGTAAAACCATATCAAGTTTAAAAATAATTTCATCGTTAGTAAAACGTACTACATCAAAACCTTCGCCTCTTAACCATTCTGTTCTTTCTTTATCACCAGCTATATTTTCAGGTAATTGATGAATTAATCCATCAACCTCAATAATTAAATTTTCTTTCAAACAGATAAAATCTGCAATATAATTACCAATTATATGTTGCCTTCTGAATTTATAACCATCTAATTTTTTATTACTTAATTCTTGCCATAAAATTCTTTCTGCATCAGTAGGTTTATTTCGCATTTCAAATGCAAATTGTTTTAATAAATTGTAATTTAAAGGATTTGCCGTTTGCCAATGTTGTGATGTTTTTATTCCCCCTTTGGGGGCTAGGGGGCGTTTTTCGGCTTCAATATAAGGTAAAAGATGCGCAACAGCTTTTTTCATTACTCTCGCAGACTTTACAACTTGTGGCAAAAACATTTTTCCAGAACCAAAAAGATCTCCAACGACAGACATTCCAGCCATTAAATGTACTTCAATAACATCAATCGCTTTCGCAGATGATAGCCTTGCATCTTCAACATCTTCTTCAATAAATTCGTCTATTCCTTTTACTAATGAATGTATTAATCGTTCTTGAAAAGAATCCGAACGCCAAGCTTGAACTTCTTTTTCGTTGGCTTTGAAATCTCCTTTGAAACTTTCGGCTAAATCTAAAAGTCTTTCGGTGGCATCATCACGACGATTCAATAAAACATCTTCAACGTGTTCGAGTAAAGTTTTGTCTATTTCATCATAAATTTCAAGCATTTCTGGGTTTACAATTCCCATTGTCATTCCGTTTTGAATAGCGTGGTACAAAAATGCCGAATGCATTGCTTCACGAACTTTATCGTTGCCACGAAATGAAAATGAAACATTACTCACGCCGCCAGAAATGTGTGCATAAGGCAAGTTTTCACGAATCCATTTTGTGGCTCGAAAGAAATCTAAAGCGTTTAATTTATGCTCGTCCATTCCAGTTGCAACCGGAAAAATATTAGGATCGAAAATTATGTCTTGGGCCGGAAAACCAACTTTATCAACCAAAATATCATAACTTCTTTTGCAAATTTCAATACGTCGTTCATAATTATCGGCTTGACCGTTTTCGTCAAATGCCATAACAATTACTGCTGCGCCATAACGCTTGACCAACTTGGCGTGATGAATAAATTGTGCTTCGCCTTCTTTTAACGAAATAGAATTCACTACCGATTTGCCTTGAACTACTTTTAATCCAGCTTCGATAATTTCCCATTTGGAACTATCAATCATTATTGGAACCCGAGAAATATCTGGTTCAGATGCAATTAGATTTAGGAATTTGGTCATCGCATAAACGCCGTCCAACATTCCTTCATCCATATTAATGTCGATAATTTGTGCGCCACCATCGACTTGGTCACGAGCCACAGAAAGTGCTTCGTCATATTTTTCTTCTTTTATTAATCGAAGGAATTTACGTGAACCTGTGACGTTTGTGCGTTCGCCGATATTCACGAAAAGACCAGATGCAAGCCCCCCAGCCCCCAAAGGGGGAGCTCCAAGATTGCTATTGAAGCTTTTAGTTGAGCTAATGTATAAAGGTTCTAAACCAGAAAGTTTTAAGACTTTGAATTCAGTTTCAGAAATTTCTTTTTGCCGAGTTGGATAAGTTTGAATTCTATTCATATAAAAAAAGATTCTTATAAATTTTATTTATCAATTGCTAGTTCCCCTTCGGGGGTTAGGGGGCTACCAATTCTGCAATTAATTTTATATGCTCCGGAGTTGTGCCACAACAACCACCAATAATGTTGACTAAATTGTCTTGTAAATATTCCCGAATTAGTGCTTGCATTTCTTCTGGCGTTTGGTCGTATTGTCCAAATGCATTGGGCAAACCAGCATTTGGATGTGCTGATATGTTTAGAGAAGTATTTCGAGATAATCTTTTCAGATAAGGCTTTAACTGGTCGGCACCAAGAGCACAATTAAAACCAACACTTAACAAATCAATATGCGAAATCGAAATCAAGAATGCTTCGACAGTTTGTCCAGAAAGTGTGCGCCCAGAAGCATCGGTTATTGTGCCAGAAACCATGACTGGAATATTAATATTTCGTTCTTCTTTGACTTCTTCGATGGCGAAAAGTGCAGCTTTGGCATTGAGTGTGTCAAATATAGTTTCGACTAATAACACATCGCAACCGCCGTCGATTAAAGCTTCGGTTTGTTGTTTGTATGCAATTCGCAATTCGTCGAAAGTAACGGCTCGAAATCCTGGATCGTTTACATCGGGCGACATAGATGCGGTTCGGTTTGTTGGACCAATGGCTCCAGCTACAAATCGTGGTTTGTCGGTAAATTCGTCAGCGACTTGTCTTGCAATTTTAGCAGATTCGAAGTTGAGTTCATAAACTAAATCTTCGAGATGGTAATCTGCCATTCCGATGGTGGTTCCCGAAAAAGTGTTAGTTTCGACAATATCGGCTCCTGCTTGAAAATATTTTCGATGAACATCTTTTACAGCTTCGGGTTGCGTGATTGACAATAAATCATTGTTTCCTTTTAATGGATGTGCGAAATTTTTGAAACGTTCGCCACGGAAATCTTCTTCGGAGAAATTGTGGCGTTGTAACATGGTTCCCATTGCTCCGTCAAGAACTAGAATTCTTTTTTTTATTTCTTCGGTAATTTTTGTCATTTTTTTGCCGCAAAGACGCAAAGGCGCCAAGTTTATATTTTTTTAAATGTTGATTTGAAAATGGATGCCCTAGCCCTGATAGCAGTGAAAATCCTTTTTCTCAATTGCAACGGGTTTAAACCCGTTGCAATTGAGAAAAAGATTGTAACGAATAGCAGGAAATAGCTCCAGAAAAAAATCTGATGCGTTTTAAAAATAGTATGTGTTATGTAGAAAGTTGAGAGATTTCTCAGGGTTATCTGTTTCGAGATGCTGAAACAAGTTCAGCACAAAGAATAGAATGTAGCACCTTTCCGCCACGGCGGAGGTTGCCAAGCTTTCATCGAGTCTAATCTCTCCAGCTTTCGTGATAACAAACAATAAATTTAAGAACACTGCAAAGTAATGCAATTGAAATTGGTTTTGCAAGTTTTTATATTAAAATCAGTAAATATTTTTAACAATCCGTTAGTATCAAAACAATTATCAAATTACAATCTTTGTATATTATTTAAATTTTAAGTTTATGAAAAATACTTTTTTAGGTTTAGTCGCTTTATTTTCGGTCGCTTTCGCAAATGCACAAAAAGATTTTCAAGGTTTAGCAACCTATGAAACAAAAACATCGACTGCCGATTTCAAAAAGCGTTTTGAAGGAAATAAAGATATAACGCCAGAAATGCAAACAATGATTGAACAAAGAATGAAAAAAATGTTCGAAAAAACATTTGTTCTCAATTTTGATAAAAACGCATCTGTATATAAAGAAGAAGAAAAACTTGATACTCCTGGACAAACTAGTAGCGGAATGCGAATAATGACAAATATGATGGGTGGCGGTGGAACTTTCTATAAAAACATTAAAGATAAAAACTATGTTTCTGACAAAGAATTTATGGGAAAAGAATTCTTGATTAAAGATTCGTTGCCAAACCTAAAATGGAAAATGGAATCGGAAACCCGAGTTATTGGTGGTTACAATTGCTTCAAAGCAACAGCAATTCGCCCAGCTAGCAAAACCGATTTTAGAAATTTTAGACCAAAAGAAGAAAATAAAGACGTTAAAAAAGATAATGTTGAAAAGAAAACCAATTTGTTAGACAATATAGAAATGCCAAAAGAAATTACAGTTACAGCTTGGTATACGCCAGAAATTCCAATAAATCAAGGTCCAGAAAGTTATTGGGGTTTGCCTGGTTTAATTCTTGAAGTCAACGATGGCAAAACAACAATTCTTTGTTCTAAAGTAGTCATGAACGCTAAAGAAAAAGTCGAAATTAAACCTTCTGAAAAAGGTGAAATCGTATCACAAGCCAAATATGACGATGTTGTGGTCAAAAAAATGGAAGAATTGAAAGAAATGAATGGCGGAACAGGTTTTGGTCATGGAATGGGTGGAATGCGAAGGTAGATTAGAAAATGGTTTAATAGTAAACTTTAAAAAAAATAAAATAAAACTGACACAAATTTCACGAATTTCCACTAATTTTTAAAAATTATAGGTTTTATATGAAATCAATAAGTATCATTATTCTTAATTTGTGCAAATTCGTGAAATTCGTGTCAAATTTTCTAATAGCTTTATAGTTTCAGAAAATTAAAATATAATATGAAAAAACTTTTCTTTATAATTTTCCTATTCTCTTTTTTCTCATTTTCACAAAATATCAAACTCGAAGGTTTTATTCAAGATAATTCTAAAAATGGTCTTGAAATGGCGAATGTGATGGCGGTAAATCAAGTCAACAAAGCAATGGACGCTTATGCAATTACTAATGACAAAGGTCGATTTTCTTTAAATTTGAAAGAAAATACTACTTATGCAATCAAAGTTAGTTATTTAGGAATGCAAAGTAAAGAAGTAATTGTTACTGCAAAAACCGAAAATATTTCTCAAAATATAATTCTAGAAAACTCTGAAAATCAATTAAATGAAGTTGAAGTTGTTCGAGAAATGCCTGTATCGATAAAAGGCGACACAATAATTTACAACGCTGATTCATTTAAAACTGGAACAGAACGCAAACTCGAAGATGTTCTAAAAAAACTGCCAGGAATTGTTGTCAATAAAGATGGCGAAATTGAAGTCGAAGGCAAAAAAGTTCAAAAATTAATGGTCGAAGGCAAAGATTTTTTTGATGGCGATACCAAACTTGGAGTAAAAAATATTCCCGCCGATGCAATTGATAAAATTCAGGTTTTGAGAAATTTTAACGAAGTCGATGCGATGAAAGGTTTGGGCAATGACCAAGACAATATTGCAATGAATATTAAGCTTAAATCTGGTAAAAAGAATTTCTGGTTTGGCGATATTACTGCTGGAATTGGAATTGCAAAACCCGAAAGTCGTTATCTGGTTAATCCAAAATTGTTTTATTACAACCCAAAATACAGCTTGAATTTAATAACCAATTTCAATAATATTGGAGAATTGCCACTAACGGTTAAGGATTATTTCAAGTTTACTGGCGGTTTCAAAAATATGATGAAAAAAGGCGGCTCGAATTTTAATTTATCATCTAACGATTTAGGAATTTCGCTATTGAGAAACAATCGAGCCAAAGAAATTGAAACCAAATTCGGAGCAACAAATTTTGTTTACAACATTACCAAAAAATGGAGTTTGAGTGGTTTTGGAATTTTAACCTCATCGAAAACCGAGTTGGAAAGTTTTTCTCAAAGTACAATTTTAAGAACTGGCGTAAAACAAAAAAACGACGAAAACAGTACTCAAAATAACAACTTAGGTTTATTCAAAATAAGTTCGACTTACAAGCCAAATGCCAAATTGCAAGTTGATTATGATATTTTGTCTAAAATTTCAAAACAAGACGAAATATCGAATTCTTTTCGTGAAATAATTTTCAATAATTTGAATTCAAAAGAAGACATTTTTTCATTGAAAAAACAAGATCCAACTTCGGTCAATCAAAATCTGAATTTATATTTTACTAAAAACGATAAAAATATTTTTGCTCTAGAATTACAACATTTGTACCAAGACGAAAATCCGTTTTTTAATGCCAATTTGCAAAATCAAGCTTTTAATTTATCAGGATTAATTGTCGGTCAAAACCGAAATGATTTGAATCAAAACCGATTTGTAAAAACCAATAAAACCGATGCTAAATTGGATTATTATTATATGGTTACGCCAAAAAGCAACATCAATTTGACATTTGGAATCACCAATTCGCAGCAACAATTTAATTCGAATATTTATCAGATTTTAGATAATGGTTTCAGCAATGATTTATCAAATCTAGAAAATAACAATCGAGTAAAATATTCATTTAACGATGCTTTTTTAGGTTTGCATTACAAAATTTTGACAGGAAAATTCACTTTTACTCCAGGATTGAATTTTCACACATTCAATACCACAAACACGCAATTGGGCTCGGATTATAAATTAAATTTTACAAGATTATTGCCAGATTTTTTCGCTTTGTATCAAATGAAAAAATCAGAAACTTTGACCTATAATTTTTCATTAAATAATGATTTTACAGACATTAATCAATTGGCAGCTGGAAAAATTTTATCGAATTTTAACAGCTTGTTTCAAGGAAATCGAGAACTAGAAAATGCGACTTCGCAAGTTCATTCGTTTAGATATTTTAAATATAATATGTTCAATTTTGAGAATATTTTTGCCAATGCAACCTATTCCAAAAAGATTGATGCTGTTAAGACAAATGCCGATTTTACTGGAATAAACCAATCATCGAAACCATATAACTCGAATATTGCCGACGAAAATTTGTTTGGATCAGCAAGTTACCAACGTTCGTTTTACAAGTATTACAAAGCTTCGGCAAACGTGAATTTGAATTGGTCAAAATTTTATAACATTCAAAATAATATTCAACTTGCAACCGAGAGTTTTACGCAAAGTTATCAAGCGAAATTGGCAACTAATTTCAAGAAATATCCTAATTTAGAATTGGGGTTCGAAAAGCAAATCAACAAATACAGCGGTCAAACTTTTTTTACCGATACGCCATCAATAAATTTAGATTATTACTTTTTAGATAGTTTTTCGTTTGTAACCGAATATGAATACAATTCTTATTACAATTCAGACAAAACAGTCAATAATTCGTTTGATGTTTTGACTTCGAGTTTGATTTTTCAGAAGAAAGACAGCAAGTTCGAATATAAAATTTCTGGAACTAATTTACTAAATACAACATCGTTAAACGACGATAATTTCACACAATTTGCAACGAGAACATCGCAATATGTCGTGCAACCACGATATTTAATTCTTAGTTTGAAATATAATTTATAAGTGTTTTAACGAAATCGAAATAGTTTAACAAAAAATATTATGCACGCATAGTATATTTATCAAAAATTAATTTGTAATTTTGTATTCAAATTTGATAATTATACATAATATGAAGATATTAGTTTGCATCAGCCACGTTCCTGATACTACTTCCAAGATTAATTTTGTCGAAAACGATTCACAATTCGATACTAATGGCGTTCAATATGTAATTAATCCAAATGACGAATTTGGTTTAACTCGAGCCATTTGGTTTCAAGAGCAACAAGGCGCAAATGTTACTGTCGTGAATGTTGGTGGACCAGAAACCGAACCAACTTTGCGTAAAGCATTGGCAATTGGAGCGAACGAAGCAATTCGAGTTAATGCAGCAGCAACCGATGGTTTTTATGTAGCCAAACAATTGGCAGAGGTTATTAAAACTGGAAATTATGATTTGGTAATTGCAGGAAAAGAATCATTGGATTATAATGGTGGAATGGTTCCTGGAATGATTGCTGGACTTTTAGGTTATAATTTTGTAAACTCTTGTACTGATTTAAAAATCGAAGGTTCATCTGCGAAAGCGTCAAGAGAAATCGATGGTGGAAAAGAATTGGTTTCGACTACTTTACCATTAATAATTGGTGGTCAAAAAGGTTTGGTAGAAGAAAAAGATTTACGAATTCCGAATATGCGAGGAATTATGACTGCGAGAACTAAAGTTTTAACTGTTTTAGAACCAATTTCGGCAAATGCAGAAACCAAAGCAATAAAATTTGAAAAACCAGCACCAAAATCAGCAGTTAAATTAATCAATGCTGACAATCTGGACGAATTAATAAATTTATTACACAACGAAGCTAAAGTGATTTAAGATTTTAGAATACAGATTTTAGATTGCAGATTGCAAGATTGAATTTGAAAATAAAATCATTAAATAAAAATCTATTAAATAAATCAAGTTTTTAGTTTACAGATTCTGAAATCTGAAATCTAAAATCTAAAATCTAAAATAATTATGTCTATATTAATTTATGCAGAATCAACCGACGGAAAATTCAAAAAAGTAGCTTTTGAATTAGCGTCTTATGCCAAAAAAGTAGCCGAAAGTTTATCGACAACCGTCACGGCAGTCACTATTAATATGTCTGATGTTTCAGAATTATCTAATTATGGTGTCGATAAAGTTTTGAAAGTAACCAATGATAAATTGGCGAATTTTACAGCCAAAGCTTACGCAGATGTTGTCAAACAAGCAGCACAAAACGAAAACGCAAAACTAATTTTATTGTCTTCTACAACCGATAGTTTGTATATGGCGCCACTTGTTGCAGTTGGTCTAGAAGCTGGATTTGCATCAAATGTTGTTGGTTTGCCTATATCAACTTCGCCATTTCAAGTAAAAAGAACCGCATTTTCTAACAAAGCATTTAACATTACCGAAATTGCTACTGATGTAAAAGTTTTGGCATTGTCTAAAAATTCTTATGGAATTTTCGAAAATGCAGGAGCAGCAACAACAATAGATTTTAATCCAACAATTGGCGATGCTGATTTTGGAGTAAAAGTAGAATCGGTAGAAAAAGCATCTGGAAAAGTAACAATTGCCGATGCAGATATTGTAGTTTCGGCTGGTCGTGGAATGAAAGGTCCAGAAAACTGGGGAATGATCGAAGAATTAGCAACGACTTTGGGCGCAGCAACAGCTTGTTCTAAACCAGTTTCTGATTTAGGTTGGAGACCACACGGCGAACACGTTGGTCAAACGGGAAAACCAGTTGCTACCAATTTATATATCGCAATCGGAATTTCTGGAGCGATTCAGCATATTGCTGGCGTAAACTCGTCAAAAGTAAAAGTGGTTATCAATACCGATCCAGAAGCACCTTTCTTTAAAGTTGCCGATTACGGAATTGTTGGTGATGCATTTGATATTGTTCCAAGATTGAATCAAAAACTAAAAGATTTTAAATTGGCGAATGCTTAAAATTTAATATTTTCCCACTTAGTGCAGTCGAACTGCAATTTTACAAGAAAACTATCTAATTCATTTTAGGTAGTTTTTTCTTTTAAAAAGAGAAAGTTTTTTGTTACTTTGCATTATTAAAAATTGGCAACTATACTGTAAACAAAAAACTAATACTATTTTGCCACAAAGGCACGAAGGCACAAAGCTTTTTGTGCAAATTAGTATTATTTACTTTTATTTTTATTGAATTTCTACTATTTCTCTTCGGGTCTTATTGACTTTGTGGAAAATAAATGACAATTTTGTATTGGATAATTTTGTGTTGAATAGTTAAAAAAATTGAATGTTAAAACTTTATAAACATAGAGTTTGGAGGTCTAGAGTTTTGTAGATAAACATAATCTGAAATCTAAAATCTGCAATCTGCAATCTAAAATCAAATGAGTTTAGTCAAACTAACCATAAAAGGAATTTCGTATAGCCAAACCCAAAACGGAGCTTATGCTTTGATTTTGAATGAAGTCGATGGCGATAGAAAATTGCCCATTGTAATAGGTGCGTTCGAAGCACAATCTATTGCGATTGCTTTAGAGAAAGAAATCAAGCCTCCTCGCCCACTCACGCACGATTTATTTAAGAATTTTGCCGATAGATTTGGTGTAATCATTAAACAAGTGATTATTCATAAATTGGTCGATGGTGTTTTTTATTCGAGTATTATATGTGAACGCGATAAAATTGAAGAAGTCATTGATGCCAGAACTTCAGATGCTATTGCTTTGGCTTTGCGGTTTTCGGCTCCTATTTTTACATATAAGAATATTTTAGAAAAAGCAGGTGTTTATTTGAGTAATCCAACTGGTAAAGAAAATTCCGAATCTGATAATGATCTTTTATCAAACCCAGAAACTTTTGGTCACGAGCCAGAAAGTAATGCCTCAGGTTCTACATATTCTAAAAACAGCATTGCCGAATTGCACGAATTTTTAGAAAGCGCAGTTCAAAACGAAGATTATGAAAAAGCGGCGAAAATTCGCGATGAGATTTCTAAACGATAGTTTGCAGTATTCAGTGTTCAGTCTCAGTTTTTAGTGTTCAGTTTGTATTTAGTTTAAAATCAAAATGAAATTTTTTAAATCTCTAAACTTTTTTTTGAACAATCTTAAACAATTTTAAACTTTGTTAAACCTTTAAAAAAATGAAACAATACCATGATTTAGTAAAACACGTTTTGGAAAATGGCAACCAAAAAGGCGACAGAACTGGAACTGGAACAAAAAGTGTTTTTGGCTATCAAATGCGGTTTGATTTATCTGAAGGTTTTCCTATGGTTACAACCAAAAAGTTGCATTTAAAATCGATTGTTCATGAATTGCTCTGGTTTTTAAAAGGCGAAACCAATATTGCTTATTTAAAAGAAAATAACGTAAAAATTTGGGACGATTGGGCTGACGAAAACGGAGAATTAGGTCCAGTTTATGGTCACCAATGGCGCAATTGGAATTCAGAAGAAATTGACCAAATTACCGAATTAATTAAAACCTTAAAAACCAATCCAAACAGCCGCAGAATGCTTGTTTCGGCTTGGAACCCAAGTGTTTTGCCTGATACTACAAAGTCTTTCTCTGAAAATGTAGCCAACGGAAAAGTAGCATTGCCACCGTGTCATGCTTTTTTTCAGTTTTATGTTTCAGAAAATAAATTATCATGCCAGTTGTACCAACGAAGTGCCGATATTTTCTTAGGTGTTCCTTTTAATATTGCTTCTTACGCATTGTTTACAATGATGATTGCGCAAGTTTGCAATCTTGAAGTTGGCGAATTTATTCACACTTTTGGCGATGCGCATATTTATAATAATCATTTTGAACAATTGGAATTGCAATTGTCAAGAGATTTAAAACCATTACCAAAAATGATTTTGAATCCTGATATTAAAAATATTTTAGATTTTAAATTCGAAGATTTTGAATTGGTTGGCTATGAACCACATGCGCATATAAAAGGAGTTGTTGCGGTTTAACAAATAAAAAACCGCTTTTTCGAAACAAAAAAGCGGATTATTTTTAAAAAAAATTCAAAAAAATTAAAGCGACAAAACGCTATTTTCTGCTCCAGCAAAATCATTCCAAACTTGAGAATCGGCTTCTGGCTCGTTAACAAATTCGCCATCAACAACATATTTGAATTCATAGGTTGCATCTTTGGGCATTTCTAGCAAAGCTTTGAAAGTTCCATTTTTCAATTTTTCCATTGTTCCAGCTTCGATATCCCAATTGTTAAAATCTCCAACAACCGATGCATTGATTGCTTCTTTTGCAGAAATTGAAAATGTAACTTTACACACTGGTTTTGACTTTATAAATTGTTTTTTGATAGACATAAGTAATTCGTTTTTAAATTAATACTGCAAATTAAAAACATTTTTGGTAAATAACCATAAAACATAGTTCGATTTCAATATATCATAAAAATTTGCATAATTTTTAAAGAATTCAATATTTTATGATATATAAAATTACGAAATGTTAATACTATAATGTTTGCGTAATAAATATTCAATTTTATGATTTTTTGTAAATTTGCAAATAAAAGTTATCTTTATAGCAAAAAACAATCGTAAAATGGAAAAAGAACAACACGAATTGTACGAATATGCAAGACGTCGCATTAAACAAAAAAAACATTTGTATTATCATTTTGTACTATTTGTACTTATTTCGATATTAATGTATATTATTAACAAATGGTTTAAACTTGGCGAACCTAACAACTGGTTTTTATGGGTATCGACTTTTTGGTTGTTTCTACTTATATTAAATTTTATAAAAGTTTTTATTACCGATAGATTCATGAATAAAAACTGGGAACGTGAACAAATTGATAAACTGGTTGCTAAACAAGAAATAAAAATTAAAGAACTTGAAAAGTTAAATTAGTTATCAGTGGTCAGTCGCAGTGGTCAGCTGTTTTTAATCCTATTAATGATATATTTCAAAATCCTAATTCCAAAAAATCTAATTCCTAATTTAAATAATGATTACAATAATTGCTGCTGTTGCAGAAAATAATGCTTTGGGCAAAAACAACGATTTGTTATGGCATTTGCCCAAAGATTTTAAACGTTTTAAAGAAGTTACTTCTGGACACTATATTATCATGGGTCGAAAAACTTTCGAAAGTTTCCCAAAACCATTGCCAAACCGAACTCATGTAATTATTTCACGACAAAAAAATTACAGCTTTGAAAACTGTTTAGTAGCCGAAAGTCTTGAAAAAGCAATTGCAATTTGTCCAAAAAACGAAGACATATTCATTATTGGTGGTGGTGAAATTTATAAACAATCAATCAATTTAGTCGATAAACTAGATATTACCAAAGTTCATGAAAATTTCGATGCGACAGTTTTTTTTCCAGTAATAGATTTAGATATATGGAAACTCGAATCAGAAGAATTTCATGAAAAAGACGACAAACATGAGCATGATTTTAGCTTTCAAACATTCATCAGAAAATAAAATTCGAAATTCAATATCAATATTTTTTAAATGAATCGAAATTCGTATTTTTGCATTCTCAAATTAAAAAAATGTCTAAACAAGTTACACCCTATAAAAATTCTGAATTAGGTAAAAAAGAGCAAGTTGCTCAAATGTTCGATACAATATCGGGCAATTACGATAATTTAAATCGTGTAATTTCGTTCGGTATAGATGTAAAATGGCGCAAAAAAGTTTTGAAAATGGTTTCGGATAAAAATCCAAACACAATTCTAGATATTGCCACAGGAACAGGTGATTTGGCGATTTTAATGACCAAAACCAATGCGGAAAAAATTATTGGATTAGATATTTCTGATGGAATGCTTGAAGTTGGAAGGCAAAAAATCGCTGCTCAAAGTTTATCAAATAGAATAGAAATGGTTTTGGGCGATTCAGAAAAAATGCCTTACAATGACAATTCTTTCGATGCTATTACTGTGGCATTTGGAGTAAGAAATTTCGAAAATCTTGAAATTGGTCTTACCGAAATTCTAAGAGTTTTAAAACCAAATGGCATTTTTGTCATTCTTGAAACTTCAGTTCCTGTGAAATTTCCATTCAAACAAGGTTATAACTTTTATTCGAAAAATATCTTGCCATTAATAGGTAAAATGTTCTCGAAAGACAATGTTGCTTATGGTTATTTATCAGAATCGGCATCTTTTTTTCCTTTTGGAGAAGCTTTGAACAATATTTTACGAAAAGTTGGGTTTATAGATGTAGTAGATTTGCCTCAAACATTTGGAGTTGCAACAATTTACTCGGCATCAAAAAAATAATTTCGAAATTTTCATTCAATAACATGAAAAAAATATTTTTAATTTTATCATTTCTATTCTTTTTAAATGGATATTCACAGTTTAGACAAAATATGCTTAGCAAAAACCCAATTGTGAATTTAGAAAATTGGGACAAACAAAGAATTTATTGGGGATTTTATCTCGGATTTAGCTCTTATGACTTTAAAATTGATTACAAAAATCCAGATAAAGACATTATAGCTACTCAAACAACAGGTTTTAACGTAGGTATTGTTGGTGATCTTAGACTTAACGAAAGTTTTAATCTAAGATTCGAACCAGGTTTGTATATTACTCAAAGAGATTTGAATTATACCGAATTTACAGATCAACAAAACCGCTTGCGAGAAGTAAAAGCAACCAACATTCATTTTCCGTTATTGTTAAAATACAGCGCATTAAGAACCGGAAACATTCGACCGTTTTTGGTTGGAGGATTTTCTGCAACTTTAAATCTCTCAAGTAACAGCAAAGTTACCGATGATAACGCCCAACAAGTTTTTAGGGTGCAACGCATAACCAACAATGCCGAAATGGGTTTTGGTATAGATTTTTATACCGAATATTTTAAATTTTCGCCATCAATTCGTGGTGTTTTTGGTCTTGGTGATGAATTAATTCGTGATACAGATCCAAATTCGCCTTGGACATCAAATATCGAAAGTTTAAAAACCCGAGGTGTATTTATTAATTTTACTTTTCATTAATATCTGATTAATTTACTAAATAAAGAATGTAAATAAAGAAAAAAATTATGTTATAAAAGCATAAATTTATCAAGAAAACGACAGCGGAAAGTTAAGCATGTTGGTTGAATTTAAGTTAATTATTTGTTGTTTGTTAAATTTGTAAATTGAATTGGAATTTTATTTTTGGATTTTATGATTCCGTGATAAACGTGGTAACCGTTTTCTTTGATGGTTTGTAAATCGGTTCTTGAAACAAAATTTTTGTAGTTTACACTATCGCTTTTAAATAGTATTTCAGCAAAATATTTTTTATTGAAATCATTAATATCTAACCAATTTGCGTTATCCTCCAAATAATTACCATAAGGCAAAACAATAAAATATTCAAAATAAATGCTTTCATTTGGTCTAATAACAAAATTTTGGTTTTCTTGAACAAAATTGTAATTTAATTCTTTGGCTAAGATGTAATCGTAAACATCCTTCGTAATAATATTAGAACTACTATCTGCTGAATAATAACTGTTGTGGATTTGTACATTTTTATTATTCTTATCTGTAAATTTTACATACGCATTATTAAGTTTAAATAAGTCTTTCTCAAATTTATTAAAATTTCTATTAAAATTAAAATAATAAGATTTATTACTATTATTTGTTAACTTGTAAACTATGATTGTTTTTGCATTTTTGTTTATACCATTTTTTTCGTCAAGATTTTGTAAAATTATATTATTGCCTTTTTTTATAGCCAAACAATTGATATCTTTATTAATGATTTCTAATTCTAAATCTTCTTTTTTAGAACATCCAAAAATTAACAATATTAAAATTAATATTATTATTTTATTCATTATTTTTTTAAAATCAAAGGAATTTTATTTGACAATAATTTACCGTCAAATATTTCATAACCGTTATCTTTTATTTCTATTAATTTATATTCTGGTAATGTTCCGCTTAGAAAAGTTTTATCTGATTCAATAGCCAAACTAAAATTATATTTATAATTCGGATTGATTACAAGTGCTCCAAAAGTTAAGTCTGGATTGTGGTCTTTTTCGTTAAATATCGGTAAATATAAGACTTTTTTAAAAATTTTATATTCACCAGCATTTAAAAAGATGAGATTCTCAACAGAATCAATATCGCCGATATCTTCATAATCATCGTGGTTTTTTATATATCCTAGCTGCTGGTATTTTTTGAAATAAATTTTTAAAGAATCAATATTATATGGATAATTCCAAGTTATAACATCTCGTATTTTATTACCCTTCGGAAAATTTACATTATCAATAATATACGTTGTTCTTCTTGGTGAAATTGAATCAATTTCAATATCATTTAAAAAATCTTGAGAATTGTCACCAGCATAATCAAGTTGCTTACTATTCAATACAAAACAAATCTTCATTTTAGAATTATTGACAATTTTATAGGTTATAATGTTTTTGGCTTTTTTGCGTTCGTCATTGGTGTAAGACTTTAACATCTCGTAATCCATTCCTTCACTTTTTAGGATTAGATTAGAATCGATATTGACATAATATACCTCTTTATTTAGTAATTCTAAACTGATTCCTTCATTATTAGCTATTCTTTTAGGTTGATTGCAATTTATTAAAAAAAAACTACTTAGTAAAAAAAATATCTTTTTCATATTTAAAATTTATTTGAAAGTTTATATGATTTACCACTACTATTTAACCAATATAAATTTAATATGTAACTTTGAGTATCTAAAGGAAAGCCACCCCAGTATTGTGAATAACGATCGGCATAAACCTCATCAAGCCATTCAGGTATTTCACTTTTTAGTCCATAATTACCATAATTTTTTGCTCTTTGTCCAGAAATAGAACTCCAAACATGTCCAAATTCATGAAGAATTACATGTTTTAGAGGTGTTATGGGTACAAATTTTGTTCCTTGCAAAGTTACCGATTGTTTGTATACTTCGGTATAGGACTTATGTGTTGATGAGGTTTCACTATTTAATCCAAATGTTTTTGCATCACCTCTTCTTATTTCATCAACATATTTAATTTTGTAATTTGGATGAATTTTTAAAATTCTGTTGAATTGAGTATTCAAGTATGGTGTGTTTTTTATAGTTCTCATTATTGATTCGGTCGACAAACCACCGCCACTAGCATAAGGATGCATCTCAACAATATTATTATAACCACCTCCTGGGCTTGTACTAAACGACGATACGAATGAACTTGTGCCACCACTTGGTGCAAACGAGTAAGAACTTGCTGGGGCGAATGCTGTTTCCGGGTTTTTATTGCCTTTAAAAAAATTGTTTAAAGCATTATTCAAAAAACTTTTAACATCGTTAATACCAGATTGAATGTTGTTATTGACAAAATTGCCAACAGATCGTAAATTTTTATCTGCCCAATTATTCAGAGATTGACCTTGTTTCCCAATCCAATCGCTTGCATAAACCTCAGCAAAAGTTACAATGCCAAATACTGCTGCTGCAAATTTTAAAGCATCTCCTAACCATTCCCCATCTCCTTCATTATATGGATTTCCATCAATATCCATTGAATCTTCTCCACTTGGGTCAATATACATTAGCGGATTGTTTAAAACATAACCATATCTATTAAAGTTTTGCGAGTTAGTTGGGTCTTGCAAATTGTTATCGGGCATTAAAAAACGGTGCAATTTTGGGTCGTATAATCTGCCATTCATGTTGATTAAACCAACCCCAAACAAATGCTCGTGACCTGTGAAACCTCTGTCCATGAACATATTGTAATTCGCAATAAGGGTTTGCCCATTATTTAGAACATATTGCCCATTTTGGTCAATCAATTTAATTAAATTGCCCCAGGCATCAAAAACTCTTTGTTCGATCATTACTTTATTTTGGTTGCTTATCGCCAAAATACTACCCAAATTATCTCTGTGCAAATATAAAAAATTTTGTGATGTACCATCACTTTTTATTGCAACTGGTGCCGAATAGGCATCGCCACCAATATAGGTTATAAAATTGGTATTGACAATGGTGCCAGAAGAATTCCGATCTTCGGTAATTTCCATTGTACCGCCAGATGAATAATACCGTCTGAACTTACGCAACATTTTGTTAGTGTTGGTGTCGCCATAAAACATTGTACTTCGGTTTTCGCCAACATTATAAAGAAAATCTATTCTTTCTTTAGCCACACCGGTTGCACTTTCTTGATAAATTGATGTTGGTTTTTTTAGTGCGCTGTACCTTATTTGCTGTAAAGCATTATTCAAGTAATAATTATTACTAGCAACATTATTGTCAATACTAGTGTTCCGGTATGGTTTTGAACTTGTTGCATAATTATAAATGCCATTACTGTTACTTGCAATTCTGCCATTTTCGGCATAGGTTTGGGTTTCTACTGCACCAAGTGCATTTGGATAAGATGTTAATCGGTCTAAATTATCGAACGTAAAATTTTCGGTATAATTGCCCATGTGATGGAAAGTACGACTGTTGTACAAATTACGTTGTGGGTTGGTTGCCCAGTTGTACGACATTTGAAAATAAGAATTACCACCTGCACTTGCGCTATCAGTATGATTGTTGTTTAATAATTTTCCGCTTATTGGTTCATATAGGTTTTCTACATAAAGGTTGTTGCCATATTGACCTTTAGTTAATTGACCTCTTGCATTGGTTTCTTTAGTTTGCCACAAGACTGCACCAGACCCATTAGTAGTTTGCCCATCGGTAATTTTGATTAATGCGCCGTTTTGATAAACGTTGGTGGTCCATTTTTCTAGTGTCTTATTGATGACTGTTGTGCCATTAATAAAAGTTGCAGCATTTTGTTTTTGGTTTAAAGGTCGACCGAAATTATCATAACGAATTTCGGTTTCAAAACGCGACATTGTATTACTTTCAATAACTTTTTCTGGCTGTTTAAACGAATTATAAGAATATTCGTAATTTGTAAGTAAGTTATTTTCAATATCATTAAAAGTTGTACTTTCAAGTAGTTTGTCTGTATTATACACATTGGTTGTTAATGTGTTGGTTGTGGTAGGTGGATTCGTAGTTGCTTTACCAACAACGGTTTTAGTTAAAACCTTGCCGAAATTATCGTAATTGTAAGTTGTAAATCCTTTGGGAGTTCTTTCTGTTAAAATTTCTCCAATATTGTTGTACGTGTAATTGTATAAACCAGCCGATGGATCCCTAAGACTACTTTTTCGACCCCAATTATCGATTGTGTTTGAAATTGTATTTCCAGAATAACTGGTAGTTTTTACTTCATTATTGGCAAAATAACTATAATTGATAGTGCCTCCTTCCGGAAATTCTGTGCTTGATTTTACATTTCCAAGAGCATCAGTTACTGTATTTTTATTTTTACCAATATTGTCCGCAATTGTCCTTACTGTAGTTGTAAGTCCATCGTAAAATAAAGATACATACTTATTTGTATCATATCTTACGACTAATAATCTGTCCCATTGGTCATACCATGATTGAGTAAATGTGGTTGGTGAGAAGCTATACAAATCGCCACCATCAAGAAAATATGGTTTATATTGCTTAATAACCCTATCTAAATTATCAAAATCGGTTTTCACGTAACTAAAAACGCCTTGAATATTTTTTTCCCCCGATATTATTTTTCTGCCTAAAACATCAAATACCTCAACACTTGAACCCCCATGAGCCGCTGGCATCGTTTTGGTTATTGTGAATGTATTGTTTGCTGTTTTAGCATAACTAAAGGTTAAAATATTATTGAGATAATCTGTTGTCGAACTTTTTTTGCCCCAAGCATCATATGTATGTGTCGTAAGGAGATTATATGGATTAGTTTCTGTTAACAATGTTCCTTTAGCATTATTATAAGTAAAGCTAGTTTTTAACAATTCGATATCAGTTGCTTCAGTTAAAAATCTGCCATTGTAAATAGGGTCAAATACAAAGCTAGAAATTCTAGCAGCTGGCAAGTCTGGTGCATTTATGGTTTCTTTTTTTATATTGCCGTAAGTGTCATATTCGTATGATTTTGTAATAAAATCGCTACTCATGCTTTTGTTTTTTATAATTTCAACTTGATTTAAAGCAGTGTAAGTAAATTCTTCTTCGGTAGTTCTTGTGTCACTATATGCAGTAACACTATTTAGTTTTTTAAAAAGTCTATCAATTATTAACGGGCTTAGAATAGGACTATAATATTCAATTGTTGTTGTTGAAGTTTGCTCACTTGCTGTTCCATTTTTTACAGTACTAGAAATGCTAGTCGGGTTATTATAATTGTTATAAACCATGTTAATTTCTGAACTTATGTTTTTTAATCCGTCAAAATTTTCGGTTTTGTTTTGTATCAATTTAAAAACTTTATTTGAAAGTAATGGATTAACATAAACACCATTAACCTCATTATATGAAATAATGTTTTTTGAGATAAAAGAACTAGGAATATTACCAAAATTATTCCAATAATTGTTGACTGAAAAATTTAATACGTTGGCACCGCGTAAACTGATATCGAATTTTGACACATTGGAAATCATAACTTGATTAGTTTGGTCAGCATTAAACCAATTGGTTCTCATAGTTTCTTGAAAACCTAAAAAACCTAAGCCATTCATTGTTTGGACGGCACCATAATAAGTAAAAAATTGTTTTTTGTAATTGTTTCCAAATCGTTCTAATTTAGAAACAACATTTAAACTTGGCGCTGTTGTAATATCTACGAATGGATAATATTGTGGATTAGTACCATCAGCTGGTTTATAAATATTTGGATCATCATTACCGCCTGTAATTACATCAACTGTCGATTTTAAGGGCTTGTAAGAAATAACCTCTTTAACTCCGTTGCCTGTTGTAATTGTTTTTAGTTGTTTATCAATGTTGAAATCTTTGTATGACTGAAAGGTATAAATTTTATTGCCCTTAATAAAACCAAACTCAAGACTTTCGTTTGGTCTGTCAGACGAATAAACAATTGGCAAATTGAATTGATTGAAACCTGTTGTGTTTGGTGTCGATAAGCTGTACGATGGTCCAATTTGTCCGTCAAACTCCCCATTGATATTTTTTAAAAATTTAATAGATGAAATACCTGATGTAGCATTTACTGACGTTACATCAAAAGACATTATGACAATGTCAGATTTACTATCATTATTAGAGTCTGTCGATATGTAATGTTTACTGGACAACCCTGTACTTAATATGAACGGAAAAAACGGAAAAATTTGACTTTGATGTATAAAACTATTTCCAGTTGATATAAATTTATTCCAAACAGGCGAATTATTTGCGGTTGGTATTAAAAAATCAGATTTTCCATCGCCATTGTAGTCTCCAAATAAAATAATTTTATCAGTTGCTATTGATACATTTGGATTTGAAAACTGAAATAAATAGACCAATTGTTTGGCCTGATTAAGTGTATATGCTTGTACAAAGCCATTATAAAAAATAAGCACATCCGATTTTCCATCACCATTAACATCCGCAACATTATATTTTGCAGCTAGACCAACTTCGATTTGACCAGAATCATTGACATTATTACTAGCAAGCCTTCAATCTAAATCAATAAAAAAAGTTCGTCCTGCAAGATTTGGAGATATAGCACCATCGTTTTTATAAACAACAATAATGTCTGTTAGTCCATCTCCATTAAAATCACCAGTTAAAAATTCTTTTGAATCTACATTTGGTAATTCAATTGGAAAATTATAAGCATGGCTGTATTCTTGGGAAATTCCTGTTGGATTCCAGAAATAGTTTGTAAATATTGTTTGTGCTGCATTTTTTTTAATTACACACCATCCTTGTTTGTTTGATAACTTATAGTTGCCATTACTTGGAGTAGTTAACATTGACATTGGGATTATTTTTTGAAATAAACCAACATTATGTTCAAAATCAGTTAACTGACTATCTTGATTCGTGTTATCATTAAATATCCAATATTTTGATTTTGCTGATGCACCAATAGTTGGATACAAAATAAAGTCCATTTTACCATCACCGTTAAAATCCCCAGAAACTGTTTCAGAATTCCTAATTTCTACATTCCCAACTGTTAAACTCGCTGATATATTTCCATAAGTTATACCATCGTAAGAATTGTTATAATTAAAAACTGTGGGATTGTATTTTTTGATAACTCCATTGTCTATTACGCTTTCAGTAATATTTATCAAACGGTCATAGTTGATAGTAGCGAAATCTGCGCCAAGAACTTGATACCCTAAATTATACTCTCGAAAATGTATGTCATTAGATTTAGAAATAATTTTTGATAATTTTTTATCGGCTTTAATTAACAAACCGTTTATATAACTTTCCTCTGGTCTATACCTATTTGCATATTCAAAATTGATAACATTTAATGATGCTGTATTTAAAAGCGAACCATAGGTTATTGAGCTTATGTAAATAGAATTGTTTGATAATGTATAGGAATAGCGAATCGCAATATTTAAAACATTTTTCCATTCTGTGATTGAATAAATGGTGTTACTCTGCGAATTTGTTTCATTGCCATATTTAGCAACGGTACCATCGGGATATTCAACTACAAAATGACCAATAGTGCCAACTAATAAATATGTAATTTTTATATTAGAAAAGTTTTCTGTTTCAAAAATGGCACCGTTAGTTAGATAAGTTCCAGTTGTAGGAGTCTTTAAAATTAATCTTTGTCCATCAAGCGCAAATCTATCTAAATCGTCACCATCGACAGCGTCAATAATTCCATCATGAAATTCAGTAGACGGAATTCTTGTTATTGTTGATAATCCACTAATTTCCCAACCATAACCAGCAATTCCGTTTCCGCCTTGACTGTTATAATTCAAACTTAATTTTGGTTCAACTCCATTTATCCCTTTCGGAACAATTAATGGCACATTATAATTAGCCGCTCCCGCCAATGAAACTGACAATGAACCTTCGGTAATTCCTACTTCTTGCGAAGATCCTGTTGGTGTAATTATTTCACTAGAAACGCCCTTTGAATCCAAAGGTTTAGTTATATCTGTAATAAAACCAGATTCTCTTTTTAATACTTTTACATTAGTTTCTGGAATTCCATTTAATTCTTGAGAAAATGAATTGATGCTTAAAATAAATAGAATTGATATTATAATTTTTTTCATCTTAATTATCTTTTTAAAATTTTTAAATCAACTATTTCTCCATTATAATATTCTAGATTTACAATATATATTCCTTGAGGCAAATTTGTAAATGGAATTGTAATTGTTGTCTGATTATTTAAATTCGAATAGGTTTGCACTATTTGACCTGACAATGAATAAACTAAAATTTTAAAAACACTTTTTGATGGCTCATTGAAATCAATATGTAGATCTTCAGTTACAGGATTTGGATATAATTTCAAATTATCTAATTCAAAAAATTCATTTGTTAATTGTTTTTCTATATCATTATTCATAACAGCAGGTCTATTTGTCGTGCAATTAATACAGATAGTTCGCTCTACTTGATTTCCAGAAACGTCATACAAGAATCTAACTCTATCAGCTATGGTTGGTATTGGGTCAATTGGGTCAGGAATTGCTCCAGAAACTTGGTTTGCTGATACTGAAGTTGAATTTAACTTATTGGGAATTTGTGAAAATAAATTCGAAATCCAACATAAATTAAAAATAAGTAAAACAAAGTATTTTGCTTTCATAATTTTATTTTTTTAGGTTATAGGCTACAAAAATAATAAAAATTCTATTATAAAGTGTACTTCACATTAGAGTAATTTAAAAAAATCGTTTTTTTGAACTTTGAAAGATGAAGAAATCTGTTCATGAATCAAAAGAAGCTGAATATATTGCAATCGCTACTAGACTCAAAGAATTGCGAAAAAGCAAAGGATATTCTAATTATGAGCATATTGCTTTTGACTTAGGAATGAGCCGTTCTGCTTATTGGAGACTTGAAACAGGCGTTAATTTTGAATTAAAAACACTTATTAAAATTTGCAAACTATTAAAAATTTCTTTAGCAGAATTTTTTGAAGGAATTAATCTGCCAGAAATTACATAATATTTTAGGAATATTCCTGTAATAAAGATTTAATTGTCAGTTGGACATTGATGTACTCTTTATCATTATTATAAATAATTTCACGATTTTGTTTTTTGAAGTAATGATTGTTTGTTGGTTACTCAAACCTTTACAACAAAAATATTAGTTAAAAAAAAATCCTGATTCAAATTTAGAATCAGGATTTTTTTATGAATTTTAAAAATATTTACAATCCAAAAGCAGTTTTAACTTGGTCAAGATAATCTAATTTTTCCCAAGTAAAAAGTTCTACTGTAACTGTTTTGCTTAAACCACCTGGCGCAGAAAAAGTTTTTGTAACCGTTTCTGGTTTGCGACCCATGTGACCGTAAGCAGCAGTTTCGCTGTAAATTGGATTTCTTAATTTTAATCTTTGTTCGATAAAATAAGGACGCATATCAAAAATAGCTTCTACTTTTTTGCTAATTTCTCCATCGGTTAAATTTACTTTAGATGTTCCATAGGTTACAACATTTATCGATGTTGGTTTTGCAACACCAATTGCATAAGAAACTTGAACCAAAATTTCCTCGCAAACGCCTGCGGCAACCAAGTTTTTTGCAATATGACGAGTTGCATAAGCTGCGCTTCTATCTACCTTGCTAGGATCTTTTCCTGAAAATGCGCCACCGCCGTGTGCACCTTTTCCACCATAAGTATCAACAATGATTTTTCTTCCTGTTAATCCAGTATCACCATGTGGACCACCAATTACAAATTTGCCGGTAGGATTAATGTGATAAGTAATATTGTCATTAAATAAATGTGCGTATTGCGGATATTTTGCTTTTACTCTTGGAATCAAAATACCAATTAAATCGGTTTTAATTTTTGCCAACATTATTGCTTCTTGGTCAAAATCGTCGTGTTGCGTCGAAATTACAATTGCATCTATTCGCGATGGCTTGTTATCATCAGAATATTCTAGAGTAACTTGCGATTTAGCATCTGGACGCAAATATTTAATTTCATTATTTTCTCTTCGTAGATTTGCCAATTCTATTAATAAAGCGTGCGATAAATCAAGCGCCAACGGCATATAATTTTCGGTTTCGTTAGTTGCATATCCAAACATCATTCCTTGATCTCCAGCGCCTTGCTCTTCTTTACTTGCTCTATCAACACCTTGATTTATATCGGCCGATTGTTCGTGAATTGCAGACAAAATACCACAAGAATTAGCTTCGAACATATATTCACTTTTGGTATATCCAATTTTTCGAATCACATCTCGAGCAATATTTTGAACATCAAGATAAGTGTTCGATTTTACTTCGCCTGCCAGAATAACTTGTCCTGTTGTTACCAATGTTTCGCAAGCAACTTTCGATTCTGCATCGAATGCCAAGAAATTATCGATTAATGCATCGCTAATTTGGTCTGCAACTTTGTCTGGATGTCCTTCACTAACAGACTCTGACGTAAATAAATAAGCCATAATAATTTTATTATTTAATTTTTATTAAACGAAAAAATTGCATGAAATGTTAAAGTAGAAGATTTCTGCTTTAGCATTTTTTTTATTCTAAACTTGTTTCAAAATCTTTATAAGATTCAAGTTTGAATTAGAGGTTGCAATCAGTTCAAATTTTTCCTCTCAATTATAATGCAAATGTAATAAACCTAAATCGATTTGAAAACTTTTTTAAATAAAAAAAACTTCAAAATAATTTGAAGCTTATTTTTATAAGTGTTAATGTTCAAAATTATTGAATGATTATTCTTTTTGACGCTTTAAATTCTCCGATTTGAATGTTTAAAAAATAAATTCCATTTAGAATAGTATCAAGTTTTATTTCTTGATTGAATGAACCTGAATTATTGTATTTATTTTCAAATATAAATCTTCCTTGCATATCGTTAATCTCAATTTTAATATCGTTTGATTCTGATTTATTAAACGAAACGTTAAAACTTCCATTATTAGGATTTGGATAAATCATAAAATTTAATAAATCAAAATTTGCTGATGATAAATTTGGAGAAATTGCAAATTTGATTGTGTTTACTGCATTAAAAATATTTCCGATTGCTTCTATTAAAATTTTACAATTAGTTGAAGATATATTATTTGGCAAAATTACATTTTCTGAGCCATCATTGGCAGTAGAAGCAATTAAAACCGTCGGAAAAGTCAAACCGTTGTCTGTTGATAATGATATTTTTACATTAGAAACATTTATTCCATTAGCATTTGTTCCAGCAACATTCCAAGTTATTAATTGCGATGAATTTCCTAAATAATTAATTCCAGTTGTGTTTTGAGAAGTGATAACAAACGGTCCAGCATTATTGGATGTTGTAACAATCATATTGGCTCGACCTGTTTGTCCGCCAAGTGGCGATGCATTATCGCGAACAGTTAGCGCAAAATTTAGTGTTCTTGCAACTGTCGGAATAACTTCCCAAGTTGTAGATGTTGCGCCAAGTTTCGGAAAATATCTGTCTGGTGAAATTGTTGGCAAAAAAGACCTAAAATTTGGTCCACCAGTCGCAATTGCTGTTGGCGGTTGCGCAGACGATTCTGTATTGTTTTGTTCCCAACAATAAGTCAATGTGTTGCTTGCATTAGCATCGGTTGCATTGCCTTTCAAAGCAAATTTAGTTCCTTTTGGTATGGTATAATTTGCACCAGCATTGACAATTGGCGCAGCATTGTTATTGACTGTCGTTGCAGCACAAGTAGAAAAACTATTAATATGATTGACCATTTCGTCAATACTAACCGTGTGAAAATAAGGATCAGAAAATGTTTGAACATTGTCTGATCCACAAATTCCTGCATAGGCCATAATTGTTGTTCCGCTACCGGTTTCAACTGCCGCAGATGGTTCGCCATTTCCGCTGCAAGATCCTTTATTGCTACTAAAAGTATGGCTGGCACCAAATTGATGACCCATTTCGTGAGCTACATAATCAATATCAAACGGGTCGCCAACTGGACTGCTTTGACCTGTTATTCCACTTGCTTTCGTACTATTATCGCAAGGCGAAGGTCCAGCATATCCGCCGCCGCCAGTACTAACTGTGTGTCCAATATCAAAATTGCTACTGCCAATAATAGATGTTATTTGAGCTTGACTTTCATCTATTAATGCGAGATAAGAATTGTTAGAAAAATTATCAGCTGTAATAAAAATAATTGCATCATTATTGGCAATTAAATTCATTCGCAAAGACATATCTTTTTCATACAAACCATTGACTCTTGTCATTGTTACAACCATTGCCGACAAAACTGCATTCTTTTTTTGAAGTAAACTTCCTGAACTTAAACCCGCAGCATTTACATGAAAAGCTGCATATTCTATCGTGCAAGCCATAGCCAAACGAAATTCTCTAAAAATTCCGTCGCTTGAAAATAAATTTGGAGCTATAAATTGTTGTTGACTGTCTAATGTTGGTGACTTTCGATTTTTAAATCCACATTCAAAATTAACCGTTGGCAATAAATTTGACTTGTTGTAAACAATATAATTTTTTAAATCTTTGGTATAGGCATCAATAAATGTACTTTCGGATCTTCCAGATAACGTCATTGCGTGAAGTCCAAAAAGTGTAATACTGAATCTAATTGTTGCTGATGCATCATCAATTCCTTTACCAACATACGATTTTAAATCTGGGAATTTATCTGACAAACCTTTTTCCATGATTGGAGCTTCGAAAATTTTATAATCTTCGAAAATTCCATCAGCATTTGGAAAGGCAATTACTAAATTAGAATTAAAAGTTTTGTCTAATGGTGCATTTGACAATTTGCTTTTTAACAAATCTAAATCAAGTTGAAATATTTGAAAGTTTTTAGGTTCCGATGCACGCTCCATCTTTGGCATCTGATGCAAATTGGATTCATTAACTATTTTCCAAAATTGATTTTGAGAAAAAACATTTGTAAAAGATATTAAAATTGCAATTGTAGATAAAATATAATTTTTCATTTATTTAGGTATGAATATATTGGGAAAACAAATCTAAACAATTATTTGACATTAATCTAAAAACGTAAAAGAATTTCTTAATTGCATTATAAAACACAAATTCTTATATTTGTAAAAAATTTTATTATGGAACCTGAAAAGAAACCAGTTTTTAAATCAGCCGACGAAATTATTCATTTAATGCTCGAAAGCAAAAAACAATCTAAAATTGAGAGTCAGGAACGGTATAATACTCCGGAATTTCAAGAAATGTTAATAAAATTAAGAAAAATGAAAAATGACAAAATTTCTATGTATTAATGTCATCAATCTACAATAAAATCCTTCAATCAAAAGCTCAAAATCAAAAACTTCTTGCAATTTTAATCGATCCAGATAAAATTGATTTGTCAATTATTGATACATTATCTCAAAAAATTAATCAATCGCCAGCCACGCATATTTTTATTGGCGGAAGTTCATTCGACGGAAATTATTTAGATGAAATTATCATAAAATTAAAATCAAAAATATCATTACCAATTTTACTTTTTCCTGGAAATCCATCTCAAATTTCCGATAAAGCCGATGCAATTTTGTTTCTAAGTTTAATTTCTGGACGAAATTCCGATTATTTAATTGAACATCAAGTAAATGCTGTTCCGATTCTTAATAAAACAAATCTCGAAATAATTTCTACTGGATATTTACTAATAGAAAGTGGCAAACAAACTGCTGTTGAACAAGTTAGTCAAACCAAACCTTTATCAAAAAAAAATCCAGAATATATTCTTCAAACCGCACAAGCTGGCGAAATGTTGGGCAATAAACTCATTTATCTAGAAGCTGGAAGCGGAGCTGATTTATCAATTCCAGAAGAAATTATATCTTTGGTCGCTCAAAACATTAATATTCCGTTAATTGTTGGTGGCGGAATTCGTTCTTTATCAGAAATCGAAAAAGCATATTCTGCTGGAGCCGATTTAGTTGTCATTGGAACCGCATTTGAAAATGATAATGATTTTTTTAATAATTAATTTGAAACAAATTTCACAAATTTACACGAATTTGTGAATTAAAAAAATTTGTGAAAATTTGTGAAATTCGTGTCAACTTTTTTAGAAATGATAGATTTTTTCCTTAGTGCTTATGAAAATAAATCAGGCTTAGAAATATTTCTTGAATTTATTGCTTTTGTATTTGGTATTGCAAGCGTTTGGTTCGCCAAAAAAGAAAATATTTGGGTTTATCCAACAGGTTTGGTTTCGACGGTTATAACAGTTTATATTTTATATCAGGCTAAGTATTTTGGCGATATGACAATGAATTTTTACTATTCGATAATGAGTATTTATGGTTGGATAATGTGGCAGAAAACTCATAATCAACCCGAAATTGAAATTACAAGAACCAACAGCAAAGAAAAATCAATAGGATTAGGAATGTTTTTTTTAACAATAATAATAACCTATTTAGTCTATAAATTTTTCGGATATAAACTAGAAATTCCCAATTATATTGATATTTTTACATCGGGAATATTTTTTACAGCAATGTGGTATATGGCATTGAAAAAAATAGAAAATTGGACATTATGGATTATTGGCGATTGTATTGCTGTTCCCTTATTTGCATATAGAGGCTTGGGAATGTTATCTTTGCAATATATTATTTTTACAATATTAGCGATTTCGGCATATTTAGAATGGAAGAAAACCTTAAACAACAACCAACAGATATAATAAAAATAGCGATGTTTGGTCCAGAATCGTCTGGAAAAACTACGCTTTCTCGGCAACTTGCCGAGCATTTTGACACGCGCTGGGTTGCCGAATTTGCAAGACAATATCTCGAAGATAAATTATTAAACGCCAACGAAGTTTGTGTTCCCGAAGATTTATTGCCAATTGCAATTGGTCAAATCAAACTTGAAAATGAAGGTTTAAATACAGCCAATAAATTTTTGTTTTGCGATACAAACTTGTTGGTAACAAAAGTATATTCTGAGGCTTATTATGAATTTTGCGATCCAATTCTTGACAAAGCAGCCAAGAAACACAAGTACGATTTATTTTTTTTAACAAACATAGATTTGCCATTTGAAAAAGACGAATTGCGTGATTCTGAAGAAAATAGAAATAAGTTTTTTCATATTTTTCAAAATTCATTAATCGAGAATAACAAACCTTATATTTTACTATCAGGAACGAAACAAGCGCGTTTAAAAAAAGCAATTCACATCGTTAACGATTTGGTCAAAGCCAAAGAAATGGGTTTTTCGAGTTATGATTTTGTACAAATTTACAATCAAGAAATCTCGCTCGAAAATATTAAAAATCAGCTAAAAATTTTTAAAAATGGCATTTCTAAAACAAGTTTGATTCGTCCGGCTATTAAAAATGATGGGATTTTAACTTTTTCTGAATACGACTTTCTTCAAAAAGCTAATTTTTTTGATGCAAATAAAGGAAAACTAAAACTTAAAAAATTCGTTCCAGCTTCGGGTGCAGCAAGTAGAATGTTCAAGTTTTTGAATGAATTTTTGAATGAATTTGATTCAGAAAATGAAACCATAAATGGATTTATTAATCGAAAAAATGCTTACGAATTAAAAGTTTTTTTAGCGGGAATGGAAAAATTTCCATATTTTGAAAGCATTGATAATCATTTAAAAAACAAATATTCGGATTTTAAAACTTGGGAAAAAGACAAGAAAAATTATTTCTTTATTAAATATTTGTTAAATGCCGAAAATTTGGATTATGCCAATAAACCAAAAGCAATTTTGCCGTTTCATAAATATTTTGATCACATTGCAACACCAATCGAAGAACATTTAAACGAAAGTGCTTTTTATGCATCGTCAAATAATGTTTCGAATTTATATTTTACAGTTTCCGAAGACCACCAAAAAAATTTTGAATCAATTTTAAATCAAATAAAACCTGATGTTGAATCTAAATATAAAACCAAAATCAACATTAGATTTTCTTATCAAAACAAAAAAACCGATACCATTGCCGTCGATTTAAACAACATTCCATTTCGGGACGATTCTGGAAAATTGGTTTTTCGTCCAGGCGGACACGGTGCATTGATTGATAATTTGAACAATCTCAATGCCGATATTGTTTTTATAAAAAATATTGATAATGTAATTCAAAACCATATCGAATTGATAGCAATGTATAAAAAAGCATTGGCAGGAATTTTATTGGAACTTCAAAATCAGATTTTTAATTATTTGATGAAAATCGAAAAAAAAGAAATTCAAGAATCTGATATTGAGCAAATAATAGCTTTCGCAAATAAAGACCTAAATATTGAAATTTTAGAAGATTTTGAAAAATATACATTCGAAAATAAATTATTGTACATTAATCAAATCTTGAATCGCCCAATTCGTGTTTGTGGAATGGTCAAAAACGAAGGCGAACCTGGCGGTGGACCATTTTGGATTTCGGGAACCAAAGGCAAAATTTCTTTGCAAATTGTCGAAACATCACAGGTTGACTTGTTGGATAAAAATCAGCAAAATATTTTAAAAAACGCTACGCATTTTAATCCAGTTGATTTAGTTTGCAGCTTGAAAGATTATTCTGGCTCGAAATTTGATTTATTGAATTTTGTGAATCACAATCGTGGTTTTATAGTCGAAAAAAACAAAAATGGTCGAGATTTAAAAGCTTACGAATTGCCCGGATTGTGGAATGGTGCAATGGCAAAATGGATTTCGGTTTTTGTCGAAGTGCCATTAATAACTTTTAATCCAGTTAAAACTGTGAATGATTTATTGAAACCGGCGCATCAGCCACAATAAAATAATAAGTTGTGTTATAAAATATTATGGATTTAATTAAAATATTCGTATATTTTGTCATTTCGACGAAGAAGACTAGAGCCTGAAAGTGCGACTGGCGAAGCAAATCACATTAGTTGCTCACGTTATGAGATTTCTCCTTCGTCGAACCCGAGCCTGCAAGTGCGAACTGGCGAAGCAATGACAAAATAGTAGTTTCTCTATTAAAGTGTTAATTTTTAAAATTTTCAATATTCTATAACAGAACCAAAAATATAAAAAACTTTGTGGCTATGTGCCTTAGTGGCAAGAAAAAAATAAAATGGATAAAGAAAAAATCATATCAGAATTGACATTTAAAGCCGTGCGAAGTTCAGGAGCTGGTGGTCAAAATGTGAATAAAGTTTCGTCTAAAGTCGTTTTAACATTCGATTTAATGGCTTCAAATTCATTATCTGATGATGAAAAAACTCTGATTCAAACAAAAATTGCAACAAGATTAACTTCAGAAAACATTTTGATTTTGAATTGTGACGAAGATAGAAGCCAGTTAAAAAATAAAGAATTGGTTGTAAAGCGTTTTTTGGATTTAATAAAAAAATCGTTAATTATTCCAAAACCTCGAAAACCGACCAAAATTCCAAGATCAGTAATCGAAAAAAGATTGAAAACCAAAGCAACAACTTCGGTTATAAAAATGACTCGAAAAAAACCTGAACTATAAATTGAAAAATCTTGATTCTGATTAAAAATATGAAATCCGAAAAAGAAAAAATGTTGGCTGGCGAAAATTATTTCAGCAATGATAAAGAACTGGTTTTAGAACGTCAAAAAGCTAAAAAATTACTTCACAAATTAAATGTTACCGAATATTTAATGAATGGAAATTCTCGTCAAATTCTTAGAGAATTATTACCAAATTCTAATAAAAGAATCTATATCGAACCTCCATTTCATTGCGATTATGGTTACAATATTCATTCTGGCGAGAATGTATATTTTAATGTAAACTGTGTTGTTTTGGATTCAATGAAAGTCACAATTGGCAACAATGTTTTTTTTGGTCCAAATTGTCAAATTTACACTGCAACACATCCATTAAATGCAATGGAACGTCAAAAAATTGAGTTTGCAAAATCAATTTCTATTGGTAATGATTGTTGGATTGGTGGAAATACAGTAATTCTTCCTGGTGTTTGTATTGGCAACGGTTGCACAATTGGTGCAGGAAGTGTGGTTACTAAAAACATTTCTGCTAATAGTTTGGCCTTTGGAAATCCCGCAAAAGTTATTCGAAAGTTAATTTAAACTATTTAAAAATTAATTAAACCAAATCAAATTTCATGAGTCTAATTCTAAATCTATAAAATGTATAAAATATCTTTCGCAATAATTTTATTTTTAATATCAACCTCAATTTTTTCTCAAGAATCAAGCCCCAAAAAATGGAAATTTGCTTTTCAATTAGACAATCGTTTTTCGAATATTCGAAAATCAAATATTACAATTTTTGGGGCAAAAGCTGGAATTCAATATAAAAATTTTACTCGTTTTGGAATTGGCACATCATTTTTATTAACGCCGGTTTCAATAGAATATTTCAATAAAAAATTCAAAGTACAAGAAACCAACACAATAAATTTCTGGTACATCAGTATTTTTAATGATTGGATTTTATACAAATCGAATCATTTAGAATGTTTCATAACCGAGCAAATTGGCACGGGAAACCCCAGTTTTACAAAAGAAGTCAATGATGAAATTATTTCTGACGCCAATGTTGGTCTATTTTTAAACGAAATTTCTGGTCAAATAAATTATAAAATTAATAATTGGCTAGGTGCAGGCGCAGGTTTTGGATATAGAAATATTATTAACGGAAATCCTCAATTAAAATCAACTTTTAATGCTCCGATTTATATTGCAAAAATAATAATTTATCCAGAAGGAATTTTTAAAAATTAAAATTATAAAACTAATGCTTCTTTAATCCTTTTCATCGCTTCAGTTAAAATATCTTCGCTAGTTGCATACGAAATTCTTATACAATTTGGGTTTCCAAAAGCATCACCAGTTACAGTTGCAACATTGGCTTCGCCTAATAAATACATAGAAAAATCATCAGCGTTATTGATTATTTTTCCGTGCAAAGTTTTACCAAAATAACTCGAAACATCAGGAAATACATAAAACGCACCTTCAGGAACATTAAGTTTTATGCCTGGAATTTCATTGAACAATCTGACCATTAAATCTCTACGAGAATGAAAAGCGTTTACCATATCTTTTAAAACGCTTGGGTCAGCATCTACAGCAGTAATTGTTGCTCTTTGCGCAATTGAATTCGCTCCAGAAGTAACTTGTCCTTGCAGTTTGGCACAAGCGTTAGCTATGAATTCTGGTGCTCCAATGTAACCAATTCTCCAGCCCGTCATTGCAAATGTTTTAGCAACTCCATTAACTGTGACTGTTCGCTCATACATTCCAGGAATGGAAGCAATGCTGCAAAATGTTCAAGAAAAATTAATATGTTCGTAGATTTCATCAGAAATTACAAGAATATTTGGATGTTTTAAAATGATTGCTGATAATGCAGTCAATTCTTCACGATTATAAACCGAACCACTTGGGTTGAAAGGTGAACTGTACCAAATCATTTTAGTTTTTGGAGTTATTGCAGCTTCGAGTTGCGCTGGTGTAATTTTGTAATCGTTGTCTACCGAAGTTGGTACTTCGATTGGAATTCCGCCTGACATTTTAATAATTTCTGAATAAGAAACCCAAAATGGCGCAGGCAAAATAACTTCGTCTCCATCGTTTAATAAAACTTGTGCAAGATTATAAAGCGATTGTTTAGCACCAGTAGAAACCACAATTTGCGATGGTTTGTATTCTAAATTATTGTCTCGTTTGAATTTTCTACAAATGGCTTCTCGCAGTTCTAAATAGCCTTCGACAGTTGTGTATTGAGAATAATTTTCGTCTATTGCTTTTTTATAAATTTACAATTAATTACATATTTATGTTTATTTGATTTATAAATATCTTAATGCCTTTTATCTATTTTCTATATTCTTTTCAAATTCTCACATTTCCAACAATTGCTCTAAATAATCTCGTTGGTTTGACAATCTCGGAATTTTGTTTTGACCACCCAATTTATCGTTATTTTTTAACCAATCATAAAATAAATTTTCACGAGCAACATTAATTTTTAATTGATTCAATGTCATGTTGTTGTATCTTTTGGCTTCGTAGTCAGAGTTTACGGCTTGTAGATTTTCATCAAGAATTTTTTGGAATTCTAAAATATTTTCTGGTTTTTTCTTGAATTCTATCATCCATTCGTGTGCGCCCTTTTCTTTATTCTTCATAAAAATTGGCGCAACGGTATAATCTTTAACTTCCGAATTGGTTGCATGACAGGCTTTTGCAATTGCCGAATCGCTGTTTTCGACCATTAATTCTTCGCCAAAAACATTAATATGGTGTTTTGTGCGACCAGTTATCCTAATTCGATAAGGGTTTAATGATGTAAACCTAACGGTATCTCCAATTAAATAACGCCAAAGTCCTGAATTGGTAGTTATTACAATTGCATAATTTTTAAATAATTGCACATCGGCCAATCGAATTGCTTTCTCGTTTGGTGTACCAAAAACATCCATCGGAATAAATTCATAAAAAATTCCATAATCTAGCATCAATAATAAATCGCTAGAATTGTTCAAATCTTGAATTGCAAAAAATCCTTCAGAAGCATTATAAATTTCGTAATATTTAAAATTATTTTTAGGTAATATTTTTTGATATTGATCTCGATATGGGTCAAAACTCACGCCACCGTGAAAATAAACTTCCATGTTTGGCCAAATTTCCATTAGGTTTTCCTTGCCCGTTTTTTCGAGCACTTTATTCATTAAAACCATCATCCAACTTGGTACGCCAGCAAAACTGGTTACATTTTCACTGATTGTTTCGTTAATGATGGCTTCGATTTTGGTTTCCCATTCGCTCATTAACGAAATTTTACTGCTTGGTGTCGAACTAAATTCTGCCCAAATTGGCATGTTTTCTATTAAAATTGCACTTAAATCGCCAAAAAAGGTATTGTTGTTTTCGTAAATCTGCGAACTTCCGCCCAAACGCAAACTTTTGCCTGTAAACATTTCGGAATTTTCGTTATTGTTCAAGTACAAACACAATAAATCTTTGCTCCCTTTGTAATGACAATCTTCTAAGGCTTCGTTACTTACAGGAATAAATTTACTTTTGGCATTGGTCGTACCGCTAGATTTTGCAAACCATTTTATTGGTGTTTCCCACATTACATTTTGTTCGCCTTGACGTGTTCGTTCAATAAAAGGTTCAAGATCTTCATAAGTAGAAATCGGTATTCTTTCTGAAAATGTTTGGTATGATTTTATAGAATCGAAATCATATTTTTCGCCAAAAACCGTGTTTCCCGATATTTGAATTAAATTCAATAGCAATTCTTCTTGAACTTCGTTAGGATATTTCAAAAACAACTCAATTTGGTGAATTCGCTGTTTTAAAAACCACGATGCTATTGAATTTATTAATTGAGTTGCCATTTAAAATTTTTGATTTACGATTTTAGATATTAGATTTGTAACTTCGCATCTAATTTCAAAAATAGTAAAAAATTTAAAATTTAATATCAAAAATCTAATATTTAATATGAAAAGATAAGCTTACACCAATTTCATAAATTCATAGGAATTTTTTATGAATTTTAAAACTTAATTCATGTTTTATGTAAGACGTGTATAAATTCGTGTAAATTTGTGAAATTGGTGTGAGATTTTTTCTCACTTTAACAACAAAATATTTAAAATCTAATATTTAAAATTTTATATCTAACATGCAATACAACGGCGTTCTTACCAAAATGCAAACCGAAATCGGAAATCCAATTCAATATTATATGGTTTTCGAGAATAATTTTCTGAATGTCAATCAGTTATTGGGTAAAAATATCGAAATTCAGTTTGTAGGTTATCAATGTTTAAATTGTGGTAAAAAGAAGAAAATTTGGCGTCAAGGGTTTTGTTTTGATTGTTTTACATCAAGTGCTTCGGCTGGGGATTGGATAATGAAACCTGAACTTTCGACCGCACATCTTGATATTGAAGATCGAGATTTGGTTTATGAAAAAAAGGTGCAATTGCAACCACACATAGTATATTTGGCATTATCAAGCGAAGTAAAAGTAGGTGTAACCCGCAACTCGCAAGTGCCAACTCGTTGGATAGATCAAGGTGCAACCCAAGCGATTCCAGTAGTTGAAGTTCCAAATCGATATTTGGCAGGAATTACCGAAGTAGCGTTAAAAAAATTATATGCCGATAAAACCAATTGGCAAAAAATGTTAAAAAATGATGTTGCACCAGCCGATTTATTTAAAGAAAAAGTAGGTTTAAGATATTTAATTCCAAAAGAAGCTCAGGAGTTTTATGATATTAATCTCAATAATATTACCGAAATGCATTTTCCCGTTTTAATATATCCAAAAAAAGTAACCAGCTTAAATCTTGATAAAACGCCAAATTTTTCTGGAAAATTAACTGGAATAAAAGGTCAATATTTAATTTTCGAAGATGGAACAGTTTTTAATGTGCGCACTTTCGAGGGATTTGTGGTAACGATTTCTGTATAAAAATCAATTGATTTTCAATAATAAATTCGGGTTTGGACAATTTTCTAAATAAAAATCTAAATCTTTAATATTGCAAACGCCAGGATAATCGCCAAAATAATTTACTATATTTTCAATTATTTGAAAATGTAAGTGTGGCGCATAATCGCCATTTATAGGATAATTGCCTAAAGTTGCTAATTTTTCGCCTTTAGAAAACGATTTTCCAACATATAAATTAACCAAACTTTCTTCGGATAAATGTCCATTTAATGTATAAAATTTCACGTTTTCGATTTCGTGTTCCAAGATGATTGTTGGTCCATAATCGCCCAAACTTGTATTGTTTCGAAAACTGTGAATTTTTCCGTCCAAAGCTGCCAAAACATCTGTTCCAGCTTTAATCCAAAGATCTAAACCTATATGAATGTTGCGCTCGTCCGAAATATTATTTTTAAAAACTGTACTTCGTTTGTAAATATTTCGAATTTCATTATAACCACCAAAAGCAACTTTAGCATTATTTTTTGACAAATATTTTTCAATGAAATCTTCGAATTTTTCTGCATTTGATAAATCAAAATCATCTAAATCTTGGTTTGAAATTGATAAATCTATCGCAACATAATTCGAATAATCGATTGATGCATCGATAACTTTTACATCTTGAATTTTCTCTAAAATCGAAATTAATTTTGACATATTATAAAAATAAAATCCTCGAAAAAACAATTTCTTTCGAGGATTTAAAAATACAATTAAAATTAATCAATTACTGAATATTTATTTTTTTGGTTACAAATTCAATTTCCGAGTTTATTTTCAATAAATAATTTCCTTTTGCTAAATTACTAATATTAATTTTAATTTCGTTATTTAATTGATTATCAAATTCTTCGGAAAACGAAATTCGTCCCAATAAATCAATAATTTCAATTTTTAGATTTTGATTTAATTCTTTTGGAAATGATATTGTTAGATTTTCTTTTGCCGGATTTGGATAAACTACTATTTTTTTTTCTAATAACTCAATATTATTATTTGATAAATTAATCGAATTATCCCATTTAAATATTCCATCTTGAAAACCAAATTGTGCTGAATCTGTAAAAAATCCGCCAGCCCAACCTGTTGTACTATTCAAGAATCGGCAAGCGGCTTTTTGTTTTGTACTTTCAATAATTGTCCACGTTAAACCATTATCACTCGAAACCGACGACCCAACTGGATTAGATGTTGATGTAGATACAAAGTTATTTGTACCTGGAACAGATGTTATTCTAGATCTTTTCCAATTCGGAATTGTTGCTGTAACTCTCTGAACCCAAGTTGTTCCACCATCTGCAGTTGCGAAAAGTTTGGTTGTTCCAGATGATGTTCTTGTGTGACAAACACCATGAAGCGCGTCGTCATTAAATGCAATTTCATATACGCGATCGGTTGCAATTGCGCTAACATTTGCAATTGTCCAGGTTGTCCCAAAATCAATGGATTTATACATTTTACTTCTTGTTGAGCCAAACCAAATTGTGTCACCAATTGCACAATAGCCGTCAAACCAACCTATACCACCATTTAATGGCAATGCTGGAAAATTAGCTTGTGGCGTTCTTGTCCAAGTTGTGCCACCGTCGCTGGTTTTGTAAATTTCGAAATATCCATCGTTAACATTTCCACCTGCAATTCCATTCATTGCATCTTTAAAATGTACAAAATTCGGGAACGATGCGCTATTAAAAATCGTATTTGCATTAGATTGTGTCCAAGTTACACCAGAATCAATTGTGTGAAATATTCCGCCACCGCCGCCGTCAATACTTCCAAATCTGTGCATTGCAACCCAAGCTTCGGTATTGCTAATTGCCGAAATGTTAGAAAATGCCAGTGTTAAATCTGTGCCCATTGTTCCAGGAACCCAAGTTGTTCCACCATCAATAGTTCGAGTAAAATCTAAAACCGGATTGGAACTTAAAAGCCCATTGAAACCATCATAACAAATTGCCCAAACGGTGTTTTCATTAACAATTCCAAATTCATAAAAACCTAATACTTTGTTGGTAAAACCAGCATTTTGGTCTATCCATTGTGCGTTTGCAGATGTAATTGCAAAAATTAGTAATAGTAAAATTTTTTTCATAATAATTTAGTTTTTTAAATTTATAAGTCGAAATTATAAATCATTTTTTGAATGAAAAAATTTTTGGTTTGTATGGATTAAATCAAGGATATAAATTGATTTTTAAGTAATAAAGTTTGTATTATTGATTTTGTCCTTAATTTTAATTGTTCGTCCATTAGTTTAGGAAAATATATTAAAAATGTTCACATTTGTTATTAAAATTATAAAATGAAAATAGAAAATTTTAATGTCAATAAATTTTTAGTTGAAAATAGGTGGTTTTGGCATTTTGGATTCTGGTTGTTTTATTCGTTTATTAGATTTAGACTTTATTATAAAACAGTGATGTTTTATGATAATATTTTTTTAAAGTATATGCTTTCAGTCGAAGTCTTGTTTTTATTAACTACTTATTTGACATTGTTTTTATTTAATTTTTTTATTCCTAGAAAAAAACCGGTGTTGTTTTTTATTTTAGGATTTATTTCTTGGATTTTATATTTAATTGGTGATGTTTTTCTTAAAAGCACAATTTTAGGTTCTTTACCAGATTTTATTAATTATAAAATAAAAGATATGTTTTTAGATTCGTTTTCTAATTGTATGTTATTTTATTTTTTAATCATACTGTTAAAATATTTTAAAAACAATTTCATTTATCAATTTAATCAGAATTTAATTGTAGAACAGCAATTAAAATTCGAACTTGAAAATCTAAAAGCTCAAATTTCTCCACATTTTTTATTTAATACTATGAATAATTTTTATGGTTTGGCTGTAGATAATTCAATTAAATTACCCAATTTAATGATTCGATTGTCAGATTTATTGCGTTATTCGTTATACGAAACTAAGCAAGAGAAAGTGCCGTTAGAAAACGAAATTAAATATCTTGAAAATTATATAGAACTCGAAAAGATTAGATTAGAAGACAATCTTCATCTTGAATTTGTTGTCATTAAAAAAAATTTCGATAAATTTCAAATTGCTCCATTATTGTTAATAACCTTTCTTGAAAATGCTTTTAAACATTCGAAAAACATTCACGATGAATCGATTGTTATCCAAATTTTTATTGATGTTTCAAATGATGGAATTTTGAATTTCAAGATAAAAAATAATTATAATCCAAATTCAGAAAATAATTTAATCTCTAATAGCGGAATTGGTTTACACAATGTCAAAAAAAGATTAGAAGTAATTTATCCAAATAAAAATCATTCATTATTAATAAAAAATGATTACAAATTCTATAATGCCGAATTAATTCTTAAACTAAATTAATGGAAAATTCTCAAAAAATAAAATGCTTGATTGTTGATGATGAGCCAATTGCGAGAAAAATAATAATCAACTACATCAATCAAATATCTTTTTTAGAAAATGCTGGCGAATGCAAAAACGGAATCGAAGCTATTGATGTTTTATTTAATGATAAAGAAATTCAGATAGTTTTTCTAGACATAAATATGCCAAATCTAAATGGTTTATCAATGGCAAAAATATTACGAAATAATATTTTAGTGATTTTCACAACTGCTTATTCCGAATATGCAGTCGAAAGTTACGATGTCAATGCAATCGATTATTTGTTAAAACCTTTTTCATTCGAAAGATTTACAACAGCCGTTTTTAAAGCCGTCGAAAAATTAAAAATTTCGACTATTTCTGAATTAAATCGACCAGAATTAGTCGAAAATAAAAAAATTTTCATTAAATCTGATGGCAAAAATCATTCTGTATTTCTAGATGAAATATTGTATTGCGAAGCGATGAAAAACTACACAAAAATAATTTTATTAAACGGAAATTCATTAAAATCATTAGTTACTTTCTCTAAATTAGAACAAGATTTAGCTACAGAAAATGATAATTTCCTTAGAATTCATCGTTCGTTTTTAATTTCTAAAAAACACATTTCAGCTGTAAATTCCAATCAAATTTTTATCGAAAAACATCAAATTCCAATTGGACCTCAATATAAAGAAACAGTTTTAAAGATTATTGGGTTGAAGTAGATTTTAGTTTTAATATTAGAATTATTGGTTTAATTTAATAGATTAAGTTTTTTAATATTTCAATTGCCTTTGGTTTTTAACCAAAGGTATTAATTGAATTATGGTTATTGGCTTCAGCCAAAACATCATCTTTTTTGGCTAAAGCCACTTATATTTCAAAATTTTAATCCGTTGACTGAAGTCAACGGCAATTGATTTCATTTGTGAAATTCTTTTAAGAATAGAATTTAGCTAAATTTGTAAACTTTTAGGTTTACTTTTATTTAAAAAAGTAAACCTAAAAGTTTACTTTTCTTGACTCAATTCTATTATTTTTTGCTTTTGTCATTCTAAGGAATCAGGAATTACATAGTTTAAGCAACTAATGACATTCCTCCTTACTCGGAATGACAACAAAACCTATAAAAATTATTTTAATAAAATAATGATATTTTTTGAATTAAATCTTATTTTCTAAATCTCAAAAAACTGTAAACTTCAAACTAATTCATTATTTCCCAACAGATTCTTTTAATTTTTTTGCGCCTTTTTCTACGTTTTCTGCACCTTTTGCAATTGCAGATTTAAGTTTCGACTTCACTTTTGCGGTGTCAATAACTTTGGCAACTTTTACTTTTGCAGAATCGGCTGCTTGTTTTAAATCAGCTGTTACAGCTTGGGTTGCGGTTTTTACTTTTTCTTTGGTTTCGTCTTTGCATGACGCAAAAGCCAATAAAAAAATTGAGAAAATTATTACTTTTTTCATATTGTATGTATTTAAATATTAGCAACTTCTACTTCTTTATCTATTTTTCCAACTAACCCAGTCAATACTTTTCCTGGACCAATTTCCGTAAATAAAGTAGCTCCATCAGCAATCATTTGTTGAACAGATTGTGTCCATTTTACAGGAGCAGTTAATTGAATTATTAGATTTTTCTTAATCTCAGAAGCATCAGAAATTGCACTCGCAGTCACATTTTGATAAACTGGACAAGTTGGTTTAGAAAAATGTGTAGCTTCTATTGCTGCCGCTAATTCTTCACGAGCAGGCTCCATCATTGGCGAATGAAATGCACCACCAACTGGTAAAATTAAAGCACGTTTTGCTCCTGCAATTTTCATAGCTTCGCAAGCTAATTCGACCGCCGATAATTCGCCAGAAATGACCAATTGTCCCGGACAATTATAGTTGGCTGCGACAACAATGCCGTCTATTGATGCGCAAACTTCCTCGACAATATTATCGGCTAAACCTAAAACTGCAGCCATTGTAGATGGTTTTATTTCGCAGGCTTTTTGCATTGCCGTTGCTCGTTTTGATACTAATTTTAGTCCGTCTTCGAATGTTAATGTGCTATTGGCAACTAGTGCAGAAAATTCACCTAACGAATGTCCTGCAACCATTTCGGGTTTGAAATTTTCTAGTGTTTTTGCCAAAATAACCGAATGTAAAAAAACTGCTGGTTGTGTAACTTTGGTTTCTTTTAATTCTTCGGCAGTTCCTTCGAACATAATGTCGGTTATTCTAAAACCAAGAATTTCGTTAGCTTTTTCGAATAAATCTTTGGCAATTGCCGATGTTTCGTATAATTCTTTTCCCATTCCTGAGAATTGTGCTCCTTGTCCAGGGAATATGTATGCTTTCATTTTAAATTAGTTATTAGTTTTAAGAGTTTTTGAAAGTTCAACTTTGTCAAAGTTCAAAACTTTGACAAAGTTTTTTTAAAATTCAATTTTTTGAATAATTGATAACAATTCGGTTTTCAATTCATCATTCACAATTTCGTTTTCTAGGAAATTAGTGTTGAAACTTGGTAAAATAAAACTTCCGACTACATTAGCTCCTTGATGTGGAAACCTATTCTTTGCAATTTCTAAAACTGTTGCTCCACCTCTTGGTCCAGTTGCTGTTGCCATTAAAAGTGTTGGTTTTTCTTGAAAAGTTTTGCTGTTAACTCTTGATGCCCAATCGAAAACATTTTTAAATGCTGATGTGTAAGCGCCGTTGTATTCTGCAAATGAAATTATCAATAAATCTGCATTACCTAGTTTATTATAAAATGTATGTGCCAAATCTGGTAAACCATCGGTTTTTTCACGATCTATTGAATATATCGGCATTTCGAAATCGTTAAGGTCTAAAACTTCGATTTCGACGTTATTGAATTGATTTGCAGTATATTCTGCTAATTTTTTATTGATAGAATTTTGACTGTTTGATGCGCCGAAAGCTAGAATTTTCTTCATTAATGTATAGATATAATTTTATTTGATAAAAGTAGGATTTTATTTTGAAAATTAAAGTTTTTATGAAAAGATATTGTTCTGCGTGATGGATGGAAGGGAAAATCCTTTTTCTTTTTCAATTGCCACGGCTTTAAAGCCGTGGAAATTGAAAAAGAAAAAGATTGGAATGACAGCCAGACCCTTTTCGGGTCACGCCATAAATATTATTATTTAAATTATGTAACAATTATTAATTATGTGCGTATAATAACAAAGTCAAATTCTAACTGAAATGAAAAAAATTCTCTCGATTGCAATTATTATTGTTGTTTTATTTTTTATGATTTATGTAACAATGCCAGTATTTGCTTATGGTTTTACGCAATTGGCATTTGTTTTGTTAGTTGCTGTAATTTTAATAATGTTTTTCACGACAAGTTTTGCAGTTACTAAAATCGGAAATCAATATCGAATAAATAAAAAACCAAGCAAGATTTTTCTAATTTTAATTCTTGGGATTTTGTTTTATATGATTGTTCTGCCAATAATCACAAGTTCGGCTTTAATTAGAACTTCTGATTTTCAAACATTAATCGGAAAAGTAAAAACTGGCAACAAAATAACCAATCATATTGCGCCGATTTCGATAGATAAAATTCGTGTTGTCGACGAAAACTTGGCGTATTTGTTGGGCGAAAAAATTTTAGGTTCTCAACCAGCATTGGGATCACAAGTCGAATTAGGAGAATTTTGCATTCAACAAGTTAACAAAGAATTATATTGGGTTGCGCCACTTTTACATTCAGGTTTTTTCAAGTGGTTGAACAATCAAGATGGAACTGCGGGTTATGTAATGGTTTCTGCAACCAACGAACGCGATGTGAAATTGGTGCAGCAAGTCGCAGGAAAAGACATCAAAATTAAGTTTCAAAAAAATGCTTATTTCCAGGCTGATACTAAACGACACTTATATTTTAACGGTTATAATAATGTAGGATTAACCGATTTTAGTTTTGAAATCGACGATACTGGAAAACCATTTTGGGTAGTTACCAAATACACTAAAAAAATAGGTTTTGCAGGAAACGATGCTACTGGCGTTGTGGTTGTTGATTGCCAAACTGGTGCAATTAAGGAATATGATATTGCCAACACGCCAACTTGGGTAGATAGAATTCAGCCAATTGCATTTGTCGAAAATCAGTTGAATGATTGGGGCGAATATGTTAATGGTTATTGGAATTTTTCGAATGCCAATAAACTCAAAATCACCGAAGGTTTGACTTTGGTTTATGGCGACAATAATAAATCATATTGGTACACGGGTTTAACATCAGTAGGAAAAGATGAGTCGGCAGTTGGTTTCGTTTTAGTCGATACCCGAACTAAAGAAACTACCTTTTACAAGCAAGGTGGCGCAACCGAATATGCGGCGCAAAGCTCGGCTAAAGGGAAAGTTCAAGAGAAAGGTTACAATGCTTCTTTGCCGATTCCGTATAATATTAACAACATTCCGACTTATGTAATGACGCTAAAAGACAATGGTGGATTGGTCAAAATGTATGCAATGGTTGCCATATCTGATTATACAATAGTTGGCGTTGGAAACACAATGCGTGAAACTTTGACCTCGTATAAAAATGTTTATAACACTAATGGAAGCAAACTAAATGCTAACAGTTCATCGTCTAAAAAAGAATTAAAATCAATCATTTCAAGAATTCAGAATGATGTTAAAAACGGCAATAGTTTTTATTATTTTAAAGTAAAAGATTTCGAGAATATATTTGTAGGTTCGTCTCAAATTTCAAGTGAATTGCCTGTAACAATAATTGGCGACAGCATAAAAATCTCGTTTGATGTTGATTTAGAACAAGTTATTGATATTTCGAGTTTCGAGAATTTAAGTTTGAAAAAGAAGTAGCCAAAAAAATTATTAATGTCATTTGACAAAATATATTACTATGAATTTTAAATTTCTGATTATTCTTTTCCTAGCAAATTGTTTATCGATTTTTTCGCAGAGTCAAGATTCGTTAAAAATCCCTTTAGTGGACAAAAAGTATAATATTAAAAATTATCCTGAAGGATTGTATTATGACGCTGATGATTTTTACAATAAAAGGCCAAATCAAGTTTTAAAATTAGAACGAAGAACTGCTTATATGAATAGAAAGGTTGATAACGACTCTATTGTTAATGAAGTGAATTTTATTTCTATCGATAAAAAGAAAGGAAAAATTAGGAATGTTTTTGCAATATCTTTCGAGAATAATTTATATTTTAGTTCAAAATCCATAGAAAAATTGGCAAAATATGGGAATACAAATCAAGTTCCTGAAAACCCTAACTCTTTTTATAGAGTTATAAAAGACGGAAAATTTTTTTATTTGGAGGGACAATTATCAAATGTAGCCGCAAATACCGCAAATATAATTTTAGCTGGAGCAGCACTTGGAACCTTAGTTAATTCTGCAACTGCCAATTCTAAAGGAGTTGTGTTTGAAAATGGAGGTTTCGACATTTTAAAAAACTGCATTTATTTTAATAAGTTTTTGATTGAAAAAAAAGCTATTGACTCAGTTGATTGTATGAAATTTGAATATAATATTGTAAAAGTTAGAGCTTTGATTGACAAAATAATTAAATAAATTTATTTTTCAAAACAAACTAACTATCAATTATTTTATGCTACTTTTGCATTGTCTCAAAGGGGTGCTTTAATTTGAATTTAAATCTGAATTAAGGCTGAGATTATACCCAACGAACTTAGAACAGGTAATGCTGTTTAAGGAAAAAGATGACAAAATTGGTGTGCACGCCAATAATTTTGTTATTTGGAACAAGCAATTTTTTAATTTAACTAAAAAATAATTGCCCCTTTTATTTGTAAAAACATTTTACGAATGAAAATTTTATTTTACCACAATTTAATTTGCCAAAAAGGCACAAAGTCTAAAGGTCTAGAATCTCAAAGTCTAGCATCTCAAAGTCTTATCTCTTGCGTCTTTATTCTATTATCTGCATTCTCTTACTCGCAAGAACAAACCAAAGATTCTATCAAAATAAGCCAAATTGACGAAGTTTTGGTTAAAGCAACACGAGTTAACGAAAAATCTCCATTTGCATTTAGCGATTTATCTAATAAAGAAATAGCAAAGCGAAATTTAGGTCAAGACATTCCAATTCTTATGAATTTTTTGCCATCGGTTGTCACAACTTCCGATGCTGGTAACGGTTTTGGATATACCGGAATTCGGGTTCGTGGCTCAGACGCAACTCGTGTCAATGTTACGATTAACGGCATTCCATACAACGATTCCGAAAGTCAAGGTACTTATTTTGTAAATATGCCCGATTTTGCTTCGTCATTACAAAGTGTTCAATTACAGCGTGGTGTGGGAACTTCGACCAATGGTTCAGGCGCATTCGGAGCGAGTTTAAACATGCTAACAGATAATTATTCCGAAAAATCCAGCGGAGAAATCAATAATTCATTCGGAAGTTTTAATTCACGAAAACATACAGTCAAGTTTAGTACTGGTTTAATGAATGACCGTTTCGAAATTGCTGGACGACTATCCAATTTGCATTCTGATGGCTATATTGACCGAGCATTTTCTGACTTGAAAGGTTATTTTTTGCAAGGAACTTATGTTGGAAAAACAACTTTGATCAAAGCAATTGTTTTTGGTGGAACCGAAAAAACTTATCAATCTTATTATGGTATTGATGCGGCAACTCTAAAAATAAATCGCACCGAAAATCCGATTGGAATGTTCACAGACCAAGCTGGAAATAAACGATTTTATGACAACGAAACCGATAATTATCAACAAGATCATTATCAGTTGCATTGGAATGAGAAATTGAACGATAAATGGAATACAACTCTAGCTTTTCATTACACAAAAGGACTTGGGTTTTATGAAAATTATAAACAAAACGAGGCAATCGAAGATTATGGCAATATTGGTTCGACAACTTTTATTGAAGATGAAGATGGAAATTTAACTATTCCTGCAACCGATTTAATTCGTCAGAAATGGTTAGATAACGATTTTTATGGTGCCACTTTTTCGGCAAATTACAAAAATGAAAATCTTGATTTTGTATTTGGAGGAAGCATCAATAAATATGAAGGCAAACATTTTGGAAAAGTAATTTGGGCACGATTTGCATCGAATGCTGAATTGGGTGATAAATATTATGATGATTATGCAACCAAAACCGATGCGACATTTTATACAAAAGCAACGTACAATATTTCAGAAAAACTGAGTCTATTTGGCGATTTGCAATATCGAAATGTTGGTTACAAAGCCAATTTTGACATTTCGAATTTAATTAACGAAAAATTTAATTTCTTGAACCCAAAAGCTGGAATTACTTATGCTTTTAATAAAAATAATTTGATTTATTATTCTTACGCTAAAGCAAATAGAGAACCAAACCGAACCGATTATGAAAATGGAAAACCAAAGCCAGAAAGTTTAGACGATTTCGAATTGGGTTGGAGGTTTTCGAATTCAAGTTTTCAATTGAATGTGAATTCTTATTATATGTCTTATAAAAATCAACTGGTTTTGAGTGGCGCAATAGATAATGTTGGAAATCCGATTCGAGCCAATAGCGGTCAAAGTTATAGATTCGGAACAGAAATTGATGCAGTAATAAAGATTGGACAAAAATGGTCAATTCGACCAAACTTGACCATTAGCGAAAACAAAAATATCAATTTTGTAAAAAATAACGGAACAGATTTAGAAAATTTAGGAAATACCAATTTGTCTTATTCGCCAGAAATAATTGCAGGAAACATTTTGACTTTTTCACCAACAAAAAACTGCGAACTATCGTTTTTATCAAAATTTGTAGGCGAACAATTTTTATCGAATCTAGAAAGTCAAGATTCTAAATTAAAGGATTATTTTGTTCAAGATTTTATTTTTAATTATTCGTTTAATCCTAAAAAAATATTCAACACAATCTCATTTTCGTTGCAAGCCAATAATGTTTTTAATACCAATTACATTTCCAACGGAGCAGATTACGACGGATATGTAGTTTATTTTCCGCAAGCTATTAGCAATTTTATGATAGGAATAAATTTGGATTTTTAAGAAAAATTATTAGTTCAATCCTACAAGATTTTGAAAATATTTGAAGCCATAAGTAAAAAAAAAAATAGACTTATGGCTGAATAATGTTTTTTAAATCAATGATTCTCTTATTCTTTTCATTGCCTCAGTCAGAATATCTTCGCTGGTTGCATAAGAGATTCTAATGCAATTTGGGTTTCCAAAAGCATCGCCTGTTACAGTTGCAACATTGGCTTCGCCTAATAAATACATCGAAAAATCATCAGCATTATTAATGGTTTGTCCACGTAAAGTTTTTCCAAAATAACTCGAAACATCAGGAAAAACATAAAATGCACCTTCTGGAACATTAAGCTTTATTCCTGGAATTTCATTGAACAATCTAATCATTAAATCCCTGCGAGAATGAAACGCTTTGACCATTTCTTTCAGCACACTTGGGTCAGCATCTACGGCAGTGATTGTAGCTCTTTGTGCAATACTATTCGCTCCAGATGTAACTTGACCTTGTAATTTTGTGCAAGCTTTTGCAATGAATTCTGGTGCACCAATATAACCAATTCTCCAACCTGTCATTGCAAATGCTTTGGCAACTCCATTTACCGTAACAGTTCGTTCATACATTCCAGAAATAGAAGCAATGCTGCAAAATGTTCCCGAAAAATTAATGTGTTCATAGATTTCATCAGAAATTACAAGAATATTTGGGTGTTTTAAAATGATTGCTGATAATGCAGTTAATTCTTCACGATTGTAAACCGAGCCACTTGGGTTGCAAGGCGAACTGTACCAAATCATTTTGGTTTTTGGAGTAATTGCAGCTTTGAGTTGTGCTGGAGTAATTTTATAATCGTTGTCTACTGATGTTGGTACTTCAACTGGAATTCCGCCTGACATTTTAATAATTTCTGAATAAGAAACCCAAAATGGTGCTGGCAAAATAACCTCATCTCCATCATTCAATAAAACTTGCGCAAGATTATAAAGCGATTGTTTTGCACCAGTTGAAACTACAATTTGAGATGGTTTATATTCTAAATTATTGTCTCGTTTGAATTTTCTGCAAATGGCTTCGCGCAATTCTAAATAACCTTCGACTGGTGTGTATTGTGAGTAATTTTCGTCGATTGCTTTTTTAGCAGCTTCTTTAACAAAATCGGGTGTATTAAAATCTGGTTCGCCTAAACTTAAACTAATGATATCTTTTCCTTGAGATTTTAATTCTCTGGCAAGTGCTGCCATTGCCAAAGTTTGCGATGTTGATAGATTATTGATTCTGTCCGAAAGAAGATGTTCCATTTTTAGAGTTTATTTGACACAGATTTCGAAGATTTCTTTATGAAATATTAGAAAACTAATTTTATTATTTTAAATGTAAAGATAAAATTTTTATCAATTTTTGTAACTAGTTATAAACTTAGTTTTGAATAAGTTTTAAACAAAAAAAATCCCGAAAATAATTTTTACGGGATTTTTGATAATATATTTTTTATTTACGCAGCAATCATTGCAGGTTTCATTCCTAAATCTTTTAAGTGTTTGAAATGAGCAATAACTGCACTTGTCATTGTTTCGTATTCGAAGTAAGGCAAATCGCATTCTAAAGCGGTTTCTTTGACAATTTTAGCAATTTTTCCGTAGTGAATGTGGCTAATATGTGGAAACAAGTGGTGTTCTACTTGGTGGTTCAATCCGCCAGTGTACCAGTTTACAAACCAACTTCTTGGTGCAAAATTCACGGTAGTAAATAATTGGTGTATTGCCCAAGTATTGTCAATTTCATTGGCTTCGTCTGGGTGTGGATTGGTTGTATCATCGGTAATGTGAGCCAATTGAAAAACTACGCTCAAAATTAATCCTGCGATGTAATGCATTGCAAAAAAGCCGATCAAAACTTTCCACCAAGTTACGCCCAAAATCATTGGTAAAGCAATCCAAGTTCCAAAATAAATTACTTTAGTTATTGCCAAAGTTGTCCACAATGTTTTTGGACTTTTAACTTCGCCATACGATAAATCTCTATCAAGATAACGCTTCATTTGACTAAAATCGGTCGTAAAACACCAGTTAAAAGTTAATAATCCATACAGGACAATAGAATAATAGTGCTGGAATGCATGAAAACTTTCCCATTTTGCTTCTTTAGTAAAACGAATTACACGTCCAGCGTCTAAGTCTTCGTCGTGACCAGGAATGTTGGTGTATGTATGGTGCAAAACATTGTGCTGTACTTGCCAGTTGTAAACATTTCCAGCAAGAATATATATACTTCCGCCCATGATTTTGTTGACCCAAGGTTTGTTTGAATATGATCCATGATTTCCATCATGCATTACATTCATACCAATTCCTGCCATTCCAATTCCGATTACAAACGAAAGTAAAATAAACAATCCGAAATGTAAATCTGGAGTTGATACTATAATAATGTATGGCGCAGTAAAAAGTGTAAACAAAATAATTGTTTTCAAGTCTAATTTCCAATTTCCGTTTTTAGAAATATTATTTTCCTTGAAATAATTGTTTACTCGAGAATTTAAGGTTCTAAAAAACTTTAAATTGTCTTGTTTGGCAAAAGTAGGTTGAGGATTATTCATTATATGTATATTAATAATTTTGCAAAGTTAATAGATAAATAAATTTATTTGCCAAAATTGAGATAAATATTTTAAAAGTAAAGTATTACATTTGTTAAAAAATTCAAAAATGGAAGAAATTCTAAAACAATTTCCTGATTTAACCGAAATTCAAATTGATCAATTCGAAAAATTAGAAGAATTATATAACGATTGGAATGCTAAAATTAATGTAATTTCAAGAAAAGATATTGACGAATTGTACACCAAACACGTCTTGCATTCGTTAGCAATTGCTAAAATTCAAAAATTTGAACCTGGAACTTTTGTTCTTGATGTTGGCACTGGAGGCGGTTTTCCAGGAATTCCGTTGGCGATTATGTTTCCCGAAACTCGTTTTTATTTGATAGATATAATTCTTAAAAAAATTAATGTTGTCAATGCCGTAGCTGAAAGTTTAGGTTTAAAAAACGTAAAAGCCGAACAACTTCGTGCGGAAAATGTCAAAGGGGATTTTGATTTTATTGTTAGTCGTGCGGTGACTAACATGCCAGATTTTTATTCTTGGATAAAAGATAAAATCAAGAAAATAAGCAAACACGAACTCAAAAACGGCATTTTGTATCTAAAAGGTGGCGATTTGACCGAAGAATTGGCTTTGTTTCCAAAAGCAACTCAGTACAATATTTCAGAATTCTTTACTGATGAGTTTTTCGAAACCAAAAAAGTGGTGCATTTGCCATTGAAATTTAAGATTTAGTTTTTAATTATTTTTTCAATAAAGTTGCCTTTTTCAGTTTCGAATTTTAGAAAATAAATTCCTTTTTGAAGATTGCTAATATTAATGTAATCAAAATTAGAAGTTTGTTTTTTAATTTCACGACCATTAACATCTGTTAATGCTAACGCATTTATTTTTAAATTTTCATTATTTGTTATATTCAAAATATCATTTGCAGGATTAGGATAAAGTTTAAATTTATTTGCAATTTCATTTTTATTGGTTGATAAAAATCCTGAACCTAAATTTTCCATTTGACTAATTGTTTGGTCAACTATACTTAATAAAGGTATGTTGACAACTATTTTAGTAGACCTGAATTGCGGGTCAGCATTGGTGTCAAAATAGGCATAAGTAGTTTGCACAATTGTTCCAACTGGCAAAAATCCAAGAATTAAATTAATATTTTGAACTGTTTTTATTCTTGTAACATTATAGGTTTCAATTGAATTTGCAGCAATATTACTAGTCATATTTAAAGTTCCATAAGCATCGACACTTGTAACAATTGTGCCAGTAAAAGTTCCAGAATTGGTGCCACTTTGAAAAGTTCCTGCTGTGGTATCGTTAAAATTATAACCATAATTTAATGGAAACGTGCCAATTTTAGCATTATTAGTTACGAAATTTAGCTCAATTCCTGTTGCGTTAAAACCAGTTATAGAAAGTTCATTGGCAATATTTTTTGCAAATATTTTATTATCAGAAACTACACCGTTTACATTGGTAGCAACATTATTTAGAATATTAGAATTGGGAAATGTAACAATTTCAGCTGCTGAAGGAACTGAATTTGTATTAGTTGACAAACCAATTGTTGAAAGATTTGAAAAATTCCACATAGCGTTAGCGCCAGCTGGAGTTTGGTCAATTTCTGTTAGAGATGTTTCAACTGTGTAAACAATATTATTATTCGGGAAAAACGATGCTATTGGCGTTTGCCCATTTGATGTAATCGAAAAAATCATTATCGATAAAAAAGTAATTTTAGCTTTCATAATTTTAGTTTTAGATTATCAAATATACAAAAAAAGTCCAAATATTTCTATTTGAACTTTTAAGATTTTGTAAAAAATTATTCTCCCAAAAACGGATAACGATAATCCTTGGGCGTTACAAATGTTTCTTTGATTGTTCTTGGCGAACACCAACGCAATAAATTTTGCATCGAACCCGCTTTGTCATTAGTTCCAGAAGCTCTTGCGCCACCAAAAGGTTGCATTCCGACAACTGCGCCAGTTGGTTTGTCATTAATGTAGAAATTTCCTGCGGCGTTTTGCAAAGCTACTGTCGCTTCTTCGATTGCGTAACGGTCTTGACTGAAAATTGCTCCAGTTAATGCATATTCTGATGTTTGGTCAACCAATTTTAAAGTTTCTGCCCAATTCGCATCTTCATAAACATAAATCGTAATTACTGGACCAAAAAGTTCGGTTTCCATCGTTGTATATTTTGGATTGGTTGTAACAATTACGGTTGGTTCAATGAAATAACCTTTCGATTTGTCATAATTTCCGCCAACAATAATTTCAGCATCGGTATCTTTTTTGGCTTGGTCGATATAACTTGCTAATTTATCAAATGAACCTTCGTGAATTACAGCGGTTATAAAATTTCCAAAATCTTCTGGCGAACCCATTTTCATAGATTTAGTATCAGAAATTATTTGAGATTTAACATCGTTCCACAAACTTTTTGGAATATAAGCTCTTGATGCAGCTGAACATTTTTGGCCTTGAAATTCAAATGCACCACGAACAATTCCGGTTACAACTTGCTTCACATTCGCTGATTGATGAGCCAAAATAAAATCTTTTCCGCCAGTTTCGCCAACAATTCTTGGATAGGTTTTATATTTATGAATGTTATTTCCAATGTTTTTCCAAATTTCTTTGAAAATAAAAGTCGAACCAGTGTAATGAATTCCTGCAAAATCTGGACTTGCCAAAATCGTTTCGGTAATCATTGCTGGATCGCCAAAAACAACATTAATTACACCATCTGGAACGCCAGCTTCTTTAAAAATATCAATAATAATTTTTGCTGAAAAAACTTGACTGTCACTTGGTTTCCAAATTACTACATTGCCCATTAATGCAGCACTTGCTGGTAAATTGGCTGCAATTGCTGTGAAATTGAATGGTGTAACGGCATAAACAAATCCTTCTAAAGGGCGATATTCTACTCGGTTCCAAGTATCTGAAACCGATTTTGGTTGGTCGGCATAAATTTGTGTCATAAACTCGACATTGAAACGCAAAAAGTCAATCAATTCGCAAGATGCATCGATTTCGGCTTGAAAAATATTTTTAGATTGTGCAATCATTGTTGCGGCATTTATTCTTGCTCGATATGGTCCTGCAATTAATTCGGCTGCTTTCAAGAAAATCGCTGCTCTTTGCTCCCAAGCCATATTTGCCCATTTTGTTCGAGATTCAAGGCAATTGGCAATTGCTTTTTCGACGTGATTTTTTTCAGCCAAATGATAGGTTCCAACAATATGTTGGTGGTCGTGTGGCGCAGACATTGTTCGAGTATTTCCAGTTCGAATTTCTTCGCTACCTATATATAAAGGAACATCAATAGTTTCGTCCCACATTTTTTTATAAGCATCGAGTACTTTTGCTTTTTCTGGCGAATTCGGAGCATAAGATTTTACGGGTTCATTAACCGCTTTAGGTACATTGAAAAATCCTTTTAACATTTTTTATTTTTTAGTTGTTTAGTAAATTGTATTTTTTTAAATGGATTCTGAACATTAACGAAAACGGAAAATCAGGTTGAGAAAAAACATTTAAAGCGTTTTTTTCTATTTCGTTCATTTTTCTATTATTTTCAGTCATATTTTGTAAAATTTGAAATAGTAAATTACGAAACTTACTTAATTCTTTACTTCGTAGAATGCAAAATATATCTTTATCTAAGCGGTATTTTTTAATTGTATTTAATCCTTTGCTTGAGTTGTTTTTTGAAATTATAAATTCATCTTCAAAAGTAAGATGCTCTTCAATATCATTATCAGTATCAAGAAATGGATTTAATGTATTTGAATTGGGCAAACTCAAATTACTTGGCTTTCCATGATTACAATCTTTATGTGCAAGATATAAATTTTCCCATTCGAAGGCTAAATTTTTATCTTCAGAAACTTCGATATAGTGGTCAACTTGACCTTCTGTCTCTGACGCAAATTTTACTTCACTGTAAAAACATTTTTTAAAACTAATTCTATGAAGTTCATTTCTTATTTCAATATGACCATATTTAGAATTATCTGGTCGTGTTTTTTCAGAATTTTCAAATTCTTGTGTCCAAATTTTATCTTTTCGATGAAGAATATTTGGTTTTTCTAGTCTTGATAAATTTCTCATAAACTATTTAGAAACAAGATTTAATAATTTATCTATATCTAAATAAGAAAAATATTGTGGGTTAATTTCTTTTAGTTGTTCTTCGATTTTTTCGCTTTCGGCAAAATCTTTATTAATAATTGCATTTTCTCTTTTGGTCATTAAATTTGTAATAGTTTCACTAAAAGCACTTGTCTCAAAAACATCTGATGCTAAAACCTCATCGATTGGTTTATTAGAATACAAATCAGTTTCATCTACAAGAATTGAATGATTTTTCATAGATTTGCAAACATAAACTCTTGCATTTTCGACTGATGAAACTATAAATGGAGAGTGAGTTGTAACAATTAATTGCAAATTTGGAAAAATACTTAAAATAGAATTTAAAAAAGTTTTTTGCCATTTTGGGTGCAAATGATTTTCTGCTTCATCAATCATTAACAATCCTGGTGTTAACAACATTTCTTCGAGTTTGAGATCATTTAATGTATAAACCGAATACATTTGACCAAGTAAAGAAATCATTCTTTGAATAAGATATAAATTGCCACTGCTTAATTTATCCAAACTAACATCGAAACCATTTTGCGAAACAATTGGCATTAGTGTTTTGCGTTCTACATATTTGAATTCGCCATCAATCAAACTCAATTTTATAATTTTTTTTAACGTGTCGAATAAAAATTCGCCTTCAATCTTTTCTTTTGGGCTATCGCTCGATTTTAAATAATCGAAATAGGTAATTAATTGAACAACTTCTATGTTTTGTTGAATACCGTCAAGAGATTTTTTTAGATAATATTCAGGTTTTAAAAATTGAAGTGTTCCAATATTAAATGGATGATTGTCCGACTTTGAAGTCCAATAATTTGCAATCCAAATATTTCCTTTTGATTCTTGACTTACAAACTTATTTTGCAAATCATAATAAATTGTGCTTGAACGATATTTTTTTACTATTAAATTTCCGTCTATCGTTGTTTCATTTGAATATAAATCTACTTTATCATAACCAAGTTCAAAATTACCAATAACTTGAAAACCTACATTTCGAGTAATATTTCGAGTATTAGTAGAATATTGTCCCAAAATCAATCTTCTTATCGCATCCAAAACAATTGTTTTCCCTGTTCCGTTTTCGCCTGTAATAATTGTTATTGAAGGCTTTGAACCATTGCCCACAAAGTCAATATTATCATCGAGAAAAGGACCAATATTTTTGAGATGTAAAGAATTAATTTTCATAAAAAAATTTCTAAATAATTTCAAACAAAAATACAAAGGTTATTTTGATAATTTGATAATTTTAATTTAAAATCAAATATCAAAGTCATCGGTTGTTATAATATTTTGATAATTTTGTTCTTGTAAAGGAATGTATAATTTTTTATCGCCTGTCCAAAGTTTTGCGTTTAAATGAGTTGCTAAAGCTACGAATGGAACATCAAAAGGATCAATGTTTTTTAATAAAAATGTTGTTTCATCAATAATTTCATTGGGAATTATTTTTTCGTTTATGAAGGTAATATTTGCTAATACAAAGTTTTGCAATTCAAAAAGTTCTTCATTGTTCAAATTAGTTAATTTTAATAATTTTTCTTGATGTTTAAATAATTCTAGCTTTAGATATTCGCAAGAATAAAATTTGAAATTTGAATTTTTAGCAATTAAAATTCTACCAATTTTGTTATTAGAGTTTAATATGGCACTAAAAACTATGTTAGTATCTACTATTATATTCACAAACTACTATTTAAAATGTTTGCTTTTCGATCTAATTTTATTTGATTTACTAAATTGTCAACATGATTTTGATCTACTTTAAATTTAGAAGTCAATTCTTTATAACGTGCATAATCTATAAAATTTTGCAAGTCATCGGTATTAGTATTTGGTGAAAGTCTAATAATTATTTCTTTTTTTGTTCTTTCGATAACCATAACTTTTTCATTTTTAAATAATAATTTTAATCTTTAAACAAAAATACAAAGGTTATTTTGATAATTTGATAATTTTGAATTAAAAAATATTTTTTAGAAGTAATAAGCCCTAGCCCTGATAGAAGGGAAAATCCTTTTTATCAATTACCACGGGTTGAAACCCGTGGCAATTGATAAAAAGATTTGGAATGAAAGCAGGAAATAGCTTCCCTCACTGCGCTAGGAGGAATAACAAAAGATTAATTCAATGCAAATGGCGCACTTAATTTAAAACTTGGAACCAAAACTCTAAAGTTTCTTGTCGAAGTGAAATTGACCATATTGAAATAGCCTTTCATTGCGCCAAATGATGATGAAAGCAAACAACCTGAGCTGTAAACGTGCGAATCGCCTGGTTTCAAAACTGGTTTTTTGCCTATAACTCCTTCGCCATCAACGACTTCTGTGTTGTTTAATGAATCGGAAATTTCCCAATGTCTTGTAATGAGTTGCACCGAATCTTTAGAATGGTTTTCGATTGTTATTTGGTACGAAAAAGCAAAATGAAGCCTATAGTTCTTGAAGTAAGTGCCTTCAAAACTAGTCAAGACCGAAATTTTTATGCCGTTGGTGATTTGGGTAACCATTCGTAATTTTATTATTATTCAAAAGTAAATAAAAAATTTATAACTGTGTATTTTTTAAGACTAATTTTTAATTTGTTATATCGACTGATGTTGCATCGCCTTTACCAATAATTTTATCAAATCGTTGTCCGTTTTCACGATAATAAACCAAAATAGAATAATTGTTTTCGGTTTGAAAAAAATTGCCATCGATTGCGTTTTCATAATCTATTTTTCCTGATTTATCGGCAATCACAAATTGATAATTTACAAAACCTTGCTTAATCATTATAGCTTTTTCGTAAATGGCTTTATCTTTATTATAATCCATTTTATTATCTGGCGAAAGCGCATAATTATCGAATAATCCGTTTACATAAATATCGCTTTTCCCATAATAACTTGGTGCCGAAAGCGTGAAGAAAACCCAAGAATAATCGGCTTCTATAGCATTATTGGTGCTATTTAAATTTCGAACAGAATAATTGCCATTGATGTCTGGAAAATAGGTATATGGAACATTTCGTCGTGCTGCATTGGCAAATAAATGGGTGTTGTACAAACCACCTTGTGTATTAACAAACGACACATTATTGCCTGGCGAACGCACTTCTTTGGTGTCGAAACCCAAAAACTCGTTGCCAGCCCAAAACTGAGTTTCAGCATCATATTTATAGATTAAATCGTTGCCCATTGTATATTGTGGTGCAATATTCGTAATTGGTCGGTTGTATTGTCCGTTTTGCAAAATCATAATTTTGACATTTTGCAACGGATTTTGAAACGTCAATGTTGTCGATTTTATTGCAAAATCTAGGTTGTGTTTGGTGTTAAAAACTGTCATATTTCTCGTGCGTCGCACTTGAATTGGTACTGTGACTTTGGGTTCGTAAAGCATAAACTTTCTTGAAAAAACTACTTCTCGCTCTTCATTGAGAATTTTTAGCATATAATTGCCACTAACTTTGAATTGAGTATTTTTATTTGGAAAACCAACTTTGTAATGTGTGTAAATTTGCAAAGTGTTAAATGAATTAAAATGATCTTGAATTCGAATGTCATCGAAACCTGTAATGTACTCATTTCTAGATAAATCTGATGGTGTCCAATCGTAATTGCAATGCACAAATGTGTAATAATAATTGGCTTCGTTACCAAATAAATCATCAAATTCTAGCATGAAATTATCTGTAACTCGAAAAATGGGAATTGCGTTTTGACCATTTTGAGTTAATGTTATAGTTTTTATATTGTAACTCGGATTAATTTCGGTTTCGACTTGTGAAAAACCAAAACTTATTGATAATAAAACAATTATGAATAGAATTTTTTTTGTCATTTTATAAATGTAAATATTTAAAATCAGGTAAATATAATGAATTTCGGACACAGATTTCACAGATTTCACAGATTTTTTTGAATCAATATTAGAATTATTTTACATAAAGACACAAAGGCACAAAAAAAGAATATGAAACTTTGAGACTTTGCGTCTTTGTGGCAAAAAAATTGTTATTCCAATAAAAAACTCAAATTATTATCTAAATCTTGTGGAATATTTTCTAGTTCGAGAATACTATCTGACAATAATTTCTTTTTTTCTTGCAGTAAAATAATTTTTTCTTCGATTGTATTTTTCGATATGAACCTAATTGCGTTGACTTTATTGGTTTGCCCTATTCTGTGAGCCCTTGCAATTGCTTGATTTTCAGCAAATGGATTCCACCACGGATCTAACAATAGCACAAATGATGCCGAAGTTAAATTGAGTCCAACGCCACCAGATTTTAACGAAATAAAGAATATTTTAGTATTTGGATTTTCTTGAAATTGCTTGATTTGGTTTTCTCTTTCGGTTATTTTGGTCTCGCCAATTAATTTACAGAAATTGATTTTGTTAACTTTACACCAATTTTCATACAATTCTAAATGGCTAACAAAACTGCTAAAAACCAACATTTTTTGTCCAGCTTGCAACAAAGTTTGAATGTAATTGGTTACTGCTAAAAATTTTCCTGATTCAAATTCTGATGTTTTATCTAAAATTTTCGGATGATTGCTCAATTGTCGTAACTTCATTAAAACATTCAAAACATTGATTCGGTTTTTGGCAAAATCAATTTTTAAAAGTTCGTTTCTGGCTTTAGATTTTTCGGATTCGTAAAGTTTTTCCTGGTCGATTTCCATTTCGCAATAAATAATTTGCTCTGAAAGTTCAGGTAAATCGTCTAAAACTTGTTCTTTGGTTCTTCTTAAAATAAACGGATTTACAATGTTTTTTAATTCTAGAATTCTATCTAAATTTTGATTTTTCTCTATTGGAATTTTGAAATAATTTGTAAAAAACTTAAAATCTCCCAAAATATCAGGATTTATAAATTGCATTTGCGACCATAAATCATTCAATGAATTTTCGATTGGTGTTCCTGATAATGAAATTTTATGTTCGGTATTTATTGCATTTATTGCTTTGAAAACTTTGGAATCTCGGTTTTTTATTTGTTGACTTTCGTCGATAATCAAATATTTGAAATTGTATTTTTCGAAAATATCTATGTCGCGAGTTATAATTGAATAACTCGTGAAAATCAAATCATATTTGTCGAGTTTTTTGGCTAATAATTTTCGATCGTTACCAATGTATTGAATACAACGAAAATGTGGTGTGAATTTTCGAGATTCATTATACCAATTAAAAACCAATGATGATGGCGCAACAATTAAAGTTTTTAAAAATTCTGTTTTTTGTACTGCAATAGAAAATAAATCTTCTTGAAAATCGTTGGTTTCTGATGATAAATTTTCTTGAACATTAACTAATGTTGCCAATGTTTGCAATGTTTTTCCTAATCCCATATCATCAGCAAGACAAGAACCAAGTCCAGAATTATGATTTTTTAACAACCATTTTATACCTTCAATTTGGTATGGTCGCAAGGTTGCTTTTAACAAATCAGATTTTTTATATGCAATTTCGTCATTTGCCGTGAGCGAAATATTAACTAATTCTAGATTTTCTAGAATTGTGTAATTGCTTTTTGGAATGGATAAATTTCCGTTATTATCTTTTGCAAAATTGGCAATTGGCGCATATTTCGTTATCCATTCTATCGGAATTAAAAAATAGCTTTCGTCTGGAAGTTTAAAAAATCGATTATTTTCTTTAATGTTTGGAATAATTTCTGAGAAATTGATTTCGAATTCGCCGCATTTTATTATCATTTTTAAATCGAACCAATCGTTGTTTTCTTGGCTCGAAATAGAAATTGTTGCAACTTGGGTTTGGATTTTTTTATTGGATATTGATAAATTTTCAATTGCGAAACCAGAATTATTTAAAATTTTAAAATTTTCTATTATATAATGTATAACTTCGAATTCGTCTTTACTTGACTTTATTAATGAAAATAAATTATTGTCGTTTTTAATAAATCCGAGTTGTGATAATTTTTGCTCGTAAAGCAATTCTTGTTCAAAATTTCGTTTGAATTGAATGACTTGAATTTCGTTATTTTCGTCGTTATTTAAGCTTGATTGCGATTTTTTATTGGAATAATTGGCAAATGAAAACCCATCATAATCGTAAATTAGTTCGAGACTGAATTTCTTTTTAAAAAAATCTTCAACTGGATTTATTTTGCAAGAAATGATTTTGTTTTTCTGAATTACGTCAAAACCTTTGGCGTCAATATCGACTTTTTTGACAATGTCTTTTATGAATTTCTCGAAATAAACATTGACCATTTCGGTTTTAATCTCTATTGATTTCTTGGTTAAAAATGGTTTTATTTTATTGGAATTAATATTTGATAATTGATACAATTTAGCATCAACAACCAACCAACTTGGTTCGTTTAGAATAATTTCGATTTTTTTATCTGATGGAAAAAAAGGTTTTTCGTTTTCTGATAATTGCAATGAATAATTCATTCCATATTCATTTTTATCAAAGAAAAGTTTTGTTTCAAGAATTGAATTATCGGTGTCAATTCGAAATTTATAAAATTCTTTATTAAATTTTAAATTCAAAGAAATTGGGTAATTATTGTCTTTAATAATTGTCAAAAACTGATTAATTTTCAAGGCTATAAAATCTCGAATAATTTTTCCGAAAGCTTTATCGTTTAATATATCGATAATTGACTTCTTCGATTTTGGATTTTTTTCGAATTTTTTAAATAGATTTTCGGGTTTTAAAACATCGATTATTGCTAATAGAGTTTTTATATTCAAATCGAGATTTTCTAATTCTAATCCAAAACTTTTAATTATTAATGCCGTTGCTTTTTTATCGACATAAATAATTTTATCACAATTATTTAAAATATATGCAGTTGGAACAAAAAAATCGAGTTTTTCGTCAAACGTTATATCGAAACAAAATTGGTAATTCACGGTTAAATTTTTCGACACGAATTTCACGAATTTACACGAATTAAAAACTTAAAATATATATTTAAAATAAAAATTCGTGCTAATTGGCGAAATTCGTGTCAGTTTTTTTATTTAAAACAAACTGGGATAATTTCGCCTTTCGCCAAGCAATATTTATCGACCAATTCTGATACCAATTTTTTGGTATAATCTTCTTCGACAACAGTAAAACCAATACTTCGAAGCTTGTCAAAATAATCTCGACCATAAATTCTAACGTGATCATATTGTCCGAAAATTTTGGCTCTTTCTTTTTGATCTATAATAGAATTATCGGCAAAAGTTTTTTCAAGATTCAAATCTTGAGGAATTTGCAAAATTGCTATTCCGCCAGGTTTCAAAACCCTGAAAAGTTCTTGCATTGCCTTGGTATCATCAGGAATATGTTCTAAAACGTGGTTACACAGAATTACATCATACTCGTTATCAGCAAATGGCAAGTTGCAAATATCGGCTTTTACATCTGCCAAAGGCGACAATAAATCGGTTGTTGTGTAGTCTAAATTTTTTTGATTTCTGAACAATTTATAAAAAGCTTGTTCTGGTGCGAAATGTAAAACTTTCTTTTTAGTTGTAAAGAAATCGGTTTCGTTTTGTAAATACAACCACAATAATCGATGTCTTTCTAAAGATAATGTACTTGGTGACAACACATTGTTTCGTTGTGTTCCATATCCGTAAGGTAAAAACATTTTAAAACTTCGACCATCAATTGGATCTGTAAATTTATCGCCTTTTAAGAAAAATGCTAAAATTGGTCGTGCGATGTAGCTTAACCTAATTAAGATTGGTCTTGGAATTGTGTTTAGGATTATTTTGAATATTGATTTCAATTTTTTTTATTTTTGTAGCAGATTTTTTATAAAATATTTGACACGAATTTCACTAACTTTCACGAATTAATTATTTTTAAATATGTTTTAAATAAAGAAACTTTTATTCGTGGAAATTAGTGAAATTCGTGTAAAATTTAAAGTAAAATTCTTTTATATTTTAAACTGTCTTCGCCAAAATTGACTAATATTCCCAAATGGTTTTTAGAACAAGCTAAATAGTTTAATGTTTGCTTTGTATCGGCAATCGTCAATGTAGAAATTGCTTTTACTTCAAGAATAATTTCCTCATAAACAATAAAATCAACAAAATAACTTCTTGGTAAAACTATAACTTTATAATCAATTCTGTATTCTTTTTCTCGTTCATAAGGTATATTATTTACTTTAAATTCATATTCTAATGCATCTTTATAAACAACTTCAGAATGTCCTTTTCCTAAAATTCGATGAACTTCCATACATAACCCAATAATTTTAAAACATTCTTCTTTTAAATATAATTCAGTCATAATAAATTTTTTAATTCGTGAAAATTTGTGGAATTTGTGTCAAAAATTTGTTTTCTAAACAACCAATTTTTGTCTAAACTCATCTTCTTCATTAGAAGTAATTCCTAAAGCTTCATAAACATAGTCAAAAGTCGATAAAATTTCAGGTTTTCCGTTGATTAGTGCCACATTATGCTCAAAATGTGCCGATGGTTTTCCATCAGCTGTCAAGATTGTCCATCCATCTTTTAGGTGTTTAGTGTTTTTGGTTCCCATATTAATCATTGGTTCGATTGCAACAGTCATTCCTTCAATAAAAAGTTTGCCACGACCACGTTTTCCGTAATTTGGCATTTCTGGATCTTCGTGCATTTTGGTTCCTAAGCCGTGACCAACTAGTTCACGAACAACGCTGTAACCATAAAATTCGCAATATTTTTGAATTGCATTTCCTACATCTTCAACCCTATTTCCTGCTTTGAATTCTCGAATACCTACATATAATGATTCTTTGGTAATTCGCAATAACTTTTTTATGGCTGGATCAACCTCGCCAATTTCGAATGAATAGGCGTGATCGCCATAATAACCGTTCATTAAAACGCCACAATCTACCGAAATCACATCGCCACTCACAAGCGGAATATTATTAGGAACACCATGAACAACTTGTGCATTTGGACTCACGCACAAGGTTGCAGGAAAACCGTAAAGTCCTTTAAAACCTGGAATTCCACCGTTGTCACGAATGAATTCTTCGGCCATTTTATCGATTTTTAGAGTTGTAACGCCTGGAATCATTTCTTTGGCAATAAGTCCTAGTGTTTTTGAGACTAGCAAAGAACTTATGCGCATTAACTCGATTTGTTCTCTTGTTTTTGGGATAATCATTTTTTGATTTTAAAGACGGCAAATATACGAATTCGATTTTAATTATAATTTCAAAATATTCGCATATTAATTATGATTACAATTCTAATTATTTGACAAAAAAAATCTCAAATTCTTAATTAAATTTGAGACTTTTTTCATTCGTTAAAGAATATTACCAAATTCGAACACGTTTTTCTGGAACAATAAACATATTATCATTAGGTTTTATTTGGAATGCATCATAAAATGCATCAACATTTTGCAAAGGAACGTAGGCACGATACATTCCAGGCGAATGCGGATCGGTTTTTACTTGACTTTTAAGCGCTTCGTCACGAGATTTAGATCTCCAAACTGTCGACCACGAAATAAAAAATCTTTGTTCTGGCGTATAGCCATCAATTAAAGGCATTTTTTTATTGGCTAAATATAATTTTAATCCGTCATAAGCTGCATTTACTCCACCCAAATCACCAATATTTTCGCCTAATGTAAATTTTCCGTCAACGAATGTTCCTGGAATTGGTTGCAATGCCGAATATTGGTCGGCTAATGCGCCAGTCAAAGCATTAAATTTTGTCAAATCATCGGCTGTCCACCAATCTACTAAATTTCCATCGGCATTGTATCTTGCACCAGAATCATCGAAACCATGTGAAATTTCATGACCAATTACTGCTCCAATTCCGCCATAATTAATTGCTTCGTCGGCTTGATAATTATAAAAAGGTGGTTGCAAAATTCCTGCTGGAAAAACTATTTCGTTATATGACGGGTTGTAATAAGCGTTTACGGTTTGTGGCGACATTCCCCATTCGGTTTTATCGACTGGTTTGTCTAGTTTGGCTAGATTCTTTGCGAATCTCCATTTAGAAATATTAATATCATTTTGAAAATAGGTGCCACCTTCGGTTGGACTTTGAATCGCAAGTGCAGAAAAATCTTTCCATTTGTCTGGATAACCGATTTTAATTGTCAATTTGTTTAATTTTTCTAATGCTTTAATTTTGGTATCAGGACTCATCCAAGAAAGATTTTTTATTCTTGTTCCATAAGCTTTAATGACATTTATAATCATGTCGTTGGCTTTCTTTTTGGCTTCGGCTGGAAATTTTCTTTCTACATAAAGTTTTCCGATTGCTTCACCCAAGCTACCATTTACTGTTTGCAAAGCATTTTCGTCTCTAGCTCTTTGTTTAATTGCGCCACCAAGAGTTTTACTGTAAAATTCCCAATTGGCTGTTTCTATTTTGGTTGTTAAAGTGTTTGACGAATCGTTTAGCAATGTCCAGCGCATGTAACTTTTCCAATCTTCGATTTTATTTCCAGCTAAAATAGTTTGGAGCGTTTGCATGTATTTTGGCTCAGAAACGATGATGTTAGTGACGTTTTTGAAACCAACAGTTTTTAAAAATTTGTCCCAATTAATCGCTGGAACCATTTTTTGAAGTTCGGCGACTGTCATTGGATTGTATGATTTTCTATCATCACGAGCTTCAACTCTATCGAAACGTGGTTGCGACATTGAAGTTTCGAAAGCTAGAATTTTTTTGGAATTTTCTTCGGCAATTTCTTTATTATCGCCAATATAATAAAGCATTTTAGCAATGTGAACTGCATATTTTTCACGCTTTTCTTTAGAATCTTTTTCATCAGAAACATAATAATCTCTATCTGGCAAACCCAATGCGCCAGGACTAAGATATAAAACGTTTTTATTGCTGTCTTTGGCATCGGCTCCCACATACAAACCAAAAAATCCAACGCCACCAATTGGTTGCATTTCCATCATTAGATTTTGCAAATCATTTACATTTTTTACTGCATTAATTTTAGTTAAATAAGGTCTTAATGGTTCGATTCCAGCATCGTTTCGTCCAATAGTATCTAAAATTGATTTAAAAAGATTTACAGCTTTTCCTTGATCGGTATCTGATTTGTATTTGACATTTTTGCTAGCATCTTTAATAATCGCCATTACATCAACATCGGTTTTTTTGCGCAATTCGTCGAAACTGCCCCAACGAACACGATCTTTTGGGATTTCGGTATTTTTTAACCAAGTTCCATTAACAAATTTAAAAAAATCGTCGGTTGGTTTAACGGCTTTATCCATAAAAGCAGTATTTATTCCAGGTTCTGATTTATTAGATTGCGCATTGGCAATTGTTGCAGATAATAAAATACTTGCTAAAAATATTTTTTTATTGATTATAATTTTCATTGGATAATATGAGTGTTAATTTATTTTTTGATTATTCGTTTAGTAATCGATTGGTCTTGGGTTGCAATTTTCACAAAATATATTCCGTTAGAAACATTGGTCATATTTAATGGTATTTCGTTATCAATATTTTGGAAATCTTTTTGAGAGAAAATTATTTTTCCTGAAACATCAGAAACTTCAATTGATTTTGGGATAATGTTTCCTAAAGAAATTTTAAAAATATCTGACGATGGATTAGGAAATATTGCAACTTTTTCAAATTCAAAACTATCATTTGCCAAAACTGTTCCTTCGACAACAAAATCGTCAATAACTACACCTTTGGCATTTATCGAATCGTCGGAATGAAAAACAAATCTAAATTGAACATTGTTGAATGATGTAAATTCACTTAATGATTTTGAGTATTCTGTTAACGTTGCATTAATGCCTGTCCATTGTGCGCCGATGCAGTTGTAACAATCATTTTGCGAATCTATTGCATATCTATCTGAATTGTACCACGTTGGGCTTTTTGAACCAAGTTTATACCATTTTACACCAGAATCTATTGAATATTCTACATATAAAATATCGAAATTTTCTTGCAAATCGAATGCCATTTTAAATTTCATTTCTGGATTTGTCACCTGAGTAAAATCATAACAACCTGTATATAAATATGCTTTTTTACCGTTTTCGTAATTATCAATTAAATTGGTAGCATAAACATTATTGGTTCCAGAATTAATTACTCCGGTTGTTGAAATTCCTTTTTGCCATGTGTTTACAAGTCCTGAATCATTGGCTGTTAATAAATTATCATTTATGTTTTCGAATGTATTTATCTGACCATAATTGCCTGCTTTATTAATATTTACATTCGATACTAAAATATTATTATTTACCTCGCCGTCATTGGCTGTAATTGCTTCTACAGAAAATTGATAATTTCCATTCTCTAATGTAATTTCTGGCAAATTTAAAGTAATCGTTTCATTGGCTAGAAGTGCGCCATTCCAAACAATAGAGTTAGTAATAGTATTAAAAGAATAATTTATAGTTATTTGATTAACAGTATTCAATCCATCATTTTTAACAACGATAACAGGATTGGTTGTACTTGTACATTCACTATTGGCAGCTGATGGACTAATTACTTCACTAATTTTAACATCAATAGCTGGCAATTCTAAAACAATATTCGACTGCCAAATTCCACGTCCATAGGTTGCTGCTGTAATTTTTTTATCTTCGAGGTTTATGTCCAAATCAGTTACTGAAACATTTGGTAAATTAGTATCAAACGGTTCCCATTGTGACATGGTATCATCGCGATAATAAACGCCAAGACTTGTTCCTAAATAAAGCGGATTTAGAGAATTTCTGCCTTGATGTACAATAACATTTTTACCAATACTTGATAAACCTTGACTGATATTTGCAAAAGTTACACCATTATTTATTGATTTGAAAACTTCGCCTGTCCAACCAACTGTCGTATAATATAATATTGAACTATTGGTTGAATGCACTTCGATTGATCTAATTGAATTATTGGCTTCATGTAATAAATTAAAATTAATACCTTTATCAATACTTCTAAAAATTTGATTGTTTAAAACTACATATATAATATTGTCATTACTAGGATCAATCATTACTAAATCTATATTACCAGCAGCAAATGAATTAATGTTTTGTTGTAACCATTGACCATTAACAATTTTAAAAAGCTGATCAAATCCCGAATAAACTTCGCCTAAAGAATTGGTTACCAATGGTGTTATCCAATTACCATCTATTCCGCCAGGCGATTGAATTGAGCCACTTGACGATGCGCCAGCATTATTAGAAATGTGCATTGCGCCACCAAGTTGAATAAATCCATAAAATTTGTTGCTGTTGGTTGGGTCGACTGCTGTATCCATTCCATCGGCACCATAATAATTTTTCCAATTTCCGTTACTATATGCTTGACCGCCATTGTCTTGCAAACCGCCAACCATTTTGTTGGAATATTGTTTAGAAACAGCAATTTTATAAAATTGACCAATTTGAGCAGTTGCGGTTAAATTTGTAAAATTAGTTAATGTTGAGGAAGTTGTTGATTTAAAAATTCCACCATCGCTGCCACAATATAAACTATTACCAAAAAAACGCAAGTAGTGAATATCGGCATGCGTGTATCTTGAGTTTGTTGGCGCATTCCAATTATTGCGCTTAGTAAACGATGCGCCTCCATTAATAGAACGCCAAATATTTAGACAACCTGTAAACAATTCATTTTCATTGGTTTGTGATACTGCCAGAGCCAAATCATATCCAGATTGATTGGATTCGAAAATATCAGTAGTAGCCAAAGTTTTCACAAAAGTTACACCAGAATCGATAGATTTATAAATTCCTTGAAAACCTGCACTGGTATTGGAACTAAGAATGTAAATCACATTAGGATTTGCAGCAGTAACATCCATTAATAATCTGCCTGATGATGTTGGCATTCCGGTTGTAACCACATTAAAACTTGTTCCTGAATTGGTAGATTTCCAAAACCTGTTGTTCGAAACAGCATAAATTGTTGTAGGATCATTTGGTTTTAATCTAATTCTTCCTTGAGCAAAATCTCCAGTTCTAACTAATAAAAATGTTGCACCAGCATTTATAGATTTATAAATTCCAACTGATGTTGCAACCCAAATCATATTAGAATCGGTTGGATTTATTAAAATATCGCCTGCATAATTATCTCTTCCAGTGAATGTCAATCCGGTTGTATTCCAAGTAATTCCACCATCGATAGATTTTAAAACACCAATAGAATAGGTGTTAGATCCATCGCAATCTCCAGTTGCAATATAAATTGTATTGTTGTTGTTTGGATCTACTGCAATTCCAGAAACGCCAATTTGGGGTAAATTGTCAGACAATGCTGTCCAACTTGTTCCGCCAGTTGTCGACTTCCAAATTCCGCCTGCAGGTGTACCTATATATAATGTATTAGAATTTGTTGGATCTTCATAAACAACATTTACTCGACCTTGACCAGTTGACCAAGAACCAGTTCCTGTGATTGTAAATGGTCCAACGGCTTGCCAATTGCTTGAAGGCAAACTAAATGCCGATAATGAACGATTTAATTTTTTTGCATTTTTTCTATTAAAAGCTGCTGTCATTTGGCCTGGTGTAATTATTAATCCATCAGGATTTTCAAATTCTCGCCAATGGTTTTCCCAACGCATAAATGGTTTGAAACCAGAACCTTTTGCATCACGATCATGAGTTTTCCAATAACTGTCGAATTCTGTTTTGAGTTCGTCAATAGTTTTTAAACCTACTTTTTGATTAGAATTTTGCAGCCAAACAGCAGATTTGTTATATTGTGCATTTGTAAGAAACACAAACGATAATAAAAAAATGGTAGTAATATTTTTCATAATTGGTCAATTTTATTCAAAAATACCAAACATTTTTAAATTATTCGCAATTTAACTAGATTTTGGCTTAATTTATAGATTGTTTAAGTAATTAAAATTTTAGAATTATCGTTTATTCATTATTTTTGTTGAAAATTATTTAGTTTATGAAATTTAATAAAAAGCTTTTATTTATTTTTTTGATATTTTCTATAATTACTTTATCAGTTTTTTATGTTGCATTGAAACCAAAAAAAATGCTACCTATATATAACCCATCTGATGTAAATCCAGAATTGGTTGATTCGACAATGCAAGATATTAGTAAATATCACAAAATAGCTGACTTTTCATTTATAAATCAAAACGGAAAAACAATTACACAAAAAGATTATAAGGGCAAAATTTATGTAGCCGATTTTTTCTTTACAACTTGCGGTTCTATTTGCCCAAAAATGACATCCAACATGACTATTGTTCAAAAAGCAATTTTAACAAATCCAAATGTTAAATTGTTGTCTCACAGCGTAATGCCCGAAGTAGATGATGTTGCTGTTCTAAAAAAATACGCAGTAAAAAATGAGGTTAATGACACGAAATGGAATTTAGTTACTGGCGACAAAAAAGAAATTTATAAATTGGCAAGAATGTCATATTTGGCTGTAAAACAGGGCAAACCTAACGAAATGTTCGACATGGTTCATACCGAAAATTTTGTTCTAGTTGATAAGAAAGGTCAAGTTCGTGGTTTTTATGACGGTACAAATCTTGACAAACCAACCCAAGACGGAGTTAAAAACGTAAATCAATTAATTGAAGATATTGCATTTTTAAGTTTAGAAAAATAATTATTTTTATAAATCATATTTCATTTTACGCAGAATTCTTAATGATTCTTTAAAACTAACGTATATTTTTTTATAAGGTTTTAATAGCAATTTGGCATCAATTAGTTTTTGTTTGGCGTCATCGAATCCATTTAAATAACAAATCATAAAATTCGATGGTAAATTTTCTAAATCTTTCATTTCTCTTTCAGATAATGAAATGTTTTTTTGCAATTTATCCAATAAAGTAATATTCGAATTGTATATATGAAACAACATTTTTCGGTTGTATTTTGGCGGCTCAAACAACAATTCGGTATCAATTTTATAATACCCATTTTCGAAAAAACTAATTGTTTGTTTTTCTAAAGGATAATAACTCGTTTTGTCGTTTAAACCAAGTGGAACATATTCGGTTATCGTGAAACTATCATCATCAAAATCAATAGAAACATCGTCTTGAGCCGAATAAAAAAGTTTTATTTGTTCATTAACCAATTCAATATCGACACGAGAATAATAAGTTTTTTCACGCACTTTCTTGGCTTTTCCTGCCCAACAAATAACGAATAATTCTTTGAAAACTTTATATTTCGAATCCATATCTTTATGGCGAAAATTCATAAAATCAATTACTCCGTCAAGCGTATATTCAATCGAATTTCTTGAACTGTTTTCAATCGCCAAAACAATTTCTTTATTCTGATAATTTTTTTCGAATGCGCCAATAATTGGAACCGTGTTGCTGCCACGACGCATAAAAACCGAATTATTAATTATCGTATGAATGCCTTTCTTGAAATTCGAAGTTTGCTTTTTAGGTTTTATAGTCACTAATCCAACAACTTTGTCTTTTGGTAAATTCGGAAAAGGCACATTTTCATATTGAATTTTTGGTGGATTTTCTAAATAAGCATTTACAAGATTCTGAATTCGGCTGTCATCAAAAAAATCGTCTCCAACTATTTCATTATCAGTATCTTCTACCCCAACTACAATATATGAATTGTTGCTTGGATTAGAATTCGATAATGCACAAATGTGTTTCAAAAACTTGGCTTTTCCTTCACGAGAATGCAAATTTAATTGTCGTTTTTTATCATAAAAACTGTTCTCGTCATTGTTTGCGAGTAAATTTTTAATTAAAAGACGTTTGTTTATCATTAGATTTAAGAATTGAGATTAACGATTTTTGATTTGTGATTTGGTTGGATTTTATAAATATTTCTGGCTTAATTTGTCATTTCGACGATAGGATAAATCTCATTAGTTGCTCACGTTATGTGATTTCTCCTATCGTCGAAATGACAAAATTTATAAACTACGCAACTTTTGTCCCCAAACTTGCGGAATATAACGCAAACCAATCTTCCAAATCCAATTCAATTTCTGTCGCTGTCATCAATTTCGTTATTCTATTTTGGTCGGTTGTGCCACAAACTGGCAAAATTCCTGCTGGATGTTTGATAATCCAAGCCAGTAACAAAACATCGATATTAACATTATATTTTTCTAATAATTTATTGGCAAATTTTTCAATTCTGCTAGTTTTTTCGCTATCAATTTTAAAAATAGAACCTAATGGATTCCAAGCCATTGGAACAATTTTATTGATTTGCATAAAATCTAAACTTCCGTTATTCATTGCATCAAAATCGGTTATTGAAAACTGAGTTTGATTGCAAGAAATTTTGGTTCGGGTTTGAATCAATTCGCATTGACTTGGTGTGAAATTCGAAACACCAAAATCTATAATTTTGCCTTCTTGTTTTAATTTTTCTATAGCTTCGGAAATTTCATCGACCTGCATTAAAGGACTTGGTCTGTGCAAAAGTAAAATATCTAAATAATCGGTTTTTAGGTTTTTTAATGAATTTTCTACGCTCCAAATTATATAATTTTTAGAATAATTATAATGTTTTATGGAGTTTCTGGCTTCAGTTTGAATGCCACATTTCGAAATAAATTGTACTTTTTCACGAGCAATTTTGGCATTTGCGAAAGCGTTACCAAAACTAGCTTCGGTAGTATAATTTCCATAAATATCTGCATGATCAAAAGTTGAAATTTCATTTTCAAGACAACAATTCATCAGATTTATCATTGACTTTTCATCAAGATTTTTGCCCCAAATTCCCCAAGTCATTGTTCCTGAAATTATTTTAGATAATGATGTTTTCATATAGGATTCATTTTTTGCCACAAAGACACTAAGCCTCAAAGATAAGAATCATTTTATTTGTTTTTATGCAAATATTTTATTCAAATATTTTAAAATAAAAACTTTGTGACTTTGTGACTTTGTGGCAAAAAATCAAATTATTATTTACAATCCTTAAAAATAAGAAAATACAATCATAAATCAACCTTAAAATTAAAAGTTGCGCCGAAGTTTTAACCAATTTTTAACAACATACTTCTAAAAAATATTTCAATTTGCACCATTAAATATAACAAACTTTTTTTACCCAGATAATTTAACCAAAATGGAAGATAATTTGACTTTAGATATTAGTGCAATCAATCAAAAAATTGAAATAGAAAGTGCTTTTATCGATTTATTGACAATGGAAATGAATAAAGTAATTGTTGGTCAAAAACACATGATTGAGCGATTGCTAATTGGACTTTTAGGTCAAGGTCACATTTTACTTGAAGGCGTTCCTGGATTGGCAAAAACATTAGCAATCAATACTTTGTCGCAAGCAATTAAAGGATCGTTCAGCCGAATTCAATTCACGCCAGATTTGCTTCCTGCAGATGTTGTAGGAACAATGATTTATAACATTAAAGCCAATGAATTTTCCATAAAAAAAGGACCAATTTTCGCTAATTTCGTTCTTGCCGATGAGATAAATCGTGCACCGGCCAAAGTGCAATCGGCTTTGCTTGAAGCTATGCAAGAAAAACAAGTAACGATTGGTGACACAACTTTTAAATTAGACCGACCGTTTTTAGTTCTTGCCACTCAAAATCCTGTAGAGCAAGAAGGAACTTATCCTTTGCCAGAAGCCCAAGTTGACCGTTTTATGTTAAAAACAGTTATCGATTATCCAAAAATGGAAGACGAAAGATTGGTTGTTCGTCAAAATCTAAAAGGTAGTTTTGACAAAGTAAATGCAGTAGTTTCGGTAGAACAAATTGTTCGTGCGCAAGAAGCTGTTCGTGAGGTTTATATGGACGAAAAAATCGAAAAATATATTCTTGATATTGTTTTTGCCACTCGTTATCCCGAAAAATATAAACTCGAAAGCTTGAAACCATTAATTAGTTTCGGAGCATCGCCACGTGGAAGTATTAATCTAGCAACTGCTGCAAAATGTTATGCATTTATTAAACGTAGAGGTTATGTAATTCCAGAAGATGTTCGTGCCGTAGTTCATGATGTTTTGCGTCATAGAATTGGTTTGACTTACGAGGCCGAAGCCGAAAATATCACTACTGTAGATATTATCAATAAAATTGTAAACGAAGTCGAAGTACCTTAAAGCCCACCCCAACCCCTCCCAAAAGGAGGGGCTTACCAATTGGAATAAAAAAAGAAATAATTGTCAACAATGTTGCTAGTTCCTCCCCTTTGGGGAGGCTAGGAGGGGCTTATGGATACCAAAGAACTCATAAAAAAAGTAAGAAAAATCGAGATTAAAACCCGACGATTGAGCAATCATATCTTTTCGGGTGAGTATCACACGTCTTTTAAAGGAAAAGGAATGACTTTTTCTGAAGTTCGACCGTATCAATATGGTGATGATATTCGAGCAATCGATTGGAATGTTACTGCGCGTTACAACGAAACGCACGTAAAAGTTTTCGAGGAAGAGCGAGAACTAACTATGATGCTAATAGTTGATATTTCAGGTTCAGAAAGTTTTGGAACCAAAGCGAGTTTCAAGCAAGATATTGTAACCGAAATTGCTGCAACAATGGCATTTTCGGCGACTCAAAATAATGATAAAATTGGTTTAATGTTGTTTTCTGATCAAATTGAGTTGTATATTCCACCAAAAAAAGGCCGTTCGCACGTGTTGAGAATTATTCGTGAATTGATAGAATTCAAACCCAAAAGCATCAAAACTGATGTTTCGATGGCGCTAAAATTCTTATCAGGAACGCAAAAAAAGAAAGCAATTGTGTTTTTAATTTCCGATTTTATGTCTGATAATTATGAGCATACATTAAAAATAGCATCTAAAAAACACGATATTACTGGCATTCGAGTTTATGACATTCGTGAAGAAAAAATGACGAATATAGGAATGGTAGAAATGCTTGATGCCGAAACTGGAAAAGTTGAATTAGTAAATACAAGTTCTAAAACAGTTAGATTGAATTATGAAAAATATTATGCCGAAAAAGTAAAATATTTTAAAGAAACATTTAGTAAATCGGGCTCAGGCGTTGTAAATACTAGAGTTGATGAGAATTATGTAACTAAACTTTTGGGGTATTTTAAATCGAGGTAATGATTTTAGATTCATGATTAACGATTCTTGATTTCAGATTTGGTTGGAATATTTAAAAAGATTTTAGATTCATGATTAACGATTGTTGATTTCAGATTTGGTTGGAATATTTAAAATGATTTTAGATTATTAATTGATTTAGTAAAGAACATTAAAAAAATAACATTATGAACAAACAAGAATTAGAAGACAGACTGATAGATTTTGCTGCAAATATTATTATTGCTGCAAGTAAATTTGAAAAAAATTATGCCGGAAATCATCTTGCAGGTCAAATTATTCGTTCTGGAACTTCCCCAGCATTAAATTATGGTGAAGCCCAAAGTGCTGAAAGTTCAAAAGATTTTGTTCATAAAATGGGAATCTGTTTAAAAGAATTAAGAGAAACATTTGTTTGTTTAAAAATTATCGAAAAAGCAAAACTAATATCGAATATAAATGATTTAGTAAATGTAAAAAAAGAAGCAAATGAATTGATTTCTATTTTTGTTTCAAGTATAAAAACTGCAAAAAGCAATATGAAATGATAAAATTCGAAAATCAAATTATTTATTAAATCGAGCAAATCTGAAAACAACAATCGTTAATCAACAATCGTTAATCAACAATCGAAAATCAACAATCGAAAATCAAATTATTTATTAAATCGAGCAAATCTGAAATCAACAATCGTTAATTAACAATCGAAAATCAAATTATTTATTAAATCGAGTAAATCTGAAATCAACAATCTTTAATCAACAATCGAAAATCAAATTATTTATTAAATCGAGTAAATCTGAAATCAACAATCGTTAATCAACAATCGAAAATCAAAAAGATTATAAAGTAAACTAATGAAATTCAAACTATATTTTTTATTGATCCTTATTTCAACTTCGATTTTCTCGCAGAATCAAGTCGAAACTAAAATTGATAAAAAAATTATTAAAATTGGAGCGCAATTCAATTTAACGCTAAAAACAACAGTCGATACTTTGTCAACCGTTGTATTTCCTAATACAAAAAGTTTTGGAAAATTTGAAGTTATAAGAAATTATGTAATAGATACTGTTCGAAAAGACGATAAATACGATTTAATAAAACGTTACGGATTAACGCAATTCGATTCTGGAAGATACGTAATTCCGAAAATGGTTGTAATGATTAACAAGAAGTCATTTTTATCAGATTCGATTTCGGTTGATGTAAAAGATGTTTTGGTCGATACATTAAAACAAAAAATGTATGACATAAAACCAATTTCGCAGCTTGAAAATTCTGATAGTAATTGGTGGAAATATCTTTTAGGAACTTTATTATTTATCGGAATTGCAGCTTTAGTTTATTATTTGATAAAAAAATATCAGAAGAAAAAAATTGAAGAAATTGTTTATAAAACGCCAATTGAAAAAGCAATCGGAATGCTAAAAATCCTTGAAACCAAACAACTTTGGCAAAAAGGCGAAATCAAGAATTATTATTCAGAATTGACAGATATTGCCAGAGATTATATCGAAGAAGTTATAGAAATTCCAGCAAAAGAAAGCACAACGTCTGAGTTGATTGCTGCTTTAAAAAATGCATCATCAATAAAAAAATTAAAATTTACTAAACAATCGTTATCTAATTTAGAAAATGTTTTGAAGCAAGCCGATTTAGTAAAATTTGCCAAAGTAGAGCCAAATCAAACAGCAATAGAAGAAGATTATAAACGAATTGAAAAATCGATAATTTCGTTGCATCAATCTATTCCAACCGAAGAAATTGAAGATGAAAATGCCGAATTCGATGCCGAACTTAAAAAGAAAAAAGCATTGAAAAAGAAACGTTCGACTAGAATAATTTTGACTATTGTTTTAATGTTATTTTTATTATCAGCAACAGCAATTTATTTTGTTGCGACCAAAGGTTTTAGTTTTGTAAAAGACAGTATTATTGGACATCCAACCAAAGAATTACTCGAAAGCAATTGGATAATAAGCGATTATGGCAATCCAGCTATTACGATTGAAACGCCAAAAGTTTTGAAAAGAATTGTTGTTGCCAATCTGAAATTAGATCCAAATATGAGTTTTAGACAACAATTTTTATATGGAAGTGTTATAGATAATTTCTTTATAAATGTAATTACAAATGGTTTCAAACAAGAAATTAAACCAAAACTAGAAGATGTAATTGCTGCTGAAGTCAAAGGTTTCGAAACACAATTTCAAGCAAAAAATATTCAATTAAAACAAGAAGAATTCAAAACATCACTCGGAATTGTTGGCAGAAAAGCAACAGGAACGATGTCTGTGATAAATCCGCTAGATAAAAAAGAGATGATTGTTGCCTTCGAATGTATCGTTTTTAACGAACAAGGCGGTTTGCAAGAAGTAATTATTGTTCATCGTCCAGATGATATTTATGCAAAGCAAATAATTTCTAGAGTTTTAAATTCGGTTGAACTAAAACCTGCAAATCAATAATGGAAAATATCAATTTTGTAAATCCAGGATTTTTTTGGTTGTTTTTGCTTTTGCCATTTGCAATTGCTTGGCATTTTTATACCCGAAATAAAAATTCGGCAACATTAAAAATCAGTTCTACCAAAGGTTTTGGAAATACAAATACATTTTTATCAAAACTGAAACCGTTTTTATTCTTCCTTCGTTTATTTGCTTTGAGCGCACTAATTATTGCGTTAACAAGGCCAAGAACTGTCGATGTTAGCAGCAAAACCAAAAGCACCAAAGGTTTAGATATTGTTCTTGCAACCGACGTTTCTGGAAGTATGTTGGCCAAAGATTTAAAACCAAATCGTTTGCAAGCATTGAAAGTTGTTGCAGAAAAATTCGTTATGGAACGACCAAATGATAGAATTGGTTTGGTCGTTTACGCATCAGAAGCTTATACAAAAACGCCAGTTACAAGCGATAAAAAGATAATTCTTGATGCGATAAAAAGTATAGAATATGACCAAAGATTGCAAGATGGAACAGGAATTGGAATGGGTTTGGCCACAGCAGTAAATAGATTGAAAGACAGCAAAGCCAAAAGTAGAATTGTAATACTTATGACCGATGGCGTGAATAACGCAGGATTTATAGAACCAGAAACCGCAACCGATATTGCAAAGAAATTTGGAATAAAAGTGTACACAATTGCAATTGGGACGAATGGGAATGCAATGTTTCCGTATGCGTTGGCATCAAATGGAGATTTTTTATATAAAATGATGCCAGTCGAAATTGACACCAAGTTATTACAAGGAATTGCAACCAAAACTGGTGGAAAATATTTTAGAGCAACCAGCAACGACAAGTTAGAAGATATTTACAAATCGATTAATAAATTAGAAACTACTGAAATAAAAGAATTAAAATTCTATGATTATGACGAAAAATTCAGGATTTTTGCTTTATTGGCAGGTTTATTTTTATTGATCGAAGTAATTTTGAAAAATACAATTTATAGAAGCTTTATTTAGAGTGTTCAGTGTTCAGTTTTTAGTAATCAGTTAGCAACTAATACTTAAAAAGTGAAAACAATGAGTATTAACTCAAAACACAACTGAATACTGATTACTGAAAACTGACCACTAAATAATGGAGTTAGACGAAAAAAAATATTTATACCTATTAATCATCCTTCCAATTTTGGTAGCGATTTTTCTATTCAATCAATATTGGAAAAAGAAAAAGCAAGCCGAATTTGGCGATTTGGTTTTAATAAAAAAATTAAGTCCAGAGAAATCAGTTTTGAAACCAGTTTTAAAATTTGTAATTATATGTTTGGCAATTTTATGTTTGATAATAGGTTTGGTTAACCCGAAAATTGGAACGAAAGTCGAGAACATAAAACGAGAAGGAATAGACATTGTGTTTGCGATCGATGTTTCTAAAAGTATGCTTTGCGAAGATATTGCACCAAGTCGAATAGAAAAAAGCAAGCAATTGGCTTCGCAAATAATGGCAAGTTTGGGCGATGATAGGGTCGGAATTATTGCTTATGCTGGATCGGCTTATCCGGTTTTGCCAATAACGACCGATTTTAATTCTGCCAAAATGATGTTGCAAACCATGAATACCGACATGCTTTCATCGGTTGGAACATCGCTGGTTGAAGCCATTAATTTGTCAGAAACATTTTTTGAAAAAGAAAACAAAACTAGCAAATTAATGATAATGATTACTGATGGCGAAGACCACACCGAAGGATCAGAATCAGCAGCTGATGAGGCAAAGAAATTGGGATTAAAAATAATTACCGTTGGATTAGGAACCGAAAATGGTGGGCCAATTCCACTTAAAGAAAATGGCGTTTTGCAAGGTTTTAAAAACGACAAACAAGGCAATCAAGTTGTTACAAAACTGAATGTTGATATTTTAAAGAAAATTGGCAAAAGTACCAATGGCGGTTATATTTCTGGAAATAATACCAAAGAAGTGGTAGAATTTGTAAATAACGAATTAAATAAAATTCAGAAAGATGAGTTTGCGAGTACACAAATGACCAATTATCAAGCGCAATTTCAATGGTTTTTAGGAATGGCATTTTTTCTATTATTATTAGATATTTTCTTTTTGGAAAGAAAAACGGCTTGGGTCAAAAAAGCCGATTTGTTTAATGAGAAAGGATGAATTTTGTAAAATAGAAACCTATAAGGTTTTTAAAACCTTATAGGTTTGAAATGTTTTAAGTAAATGAAAATGAAAAATATTTTATTGTATTTATTAATATTTATTTCTTGCAGTATTTATTCGCAAGAAAAGGATAATAATTTGCCAAAAGCGAACGAAGATTTTGCGAGTAATAATTTTGTTGAAGCAGAAGCTGGTTATAGAGTTTCGGCATCAAATACTAAAAAAGCGGTTGCAAGTTACAATCTTGGAAATGCAATTTACAAACAAAAATCGGGTGGAGAAGCCAAATCTGCATTTGCGAAAGCGGCAACATTATCAAAGAAATTTCCAGAAAAACACAATGCTTATCACAATCTTGGAAATGCGTTGATGCAAGAAAAAAAGTTTGACCAAGCAATTGAGGCTTATAAAAACGCATTACGAAACAATCCCGAAGACGAAGAAACGAGATATAATTTCGCATTAGCCAAGAAAAAAGATAAAGAAAATCCGAATAAAGACAAGGATAAAAAAAAGGATAAAAAAGACGATAAGAAAGACGAAAAAGATCAGAATAAAAAAGAAGATCCTAAAAAACAAGATGATAAGGCAAAACCTGAACCAAGCAAAGCAAGTCAAGAGCAATTAAAAAATTTGCTAGAAGCTGTTAACAATGAGGAAAAAAAGGTTCAGGCAAAAATGAATAAAGGCAAACAAAAAGGTGAACCAGTGCAAACTGATAAGGATTGGTAATCCCCCTAGCCCCCAAAGGGGGAGTAAAAAAATATTAGATTTACGATTTTAGATATTAGATTTTTTAGAGTTCGTAAACTTAAAAATTTAAGAATTTTGTCATTTCGACGAAGGAGAAATCACATAATATGCTCACGTTATGTGATTTGCTACGCCAGTCGCTCCTTCAGACTCGAGTCTCCTTCGTCGAAATGACAAAAATAAATAAGAATAGTTTTAAATAAATGAAAAGATTTTTATACATTTTTCTATTTTTAATAAGTTTTCAAAGCATTGTTGCTCAAGTTCAATTTGAGTGCAAGGTTTCGAAAACTACGCTTGGATTGAACGAAACTTTGCGTGTTGATTTTTCTATGAATGCCGATGGCGATAATTTTTCGACACCCAATTTCGAAGGTTTTCGAGTTGTTGGTGGACCAAGTCAACAAATAAGCCAATCTTGGGTTAATGGTCGAAGTTCATTTGCGAAAGCCTACTCTTATTATTTATTGCCTTTACAAAAAGGTATTTTGACTATAAAACCTGCAATGATTGAGATTAACGGTCAAGTTTATAAAACTAATCCTGTAAAAATTACTGTTACAAATGCAATCCCGAAACCGCGCGACCCGAACCAGCAACCGCAACTTTCGGCTGATACCGAACTGCATTTAATTGCTGATATTTCTAATTCTAATCCTTATGTAAATCAGCCAGTTACTATAGTTTATAAATTGTATTTTAGTAATAATATTGGTATTTCGAATTTCGATGAAACCAATAAACCAAAATATAAAGATTTTTGGAGTCAAAACATCGAGATTAAAGAACTAGTTGCCGAACAAACTACTTTTAAAGGCGAAGCTTACAGATCAATTATACTTAAAAAAGTAATTTTATATCCACAAAAATCAGGAAAATTAAATATTGAACCTTTGGCTTTAAATATTGATGTGCAGTTGCCAACAGGTCGCCGAGATATTTTTGGACAAATGCAAATCGTGGAAGATAGTAAAATTGTTTCGGCTGGAAACAAAACTTTAAACGTAAAAGCATTGCCAGAAACTGGAAAGCCTGAAGGATTTACAGGTGCATCTGGCAAATTCGATTTTTTGGTTACGCCATCAAAAACAAGTTTGAAACACGGCGAAAGTTTGGTGCTAGAAGTTAAAGCATCGGGAACTGGAAACTTGAAATTATTCTCGTTACCTAAACCTGAAGTGCCAACTGCGCTCGAAATGTTTGACCCAGAACACATCGAAAAGATAACAACACCACTTTCTGGCGATCAAGGAAGTATATCAGATAAATATACAATTGTGCCACAATTCAAGGGGAAATATCCAATAAAACCAATGACTTTTAGCTATTTTGATTTTGGTTCGAATAGTTACAAAACCATTAAATCTAAAGAAATTATGATTGATGTAATTGATGGTCCAACAGAAACTGTGGCATCGATTAAATCAAATAAAGATAAAATCGCTAAAGCAAATATGAACTTGGTTTTTAAAGAAATCATTGCCAAAACCGAGCTTACAAATGTTAAAAGACGGGATTTCTTATATTCAAATAAGTTTTATTTATTGATGTTTGCACCATTTTTTATGATTCCGATGATAATTTTTATCAGACGAAGAAAAGAAAATTTAGATAATGACACAATTGGCAATCGATTAAAGATGAATAACAAGTTGGCTAAAAAATATTTATCGCAAGCCAAAAAACAAATTAATAATAAAGAACAATTTTATATTGCGCTAGAAAAAGCAATGCACAATTTCTTGAAAGCCAAACTCAAAATTGAAACATCGGAAATGAGCAAAGAAAACATCGAAAAATTATTATTGTCGAATAATGCTAATGAAAACTCAGTATCAGAATTTATAAACTTGACCGAAAATTGCGAAATTGCAAGATATGCGCCAGCAACAAAAGCAACCATCGAACAAGATTATGAAAAAGCGGTTTTGATAATTGCCGATTTGGAAAAACAATTAAGAAATTAAGGAATAAGGAATTTTTATTTAGGATTTATTCTAACAGGTTTCAAAAACCTGTTAAGTGTTTTGGCTTAATTCTATAATTTACAACATTTCAATTGCCGTTGACTTTAGTCAACGGTTAAAGATTTATTTATTTTGGTTTTAGCAAAACTTGAACAAAATTTGGCTAAAGCCAACAAAAAAAATCATATAACACCTTGGGTTAAAATCCAAGGCAATTTATTTATACTAGAAATTTTTGTAATTTTAAAACATAGCCAGTATTTTTAAAACAAATAAAATGAAAAAATTAACTTACATATTATTTTTTATTCCAACCATTTTCTTTGCCCAAACAGCCATCGAGAATGGCAATGCTTTATATAAACAAGGCAATTATCAAGAAGCGATAAATGTTTATGAAACAATAGTTTATAGAAGTCAAAAACAATCGCCAGAATTATATTTTAATATTGCAAATTGTTACTACAAACTCAATAAAGTGGCACCAACGATTTACAATTACGAAAAAGCATTATTATTAAATCCAGATTTCGAAGCTGCTAAAAATAATCTCGAAATTGCAAAAAAACTGCAAATCGACGATATAAAAGTTATCGAAAAAGTTGGAATATTGAAAATGATTCAAAATTTAACGTCAACCTTTCATTATGACACCTGGGCTTGGATTGCTGTTGGTTTTGGATTGTTGTTTTTAATGTTTTTTGTAGGTTATTATTTTATCGAAGAATCATTAATAAAGCGAATGTTTTTCAGCGGAATGTTGTTAATTTTAGTATTGGTTTTTATTAGTGTTGTATCGGCGATTTTCGAGAAATCGCAATCAGATAATTATAATCCTGCAATAGTTTTTGATGAAGTTTCGTCACTTTTATTCTCTCCAAAATTAGCATCAAAAGAAATAATGAAATTGCACGAAGGCACGAAAGTTTTTATTTTAAAAAATGAAAAAACATACACAAAAGTGCAGTTAACCAATGATGTTGTTGGTTGGATAGAAAGTAAATCGATCAAAGAAATAAAATAATTTTCGTGATTATGAAAGCACTAGATGAATTTTATTTTAATCTACACGAACCAAATAAAAGTTGTTTGCTGGCATTGCAAAAAATTATTCTTAACCAAGATATTCATATTACTGTAGAATGGAAATACCGATTACCTTTTTTTTGTTACAAAAGTAAAATGTTTTGTTATTTATGGATTCAGAAAAAAACCAATCAACCATATATTGGAATTGTAGAAGGAAAATATTTCGAAGAACCAGAATTTATTCAAGAAAGTCGGTCTAGAATGAAAATTTTTTTGCTTAATCCAAATGAAGATTTACCAATTGAAAAAATTGAGAAAATTATTCAAAAAGCAATTAATTTATATATAAATGGAATTATTAAAATTTAATTAATTTTTTAGATTTGGTTTTTTTCTCTTCATACAATTTATTTAAAATTAAATAAATATATATTAGGTAAGAAAATCAAAAAATTATAAAAACAAATTTCAAAACACTATTTCACAAAATCGAAAGAAAAACTATATTTGCATTTCACAACTATTAAAATGAAATACAAAAGAATATTACTAAAACTAAGCGGCGAAGCATTAATGGGCGATAGACAATATGGCATTGATCCAATAAGACTAGCCGAATATGCAGATGAAATTAAGCAAATTCATGAAAAAGGAATAGAAATTGCAATTGTAATTGGTGGCGGAAATATTTTTCGAGGTGTTGCTGGTGCAAGCAACGGAATGGATCGCGTTCAAGGCGATTACATGGGAATGTTGGCAACTGTGATTAATGGTATGGCGTTACAAGGAGCTTTAGAAGATAAAGGAATGTTAACTAGATTGCAAACGGCTTTGAAAATCGAAGCAATTGCCGAACCATATATTAAACGTCGTGCGGTTCGACATCTTGAAAAAGGTAGAATCGTAATTTTTGGTGCAGGAACTGGAAATCCTTATTTTACAACCGATACTGCCGCAGTTTTGCGAGGCGTAGAAATTCATGCTGATGTTATTTTAAAAGGAACACGAGTTGATGGGATTTACACAGCCGATCCAGAAAAAGATCCATCGGCAACTAAATTTGATACCATTTCGTTCGAAGAAGTTTTAGCAAAAGGTTTGAGTGTAATGGATACAACCGCATTCACACTGAGTCAAGAAAACAAATTACCGATTTTGGTGTTTGATATGAACAAAAAAGGAAATTTAATGAAAATTTGTAACGGCGAAAATATTGGAACTGTTGTAAAATAGTTTTCAGTTTTCAGTCGCAGTGTTCAGGATTGAACTATGACCGAAAACTTCACCTAAATACTAATAAAAAAATGGAGGAAATAGATTTTATTTTAGAAAGCACCGAAGAGGCCATGAATGGTTCGATTGCTCATTTAGAAAAAGAATTTTTAAACATTCGTGCCGGAAAAGCTTCACCAGCAATGTTAGGCAGCGTGTTTGTAGACTATTATGGCTCGGCAACACCACTTTCGCAAGTTTCGAAAATTAGTGTTCCCGATGCAAGAACAATTACTTTGCAACCTTTTGAAAAAAACATGTTGCATACAATTGAAAAAGCAATTATGATTGCCAATATTGGTTTTAACCCAATGAACAATGGCGATTTAATAATTATTTCTGTGCCACCATTGACCGAAGAACGCCGTCGTGATCTAGCAAAACAAGCCAAGGTTGAAGCCGAAGATGCTAAAATTGGTGTTCGAAATGTTCGCAAAGATGCTAATTCTGATATTAAAAAACTCGAAAAAGATGGAACATCAGAAGATTTGTGTAAAGATGCAGAAGAAGAGGTACAAACTTTAACCAATACTTTCATTAGAAAAATTGATGAGATTTTAGTTCAAAAAGAGGCCGAAATCATGAAGGTTTAATGATGAAGTGGTCTAAACTTTTTATAATTGGTTGCAAAATTGTGTTTTGCCCCACATTTCAGATTTTTTTATTTCCATAACTATGCTATGCAAATAATAAAGTACAAAATCTGAAACAAAAATCCTAATTTCTCGTTACAATCAAAAAAGTTTAAACCACTTCGATATTAAAATCTAATAAAATCCTAAAAATCTGTTATTGTAAATCATTAACAGATTTTTTTTGTAATTTTAACATCAAATAATTGAATCATTTGAACTTTATCAAACCTAAATGAATTTTAATTTATTATTTGTTTTAAACAAAAAATCATTTTTAAAACTTTTGGTTTTATTGCTACTTTTTACTCATTCGCTTCAAGCGCAATTTAATATTTCTGGAATTATAAAAGATGCAAAATCACTTAAACCATTAGCATTTGCAACAATTAAATTAGAATCTGGCAGAAAAATTATTAGTGATATTGATGGGAAATTTTTTGTGGAAGAATCTACTAAGCTTAATGCTGTCGAATTCTCATACGTTGGATTTATATCAAGTAAAATTGAAGTTTCTGACGGTTTTTATTATCAAATAATTTTATTTGCAAACCCTCAAATTAGCTATTTAAAAAATAATGCCAATGATATTATTAAAAAAGTAATAGAAAATAAAAAAATTAATAATCCACAAAATAGGTTAATAAATTTTAGATTCAAATCATACAATAAATTAATAATTACTGCTAATCCAGATTCATTGAAAGGAAAAATTGATAGCATTTTTGTGACAAAAAACAACCAAAAATATTTTACTAAACTTGATTCAAGCGAATATAAATTCAAGCGAATTATAGAAAAACAACACCTTTTTCATTCAGAGAAAGTATCAGAATTTTTATTTAAAGATAAAAAATTAAAAGAAAATGTTATTGGAATAAAAATGTCGGGATTCAAGCAACCCGTTTATGAAATTTTGGGATTTAATTTACAATCTTTTTCGATATATGATAAGTTGTATGAATTGTTTCAAACAAAGTACAAAAGTCCAATTGCCGATGATAAAACTAGTGATTATTCTTATAAATTATTAGACACTGTAACCATTGAAAACCGTAAAACTTATGCCATTTTTTTTAAAAACCGAAAGAAAATAAATCAGTCTGGACTAGAAGGTTTGTTGTATGTTGATTGTGAAAATTATGCTGTTGCAAATGCCGTAATGCGTGTAAAAAACGTAATTGATATTACAGGAATTCACAATTTTGAGTATATAGAATCAGAAAAAATTTGGTTTCCAAAATCTCAAATTTTTAAGATTATTAAAGGCAAAAACAACGAAGATATTAAACTTTTTGGAGGAACATTTCAATTTGTTAGTGACATTGACGATGATAATAAAGTTAGAGAGAAACATTCGTCGGATTTTGTTTATTTGCTGTCAGAAACAACCAATAGCGAAATCGAATTTAATAAAGTATTTAAAACCCGCCGACCAACAATTGCTATTGATGTAAAAGATAATGCAATAAATAAACCAGAAGTTTTTTGGGATTTGTATAGAAAAGATACATTGGATATTCGCAGCAAAAAAACTTATCAAACATTGGACAGTTTGGTCATAAAACGAAAAATTGAAAAAAAATTTTTGTTTGGAAAAAAGATAATAAATGGGTTTGTGCCCATTGGCGCAGTAGATTTGGACTTGCGAAAATTTTTTAATTTTAATAATTACGAAGGTTTTAGATTTTCGTTGGCTGGAGTTACTAACGAGAAATTATCAAGAAAATTTAGAATTGAAGGTTATACAGCTTATGGAACCAAAGACGAAAATTTTAAATATAATTTAGGATTTGCTGGTCGCTATGGTAAGTTTTCGAATACTTGGTTCGGAGCGTCTTATACTGATGATGTTCAACAAATTGCAAGTACAAGCTTTGCCATCGAGAACAAACAATTCAAATTATTTGACACCGATTTATTTAATTTTAGTTCATTTTATAATTACATAAAATGGCGCAGTTTTATAGAAACAAGAATTATTCCGAAAACCGAAAGTATTTGGGAAATATCGAAAACGTATATAAAACCAAAATTTGATTATTTGTATAAAACCAATGATCGAACTTATAGTGATTTTAATATGACAACCGCAATGGTTTCTTTGCAATGGAAACCATACAGCAAATTTATTCAAACGCCAATTGGTCGAAATGAAATTACTGAAGGTTTTCCGGTTTTTAATTTGCAATTAACCAAATCAATTCCTTGGGTTTTAAACAATGATTTTAATTTCGGGAAAATAGATTTTAAAACTTTGTATGAAAAAAAGTTTCTAAATGGTCAAAAAACCAATTTAATGTTTGCTTTAGGATATGCTTTTGGCGATATTCCAATTACTCATTTATATAACAATTCGCCTAATTCTTTGGATAAAAATAAAATTTTGCAACGCATTTCGCTAGAAGGCGATAATGATTTCGAAACCATGTATTTGAATGAATTTTTCTCGAATAAATATGCTTTTTTTGAGTTTCGACATGGGTTTAGAAAATTCAATATTACTAAAAAATTCAAACCAAATTTAGTTTTTATTACTCGAATGGCAATTGGAAGTTTAGAAAAACCAGAACAACATTTTGGAATTGAATACAAAACGTTAGAAAACGGATATTTTGAATCGGGAATTCAAATAAATCAATTATTTAAAGGTTTAGGAATAAGTACTTTTTATAGATATGGACCAAATCAATTGCCAGAATTCGAAGATAATTTGGCAATTCGAATTAGCTATTATTTTAATTTAGGGTTTTAAAATTAAAACCGAAGGCACATTTGCCAACCAATTACTTTGCGATTCTAGTAGTTTTTTCCAGCTTTCGAGACTTATTAACATTAAATCTTGTTTAGAAAGAAACTCTTTTTTCATCAATTTTTCACTTAACACAGAAATGTTATCTGGAAATTTATTTTCAAGATTACTAAAAGTACTTTCTAATACAAAATTAGATTTAGCAAGTTCGTTTATATCCAAAATCGAAATTCGAGTATTGTTGTTATAAACCAATTTTTGAGCATAATCCATTAAAAATGAGTCTTCTGATGAAAAAATTGGTACAAAAACCTTGTCTAAATTTTGCAAATCTTTATCGATAAGAATTCCTAACGGCATTTTGGTTTTATAGATAATATTTCTAGTTCGTTCATCGAATGGCGAATTTTCGAACAATCCTTCTTTACCAGTAAATTTATCAATCAATCGATCTGGATTTATTATTCGAGTTGTAAAACCAAGAATTTTTCCTAGAAAAGTCCCTTCGAAAATCGATTTTCCTAATCCAACTAGTAATAAATCATAATCGCCATTGTTAGCAATTTCTGCAATATTAGTTTCTATATCAACAGCCGATTTAAAAATTGTTAAAATATCTTGTTTTAAAATTTCTGATTCTTGAATAATTGGTTGAAATCTTTCTTGTTCATATTCTTCGAGATTGTAATTGTGAGTTTGGTCACTTTGCGCTAAATGCATTACAGTTACAGCCGTTGTGTCTTTTTGTTTTTTAACCAAACTATTCGCCAATCGCAGTAATGATTTTCCTTTTTCGTTGTTACCAAAAGAAATTAAAATTTTGAAAAATCCATCAGTTAAACGATCGGGATTTATGTTTTCGTCCTTGGTTTTAAAGAAATAATTTATAATATCTAAGGCTGGTCCAGTCATAAAAGTTGTGACCAAAGCCATAATAACCATCATCGTGAAAACTTCGGGCGTTAATACACCAAGATCTAAACCAATGTTTAAAACTACCAATTCCATTAACCCACGAGTGTTCATTAATGCACCAATTGTTAATGAATCACGCCAAGTTTGACCTACGAATTTAGCTGCCAATGCGCTACCAATAAATTTTCCTATAACTGCCACTAAAATTATGCAACCAGTTACTTTCCAAAGATATGGCTCGCTGTTTATTAATCCAATTTCTGTTCGTAAACCTGTAAAAACAAAAAACAAAGGCAATAATAATATTACCGAAACATCTTCGACTTTTTCGATAATTATGTTTCGAAATTTCGAAATATCAGGCATAATTACGCCTGTCATAAAAGCTCCAAAAAGTGCATGAATACCAATTATTTCAGTCAAATAAGATGATAATATTAATGTCAAAAAGAAAATTGCAACAACAGGTTTGCTCAAGCTGTTTTTATTTCCGTATAAATCTCCAATTCTTTTTAGAAATGGTTTTACAATAAAAAGCATCATTAAAACATAGGCAATTGCGGCTAATAAAATGTAAATTGCGCTGACAAAACTACCAGCTTTAACAATTGCAATTACTGCAGCCAGCATGCACCAAGCCGTAATATCATCTGCGGCAGCGCAAGTAATTACAATTGCACCCAATTTTGTTTTATGAATGCCACGTTCTTGCACAATTCTTGCCAAAACTGGAAACGCAGTTATGCTCATTGCAATACCCATAAATAATGCAAAAGACAAAAACGAAACGCCAAGTGGCGCAAACCTATAATAAACAAAATAAGCCAGACCAATGCCCAAAGTAAAAGGAAAAACAATACTAGCATGACTAATAACAACTGCATCGTTGGCACGATTTTTAAGAATTTTTAAATCGAGTTCCATGCCAATAACGAACATAAAAAGAATAAGACCAATTTGACTAAGAAACTGCAAATTACCTAGAGATTCTATTGGAAACAAAACATCTGAAAATTCAGGAAAATACATTTTTAATAATGATGGTCCAAGTGCAATTCCAGCAATGATTTCGCCTATTACCGATGGTTGCCCGATTTTCCTGAAAACCCATCCAAAAAATCTTGCAACAACAATTATTGTAATTATTTGTGCCAGCAAAATAGCCAACGGATGATGCAAATTAGTGTTTAATGCATTTAAAAAATCGTTCCAAGCATTGCCACTTGTTTTTGCAACCGAAAGTGTTTTCACAATTTCTAGATTTTTTCCTTTATTTACAATCCAAAACATTACGGCAGTAAATCCGCCAGTTATAAAAATATAGAAAAATGCATTCTTGAAGTTTTTCATTTATATGCTAAAATTATTAAATCTTGATTTCAACAAAGATGAGAAATTATCTATAAAATTGATGCAAATTATTAAAAATTTAATCTATTGGTAAAGTCAAATTTTAAAGATTGTATATTTTTGCTAAAATTTCTAAGGTTTTAATTACATTTGCACGATTTTAATTTTTATGGAAAACACAATTAAAAAAGGTTTTTGGGCAAGATTGTCTGACTTGATTTTAAATAATAGAATTGCAGTTTTAATTTCAATATTTGCAATTACAATATTTCTTGCTTTGCAATGGCGCAACCTAAGTTTGTCGTATCAAGAAGCAAATCTGCTTCCAAAAGACCATGCTGCAAATGTTGAATATTCTCAGTTTTTAAATACATTTGGCGAAGAAGGCAACTTGATAGTTATTGGTTTTCAGGACAATACTTTTTTTACACCCAAAGCTTTTGCCGCTTGGAATGATTTAATGTCGGGCATAAAGTCTTGTCAAGAAATTGACTTGGTTGTGTCGATTAGTGATTTAAAAAAACTCGAAAAAGATACAATTCAAGAAAAATTTCAATTGAAACCGTTTTTTGATAAATCGCAAATTGAAAATCCAGTTTATTTGAAACAAATAAAATTAGATTTATTTAACAATTTACCGTTTTACGAAAGCTTGTTGTTCAATAAAAAAACAGGTAGCATTCGGTCGGCTGTTTATTTAAAAAAATCAATAATTAACACCAAACTTCGCGCTCCATTTATTTTAAAAAATTTGGTGCCACGAATAGAAAAATTCGAAAAAGAAACAGGAATTGACCTTAAAGTTTCAGGAATGCCATACATCAGAACCATAAATTCTGAGAATATGAAGGGCGAAATTGGGCTTTTCATTGGCGCATCGTTACTGGTTACAGCATTGATATTTTTCTTTTTTTTTAGATCATTTAGAGCCACATTTTTATCAGTTTTCATATTAATTATTGGTGTAATTTGGTCGTTTGGCACTTTGGCATTATTTGGTTACAAAATCACAATTTTAACAGCAATCATTCCACCATTAATTATTGTTATTGGCATTACCAACTGCATTTTCTTAATAAATAAATACCAACAAGAAATAAAAAAGCATCAAAATCAGGCTAAGGCTTTAGAGCGAGTTATTTCGAAAATTGGTGTATCGACAATGATGACCAATGTTACAACTGCAGCTGGATTTGCGACATTCATGATTACTGGCAACGACTTGTTGTTTGAATTTGGATTAGTAACGGCTCTAAATGTTATAACCGTCTATTTGCTAACTTTGCTAATGGTACCAATTATTTATAGTTTTTGGTCATTGCCTAATGAAAAGCATTTGAAACATTTAAGTAAGAATTATATTTCAAATTTATTAAATTGGGTCGAAAAAATAGTTTTTACTAATAGGAAACTAATTTATATCATATATTCTATTTTATTAATTATTAGTCTTATTGGAATATCAAAAATAAAAGTTTCTGGTAGTTTGATTGGCGAAATGCCAAAATCTGCAGCATTTTTTAAAGATATTTTGTTTTATGAGAAAGAATTTAATGGTGTAATGCCATTAGAAATCATGATTAATACCAACAGGAAAAAAGGTGTTATGAAACTTTCGACAATTAATAAAATGGAAGAGTTGCAAAACACTATAAAAAAAATTCCAGAATTATCGATGCCCGTTTCGATTGTCAATTTAGTAAAATATTCTAAACAAGCTTTTTATAACGGTAAACCAGAATATTATGAGTTGCCTACTGCGCAAGAACAAGTTTTTATTTTATTGTATGCAAAAAACGCAACCAAAAACAATAAAGAAAATCTAATGAAAAGTTATGTAGATTCGACTGGGCAATATGCCAGAATTACCACTTTCATGCAAGATATTGGTACCGATAAAATGTCTATTATTGAGCAAAAGTTAAAGTCCGATATCTCTAGAATTTTTCCTAAAAAAAATTACGAAGTTACAATTACAGGCAAAGCCTATGTTTTTCAAAAAGGAACGAGTTACCTAATTGAAAATTTAATAGAATCATTAATATTTGCAATATTGTTGATAGTTTTATTAATGTTTTATTTATTTAAATCTTATAAAATGGTATTAGCATCGGTTTTAACAAATATTTTACCTTTAATAATTACTTCAGGATTGATGGGTTTTCTTGGAATTTCTTTAAAACCGTCAACAATATTGGTTTTTAGTATTGCTTTCGGGATTTCTGTAGATAATGCCATTCAATTCATGGCCAAATACAAACATGACTTGATTGAAAATGATGGTCAAATATTAAAATCAATTTTAAGTGCTTTGCATGAAACTGGTGTAAGTACATTTTACACATCAGTTGTTTTAATTGTTGGGTTTGCAACATTCACATTATCAAGCTTTAGCGGTACAATTGCACTTGGCGGATTAATATCGGTCACTTTATTTTTTGCAATGTTTGCCAATTTGATTGTATTGCCAGCATTAGTAATGACATTCGAGAAAAAAAAAATTGAAAAAGAAGTTTAATTAAATTATTTTCATTTCGATATGTTCAATATCGTCTTCTAAATATACAGCGCTAGTTTGCACAAATCCATTGTTTTCATAAAATTTTTTTAAGTACAGCTGTGCTCCTATTGTAATTTGTTTTACGCCAAATTGTTTTTCGATTTCTAAAATTGAATATTGCATTAAATCATTGCCCCATTTTCTATCACGATAATTAGGATTAATAACAACTCGTCCAATCGAAGCAAAATTATAGTAATCATTGGGTTTGAATAGTCTTGTATAGGCAACAATTTTGCCATCATAAGACCCAATAACGTGCCAAGCTATTTGATCTTTGTAATCCATATCTTGAAAAACACAATTTTGTTCTACTACGAAAACCTCTGATCGAAGCTGCAAAATAGCATATAATTCATCATTTGATAAATTTTGAAAAGTCTTGGTTTGAAAAGATATTGATGTCATTAATTAATAATTTTTACAGATTTAATAATAGATTCTAACTCGAACATAAAATCTCTTTTTTCTTTAGATGGCGCATAACAAAATCCTTCAAAAACCAAAATTCGGTTATTTTTTTTATCGATAACATTATAATTTACAAATGGTCCAGACATAAAATCGTTGTTCATTTGCCATAATCCTCTAGTTTCAAATGTTTGTTTATCGTTAATTATTGTTTTTACAAATACTGGATTAACTGACTTATCTGTAAGCATTTGTGTGTTTCTAGCACTTCCGTGGATGTATAATTTACCTATAGAATCTCGAGTTTTCAAAATTTGGAACAATTGTCTTTCATCGCTCTTAATCTTATTTAACGGAATTTGATAAGCAATAAAACTAATGCTGCCAGATGATATTTCTTTTTTTATCCAAATAAATTTGCCTCGACGCATTACATAATTATAACTTTTTGGGATATCAATTTCGATTTTGAATTTAGAATTTATTTTTTTTGGATTTAATATAGCTTTTTTTATTAATTTCTGATAATTCGCAATTTCGGTTTGTTTAATTTTATCTATAATTTTTTCGGAATTATTTTGAATTGTATCTAAAATTTCAAAAATGGATTTTCCAGAAATATGCACCACATTTTGAGGTTTTGCATATTCGTTTTCTATAATATTAAATTGGCTTTTTGATTCTTTCTTTATAACAATAATATTTCGGCTGTTTGTAATAAATCCTTCAAGTAATTTTACTGGAAATTGATTTATCGTGAACATTGGTTCTTCTTGAGGCAAACCAGCTACTGGCGCAGCGAATTTATTTCGAAGTGAATCGCCAATTTCACCATTCCACAATTCATCATCAATAATAATAGATATTGAATTGATTTTGTCAAAAGTTTCTTTTGGAATTTTATTAGTGTCTTTGCAACCAATAACTATTATTAAAACAAAAAACATCAAAAGGAAATTTTTCATAATGATGTTTTTTTTAACAATATTAAAATATCAACATCGAACTCTTCTTCAATGGCACGAATAAATCTGATAGAATTAATATCTTCTGCGATTAGTTTCTCAAAGTATAAATTTGCATTTCCATAAGATTTGATTTCACTTCGCTTTCTAGAAATATATTGTTTTCTCTCAAATGCCAATTCAATATTATCAAGTTTTAATAAATTAATCAAATTCGATGCTTTAATATCGTTTGAATCAAAAACAAAATAATCGCCTTCAAAGTAAATAATTCTATCCTCAAAATCATCAGCAGTCGGATGAAGAACAGGTTGGAAATTATCCCATTTAGTTGACTTTTCAGAATTCCATTGTGCTTTTATTAAAAACCAATTATTGTAATTATCTTCAGGTTTTCCTTTCAGTTTTGGATTAAAATGATCAATTTCTTTTTTATCACTTCTGCCAAAAAAAGTTTCTGTATAAACACAAAAACCATTTTGCTCATTCAATAAATAGTCTGATAATTTAGAATTATCTCCATTTACTTTATAAAGTAATTTTTCTGCTAAGATTATGGAATCTAGTGATTTCGAAACTTTTTTCATTAAAAATTATATTCATCTCCAAGTGCCACAACTTCTTTTAATAACTCATTTTTTTTGTCAATATTTTTTTCGGTTGCCATTTTTTGTTTCAAATTGGTGTATTTTTGATAAGCTTTTATTCCAAAATCATTCATCAAATTAACGCCAAAATCATTTTTTAAAATATCATTTGGATCATCTCCAATTGGAGCAACGCCATTTCGAACTTGAACTTTTCCTTTTTCGTCGAAATACAAAATAAATCTTTCTTCAGGCTCAAATGAAGCAGCAATAAACGGTGAATGAGTAGCAACTATAAACTGCGCTTTTGGCGCCAAACTTTGGTAGAACGGAATTAATTCCATTTGAATATCTGGATACAATGACCTTTCTGGTTCGTCGATAATTACTATTGCATTTTTTGTATCTAATTTATACAACGGCAAAGCATTCAACATCAATTGTTTTGTGCCTGTACTCAATGCATTTGATGGAATTGCCTTCTCAGAATTTATGGGTTTTAATGGTATAAATGATGATGTGTCGGCCAAATCAACTTCAAGATTTAACTTTTTAAGAATCGGATTCAAGCATTTATCCGATAAACTTTCTAAAGGATTTGGATTATCTTTTTTCCATTTTTCCATTTCTTTACCTAATCTAGAGAAATCTTGATGCAAACCTTTATTAATCAAATCCAAACCTTTTTGAGTCAATTTGGCTCTAAAAATTGATATTTCATCTAAAATATATTCCCAAATAAGGTTGTTGGTTTGAAAATTGAATTCTAGAATTGTTGACTTTAATAAATTTCTTACTTTTTCGGATTTTGAATTTCTGTACTCAACATAATCAACTTTTAAGTTCTCAATTTCATTTTGCTTATTTAATTCAGCTTTACTTATATTTTCAAAATTTATTGGAGACAACTGATCTGATGAAAAATATAATATTTTTCTGTTTTCAATAGATTCTATAAGTTTTGCATCAGAAGTTTTTTTATCAACATTTCCATTATTGATTATAATCTGTTCATTATTAAATATTAAACAAATATTACCTTCTTTTAATATTTTGGTTGGTTCATCCACATACATTTTTATGAATTCCAAAATCGAAGTTTTTCCAGTAGCACTTTGTCCAATAAAACAAATTTTGTCTAATGGTTGTCCTTTTCTATCGCCAGTTTGATAAGTAAAATCAAAAGTTAGATTTTCTAAATGGCGAAAACTTTCTATTTCTAATCTTGCTATTTTCATTTAAAATATATTTTTAGCTAAATTAACTTTTTAATTTCTAAATTTTCACGATTATGCAAAAAATCCCGTTTAAAATTTTTAAACGGGATTTTTTATGTCATGATAATTAATATACTAAGAAGCAATCTCCAATCGTTTAAGTAAATTTTTACTTAACGTATGATGCGCATAATCCTTATCGATAACTAGAATTTTGTTATCAGAACTTGGCAATTCATACATGGCATCGGTCAAAATAGCTTCGCATAATGAACGCAAACCACGAGCACCAAGTTTGTATTCTAATGCTTTATCGACAATAAAATCAAGTGCTTCGTCAGAAATTGTAAAATCTACATCATCCATCATAAACAATTTTTGATATTGTTTAATTAATGCATTTTTAGGTTCAGTCAAAATTGAACGTAAAGTTGCACGATCTAGCGGATCCATGTGTGTTAAAACTGGCAAACGTCCAATAATTTCTGGAATTAAACCAAAATCTTTAATATCTTTTGGGATAATGTATTGCAACAAATTTTCTTTATCAATATTATCTACATTTTTCGAAGTACTGTAACCCATTGCTTGACGGTTCAATCTTTTAGAAATTACTCGATCAATTCCGTCAAATGCGCCTCCAGCAATAAATAAAATATTTTGAGTATTGATTTCTACAAATTTCTGGTCTGGATGTTTACGACCTCCTTTTGGTGGAACATTTACAACAGTTCCTTCAAGCAATTTTAACAAAGCTTGTTGAACACCTTCGCCAGAAACATCACGTGTTATTGACGGGTTATCGCCTTTGCGGGCAATTTTATCTATCTCGTCTATAAAAACAATTCCTCTTTCTGCTTTTGTAACATCATAATCGGCGGCTTGTAATAGTCTAGTCAAAATACTTTCGACATCTTCGCCAACGTAACCCGCTTCGGTTAAGACAGTTGCATCGACAATTGCCAAAGGAACATCAAGCATTTTTGCTATTGTTTTGGCCACCAATGTTTTTCCAGTTCCAGTTTGTCCAACCATAATAATGTTGGATTTTTCAATCTCGACATCGTCTTTCAAGTCTAATTGCTGCAAACGTTTATAGTGGTTATAAACCGCAACCGACATTACTTTTTTGGTTTGGTCTTGCCCAATTACATATTGATCTAGAAATTCTCGAATTTCTTTGGGCTTGCGTAATATTAAGTTACTAACAGCACGAGTTAATCCGCCATTATTCTTGAGTTCTTCGACTACAATTCCGTGTGCTTGCTCGATACATTTGTCGCAAATGTGCGCATCTATTCCCGCGATAAGCAAGTTAGTTTCGGGCTTTTTACGACCACAAAATGAACATTCGTATTTTTCTTTTGCCATCTTTTTAGATTGCAGATTTTAGATTTCAGATTTCAGATTGCAAAAACTGCATTCTAAAATCTGAAATCTGATATCTAAATTTAACTTCTTCTCAAAACCTCATCAATCATTCCGTATTCTTTAGCTTCGTCGGCAATCATCCAATAATCGCGTTCTGAATCTTTATGAACTCGGTCGAATGTTTGTCCTGAATGATGAGATATTATTTTGTATAATTCGTCTTTTAATTTCAACATTTCTCGCAAATTGATTTCCATATCGGTTGCAACGCCTTGCGCTCCGCCTGATGGTTGGTGAATCATTACTCTTGAATGTGGCAATGCCGAACGTTTACCTTTTGCACCTGCACACAACAAAACTGCTCCCATCGATGCTGCCATTCCTGTACAAATTGTTGCTACATCTGGCTTGATGTATTGCATTGTGTCATAAATTCCTAATCCTGCATAAACGCTTCCGCCTGGTGAGTTTAAGTAAATTTGTATGTCTTTGCTAGCATCGGCACTTTCTAAGAATAGCAACTGTGCTTGTACTATGTTTGCTATTTGATCATCGATTCCTGTTCCTAGAAATATGATTCTGTCCATCATTAATCTTGAAAAAACGTCAAGTTGAGAAACGTTCAATTGACGTTCTTCAATAATATATGGTGTCATGTTGGTTGGTGTCATTGCGCCGACAATTTTGTCGTAGTACATTGCGTTAACTCCGTGGTGTTTGGTTGCAAATTTTTGAAATTCTTTTCCGTAATTCATTTTTGATTTTAGATATTAGATTTTAGATATTAGATTTGTCGTACATTTAAACGACAGATTATTAACATCAAAATATTATTATTAATATTAACTTTTAGCCCAGATAGTAGTGGAAAATTTTTGAAATTAACGACTATTTTTTTTGGCTAAAAAAAGCGACCAGCGGAAGCTCTTTTTTAGACGAACAAAAAAAGGAGTTAATGAAAAAACTTGAAACGAATTGCTTCGCCAGTTCGCTACTCTCGTGTGCTGGATTGGCTTTAAATAAAAAAGCGTCAAAAAACTATTAATTTTCTGACGCTTCAAAGATAATAATTTTATTTATAATTGTTAAGTTGTTTTAACTTTTTGTGATTGTTGAATAAAGCAAAAACAAAATCATTTATTCTCCGTACATTTCTTTAACAAATTCTTGATAAGTTACTTGTTTTTCGGTCGGATTGGCTTTTTCTATTAGTGATTGTATTAATTTGTCTTTGGTTACTTGCTCTGACAAACGTTTTACTTCATCTTGATTTGATAAAACTCGTGCTACGATTCCTTCAATTTCGGCATCGGTGGCGTTGGCTTGACCAAATTGTGCCATTTGTTGGCGAATATTTTTAGAGGTAAAAGTTTTTAAATCTTCGAATGTGATTTTGATGTCACTTTGTGCCATTGCACGACCTTCGATCATTTGAAAACGAAGTCCGTTTTCTGTGCGATTGTATTCGGTTGTTGCTTCTGCTATTGATAAATTTTTCTCTCCAGCAGTTTGTAACCACTTGATTAAAAAGTCTTTTGGCAAATCGAATTGTGTATTTTTGATTAAAGCACCAATCACATCATCAGTTAGTTTTTGGTCAGACGATTGTGCGAATTGTGCTTCGGCGTCTTCTTTTATTTTTGTTCTTAATTCTGGTAAAGTTGCTACATTGCCTTCGCCAAAAAGTTTATCGAACAATTCTTGATTCAATTCTGCTTGATTTACAGCACTTACCGTTTCGATTGTTACTGTTAAATCGACTGCCAATGTGTGAACAATATCGTGGTTTACTTCGAAAACGTCTAGTAATTTATGGTCGTCTGTAAATAAACCTAATGTGTTAACGGTTACAACATCGCCAACTTTTTTACCTAAAAATAGTTCAGCAGTTAACTTGTCTTTAAAAATTGATAATTCGAATGGTGTACTTTTATTAATTCCTGCTGTTTCACTTACAAATTTAGCAGATATTTCGCTATCGATTGCTATTGATTCTGATGGAGAAAGTGTTCCAAATTGTTTTTGGATTCTAACAATTTGTTCGTCAATCATTACTTCATCGGCAATAATTTTGTATTTTATAACTTCGTTTTTCGCTTCTAAATCAACCGCAAAAAATGGTGCAAGACCAATTTCGTATTGAAATGTTAGATTTTCTTGATCCCAATTAAAAATTTCTTTTTCGATTGCAATTGGTGTTCCCAAAAGGTTCAATCTTTCTGAAGTTAAGTATCTTTCTAATGCAAGATTGACTACTTTTTTTACTTCTTCTTTTTTGATTTCTGGTCCATATTGTTTGGCAACTAAATCTTTTGGTACTGCGCCTTTACGGAAACCTTTTACGGTTGCCAATGGCATTTTTTCGTTGATTCGTTTTGCAACTTGACCTTTATAATCTGAGTTAAAAACGTTTATTTCTATGATTTCGTGAACTGGGCTAAGTGCTATTCTTCTGATATCCATTATATAATTATTCTAAAATTGGGTGCAAAAGTAAGCAATTTTTAGAATAATTGCAAATATTAAATTTTGATTATTTGTTTATGATTTGTTAATAAAATTAATTAAATTTGATAGTCAGAAAAAACTGATGTAAATAAAATAAATGCTAATATTTTCAAAATAATACTAATTATAATCATTTGATAATGATATATATAAGAAAAATTGTTTTGATTTTGCAAAAAATATTAAAATATCAACGCAACCCTTTTGTTTAATCTGACTCTTAAAAATATTGAACAAATATTAAAATAAAATCTAACCCACTTTTAATTCCTAATTATGAAAAAATTACTACTCATTTTCAGTTTTTTGATGTTTCAAATGTCAAACTCACAAAACATTACTATTCCAGATGCGAATTTTAGAACAATTTTAACCACTACGCCCAATCATGGCTATTTTTATGCAACAAATTTGGCTGGTGTAGGCATAAAAGTAGATAGTAATTCTAATAATCAAATTAGCGTTCAAGAAGCCGCAAACGTTCGATCATTAGAAATTTATAACGATTTACCAGTTGCTAATTTATCGGGTTTAGAGTTTTTTACTAACCTGAAATTTTTAACTGTATATTCTAATACATTAACAACGTTTAATTTTCCAACACTTGTTAATTTAGAATATTTAACACTTAATGTTTACTCTTATTATAGTACATCGGCATTATCAACTTCTACATTAAGTACCTTAAATGTGGATGGAAATATTAACTTGAAATATTTAACTGCTTTTACTCGTTTTTGTACAACTTTAAATTTGTCTAATAACACTAACTTAATAGATTTGTATTTAGTAGCTGGAAATGTTACAAGTCTTGATTTAACAAATAATGCAAATTTAAAAACCCTTTATTTAGAAACAGGAGATATTGCAAATCTTACTCTTGCTCCAAACAATGCCAATTTGAAAGACATAAATTTAACTGTTCAAAATTCTAATTTTAATATTGCAACTGGTTCGAATTTTGTAAAAAATATAAATTGTAATTTTATTGCTAATAGTACCGTAAATTTAAATGTATTTCCTAAATTATTTCAACTTACTTGTTATGGTTCAGGTTTAACTAATCTAAACACAAGTAGTAATTTAATGTTAGCAAGTATTTATATAGATGGTGCCAATTTAACAAATTTAGATTTTAGTACCAATTTAAATCTTGAGAACTTTACTGTTAAAAATTCTAATTTACAATCTATTAATATTGATAACTTGCAATTTGTTAAAAGTTTAAGTTTATCTCAAAATAAATTAACCACACTAGACTTTAGTAATTTATTTAATTTGCAAGGTTTTGATGTAAGTGATAATTTATTGACTCAGTTGTCAATGAAAAATAATAGTATCGAAGATTCATTCAATATTTATGGAAATCCAAGTTTACAATCTATTTGTTGCGATGCCAATGAAACTATTTATGTTGAAAATCAATGTAATTTTTTAGATTACAATAATACAAATGTAACTTCTAACTGTTCAGGTATTAATTTATCTACAGAAAACGTAGAATTTCAAGAAAACAAATTGGCATTGTACCCAAATCCTGCTTCAAGCATATTGAATATTGCAACTAAAGCAATTATCGATTCGATTTCGGTTTCTGATATTAATGGCAGATTTGTTGCAACCAATTTATTCGATTCTAATAAAATTGATGTTCAAAATTTACAATCAGGCATTTATTTTATAAGAATAGAATCTAATTCTGAGAGCAAAACATTAAAGTTTGTTAAAGAGTAAATATTTCAAACAATCTTGCATACGATTTATGAAAAGCAATTAGTGTTTACTTACAAAACTTGTTTCGTAACCCAACGAAACAAGTTTTTTTTGCAGTTACATTAAAATCCAATTTTTATTATTACCCAAATAAAATTCAATTAGTTTTAAATTCTTTTATATTTGTAACAATGTAATATTTCAAGATGAGGCATTTTTTTAAACTAATTTTTCTTTACGCAACATTTACTTTCGCCCAAGAAAAAAGTGAAACAAATGCAATCGAGGCCAGCTTTTTAACCGGAAATAATTTAATTCATTCTAAAGATGTAGCGTCGTTAACTGGTCATCCCGAAGGCGTTTTATTGACTTTTTCAAGAAAAACATTTGGCAAAGAAGAATGGCAACGTGCTTTTAATTATCCTGATTATGGTGCTTATTTTTTATATCAGGATTTCAACAATCCATTTTTAGGAAAAAATTATTCGATTGGTGCTCATTATAATTTCTATTTTTTAAAAAGAAAACTAACTTTGGATATTGGTCAAGGAATTTCGTACATCACAAAACCTTATAACAAAGAAACCAATAATAAAAACAAAGCATTTGGTTCGCCAGTAATTGCTAATATTAACTTGAGTTTGCAATATAAAAAAGAACATATTTTTGAAAATTTTGGTCTACAAGCTGGTTTTATTTTCACGCATTATTCAAGCGGAAGATTTAAAGCGCCAAATTCTGGAATTAATACCATAAATATTAATTTAGGAATGAATTATAACTTTGATAAACCTCAAAAGTTTACTATCGATTCTACAAATACCAACAAAAATTTTGAAGAACCAATTAAATACAATCTGGTTTTGCGTGCAGGTTTAAACGAAAGTGCAGTAATTAATTCTGGACAATATCCATTTTATCACGTGGGTTTTTATGCTGACAAACGCATTAGCAGAAAAAGTGCTTTTCAACTTGGCGGAGAAATTTTTTTTGCAAATTATGCCAAGAAATTCATCGAATTTCAATCTGTTGCCTATCCAAATAAAAATATTGACCCAAATACCGATTATAAAAAAGCAGGCGTTTTTGTTGGCTATGAAATGTTTATAAATCGAATATCGTTTGAAGCGCAATTGGGATATTATGTCTATCAGCCGTTTAAATTTGATTTTGTGATTTATGATCGAATCGGAATTAAATATTATATCGCACCGAAAATTTTTACAGGATTTTCATTAAAAACGCATGGTTTTTTAGCCGAAGCTTTTGAATTTGTTATAGGAACAAGATTTTAATTTTTATCAAATGAGAAAAACTATATTTTTGTTATTAATTTTTTTGACAGCTTGCTCTAAACCAAGCGATTGCATTGAAAGTGCTGGAAACGAAATCACCAAAGAATTTGCATTTGCTAATTTCGAAAAAATCAAAGTTTTTAAAGGTATAAATTTAGTAATTACCGAAAGCGCAACTCAAAAAATTACCGTAAAGACAGGCGAAAATATTATTGACAATATTGAATTAAAAATCGAAGATGGATTTTTGATTTGCAAAGACAATTCGACCTGCAATTGGGTTCGTGAATATGGTCAAACAACTGTTTTTGTTTCGACTCCAAACCTAACAGATGTTTTTTGTAAAACCGAAAAAACAATTTCTAGCAACGGCTTTTTGACTTTTCCGATATTACGTTTAAACGCAACTGACTTAACAGAAGGAATTGCAACAGGAGATTTTAGATTACAAATAAATAACAATCAATTAGTTATAGAAAGTAATAATGTTGCTAATTTTTATATATCAGGAAAAACCAAAGACTTTCAAGCAAATTTTTATGAAGGCGATGGAAGAATCGAAGCCGCAAATTTTTTAGCAGATTACATCAATGTTTTTCATCGTGGTTCAAATGATATGATTTTGAATCCTCAAATTAAAATGACTGGAAAAATGGTTTCTACAGGGAATATTATTTGTAAAAATCCAAATGTTATTAATGAAGTTGTCGCATTATTTGAAGGTAGAGTGATTATAGCCCCCTAACCCCCGAAGGGGGAATTAGCAACTAATAACTGAAAACTGAGACTGAAGACTGAAAACTTTCTTAGGCTGTTATTTCTCTAAAAATACTTTCTAAATTCTTATTTTTCTGATTGAGTTGCAATGTTTTTAGTCCGTTATCGTATGCAAAATCAAAAACTGTTGGACGCATGTCTTTGTCAGACAAGAAAATTAATTCCCAAACAAAATCGTGCGTGTTTTTATATGATTTCAAGTGTGGAATTCTTGCAACTGCTTCTTCTTCGATTTTATAATCAAATTCGACTTCGATAATTTGTTCTTTATCAGCAGAAATTAAGTTATCGAGTTTTTTATCGGCAACAATCACACCTTTATTAATTATTATTACGCGGTCGCAAATGGCTTCGACTTCTTGCATAATGTGCGTCGATAGAAAAACCGTTTTGTCTTTACCTACATTTTTTATTACATTTCTAATTTCAAGTAATTGGTTTGGATCCAAACCAGTTGTTGGTTCGTCAAGAATCAAAACATCTGGATTGTGCAAAAGTGCATTTGCCAAACCAACACGCTGGCGAAAACCTTTTGACAATTGACCAATTTTCTTGTGACTTTCTGTTGACAATCCAGTTAAAACAATCACTTCTTCGATTCTAGATTTAGTAATTTTATAAACCGATGCATTAAACTCTAAATATTCACGAACATATAAATCTAAATACAATGGATTATGCTCAGGCAAATAACCAACCGATTGCTGCACTTTTTTTTGGTTTTCGATAACATCAAAACCATTGACATTGGCTGTTCCAGAATCTGCTCCTATATATGTAGTCAATATTTTCATTAAAGTAGACTTTCCTGCGCCATTAGGACCAAGAAAACCTACTATTTCTCCTTTCTTGACAGAAAAAGAAATGTTATCTAGGGCTTTTTGAGAACCGTAATATTTAGAAATATTTTTAACTTCGATTGACATATTAGTATTATTTTTTGTAAAAGTAAGAAGAAAAATTTGATATTTTATTTGAGTGTTAATTTATAGAATGATACTTTTACATTAAATATCAAAAAAATGAAAAATTTATTCTCTAGTTTTCTGTTATTGATTTTCGCATTCGCAAATGCGCAAAAAGATCAAAAAACTACTAAATTAGAAACATTCAAATCAGAAATTATTCGAATCGAGACAGAATTATCTTCAGATAAAATGGAAGGTCGCGCCATGTTTACTCGTGGAATTGATTCGGCATCGGCATTTATTGAAAAAGAATTCTCTAAAATAAATCTTGAAAAATTTAGCGATTTAAAAAATTACCGTCAAGAATTTAATGTCGAAGGCAAACCTGCTAACAATGTAATCGGAATCCTAAAAGGAAAATCTAAACCTGAAGAATTTGTAATATTCTCAGCACATTATGACCATCTTGGAATATTAGAATCTGGTAAAGATAAAGTATATAATGGAGCAAACGACGATGCATCGGGCGTTACGGCCATAATTGCCTTGGCAAAACATTATAAAGTAATGAACATTAATGAAAGAACTTTAGTTTTCGCAGCATTTACAGGAGAAGAAACTGGTGGATTTGGAGCCAAACATTTCTCTTATAATATTGATGCCGATAAAGTTGTAGCCATGTTTAACATCGAAATGATTGGAACAGAAAGTAAATGGGGTAAAAATTCGGCATATATTACGGGTTTTGAAAAATCTAGTTTTGGAGAAATTTTACAGAAAAATCTAAAGAATTCACAATTCAAATTCTATCCAGATCCTTACCCGAGTGAGCAACTATTTTATCGTTCAGATAATGCGACTTTGGCCTATTTAGGCGTTCCAGCTCACACGATTTCGACTTCTAAAATGGATATAGAACCTAATTATCACAGATTGTCCGACGAAGTTTCGACCTTAGATTTAGACAATATGACCGAAATTATAAAATCATTAATCATCAGTTCGCAATCAATTATTCTTGGAAAAGATACACCAACAAGAGTTTTAGAAAAATAAAAAAGTTTAGTTGCTTATCTTTGTCAAAGTTTTAAACTTTGACAAAGATTTTGCTGAATAAATATTAGGCTTATTATAATTTTCTAAATTTTTAAATAAAAAATTAGTTTAATCAAATATAATTAATACTTTAGCAAAATATAAAATCAATGAACAATAACCAATCATATTATACATTTTCATTTTATGGCTTCTGGAAAAGAAGTCAGGATTGTTATGTGGTTATTGAATAAATTATTAATTCAAACAAAATATACAAAACAATCCTGATGAAAATCGGGATTTTTTTTTGGAAAACTTTGTCAATGTTTCAAACTTTGACAAAGTTGAAAATTTAAAAAAATGAATACAAAAATAGCAATCCAAGGCATAAAAGGTTCGTTTCACCATCAAGTGGCGCAAGAATATTTCGGTTTAAATATCGACGTTGATGAATGTTTGTCGTTCGAAGAATTGGTTGATAGTTTATTAAAAAACAAATCAAGCCAAGCTGTAATGGCAATAGAAAACTCGATTGCTGGAGCGATTATTCCTAATTATGCATTAATCGATAAAAATAATTTAGAAATAATTGGCGAATACTATCTTGACATTCATCAAAATTTAATGGCAATAAAAGGTCAAAAAATCGATGATATTCTAGAAGTACATTCTCACCCAATGGCATTGTTGCAATGCATGGAATTCTTAAAAAAATATCCAAATATTAAATTAGTCGAAGACAAAGACACCGCCGAAACTGCACGAAGAATTCATCAAAAACAAATAAAAGGAATTGCTGCTATTGCTAGTAAAACCGCATCGCAATTATACAATTTGGAGATTCTTGCGCCCGAAATTCAAACCATTAATAATAATATGACAAGGTTTGTAATTATTTCTAAAAATAAAATTGAAAACGACAAATCAAATATAAACAAAGCATCATTAAAATTCGAATTAGATCACAAACGTGGAAGTTTAGCAGCAATTTTGAACGTAATGAGCGATTGTAAACTAAATTTAACCAAAATTCAATCATTACCAAAAATAGAAACACCTTGGAAATATTCTTTTTTTGTAGATGTAACTTTCGATGATTATAATGATTTTCAAAAAGCAAAATCAATTATCGAAATTATGGCGGAATATTTTAAAGTTTTAGGAGAATATGAAAGTCTTCTAACCCCAAAAAGGGGAAATAATGAGTACAAATAAAATGGAAAAATTAAAATCAAATATAATTCCAATTTTGACTCCCTCTCCTTCGGGAAGGGCTGGGGTGGGGTTTGCTAAAAGACTAGAAACCGTCGAAGAATATTATTTCTCGCATAAATTGCGTGAAGTAAGACAATTACAATCTAATGGAAAACCGATTATCAATATGGGAATTGGAAGTCCTGATTTGCAGCCATCTAAAAAGGTAATTGCTGCAATTCAAAAAGCAGTTACTGACGAAAATGCACATCAATACCAATCGTATCAAGGTTTGCCAGAATTGCGCCAAGGCATTGCTGGTTTTTATAAGAATAATTATAATGTTGATTTAGATTTCAATTCCGAAATTTTACCTTTAATGGGTTCTAAAGAAGGAATTATGCACATTTCATTGGCTTTTTTGAACGAAGGCGACGAGGTTTTAATTCCAAATCCTGGTTATCCGACCTATACTTCGGTTACAAATTTGGTTGGTGCAAAAGCAATTTATTATGATTTAATAGAAAAAAACAATTGGGAACCCGATTTTGAAGCTTTAGAAAAACAATATTTATCGAAAGTAAAATTAATGTGGGTTTCCTATCCGCACATGCCAACAGGCGCAAGAGGAAGTTTAGAATTATTCAAAAAATTAGTAAAATTTGCCAAAAAACATTCCATTTTATTGATAAACGACAATCCGTATAGTTTTGTTTTAAATAATAATCCAATTTCGATTTTGCAGGTCGCTGGTGCAAATGAGATTGCGCTTGAATTGAATTCACTTTCCAAAACTTACAATATGGCGGGTTGGCGAGTAGGAATGGTTTCTGGAAAAAAGGAATTTATCGATGCAATTTTAAAAGTAAAATCGAATATGGATTCTGGAATGTTCTACGGAATTCAAAAAGGCGCCATCGAAGCATTAAAACTTGATAGATCGTGGTTTGAATACCAAAATAAAATTTACGATCGTCGTAGAAAATTAACTTTCGAGTTGGCAAAAAAACTCAATTGCACGTTTGATGAAAACTCGGTTGGATTATTCGTTTGGGCAAAATTGCCATCAGGAATTGAATCATCGGAAAAATTTATTGATGAAATTTTATATCAAAAAGATATTTTCATCACACCAGGAACTATTTTTGGCAGCAATGGAGAAGGTTATATTCGATTTTCGCTTTGTGTTGAAGAGGAAAAAGTGCAAGAAGCGATTGAAAGATTTTCCCACCCAACCCTCTCAAAGGGAGGGCTTTGAGCAACTAATAAATAAATTTAATTTATGAGTGATAAAAACCCAACGAATCCAGTATCAGCTCACTCTCCTTTGGAGAGGACTGGGGTGAGGATTACAATAATAGGAATAGGATTAATCGGCGGCTCAATGGCATTGGATGTAAAAAAGCATTATCCAAAATCAAAAATTTCTGGTATTGATGCTAACGAAAACCATTTATCAGAAGCCAAAAAATTAGGAATAATAGATGAAGTTGGGACATTTGACGATTTAAATTTTTCTGATTTTGTAATTCTTTCAACGCCAGTAGATATTTCGGTTGTAATTTTGCCTGAGATTTTAGAAAAAATCGGAGAAGAAACGTTGGTTTTAGACGTTGGTTCGACCAAATTGCCAATTTGCGAAGCGGTTTCAAATCATTCGAAAAGGAGAAATTTTATGGCTTGTCACCCAATTGCAGGAACGGAATTTTCTGGACCAAGTGCAGCGGTTTTAGGATTATTCGACAATAAAACTAATATCATTTGCGAAGTCGAAAAAACAACTTTCAAATTGCAAGAAAAAGCATTAGAATTGTTCAAAAAACTTGGAATGAGAATTCGGTATATGGATCCAAAATCGCACGACAAACACATTGCTTATGTATCGCATTTATCACATATTAGCGCTTTTATGCTTGGAAAAACAGTTATCGAAAAAGAAAAAGACGAGCGAGATATTTTTGATATGGCTGGCTCAGGATTCGAAAGTACAGTTCGATTAGCGAAAAGTTCGCCAGCTATGTGGACACCAATTTTCAAACAAAATAAAAAGCAAGTTGTCAAAAGTTTGGACGAATATATATCGAATTTAACCAAATTTAAAACACTTTTAGAAAACGATAATTATGAAGAATTATATAACGAAATGAAGAATACGAACCGAATAAAAGAAATATTAAAATAAAAAAGGCTAGAAGTTAGAAGATGGAAGAAAAACTTCCTGCTCCCAACTTCCTACTCCCAACTTCAAAAAAAATGGAAAATAAAAAAGAAATGAGAACATGGTTAGATGATTTTAAATTATCGCACCCATTAGTAATTGCTGGACCTTGTAGCGCCGAAACCGAAGATCAGGTTTTGAAAATTGCTCACGAATTGAAAAATTCTGATGTATCAATATTTAGAGCAGGAATCTGGAAACCACGAACGCGTCCAGGCGGATTTGAAGGCGTTGGTGCCATTGGACTAAAATGGTTGCAAAAAGCCAAAGCCGAAACAGGGCTTTTAATGGCAACAGAAGTTGCCAATGCAACCCATGTAAAATTGGCTTTAGAACATGATATTGATGTTTTATGGATTGGAGCTCGAACTACTGTAAATCCATTTGCAGTTCAAGAAATTGCCGATGCTTTGCAAAATACCGATAAAATTGTTTTGGTAAAAAATCCCGTAAATCCAGATTTGGCTTTGTGGATTGGCGGAGTAGAACGTTTGTACAATGCTGGAATCAAGAAACTTGGCGTAATTCATAGAGGGTTTTCGACTTATGAAAAAACCAAATACCGAAACATTCCCGAATGGCAAATTGCTATCGAATTGCAAAGTAAATTTCCAGATTTGCCTTTAATCATTGATCCATCGCACATAACAGGTCGCCGCGATATGATTCAAGAAGTGTCACAACAAGCACTCGATTTGAATTACGACGGCTTGATTATCGAAACCCATTGCGACCCAGACAATGCATGGAGCGACGCAGCGCAACAAGTTACACCAACTGTTTTGAAACAAATTTTCGAAGACTTGAAAGTTAAAGAAACAACAGTTGCATCTGACGGTTACAACACCGAAATGATAAAACTTCGAGCGAATATTGACATTGCCGATGCCAAATTATTAGAAATTTTAGGCAACAGAATGAAAGTTTCGGAACAAATTGGAGCCTTGAAAAAAGCCAATAATGTAGCAGTTTTACAAAACAAACGTTGGAATGAAATTTTAGGAAAAATGATATTAGACGGCGAAGAAAAAAACTTGAGCGAAGAATTTATCTTGAAGTTGTTTAAAGCGGTGCATCAAGAAAGTATTGCACATCAGGAAAAAATTATTAATGCTTAAAATTATTTAAAAAAAATCCTTTCAGAAAAAATGAAAGGATTTTTTTTAAATAATTTTTACAATATCAACATTGCGTCGCCATAAGAATAAAACTTGTATTCTTCTTTGATGGCTTCGGCATAAGCTTCTTTCATTAAATCGTGACCACAAAATGCTGATATCATCATCATTAGAGTTGATTTTGGTGTATGAAAATTAGTAATCATGCAAGTTGCTAAACTAAAATCGTGTGGCGGAAAAATAAATTTATTTGTCCAGCCATCGAATGTGTTTAGTGTTCTTTGCGAAGAAACTGCACTTTCAATTGCACGCATCGAAGTCGTTCCAACAGCACAAATCTGACTTTTTCTAGCTTTTGCAGCATTGACGATATCGCAAGCTTCTTGAGTAATTTTTAGTTCTTCAGAATCCATTTTGTGTTTCGATAAATCTTCTACTTCAACTGGATTGAATGTTCCAAGACCAACATGAAGTGTTACTTCGGCAAATTCAACTCCTTTAATTTCAAGACGTTTCATTAAATGTTTCGAAAAATGCAAACCTGCTGTTGGAGCGGCAACAGCTCCTTCTTCTTTAGCATAAATTGTTTGATAACGTTCTTTATCGTCTTCATTAACTTCGCGATTAATGTATTTTGGAATTGGAGTTTCACCTAAATCGGTTAATTTATTACGAAATTCTTCATACGATCCATCGTACAAAAATCTTAAAGTTCGTCCACGAGATGTTGTATTGTCGATAACTTCGGCTACTAGCGAGTCGTCGTCACCAAAATAAAGTTTGTTGCCTATTCTAATTTTTCTAGCTGGATCGACCAAAACGTCCCAAAGTCTTTGTTCAGCATTTAGTTCTCGAAGCAAGAAAACTTCGATTCTTGCGCCAGTTTTTTCTTTATTTCCATACAGTCTTGCTGGAAAAACTTTGGTATTATTTAAAACTAAAACATCGCCATCGTCGAAATAATCAATAATATCTTTAAACATTTTGTGTTCGATAGTATTTGTTTTTCTGTTGACAACCATCAAACGAGATTCGTCACGGTTTTCGGCTGGATATTCTGCAAGAAGTTCTTTTGGTAAATCGAATTGGAATTGTGATAACTTCATAAGTAATTTTTAGATTTTAGATATTAAATTTTAGATATGAAAAATCTAAATTTTAATCGAATGCAAATATACGATTGTGAACAAGGCGTTGTCAAGTATTTTGATGTTTATTTTTGATAATGCAGTAAATAAAACGGTTTACAGCGTTTTTATATTATTTTAAAACCAATTCTCTTCAAATCTTTCCAGAAATTCGGATAAGATTTTGAAACAACCTCAGCATTTTCTATTAATAAATCGGTTTTTAATGCAAGTGGTGCAAATGCCATTGCCATTCGATGGTCTTGGTAAGTTTCAATAATAATTTCAGAATTAATTTTTGAAGTGATTTCTAATGTCAAACTGTCATTGGTTACCGAAATTGTTGCACCAAGTTTTGATAATTCGGTTTCTAATGCAATTAATCTATCGGTTTCTTTAATTTTTAAAGTATGTAAACCAGTTAAATGACATCCAATTCCTAATCCGAAGCAAGTTACGGCAATAGTTTGGGCTATATCCGGAGCAGATTGCAGATTGCAGATTACAGATTGCAGGTTGCAGATTGCAGTTTTTTTAAGAATAATTGAGTTTTTTTCAAAAACAGTTTCAACACCAAAATCTTTGTAGATATCTGATAAAATCGAATCGCCTTGCAAACTATTTTGTTTAAAATAAGATAATTTTATTTCGGTACCTATTTCGGATAATGCAATTATTGAATAAAAATAAGATGCTGATGACCAGTCGGATTCAACAATTTGGGATTTAGGATTTGAGATTTGAGATTTAGGATTTGAGATTTGAGATTTGTGAGATACGCAAATTTTATTTCCAATAAATGAAGTTTCTATTCCAATTTCGTTTAATAATGTTAAAGTCATTTTAATGTATGGAATAGATGTTATTTCGCCAATTAATGTCAATTCTAAACCTTTTTCGAGTTTTGGTGCTATTAATAAAAGTGCCGAAATGTACTGACTACTAACATTTGCTGGAAGCGAAACTTTATTGGCAGTAAGTTTTTTTCCAATAATTTTTAATGGTGGAAATCCAAAATTATTTACATATTCTATATCTGCGCCCAATTGTTTCAAAGCATCGACCAAAACCGAAATGGGTCTTTCTTGCATTCTCGAAGAGCCAGTAAGTACAACTTCTGAGCCTTCTTTTTGAGAAAAATAGGCTGTTAAGAAACGCATTGCCGTTCCTGCGTGATGAATATTAATTGGTTGTGAGTTGTGAGTTGTGAGTTGTGAGTTGACTAGCAAAGCTTTTGTCATTACATCAGAATCGTCTGAATTCGAGGCGTTTTCTATTGAAATATTTGGATATAATGCCTGCAAAAGCAAAAGTCTGTTTGTTTCGGATTTGCTGCCAGAAATGCTGATTTCAGATTTTAGATTGCAAGTTGAATGTTTTAATTTTAAGTTCATTTTTTTGTCTTAATTCTTAATACAAGAGTCTTAATATTATTTCAATTTTTGATTATTTTGATGCCTGTCATGATCTCGATTGGTTTTTAGATCTAATTTCTTATCAAATGCTTCTTGCAAATCGATCCCAGTTTGGTTGGCTAGGCATAAAACTACGAAAACAACATCGGCTAACTCTTCGCCAAGATCTTTATTTTTATCAGATTCTTTTTCGGATTGTTCGCCGTAACGACGAGCGATTATTCTGGCAACTTCACCAACTTCTTCGGTAAGTTGTGCCATATTTGTCAATTCGTTGAAATAACGAACGCCGTGGGTTTTTATCCAAATATCGACTTCTAGTTGGGCATTTTTTAGGTTCATAAGTTGGTTTTTTGTTGCCACATAGACACAAAGGCTCAAAGTGTATTTTTTAAATTTTACTTATTTATTTTCCAAAAGTTTTTTTGCTGTAATATTTGTTACAATTTTTTTACCTGTTTTTGCTTCAATTTCTTTGCGCGTATTTCCTGCAATTGTTCCGCCTTGTTTGGCAATAGTTTTGCTTTGCGAAAAAGTTTTGGGTTGTTTTTTTTGCTTATTTCAGTCGTTATTGCTTCTGCTAACATATTTAAAACTAATTCAAGATTTGACATATTGTCTCGAAGATTTTCTTTTTTTAAATCTTTCAAGTTTTTATATTCCTTTACCGAAAGTCCACTCCAAGATTTAGTAATTTCATCAGTCAGAATTGCATATTCTGCTCCTTTTTTTACACCTCGATTTTCCCATTCGTCGGTTAAATCTTTTCGAACTTCGATGCTTTTTAGTCGTTGATTAACCCATTCTTTAGAATATCCTTTTTTGAGGTAGGTTTCCATTAATCTGTCTATTCCTTTTTCAGGATCGGCAATTTCGTCTAATCTTTCGCTACCAACTTTGGCTAACCAAAGCTTAAATGGTTCTGCTTTAGGCGATGGTACAGATTGAATCAATCGAAAAAGCTGCTCAGTATCAGCGACATCAGTTTTATAATATTTGCCATCACTTGAAATCATTTTCAGTTGGTTACAATCTGTAACCAACTGACTTCCTTCTTTTTTTAGACGGTTTTTTAAAACTTTCCAATAATTGTTTGGATTTGGACTTTCAGATAAAATCCCAATTACATCAACGATTGAGAAATACCATTTTTCTTCGTCTTCATTCCATAATGAACGAACTTGTTTTTGTTCGAATAATTTTAGTGGGGTTTCTTTTGTCATAGATTATTTTTTTAAACAAATTTAAAAATTAAAAAAACAATTATAACAAATATCACTAAATCGGTGATTGAAAATGCAATTTCTATTTCGAAATCTTGTTTTTCTATATTGGGATTATTTCTGTTTTTGAAGGAGTTTATTAAAGTTTTAAGCATTTTAAGATTTTTCTATAATTGCAATTTCATCATCATTTAAATTATAACAAATGCAAAATATCTTTCCAATTTTCTGGCTTGAATAATTGATTTTCTATCTCTGAAGCAATCATTTTTTTTATTGCTTCGAGTGATGCATTTGCGTTAGATTCGTTCTTAATAACACAATCCATTAAATAACGTCTAATACCAATTAAAGCTTCGTCCATTTCAGCAAAGGCTTTTTCTTGCTCTTCTAATGCTATTACATATTGTGCTTCAGCTAGTTTTTCATCAAGAACTTTGTCTTCATAGTCATTAATGGCATCATCAAAAGTATGAAAAGTTGGAATTGCTTCGTTAATATTATCGCCATTTGCAGCAGCAGCTTCTTCGGAAATTAGTTTCAATTCTCTAAAAATATCTGGCTGATCAAGAATTGGCTGACTCAATATCCAGTTAATCATTGCATCATCGTCATCATCAAAAATTAGTTCTAGTAGTTTTTCACGGTATTTCATGTTTATTGATATTGGTTTTTAATTTCGGTATTATTTTGGATTTGAAGCGATTTAGGATTTTTTAAGCATTTTTAAGCACGTTTAGGTGTTTTTAGGCGTTTTATTTTATTAAGATTTTTCTATAATTGCAATTTCATCATCATTTAAACCATACAACTCATAAACCAAATCATTAATTTGTATATCAATGTTTTTGCATTTATCTTCCAAATAGTTTTTGTCTCGTTCTGTAATAACTGTTTTTTGTTGTTTTTTTGCTAGTAGCATTTGTTCGACTAAAATTACAATTGAGTCGTGAGTTTCCTTATTGTTTTTTGTGAGTTTTGGAATTGGAAGTTGCTCTAAGAATGTCTTTGAAATATTTACTGTTAGGGTTGACCCATTTGTAAAGTTTTTATAATAGAAATAATTCATTAAATTAGAATTAAGTATTGCACAAATTAATTTGTAACTATAAATATTGAAAGTATTATTTATAGTTAAAATATTTATTGAAGCAAAGCATCTAAACTCATCAAAATCAATATTTGCAACTAATGGCGTTTTACCACCGCTTATACGTTGAATGACTATTTTTTCTTTTAGTTTCCATAAATATTCAGGTCTTGTTCTATTTATTTCATCTTTATTCCATGTTATAAAATGACCTCCAAAATTTGTTTGGTATTTTTTAATGTCTTTTCCTTCTAATAATTTGAATGAGTTAAAAGCATAAGAGTCTTTATGTATTAATACTTTTGGTGCATCAATACCAGCAATTATGTCTTTGCATATTATTCCTAATTCAATGGAATTTTCTTTTATTTTATTGAAAATTGCAAGTTCATCGTTATTCACGTAAAGGCTAATTGTAAAACTTGTATTTTTTAAAAAATCCATTTGATTAATAGTAGTATGTTTATTAGAATCTATAAGCTGGTCTATTTTACAATTAGCATCAATTATACGAGTTTTGTTTTTCTTGTAAATAACATTTCTCAAACTTAATATAACTGTTGAAGTTGTTACTCCTTTAAAAACACCATCTTTCAAATCAACAATTTCATCAATTGCAGTGTTTTCAATAAAATATTTTCTACAAGTATCATAAGTTGTGGTTCTTAATATTCCGTTTGGTATTATATATGATAAATATCCATTTTCGTTAATCAATTTTGAACCTCGAAGAATAAATAAAACATATAAGTTAACTTTTCCTGATTGATTTTTTCGCGAATTATCTTTTTTAGATAAATTGTATAAATTCCAATAATAGTCTTTTACGAAATCAGGAATGTCAACATCTCTTGTAAAAACATAAGGTGGATTACCCAAAATAGCATCAAAACCATTTCTTTTGAAAACCTTTGGAAATGCCAATTTGAAATCAAATGGATTTAATTTGCGTTCTTGGTCAAGATCCAAATCTAGTTTGTTTGTTAAAATATCTTTCCCAATCAATGAGTTTCCGCATTTAATATTATTAGTCAAGTTAGGCAAAATCTTTTCGTGAAACAAAACCATCATATCATTTGCGGTGCTTGTGGTCTCGTCTTCTAACATTTTTAAAAATAATGACAATTGAGTTACTTCTGTTGCTTGCAAATCAATATCTACTCCATAAATATTGTTAAGCAAAATGTGTTGTTTCTGTTGTATTGACAATACATAAACACCAAAATCTTCATTGTATTTGCAACCATCTTTTTTGGCAACTGTTGGATTTTCGTTGTACCATTTGTTATGATAATCTAATAAATATTCGAAAACGCCAATCAAAAAACTGCCCGAACCACAAGCAATATCTGCAAAAGTAAGTTCGGCAATTTGATTGGGTTTTTTTCCTTCAATTAATTTCCCAACGGTATTTTTGACAATATAGTCAACAATATATTTTGGCGTATAAAAAACACCGCCAGCTTTGCGCACTTCTGGTTTGACTTCAATTGTTGCTTTTCCGTTTTCTATTACAACAACTTTTCCAAGAAAACGTTCGTAAATGCTACCAAGGATATGTATTGGAATATAATTAAAATCATACGGTGTATTGTTGTGGTCTAAATCAGAACATAATACTCTAAATAAATCGTCGTTAGCACCACCAAATTTTTTATCATCAATAAATAACGGTTTAAAAACAACACCATTATATTTGGAATCTAAATATTTAGAATATTCAACAAATTTCGCCCAGGGATGTTTAGCGGTTGCAATATTGTGAATAATATTCTCAGTCTCTATTAATTTATCTTCCAGAAAACGAATAAATACAATTCTATCGACTGTTCGTTGTGTTGCTTCGGTCAGTTCGTAGGCATCAAGATTATTATTGTTTTGATAAAAAGCTGTTGCCAATTCAAATCTTTTACCATCAATATAATTCAAAAAACTTTCATCAATAGATTTTAGAAGTATGGCAGTTCCTTTTGGTTTTTTAAGTTTTTCTATAAATATACCTAGATTACCAGCAATTAAAGCTTCTCGAGAAAATATCCAGTAGAATTCCTCGAAAGAGTCAAAATCCTTAAAATCCGTATATTTGTAATATTTAATTTCGTTTTGCAAAATAGTATCAAAATCTGGTCTAAAACGACAATCTATGATTACAATTTCCTCGAAATCAGTAAGAATAGAAACACCAGTTCCTGCATTCCAGCCATATTTTGCAGTCTGAAAATAGTCATCTTTATTTTGTCTTAAAGTTCTTGATGGTTTTTTGGCTTCTACAAAAAACTGTTCTTGTTTGTAGTTTGGTGCAAGAAAAAAAGCATAATCGGCACGTTTTTGACCAAGTGCACCTTGTTGTCGTTGTGCTTTTTCGATTTTAACTTCTTGTTCGAATGGATTTTTTTGAAAATCGTGATTTACATCCCAACCCAAATAGGTGTAAAATTTATCTATATATTCTTTTCGGACTTCGGCTTCTTGATAACTTGCAGATAGATAATGTTTTATTCCTGATTCAAAATCAATTATAAGTTCTTGAGTTCGTTGAAAGGCAATTTGAATTAGAGAATTTTTCATAAAAACAAATATAAGAAATAGAAAATAAAAAAAACACCTCGATTGAAAGTGTTTTTTATAATAATTTTCTGAATTAACTTTTTATGTTTGGATAGTTTTTAATACAATTCAGAATATTATTTAAACTTGAAAATAAAGTTTAAGTTCTTCGGGAGCTAATAAACCTGAATTTATAATTGTTTTGGTGACTATTTCTAAATCATTTTCATCAAGAGTTCCAAGAATTCTGCATAGTCCATCTTTTTTTAAAGATTCTATTTTTTCTAAATTGATTGGATTGTAATCAGAACAACAAACAAATGAATCGTGATGCAAAAAATGATTTTTTGATTTGGTTATTGGTATTTGAAGCGAAGCAATTTCTTTTTTATTTAAAATCGAAGGATGAATTCGGGTGTTAATAAAAACAGTGCAGGTATAGGTTTTCTCTGGCGATAAGCCAACAATAATAAAATATTTTTGATGGTCAATATCTTTAAAATCAGTTGCAAATACATCTCCTTTTTTTAAATTATTTTTAAATAAAGTATCCTTACTTTCATTTGATAAAAAATCACCTAATGGACACATAATTATTGAAAAAGAGATTTCAAACTGTTTTGTTCTTTAATATAATCTATGTAAGAATCATTTTCACCGGCCTCTAAAAGGATATTCTCAAAAGTAATTTCTTTATTTAGAACTGTATTACTCCAAGCATAATCGTGAGATTTTTCTCGAACTTCGTCCCAAGTCATTTCTCCATATCTTTCTATAACTTTGTCAATGTATTTAATATCGGTTAACGATAAAAAATTCATTGATGGTTCTTTTTGGGGAACAATTATATCCCAATCGACAACAGTAAAATATTGCGAAAACTTTCCGTTATCTTTAAAATAACCGTTTCCCCTAACAGATTTAAAAATATCATAAAGTTTTGAAGGTACAGGACCATCCTGCATTGCGATGTAATTGTCGCCAGTAATTGGTCTTGAATAAATTGAAAAGTGTTCTTTATCTGCGAAATAAAGAATTTTAAAAATTTTATGAAAATCCCTCCTTTTTAATTTATGTGCAATATACAACACCGCATTTAAAGCTTTATTTTCATTAAAATCCATATTTATGTAATCGCTCATAGTTGGATAAAATTAAAGGTAATTTATTGTAAAACAGCTTTATAAATAATTTTAAAAATTTAAAGTATTGAATTTCAATAAAGTAAATATTTCTTGGAGTGCAAATATAACACCAATTATTCAAAATTTATATAAATTACAATTTATTTTTAAAAAACAATAATTTTATTCCCTATTTTTCGAATCAATAATAATCGTAACTGGCCCATCATTGACCAAAGCAACTTTCATATCGGCTCCAAAAATGCCTGTTTGAATTTTTTTACCAAATTCGAATCGTAGTTTTTGAATAAAATTTTCATAAATTGGAATTGCAATTTCGGGTTTCGATGCTTTGATGTAACTTGGTCGATTGCCTTTTTTGGTCGATGCGTGCAAAGTAAATTGCGAAACTACAATAATTTCACCATCGATGTCTTTGACTGAAAAATTCATAACTTGGTTTACATCTGGAAATATGCGAAGATTCACAATTTTAGAAATCAACCAATCGATATCTTCTTGATTGTCTAAATCTTCAATTCCAACTAAAATCAATATTCCTACTTGAATTTCGGCTACAATTTTATTGCCGATTTCGACTGATGCTGATGAAACTCTTTGTATTACTATTTTCATAAAAATTTGTGCATTTAATTTTTTACTTTTTTTGAAAATAAAGTTTTGGAAAGATTCCTTCGAAATGACAAATTAACTGTGAACTGCATTCGGAATGATAAAATAACTGAATATCGAACACTGCCAACTGAATACTACTCACTTTTCCTAGTTTCGTCACTGGCTTTTCGATCTTCGTCGAATGAATCTACTCTATAATTTTCATCGTCGCCTTCTAAAATTTTAAGATACGAATTGTATCGTGTCCACGAAATTTCATCATTTTCTAATGCTTTTTTAATGGCGCAATGTGGTTCTTCTTTGTGCAAACAATTGTTGAATTTACATTGGTCTTTCAGTTTAAAAAATTCTGGAAAATAACCCGAAATATCTTCTTTTTCGAGATCAACAATACCAAAACCTTTGATTCCTGGGGTATCGATTATGCTGGCACCAAAACTCAAATCGAACATTTCGGCAAATGTTGTTGTATGCTGCCCTTGCTTGCTTTGTTCAGAAATATTTTTGGTTTTTAGATGTAAATTAGGTTCCATAGCATTGACCAAAGTCGATTTTCCAACACCGGAATGTCCAGAAAACATAGTAGTTTTGCCAATCATCAAGGTTTTTAATTCTTCGATTCCTTTATTTGCAATAGCAGAAACTCGCAAACATTTGTAACCAATTTGCTCATAAACGTGTTGCATATACAATTGCTCATCAAGCGTAGCATTATCAAATGTGTCAATTTTATTGAAAACTAAAATGGTTTCTATTCCGTAAGCTTCGGCGGTTATCAAAAAACGATCAATAAAATTGAAAGTTGTTGGTGGATTATTTATGGTAATCAACAAAAAAACATAATCCAAATTTGATGCAATAATGTGCATTTGATGCGACAAGTTAACCGATTTTCTAACAATATAATTTTTACGTTCCTGAATGTTGTGAATTGAACCTGTGACTTTATCCGAAGTTTCGTCTAGATCATAATCTACAACATCGCCTACCGAAATCGGATTCGTACTTTTAATCCCTTTCAATCGGAATTTTCCTTTTATTCGGCATTCCATAAAATCACCATTTTCGGATTTTACGGTGTACCAACTTCCAGTAGATTTATATACGATTCCTGTCATTAAATATTAGATTTATGATTTTAGATATTAGATTTTGCAAAAGTACACAAATCTAATATCTAATATCTGAAATTATTATCATCTATTTAAAAAATATTCTTTGAAAATTTCGAGTTCTTGAAGTTCGATTTCTAATTGTTTTTCGAAAATTTTTTCTCCAACTTGAGATTTTAATGCCGAAATTCCAACATCGATTAATCGCAAGCCATGTTCTGTTAGAAGTATATTATCAAATGCCAATCCTTGAATATCTGATGGTCGTCTTAAATCTCTATGAACAAAACCAGATTTGTGTAAATCTTTTAATTCATCTTCGAACACTTCTAACCAAAGTTGTCGAATTTCGACTTCATAAGCTCGAAAATCTATTGGTTTAATACGTTCCATTACCAACATTTCGCATTGCAAATCCTCATTATATTCTAATCGAATAAATTTAGAAACCAAGTTATTAATTGAATTGGCAAACTTCATTTTCTCGGCTTCTGAACCTAAATCTGAACGTGTATCGCCAGAAAACAATTTGGCAACTTCATTGTCATTGAGAACAATAACGGTGTTGTTTGCGCCAGCTGATAACTTTCTTGGATATTTCATTTTTGATTTAGGAATTGCGATTTGCGATCAAGCATTTGATGTAAATGTAGTTAAAATTTATAATTTCAAAAAAATCAAGATTTCAAAAATTCAATAGATAATTCAAAAAACATTTTTGGATTTTCGGCATGCAACCAATGTCCAACATTTGGAATAGTTTCAAAAATTGCCATCGGAAAATGTGTTTTTATTCCTTCAAAATCTTCATCTAGAATATAATTAGAATTGCCACCACGAATGAAAAGCGTTTCTTTCTCGAAAACATTGTTTTCTGGCAAAGCTTTACCTATTTCATCAATTTTTTTATTGAAAATTTCTAAATTAAATCTAAAAGCCAATTGTTCTGGCGTTTGCCAATACAAGCTTTTTAATAGAAATTGGCGAGTTCCAAAATCTGAAATATGTTGTTTCACGATTTGATCGACTTCGATTCTACTTGGTTTTTTTGAGAAATCAACAGCATTCAATCCTGCCAAAATATTTTGATGATGTTGCGGATAAAACTTAGGTCCAATATCAGCAATTATCAATTTGTTAACCATTTTTGGATAAGTCGTTGCGAACAACATTGCAACTTTTCCGCCCATAGAATGTCCGATTAAATCAATATTTAAAATATTATTGGCTTGACAATATTCCAAAATATCTTGAACCATAATTTCATAACTAAAATCATCAGAATGAAAACTGCGACCGTGATTGCGCAAATCTATAGTGTGAACTTCAAAACCTTCGGTTGCATATTGTGTTGCTAAAGTTTTCCAGTTGTCTGACATTCCTAAAAATCCGTGGAGAATAAGAAGCCCAAGCCCCCTAACCCCCGAAGGGGGAACTCCAATGTTGGTGTTTAAGATATTGGAATATAATTGCATTGATTTTATTTAAAAATAGTTATTTATAATTTTTATTTAGAAAACTTGGAGTTCCCCCTTCGGGGGTTAAGGGGCTATTTTACGTAAATACATATTCACAACATTATCCAAACCCAAATACAAAGCTTCGGAAATCAATGCGTGACCAATAGAAACTTCTAATAAATTTGGAATGTTTTGTTTAAAAAACTGAATATTATCCAAGCTCAAATCGTGTCCAGCGTTAACACCAATTCCAAGTTCATTTGCCAAAATTGCCGATTTTGTAAATGGCTCGATTGCCGATTTATTTCCTAAACCGTATTGATGTGCAAAAACTTCGGTGTACAACTCAATTCTGTCTGTTCCACAAATTTTTGCGCCTTCAATCATTTCAAGATTTGGATCTACAAAAATTGATGTTCTAATTCCGTTTCGTTGAAATTCTTGAACGATTTCTGTTAGAAAATCTTTATTTTTTATGGTATTCCAACCCGCATTTGATGTTAAATTATCGTTTGCGTCAGGCACCAAAGTCACTTGAGTTGGCTTGCATTCAAGCACCAAATCTATGAAAGATTTTTCGAGTGGATTGCCTTCAATGTTATATTCGGTGTAAACAATTGCTTTTAAATCTCTAGCATCTTGATAACGAATGTGTCGCTCGTCTGGTCGTGGATGAATCGTGATTCCTTGTGCGCCAAACTTTTGAATATCGGTGGCAACTTGCAATAAATTGGGTACATTTCCGCCACGAGCATTTCTTAATGTTGCAATTTTATTGATATTTACACTTAATTTTGTCATTGGAACAATTATTGATGTTTATTATATTAAATTTGCTTACAAAAATACAAACTAAACTTAATCAGTTTTTGTTTAATTTTGATTATTTTGCATCCTAATTTTAAATATTTTAAATGACAATACTTTCCGAATATATCAATAATGATTTCAAAGCTTTGAAAATTGATGAACCAATTTCTGAGGTTCAAGATTTTTTCGAAGAAATTAATTTTTCGCATTTTCCAGTTCTTGAAAATGATATATATATAGGTAGCATTTCTAAAAATGATTTAGAAACTTTCGATTTCGATAAAAATTTATCTGATTATAAATATTCGTTCGAGCGATTTTTTACTCGTGAAAATGCTGTTTTATTAGAAGTTTTAGAAGTTTTTTCTAAGAATCATGCTAATTTAATTCCAGTTTTGAACGATGATAATAAGTATTTAGGGTATTATGAAATCGAAGAAATAATAAAAACTTTTCAGGAAACGCCATTTTTATCAGAATCTGGAAATATTATTATTGTAAGAAAAGCAATTCTTGATTATTCAATGAGTCAAATTGCACAAATTATCGAATCGAATAACGGAAAATTATTGGGCGTTTTTATATCAAATTCAGATTTGTCATTTGTAGAAATTACATTAAAAATAAATGTTGGCGATATAAACGATATTGTTCAAAGTTTTAGACGATACAATTACGAAATAATTTCTGACCATCAACAAGACGATTATATTAGCATTTTGAAAGAAAATGCTAGTTATTTAGAAAAATATCTGTCTATCTAGGATATTAAATTTTAGATATTAAATTTTAAATATCTAATATCTAATATTAAAAATTTAATATTATAATATGAAAATAGCCATTTTCGGACAATATTACCAAAACGATACACGACCAATTATTCGTGATATTTTTGTGTTTTTTAATGCCAATAATGTCGAATTGGTTATAGAAACAAAGTTTCTTGAGATATTATACAAAGAAGAAATTCTTAAAAAAGAATATAAAACATTTGCATCTTACAAAGAACTCGATTCAAGTTTCGATGTTCTTTTAAGCATAGGTGGTGATGGAACAATTCTTCGAGCAGCGACTTTTGTTCGAGATTCTGGCATTCCGATTCTAGGAATTAATGCTGGTAGATTGGGTTTTTTAGCAACGGTTCCACAAGATAATATTCAAGAATTTTTGCAATTGGTTATCGATAAAAAATATACTTTTTCCGAAAGAACTTTGCTTAGTGTTACATCTTCAATAAAAAACGAATCGTTAGAAGAAATTAATTTTGCATTAAACGAAATTACAGTTTCAAGAAAAGATACAACATCAATGATTACGGTCGAAACTTCTCTAAACGGCGAATATTTAAACTCGTATTGGGCTGATGGTTTGATAGTTGCAACGCCAACCGGCTCAACAGGATATTCTTTAAGTTGCGGCGGACCAGTTTTAACGCCCGATGTAAAAAGTTTAGTAATTACACCCATTGCGCCGCACAATTTAAACGCAAGACCATTGGTAATTACTGATGATACCGAAATAGAATTGAAAGTTTCTGGTCGCGAAAGTCAATATTTAATTTCGTTAGATTCAAGAATTACATCAGTTGACAATCATACTGTTTTGAAAATAAAAAAAACGCCTTTCAAAATAAATATGATTGAAATTCACGACGAAACTTTCTTGAAAACTTTGCGCAAAAAATTACTTTGGGGCGAAGATAAACGGAATTGAAAGTAAAAATCCAATTACGAATGAAATTGGATTTTTAACTGAAAACTGAACACTGAAAACTACTTTTTCTTTCCAAACAAACCATCTAGCAATTTACCGGCTTGATTTTTAATTTCGTCTTTTTGCGTATTAGCTTTGCTTTTAGTTGTATCTTTTTTCAAAACTTTATCCAATACATTTCCGAGTTCGTTTTTACCTTTGGTAACCAATTTTTCTTTTTCTTTTTTAACCAACTGACTTGCCAAAGCTGTTAAACCAGATTTAATATCGGTTGTGATTTTTGGCGATGAAAAATTGCCTGTCAAAATTGCATTTATTGGAATATTTTGCAATTTATCTAAATCAGTCGATGTTAATTTCGATAACATTCCGCCAGCTTCTTTACCCAAATATTTTGCTGGAACATCGAATTTTAAATTATAATTCATATTTTGGTCAAAACCGTGTGCACCACCAATTGTAGCTTTCAAATCTTGATATTTTATGTCAAATGGTTTCACGTTTACTTTTCCGTCTGCAAATGTTAAATTGGCTTTTACATCATTTAAACTCAATTTATTTAAATCGATGAATTTTAAATTGGTTGTCAGTGCTGTTAACAACGTCGATTTACTGGCATTTACTTTGGTTTGCAAAAGATTTCCGAATAAATCGCCGGTTATTGAATTGACATTTGGCTTCATTGCGTTGTCTAAATTTCCATTCAACTTTATTACTGATGTGAATTTTCCATCAATAATTCCTGCAATTGGTGCAATTTTTTTCAACATTTCGAGTTGCGTGAACGATTGTGCGATATCAACTTGATTCAAATTCAAATTCATATTAAAAACTGGCACTTTTCCTTTGGTCGAAACATCGCCATTGGCACCAATTGTTCCACCAAAAATGGAGGTTTTTAAGTTTTGAAAAGTTACTTTTTGGTCATTGATAATCATTTTTCCTGAAACATCTTTCAAAATTAAATTATCATATAAAACTGTATTTGCTTTTGCAATTATTGTACAATTCAAGAAAGCTGGAATTTTCATTGGTGTTGCTTTTCCTGAAGTTGCAGTTTTGGTTTCTGATGCTGTTTTTGAGCTAGAATCCATAAAATCGGCAACTGCAATTTGATTAGAAATCATATTAAAATTTCCTTTCAGTTCTTGATTTTGAAACATAAAACCGTAAAAATTTTCTAATAATCCGGTTACCGAAACATCGCTTTTTCCTGTTGTTGCTTCGAATTTTTGTAAATTAACTTTGCTTGGATTAAATTGAACTGTTGCTTGGCTAATGTTCATGACTTTACCTTTATCATCAGCATATTTAAAACCAGAAAGCGACATTGTTCCAGCATTATTTATTTTAGCATATTGACTATTTTTGACCGATTCCATATCAAATTTTGTAGTAACATCGGCGTTCAAAATCCCCGAAAGCGGAATTTTTAATTTTATCGGATATGCTTTTGATAAATTACCAAGATTAATTCTGCCCTTCATTGCAGCATCTACTAAAGCATTGGTTGTTAGATTTTTAAAATTGGCTTTTCCTGCAAAAACATCTTGGTCTATTGCGAATTGAAATTTGTCAAGGTTGACATAAGTATCATTTGTCAAACCAGTTTCGTTTATAATTTTGGTATCAATAACAATATTTCGAACCGCTTTTGGCAAATTAGGATATTGAAAACTCGCATTGTGCGACGCAATTGCAACATTGAATTTTGGAACTGTAGTTTTGGTCAACATTCCTTTGGCAAAACCATCAACGGTGAAATCGCCTGTCGTTTTCACACCATCTAGTTTGCTTGCATAGGCCGCAGGAATTAATCCTAAGAAATTTTTGAATGACGATGTTGGCGTATTAAATTTCAAGTCATAGTTTTGACCAGCATTGGTTAATTGAATAAATCCATCGAATTTTAATGGCAATTCGTTTATTTTGGCTTTATTTTCTTTGAAAGTATATTTTTTATTTTTCAAATCAATTCCTAAAACTGCGTCTAATGTCAAATGAATTTTGTTCATATATTTGACTTTGTCCATATCTAAAGAAACATTTGCAGTCGATTTTGTATCTAAATCTAATTTTTCGTCTCCAAAATCTCCAGTTCCTGAATGGTTCAAACTATCCAAAACAAATTTAACTTTAGAACGTTCATCGAAATATTTGAATCTGTAATTTTCGACAGCATAATTATTTACTTTTAATGACAAAGGATCACTTTTGGAATCGTCTTTTGCTCCAGCATCTTTCATTGCGATATCGAAATTGCCAAGACCATCTTTATTAAAAAGAATATTTAGAATTCCGTTTTTAGATGTTATTCCATCAATTTGCATGATTTCTGTTTTGTCTTTAAAAAGTTCTTTTACAGACATTTTTAAATTCAATTCGCCAATAGAAACCAATGTGTCGCCTAGAAATGGCGCTTTATTGATGATTAATAACTTGTCTAAGGTTACTGTTGCGTTTGGAAAACTTTTAAACAAACTAATTCTTGCATCGGCAAATGATACTTTGGCATCGACTTTTTCATTGATTGCCGATTCGATTTTGGCTTTGATTTGGTCGCTAAAAAAGTATGGAATTGCGATTAATGATCCAATTATTAGCAACAATAGAACTCCGACTATTTTTAAAATTTTCTTGAACATAATGATTGTGATTAGTTTACAAATCTAATGAATATTTTTTGAAGGTTTTTTAAAAGTTATAGGATTTTTAACATTATTGGTTTCTTTATAGCCCAGATTAAAGGGAAAAACAAAACGGTTTAAAAATCTTTGGTTTTTTGTTTTTCGAAAGAACGACCAACGGAAGTTCCTTTCGAAAATTACAAAAACCGTTTTTTAAACCGTTTTTTTTGGAATGAAAGCTGGATTAGCTCTTGAAATAAATTCAGGATAAATCTTGAAATAAATTCAGGATAAATTCTAACAGTGCTATTTCACATTAATTTCAAATGGCATAATGGCTTGAATGCCTTTTCGAGATTGCATTTTCTTGATTTTTTCAAGCATTTCGTAATTTTCGATGCCAATTTCTTGCTTGATTAAATTTTCTTTGGATTTTGCAAATGGTAAGAATTTTCCGATAATATCTTGAAGATTTTTTTCGTATTCTGGATAAGAAACTGTCGAATATTTATCGGTTTTGGTTAACGTTGCTGCATATTTTAGCGCATCGTTCATAGTGCCAAGTTGGTCAACAAGTCCAATTTTTAATGCATCGGTTCCAGACCAAACGCGACCTTGCGCAATTTCATCGACTTGCTCGAAGGTCATTTTTCTGCCTGTTGCAACCCGATTTACAAATACATTATATATATGTTCTACACTTTCGAGCGTGAATGCTTTGAATTTATCGTTCAATGGAACAAATGGGCTGTACTCGCTGGCATTTTCGTGGGTTTTTACTTGCACAGTATTGATTCCGAACTTATTAGCAGCTTGCGTGAAATTGGGCAATACTCCAAAAACACCAATAGAACCAGTGATTGTGGTTGGTTCTGCAAAAATTTTATTGGCGTTGCAAGCGATGTAATAACCGCCCGAAGCAGCATAGGTTCCCATAGAAACGACAACTGGTTTTACTTTTTTGGTCAGTTCGATTTCGCGCCAAATCAAGTCAGATGTTAGTGCATTTCCGCCAGGCGAATTCACGCGCAAAACTACGGCTTTTATGTCTTCGTCTTTTCTGGCTTCTTGCAGTGAACGACGCATGGATAACTCGCCAATTGTTGTTACATCGCCTTCGCCGTCAGCAATTTCGCCTTGTGCGTAAACAATTGCAATTTTATTGGTTTCAAGATTTGTGGTTGTTGTTGCGACATTTTCGGCATAATCAAGAATCGAAATTGTTTCGTAATCTTCGTCTTTTTCGACTGCTAATTTTTCTCGAATATCGTCGTGATAAATGTCTTCGTACGCAATTTTATCGATTAATTTTTCGGTTTTTGCCATTTCTGGCGTTCTTGCTAAAAGTCCTGTTGCAATTTCGTTTAATCTTGCAATTGAAACTTTTCTCGAAGTCGAAATATCGGCTACGATCGACGACCAAAGCGATGTTAAAAGTTCGGTAGTTTGTTGTTTGTTGGCTTCGCTCATTTCATTTTCAAGAAATGGTTCAACTGCCGATTTGTATTTTCCGTGGCGAATGACTTCCATTTTTAGACCTGATTTTTCTTGAAAATCCTTGAAAAACATAACTTCGGTCGATAATCCTTTAAACTCCATTTCGCCAATCGGGTTCATATAAATCGTGTTGGCAACTGAATTCAAGTAATATTCTTTTTGCGAAATTGTGTTGGAATAGGCATAAACGAATTTACCAGATTTTTTGAAATCTTCGAGCGCAATTCGCAGTTCTTTAATTTGCGCCATTCCGAGCATTGTTGTGTTATTGAGAATCGAAATTCCTTTAATGTTTTCGTCGGTTTTGGCGTTTTCGATTCCTTTTATAATATCAGAAAGTCCGTTGTGGTTGTTTTCGAAATAATCGAAATCTTTTATTTTGGTTTTTCCGCCATAATCTTCGCTAACTTCAGACAAATCGAGTTCGATAACCGAGTTTTTTTCAACAGAAATTCCGTTAGAATTGCCGCCAAAAATAGCTCCTAAAAAAGCGAATAAGAAAAATACAACAATCAAGAATGCAAAAATTCCGATTACAGTTGCAAATACATTTTTAATAAAGTTCATAATATGTTTAACAATAAGTTAGTTTTTTTGCCTCGAAGACTCGAAGTTTCTAAGTTTTATTTACTTAATAATTTCCAAGATTACAAACAAAAATAATTTTCAGTATTTGCCTTAATTAGTATAATAAAGCAATTTTTATTTATTTTATTTATCAAACCTTTGTGTCTTAGTGCCTTCATGGCAAAAAAGTTAGTCGTTAAAAAACAATTTTTGTTACAAAAAATAATTTTTCAACAGTTTGCAAATATACTCGAATTTTAAATTTTATTTAGTTAATTTGCGTTAATATGAATAATCAGAATCAAGTCGTTTTATCATTAGGAAGTAATCTTGGCATTCGTCTGGAAAACATTCAGTTGGCTATTGATTTGATTCATGTTCAGGTTGGAACCGTAATTAAAATTTCGCCTGTTTATGAATCGCCTTCTTGGGGTTTTGCAAGCGAAATGTTTTTTAATTGCAATGTTTTAATTCATACACACAAATCGGCTCAGAAAATTTTATCGAAAATTCAAAAAATTGAGAAAGAATTAGGTCGAAAAATTTCTGATTCTAACGAATATCAACCAAGAATTATCGACATTGACATTATTTATTTTAATGAAGAAATTATTGAAGCCGAAAATTTAGTTGTTCCGCATTCGCAAATGAAAGAAAGATTGTTTGTTTTATTGCCGTTAAAAGATTTGGGTTTGAATTGGAAACATCCTGTTTTAAACAAATCGACAACGGAAATGATTGCTATTTGCGAAGACAAAAGCGAATGTAAAATCTTGCATTACATCAAACCGCCATTAAAAAAAATCAAACTTGATAGTTTTAATTATATAGCAATCGAAGGAAATATTGGCGCAGGAAAAACCACATTAACAACCAAAATTGCGGAAGATTTTAATGCAAAAACTGTTTTGGAACGATTTGCCGATAATCCGTTTTTACCAAAATTTTATAAAGATCAAAACCGTTATGCTTTTCCGTTAGAAATGTCATTTTTGGCCGATCGTTATCAACAATTGTCAGATGATTTGGCGCAATTCGATTTGTTTAAAGATTTTATTATTGCTGATTATCATATATTTAAATCTATAATTTTTGCAAAAGTTACTTTGCAAGAAGATGAGTTTAGATTATACAAAACGATGTTTGACATTATTTACAAAGAAATGCCAAAGCCTGATCTGTATATTTATTTGTATCAAAATACTGATAGATTACTGGAAAATATAAAAAAACGTGGTCGCGATTATGAACAAGAAATTCCCGCAGATTATTTAGAAAAAATCAATCAAGGTTATTTAGATTACATTAAATCAAAAACCGATTGGAATGTTTTGGTTATCGATGTTTCGGATAAAGATTTTGTCAAAAAACAAGATGATTATTTGTTTATTTTAGAGAGAATCTCTGAAAAAATAAATATTTCAATCGATTGATTATAAATTTTTTTCTTTTTCAATTTTCGAAAACAAATCCCAAACAACAATTCCAGCACTAACTGCAATATTCAATGAATGTTTGGTTCCAAGTTGCGGAATTTCGATTGTTCCATTGCAAATCTCGATAGCATTTTGCGAAACCCCGAAAACTTCGTTTCCAAAAATCAAGGCATATTTCTGATTTTTTTTGACTTCAAAATCATTTAAGTAAATTGCATTTTCAACTTGCTCAATGGCAAATACTTGAACGTTTTCTTTTTTAAGATTTTCTATAACTTCTAGAACATTTTCGGCATATTCCCAAGTAACGGTTTCGGTTGCGCCAAGTGCAGTTTTATGAATTTCTTTATTGGGTGGAATTGCGGTTATGCCACACAAATAAATTTTTTCGATCAAAAAAGAATCGGCTGTTCTAAAAACCGAACCAATATTGTGCAAACTTCGAATATCATCAAGAATAATAATGATTGGGGTTTTTGTAGCGGTTTTAAAATCTTCAATAGATTTTCTTTCAAGTTCTTTGTTTTCTAATTTTCTCATTATGGATTTTAAAACATTTTTTTTTGGTTTAAAACATATAATTTATATTAGAAAATATAAGTTTTAATTTGTTTGTAATAAAATTTTGAAAGACTAAAACAATTATTTTTTGTTGTTTTGAAACAAATAAGTAATAAAAGGAAATATAAGTTGAATAGGTTTTAATTGCTTTATTCTATTAACAACAGCATTTATTTTCAGTTTTGTTGTCATTTCGACGAAGGAGGAATCTCATTAGATGCTCACGTTATGAGATTCCTCCTTCGTCGAAATGACAAACGTTGTAAATTATAAAATTAATCCATTTTAATAAAATTCTCTCAAAAAAAAAGCTCTCAAATTAATGAAAGCTTTTTATATAAATTTAAAAAAATTACATTTTTGGACTAGCAACGCCCGCTGCTGGCAAACCTGCTGGAGCTGCTGGAATTGCAGCTGCTGGATCTGGCAAAACAGTTCCTTTGATAGTCAATAATTTAGAAGGCATTCCTTCTGCGTTAGATGTAATTGTTACTGTTTTTGTAAAAGCCCCTACTCTATCAGTTGCATATTTTACACCTATTTTTCCTGTTGCTCCTGGAGCAATTGGATCTTTAGGAGAAGTTGGAACTGTACAACCGCATGAACCTTGTGCATTGGTAATAATTAATGGTTTAGTTCCGTTATTTGTGAAAACGAATTCACGAGCACCATCTGCATTGTGTGCAATTGTTCCATAATCGATAGTTTCGTTAATAAAAACCATTCCTGGGCCATCAACTTTGCCACCAACTTTTTTGGTTTCAACTGCTTTTCCTGCAACAGTTTTAACTTTTTCAACTTTAGCGGTAACTTCTTTTTTAGCGGTAACTGCAACTTTTTTAGCAGTTGTTTTTGCTTCTTGTGCATTAATTACAGTTGTTCCTGCAAATGCAAATGCTAATAATAATACAATTTTTTTCATTTTGGGTATAATTAATTTTTAATTAGTGGAGCAAATGTAAATAATTTTTTTAATTACAATTTAAAAATTTTCTTAAAATTCATTTAAAATTATTTCAAATGCAAGATTTAAATATTTAAATTCGCTTTTTTATAACACAATAAATAACAAATATCTTGCCAAATATAGAGAAATCGGTTAAAGAAACGCCGTTAATGAAGCAATATAACGATATAAAACGCAAGTATCCAGATGCTTGCCTGTTGTTTCGTGTAGGCGATTTTTATGAAACTTTTGGTGACGATGCCGTTCGTGCTTCTAAAATTCTTGGAATTACGTTGACAAAACGTGGCGCAGGATCAGAAACCGAAACGGCTTTGGCTGGTTTTCCGCATCATTCTATTAATACTTATTTACCAAAATTGGTCAAAGCTGGACTTCGTGTTGCGATTTGTGATCAACTCGAAGATCCAAAAATGACCAAAACAATCGTTAAACGTGGTGTTACCGAATTGGTTACTCCTGGAGTTTCAATGAATGACGAAGTTTTGCAATCGAAATCAAACAATTTTTTGGCATCGGTTTATTTTGGTAAAAAAAACATTGGTGTTTCGTTTCTTGATATTTCTACCGGTGAATTCCTTACTGCTCAAGGCAATGACGAATATATTGATAAGTTATTGCAGAATTTTCAACCAAGCGAAGTTTTGATTCCTAAAGAAAACAAAGCTACATTTAAGGAAACTTTTGGCGAAGATTTTCATAATTTTTATCTTGAAGATTGGGTTTTTAAAGAAGATTATGCCGTTGAAACATTAACCAATCATTTTCAAACCATATCTTTAAAAGGCTTCGGAATAGAAGATTTGAATGAAGGTATAATTGCCTCTGGCGCAATATTATATTATTTATCAGAAACGCAACACAATAAACGCCAACACATTACATCAATTTCTCGCATTGCCGAAGATGCTTATGTTTGGATGGATCGATTTACGATCAGGAATTTAGAATTGTACCATTCTTATAATCCGAATGCAGTAACATTATTATATGTTATCGACAAAACCAATTCGCCAATGGGTTCGAGATTGCTAAAACGTTGGTTGGCATTGCCTTTGAAAGACATCAATAAAATAAAAAATCGCCATGAAGTAGTTACTTATTTGAAAGAAAATCAAGCAGTTTTAAAAAGCATTCAAACCCAAATAAAACAAATATCGGATTTAGAACGATTGATTTCTAAAATTGCAACTGGAAAAGTCTCGCCACGAGAAGTTGTTTATCTAAAAGAATCGTTAGATGCAGTAATTCCAATAAAAAAATTGGCATTGCAAAGTCCACAAGAAGCCGTAAAAATTATTGGCGACTCATTGCATAGTTGCGATTTGTTGCGAGAAAAAATAGGTAAAACTTTAAATCAAGAAGCACCAGTTGCAGTTTCTAAAGGCAACGCAATTGCCAAAGGAATCAACGAAGAATTAGACGATTTGCGAGCAATATCCACTTCTGGGAAAGCATTTTTAGAAGGAATTGAAAAGCGAGAATCAGAATTGACTGGAATTTCGTCCTTAAAAATTTCATTTAATAATGTTTTTGGATATTATATTGAAGTTCGGAATACGCACAAAGACAAAGTTCCGCCAGAATGGATACGAAAACAAACATTAGTTAGTGCCGAAAGATACATTACCGAAGAATTAAAAGAATACGAAACTAAAATATTAGGCGCCGAAGAAAAAATCCAGAAGATAGAATCCGAATTATTCGAGCAACTAATCGCTTGGATTGCGACGTATATAAAACCTGTTCAATTAAACGCCAATTTGGTTGCGCAGCTGGATTGTTTGACATCGTTCACACAATTGGCGATTGAAAATAAATATGTTTGTCCACAATTAGACGAAAGTTTTGAGTTGGATATTAAAAATGGACGTCACCCGGTTATCGAAAAACAATTGCCAGTTGGCACGCCATATATCGCTAATGATGTTTTTTTGGATCGAGAAACGCAACAATTAATTATGATTACTGGGCCGAATATGTCTGGGAAATCGGCAATTTTGAGACAAACGGCTTTGATTGTTTTGTTGGCACAAATGGGAAGTTTCGTGCCAGCCGAAAGTTTAAAAATGGGAATTGTTGATAAAATTTTCACACGTGTAGGCGCAAGCGATAATATTTCGATGGGCGAATCGACATTTATGGTCGAAATGAATGAAACGGCATCGATTTTAAATAATATTTCTGACCGAAGTTTAGTTTTATTAGATGAAATTGGTCGTGGAACAAGTACCTATGACGGAATTTCAATCGCTTGGGCAATTGCCGAATTTTTGCATGAACATCCAAGTAAACCTAAAACATTATTTGCAACACATTATCACGAGTTGAATGAAATGACCGATTTATTGCCACGAATTCAAAATTTTAATGTTTCGGTTAAAGAATTGAAAGACACCGTTTTGTTTGTTCGAAAATTGGTAAAAGGTGGCTCTGCACACAGTTTTGGGATTCATGTAGCGAAAATGGCTGGAATGCCACAAACCGTAATTTTAAAAGCTCAAAAACTTCTAAAAAAACTAGAAAAAAATCATGGTAGCGATGCATTGGCTGGAATAAAACAAGAAAAAGAAGAAATGCAAATGAGTTTCTTTAATCTTGATGATCCTTTATTAGAGGAAATAAAAGAAGAAATTTTAAACCTTGATATTAATACGTTAACACCAATCGAAGCAATGATGAAATTGAACGAAATTAAACGAATGCTGACTAAAAAATAAGGTAATACCACGAATTGTGTGGGTAAAAATTTTCTACCACAAATTATTAATTTCAAAGATTTAATCACACAAATTCTAAGGTTTAATATTTGGATTTGTGAAATTAATATAGAACTTTCTTTAGTGAAAATTATTGTAATTGCTTCGCCTATTCGCACATACAGGCTCGGGTCGTGGCTTTATTTTTATTGTAAATTAATAAACCCATTCAAATCGTGGTTAAACCATAAAAATAAAACCATTAAGAAATTAAGGTTTATTAAGCTAAATTAAAACTTAATAAAATTTAATTTCTTAATGGTTAAAAATTTTAGTTATAAAAATTTAACTACAAAAGTGCAGTCAAACTATCGGCATAAGTTTGTTTTGGAGCTACACCTACTTGACGCCCAACCACTTCGCCATTTTGAAAAACCAATACCGTTGGAATATTTCTAACGCCATATTTTGCAGCAAATTCTTGGTTTGCATCTACGTCAACTTTTCCTACGACTGCTTTTCCTGCGAATTCGGTTGCTATTTCTTCGATAACTGGTCCAACCATTCTACAAGGTCCACACCAAGCTGCCCAAAAATCGACCATTACTGGTTGTTTAGATTGCAAAACAACTTCGTCGAAAGTTGCATCTGTTATTGTTAATGCCATTTTATTTTTTATTTAAGATTATTTGTTTAAACTTTAATTTCTAAATTCATTACAAAATTAATGATTAAATTTTAAACTTGAACAATTTATAAATTAGTTTTAGTTATGAAATTATTAGTTTTTTTTATTGGAAGCTTTTCCAGCTATCATTCCAAATCTTTTTATCAATTGCCACGGGTTTAAACCCGTGGCAATTGATAAAAAGGATTTTCCCTTCTATCTGGGCTAAGTTTTTGGAATTCTAAAAACTACATCTTTAAATAAAAATCTTTGGTTAAATCGATATAATCATCAGTATAATTGTGTCTAGAAATTTCAATTACAATTTCGTCAGCTATCAAAACTGGCATTTCGAATCGTTTAAAAGCCAAAAGACTGCGAATAATTGGAGTTGTAAAAGTACCACGAATACGAGTGATTTTTATTGGATACAATTCGAATTCGGCTGCTAAACTTATAAAATTTTCCTCTTCTTTAAATGGAATAATTACGGTAAAAACACCATTTTCTGATAATAATAAATCGGCAGCTTCTATTAATTCTTCGAATGGCATTGCATCAAGAAATCGTGCTAAATTGCGACCTTCATCAGTTGATTTGAAATCTTCTGCGAAAAAAGGTGGATTAGAAACTATTAAATCATATTCGTCTTCGGGTTCTTCTATAAACTCGTCTAAACCAGCGTGAAAACAAAATAATCTGTCGGACCAAGGCGAATTTTCGAAATTTTCGGTTGCTTGTTCGAATGAATTTTCATCGATATCAAAAGCGTCTATTTGCTGGGCATTGGTTCTTTGTGCCAACATCAAAGCAATAATTCCAGTTCCTGTGCCAATATCTAAAATCGATTTTGGGTTGTTGTCAATTGGGCACCAAGCACCAAGCAAAACGCCATCAGTGCCAACTTTCATTGCGCAATTATCGTCGTTGATATTGAATTGTTTGAATTTGAACATTTAGTTTTTTAAGAATAAATTTTAATATACATTTTAAAATACGACATTCAAAACATTATTGGTTAAACCAAGATTACGCATTGGAATTCTACTAAAAATAATTTCAACTGCAAAATTTGGTACTAACTTATTTTTTAAACTTTAAGATGTAACATATATTTTCATTCTAAAAAACTCCATGAGCCCTAAATTTCATTGTATAAATCGATTTAGTAACGAATCCCAATGCTTATCTTTAAAATATGTTATTTATTATCTCACATTATTCAAGAAAAGAGTGTGACATTTTTGGTCTAAATTTCTAAATAGATTCGAAACTAACCTAAAAAAGCTTTATTCCGAAAGAGTAATTTTATTTACTTAGTTCAACAAAATATTTATAAAATAATGGAATCGTTTCTATACCTTTTAGATAATTAAAAATTCCGAAATGTTCGTCAGGCGAATGAATCGCATCAGAATCTAATCCAAAACCCATTAAAATTGTTTTGGCTTTTAATTCTTTTTCGAATAATGCAACAATAGGAATGCTTCCACCCGACCGAACTGGAATTGCAGTTTTTCCGAAAGTTTCGGTATATGCCATATTTGCAGCTTTGTAGCCAATACTATCAGTTGGAGTTACATAACCTTGTCCGCCATGATGTGGCTTTACTTTTACAGTTACTCCAGATGGCGCAATTCTTTCGAAATGATTTTTAAACAAATCAGTAATTGTTTGCCAATCTTGATTAGGTACCAATCGCATAGATATTTTTGCAAATGCTTGGCTTGCAATTACAGTTTTGGCACCTTCGCCAGTATACCCGCCCCAAATTCCGTTAACGTCTAATGTTGGTCTTATAGAATTTCGTTCATTGGTTGTGTAACCTTTTTCTCCATATATATCGTTAAGATTTAATGCTTTTTTATAATCATCAAGTACAAATGGACGTTTTGCCATTTCGGCTCTTTCATCATGAGATAATTCTTCAACATTATCATAAAAACCTGGAATTGTTATGTGATTATTTTCATCGTGCAATGAAGCAATCATTTTACAAAGAATGTTTATTGGATTGGCTACTGCGCCACCATAAAGTCCCGAATGTAAATCTCTATTTGGTCCTGTAACCTCAACTTCGACATAAGACAAACCACGCAGACCAGTTGTTATTGATGGTTGTTGGTTCGAAATCATTCCAGTATCGGAAATTAAAATCACATCGCAAGATAATTTTTCTTGATTTTTTTCAACAAACCACGATAGTGATTTTGAGCCTACTTCCTCCTCGCCTTCTATCATGAATTTCACGTTGCATGGCAGGTTTTTATTGGCAATCATGTACTCAAATGCTTTAACATGCATATACATTTGACCTTTATCATCGCAAGAACCACGAGCAAAAATGGCGCCATCGGGGTGAATATTAGTAATTTTAATAACAGGTTCGAATGGAGGCGATGTCCATAAATCTAAAGGATCTGGTGGTTGCACGTCATAATGACCATAAACCAAAACTGTAGGCAAGTTTTTATCTATAATATGTTCGCCAAACACAATTGGATAACCTGGAGTTTCGCAAATTTCGACATGACTGCAACCTGCTTTTTCGAGCGAAATTTTAATCGCCTCGGATGTTTTAATTACATCATCTTTAAATTTTGGATCAGCAGAAATTGACGGAATTTTCAACAATTCGATTAATTCGTCTATAAATCGCTGTTTGTTTTCGATAACGTATGATTTTATGTTATTCATTTTAAAGTAATTAATAATTTTTATTGTTGAAATTCTATACAATTTATGATAATATCAAAAATACAATAAAATAAATGATATTTGATATTTGATATTTAATTTTTAATATTATATTTGCACACGATTTTGCGGATATGGTGAAATTGGTAGACATGCCAGACTTAGGATCTGGTGCCGCAAGGCGTGTAGGTTCGAGTCCTATTATCCGCACAAAAATGTAGTTCTATTTATTTGTAAATCAAGTAAATAGAATTTTTTATTTCTGCTTATTCCCCTAAAAATAACCCTGTTTAATATTCCTTAACTAAATGTAACCTATTTTAATTGGTTTGATTTAATCTTTAAATTTCAAAGTTTTAAGCAGATTTACATTGATTTATAATTTGATAGAAAACTTTATAAGATTACTAAATTAATTTTACTTGAAAATAAATACTTGTGTTTTGATAACTAATTCAGTCATTTTCTTGTTGTCGGTTTTTGATTCTTTTTAACATAGGGTATATCCACCAAAAACTTTGTTTTGCACCACGCTATTACGTCAGTTGGTTTGTGAGTGATTCACGAATTTAATTTTTTTCACGAAAACGAATTTATTTAAAACTACAAAAAAATCTTAATAGTTTTCAAAATGAATACTATTTTTTATATCTTTAACAAATGAACATTATTAGTAGAAACACAATAATTTATTATACCGAGAAATATCCAATTGCAAAAAATCAATTGTTGACTTGATATAACGAAGTTTTAAAATTTGATTTTGACAATTTCAATGAATTGAAAGAAGTTTATGGAAATGCAAGCTTAGTTAACAATCAAAGAGTAGTTTTTAATATAAAAGGAAACGACTTTCGGATAGTAGTTGCGTTTATCTTTAGAAGGAAAACGTGTTATACAATATGGTTTGGAACTCACAAAGAATACGATAAAATAGATGTTGAAACTGTTGAATTTGATTCTAATTTATAATTACATAAAAATAAGAAAATGAACTGGAAAGTAATCACAACCGAAGCAGAACACAAAAAAGCGTGTTTGCGTGCAATGAAAATTTTTCACGCAGAACCCAACACTCCCGAAGATGACGAACTTGGTGTATTGGTTTTATTGATTAAAGATTTTGAAGACAAACACTACCCAATGCCTGAACTTGATGCCCTAGAAGTTATCAAGATTAAAATGCAAGAAATGGGTTTAAAAAACAAAGATTTAATACCATTAATAGGTACAAAAGGACACGTTTCGTTGGTTATGAATGGTAAACGAGATATTACTCTTAAAATGGCTCAAAGGCTAAAAAACCATTTTAATATTCCTGCTGGTGTGTTTTTGCACAATGAAAATACAAGAGTTGTTGCAAATCTAAATACCGAAGTTGCACCTATTAGAGTAATTAATAAAATACAGAAAGTTAGAGCGGTTAGTAAAAAGTAGAAAACTGCAAAAACGTAACACGGTTTTAAGTCGCCTTATAAAAATGGCAGAAATGTAACATTGATTATTAATCCAGAACGAAATATGAATTATATTCTAAATTCTATTGAAGAAGTTCAAAAAAATTTACATTCCGCTGCGAATAGCTTCAACAGGATCTAATCGACTTGCAGAAATTGCGGGTAAAATTCCTGCAATTAAACCAATAAAAGCTGCTAAACCTGTTCCTAATAGCACATTGTTCATTCCTAGAACAAACTCAAAATCCAAGACATTTGTCAAGATTAATGATATAATCCAAACGAAAAGCATTCCCATAATTCCGCCAATCACACAAAGAATTATGGCTTCGAATAAAAACTGAAAAAGAATAAACTTGTTTTTTGCGCCTAATGACTTTTGAATCCCGATTAGGTTAGTTCGCTCTTTTACAGATACAAACATAATATTGGCAATTCCAAATCCGCCAACAAGTAGCGAAAATCCTGCAATTGCCCAACCACCAATATTTAATTGACTAATTATTCCGTCTAAAAAACTCGTAAATCCTGATAAAATATTTACAAAAAAATTGTCAATATCGCCAGTTTTTATGCCACGATAATTGCGCATTTTTTGCGATAAATCGCCTTTGAATGCATCAATATCAATATTTTTATTTGGTTTAATTAAAATAACGGGCGTCATAAAATCTGAATTTTCGCCATAAATTTTTCTAAGAAAATTACTCGGAATAAATACTGATATATCATTGCTTTCGCCCAAAATTCCTGCGCCTTGTTTTTTAAGTACACCAATTACCGAAAATTTTTGACCATAAAGTCTAACAACTTGCCCAATTGGGTCATAATTATCAAATAAATTCTTAGAAACATCGTGACCAATTATTACCAATGGCAATCCAGAATTAGATTCGGATTCATTGAAAAATCGACCTAATTTAAAATCAAGCTTTTGAATATCGTCAAACTCATCGGTTACAGGAACGACATTCAAACTATTGACGGTTTTTGACTCGAATTTTATACTTTGAGATTGTGTAAAATATTGAAAACAGACATTTTCGGCATCCTTCAAATTAGCTTTTAAATATTGATATTCGTCGTATTTTACATCAGGAAATTGCTCGCGTTTCCATTTCGGTATTTCGCTTGGTCCGAACGAAAACCGCATTAAGTACATTGTATTTTTGTCCAAACTGCTCAAATCTTTTTTGATTTTTCGATCTAATGAATCAACGGCTGTTAAAACCGCAATTATCGAAAAAATCCCTATGGTTACGCCAAGCAACGACAATAAAGTTCGCAGTTTGTTGTTGCGCAAAGCATTGGTTGCAAATCCAAAACTTTCTTTTAATAATCTTATATAAACTAGCATAATTTTGGATTATTTTTATTTTATCAAATGTATTAATAATAAACGATATTGATTTTTTATTTTTTTTAGATGAACATCTGTTCATTTTTACAACAATTAATTTTTTTGAAATCATTTAGACGAACTGACAAAATCTAGATTAAACTTTTAAAACCTATACTTTACTAATGCAGGAACTTTTATAAAACCCAAAAATTTTCTAATTATCTAATAGACAAATTTTCTAATTAAAAATGTACTTTTGCACGACACAACTAAATTTTGAAATGAATACTACAAAAAAAATTAAATCGGCTTTAATTTCGGTTTTTTTAAAAGACGAACTTGAACCAATTGTTAGACTATTAAACGATCAAAATGTTACAATTTATTCGACTGGTGGAACAGAAGAATTTATTAAAAATCTAGGAGTTGATGTTATTCCAGTCGAAAATATTACCGATTATCCATCAATTTTGGGCGGTCGCGTTAAAACATTGCATCCAAAAGTTTTTGGTGGAATTTTAAATCGCCAAGACAATGCTAACGATGTTTTGCAAATGCAAGAATTCAATATTCCGCAAATTGACTTAGTAATTGTCGATTTATATCCATTTGAAAAAACTGTTGCTTCGGGCGCAAATGAAGCTGATATTATCGAAAAAATTGATATTGGCGGAATTTCCCTCATACGCGCAGGCGCAAAAAATTTTCAAGATACAGTTATCGTTGCATCGGTCAATGATTATTCGTTTTTATATGATTTACTTTCGTCAAATGATGGAAACACGACTTTAGAAAACAGAAAATCATTTGCAACGAAAGCATTTAATATTACATCGCATTATGATGCTGCGATTTTTAATTATTTTAATTTAGATAATAAAGAGCAAGTTCTAAAAATTAGCGAACAAAACGGACAAGTTTTACGATATGGCGAAAATCCACATCAGCAAGGATTTTTCTTTGGCGATTTCGATAAAATGTTCAATAAATTAAATGGTAAAGAGCTATCTTACAATAACTTGCTAGATGTTGATGCAGCTGTAAATTTAATAGCCGAATTTCCAAAAAATTCAGTACAGACGTTGCAGTGCAACGACTCAACTTTTGCAATTTTAAAACACAACAATGCTTGTGGATTGGCAACCAGAAATACAATTCTTGAAGCCTATAATGTTGCTTTGGCTTGCGATCCAACATCAGCTTTTGGTGGAGTTTTAATTTCAAATAGCAATATTGATGTTGCAACTGCAAATGAAATTAACAAACTTTTTTGTGAAGTTGTTATTGCGCCAAGTTTCGATGCGGAAGCTATTTCTATATTATCAGAAAAGAAAAATAGAATTATTTTAATTCAAAATAAAGTTGATTTACCAGTAAAACAACTGCGAACTTGTTTGAACGGAATTTTGGTTCAAGATAAAAATAACAAGACAGACAATATAAGTGACTTAAATTGCGTTACAAATACAGCACCAACACCACAAGAAATTGAAGATTTGATTTTTGCATCGAAAATTTGTAAAAACACTAAGTCGAACACGATAGTTTTTGCAAAAAACGGCACATTAATTTCGTCAGGAACAGGACAAACTTCAAGAGTCGATGCTTTGAACCAAGCAATAGACAAAGCCAACAATTTTGGTTTCGATTTACAAGGTGCATCAATGGCGAGTGATGCTTTTTTTCCGTTTCCAGATTGCGTAGAAATTGCCAAAAACGCAGGAATTTCAGCCGTTATTCAACCAGGCGGATCAATAAAAGACCAATTGAGCATAGATTATTGCAACGAGAATAATTTAGCAATGGTTTTTACAGGAACACGTCATTTTAAACATTAAAAATAATTTCCCTATTTGGGAAAAAATAACTATATTTGAACAAGAAATTATTAGTATGAGGATTATTGCAAAAAGAACATTGCAAAATTTTTGGGAGAAATATCCAAAATCCAAGCAACCATTATTAACTTGGTATCAGGTTTCTGACAAAAATGATTTTGAAACTATTAATGACGTAAAACAAATATTTGGTTCTGCAGATTTTGTTGGAAATAATAAAATTATATTCAACATTTGTGGAAATCATTACAGATTGATTGTTAAAATAAATTTTGTAACTCAAATTATTTACATAAAATTTATTGGAACACACAATGAATATGATAAATTAATTGACATCAAAGATTTATAAAATGGAAATAAACCCAATAAAAACTGAAAAAGATTATAATATGGCTTTGCAAAGAGCTGAATCAATTTTTGATGCAATACCAAATTCTGTTGAAGCAGATGAACTTGATATTTTAGTAACTTTAATAGAAAAATACGAACAAATTCATTATCCAATTCCAGAACCTGACCCAATTGAAGCTATCAAATTTATGATGGAACAAAAAGGAATGACCGATAATGATTTAGGAATTATATTAAACAGTAGATCAAGAGTTTCGGAAATTTTTAAACGAAAACGAGCTTTGACAATAAAACAAATTAGATTACTACAACAGAATTTGAACATTCCTGCAAATGTTTTAATTAAAGAATATGGGTTGCTATAAAAGCATTTGTAATAGCAATAATTTTAGCAAGTTTAATATTTGTTAATTATCAATTATTGAATCGATTAAAATACAATATTTCAATCAAATTCAAAAGATTTTAATCCTCAAAAATCTTAGAAAATAAATTAAAATTCAATATGTTAATGCGTGTTATTTAAACATTAATTTGTTTAACTTTGTGCAGTAAAAACACTAACCTTTTAAAACCCAAAAAACTTTATGGGATTTTTTGATTTCATGACCGAGGATATTGCGATAGACCTTGGTACCGCAAACACACTAATCATTCACAACGATAAAGTTGTTATTGATAGTCCATCTATCGTTGCGCGCGATAGAATTTCTGGCAGAATTATTGCTGTCGGAAAAGAAGCGAACCTTATGCAAGGTAAAACTCATGAAAACATAAAGACCATAAGGCCACTAAAAGATGGTGTTATTGCCGATTTCGACGCTTCGGAGCAAATGATAAAATTGCTCATAAAAAGCATTCCTGCATTACAGAAAAAATTATTTACTCCAGCTTTAAGAATGGTTGTTTGTATTCCATCTGGAATTACCGAAGTAGAAATGCGTGCTGTAAAAGAAAGTTGCGAACGTGTTAACGGTAAAGAAGTTTACCTAATTCACGAACCAATGGCAGCTGCAATAGGTATTGGTGTCGATATTATGCAACCAAAAGGAAACATGATTGTCGATATTGGTGGTGGAACAACCGAAATTGCAGTAATTGCACTTGGCGGAATTGTTTGCGACAAATCGGTAAAAATTGCTGGTGACGTTTTCACAAATGACATCGTTTATTATATGAGAACCCAACACAATCTTTTTGTTGGAGAATCGACAGCCGAAAAAATAAAAATCGAAGTTGGTGCAGCAATCGAAGATCTCGAGTCGCCACCAGACGAAATGTCGGTTCAAGGTCGAGATTTATTGACAGGAAAACCAAAACAAGTAAATGTATCTTATCGTGAAATTGCCAAAGCTTTAGACAAATCTATTCAAAGAATTGAAGATGCTGTTATGGAAACATTATCGCAAACACCACCCGAATTAGCAGCTGATATTTACAACACAGGAATTTATCTTGCTGGTGGCGGATCAATGCTTAGAGGTTTAGACAAACGCATTTCTCAAAAAACAGATTTGCCAGTTTATATAGCCGAAGATCCATTAAGAGCAGTAGTTCGTGGAACAGGAATGGCGTTGAAAAACTTGCCAAAATACAAAAGTATTTTACTAAAATAATAGCACTTAATAATGCAGCAGATATTTAATTTTATTCTTAAAAACAGTAATAAGTTGCTGTTTTTGCTGCTTTTGGGCATTTCACTAGGGTTTACAATTCAATTTCATTCGTACCATAAAAGCAAGGTCATTAGTTCTGCAAATTTTGTTAGTGGCAATGCCTATAAAAAAATAAATGAAGTAGAATCTTATTTTAGTTTGCGTGGTCAAAACGAAGAGTTAGCATTCGAAAATGCTAGGCTTAAAACACTTTTGTTTAATAAGAAAGATACAATTATTCCAGAAATTATCGATTTGCAAGGAGTTGCCAAAACCAATATTATTTTGTCGAAAGTAATTCGAAATTCTTATGATCGATATGAGAATTATCTAACAATAGATTCTGGTTCTAAATTGGGTGTAAAGGTAGATATGGGCGTAATTAACGATTTAGGTATAGTCGGAATTGTGGATAATACATCGACTAATTTTGCTACAATAATTAGTATTTTGCATAAAAAAAATCCAATAAATGCTAAGATAAAAAAGTCAAATCATTTTGGTTCACTTTCGTGGGATGGAAAAAGCACAGGATTTGTACAACTAATTGATGTGCCAAGACTTGCAAATGTTCGCAAAGGCGACACAATTGTAACAGGTGGACAATCTACTATTTTTCCAGAAAACATAAATATTGGTACAATTAATAATGTTTTTACTGATTCAGAAACCAATTATTATACCTTAAACATTAAACTTTTTAACGATATGACGAATTTAGGTCATGTTTACATCATTAAAAACCGAGATACTCCTGAAATTTTGAAATTAGAAGAAACTACAACAGCCGAGAAAAAAAATGAATAATGCTTTATTGAACAATCTAGCCCGTTTTATTTTGTTGCTTGCTGCACAGATAGTTATATTCAATAAATTTAATTTATTTGGGTTTATAAACCCGTTTCCATATATTTTATTTTTGATATTATACCCTGTAAATAGCAATAAAAATACCTTTTTGTTAGCAAGTTTTGCCCTAGGAATAACGATGGATGCTTTTAGCAATTCAGGTGGCGTTCACGCAGCAGCATGTGTGGTTTTGGCATTTTTGCGTCCGCAGATATTCAAATTTGCTTTTGGATTAAGTTATGAATATCAAACAGTTAAATTAAATGATATTTTAACTCCCGAACGATTTTCGTTTATTTTGGCATCGGTTTTGATACATCATTTAGTACTGTTTTTTCTAGAAATTTTTAGTTTCGAATTGTTTTTCCAAATGCTTTTCAGGACAATTTTTAGTTCAATTTTCACGATTATTCTATCTATAATTATCATATATTTAATAAAGCCTAAAAAACGATGAGAAAGTTATTGTTGCCTTCGATAGTTATTATTGCTGGTTCGTTGCTTGTTATCAGGTTATTTTATTTGCAAATTATCAATGATTCATTCAAACTAAAATCGGATAATAATGCTATAAAAATAAATTATGATTATCCGGAACGAGGATATATTTATGATAGAAATGGCGAATTAATGGTTGCCAATCAGCCATCGTTTGACATTATGGTTACGCCAAAAGACATCAAAAATCTTGATACAATTACGTTTTGTAAATTGTTAAACATTACCAAAGAAGATTTTCTTAAGAAAATTGCCAAAGCCAAAGTTTATAGCCCAAGATTGCGTCAAGTATTTTTATCGCAATTAAATAAAACTGAATTTGCTGCATTTCAAGAAAAAGCAAGAAAATTTCCTGGTTTCGAAATTCAGAAACGTTCTTTAAGAGATTATCAAACTACGGCTGGAGCCAATGTTTTTGGATTTATTACACAAGTTAATGATAAAATTATCGAAAAAATGCCTTACTATAAATCTGGTGATTTGATTGGTAAACAAGGTGTTGAAGAAAGTTACGAAGATATTTTGCGTGGAATAAAAGGCGTAAAATATGTTCAAAAAGACAAGTTCAATCGCGAAATGGATTCTTATAAAAACGGTGAATTCGACACAATTGCAGTTCAAGGAAAAGACATAACCTTATCTATTGACATGGAATTGCAAAAATATGGCGAAGAATTAATGGTCAATAAACGTGGCGGAATTGTAGCAATTGAGCCAAAAACTGGCGAAATATTGGCATTGGTCACTGCTCCTTCGTATGATCCAGCATTATTAGTCGGTCGTCAACGTTCTAAAAATTATACAATTTTATATAATGATTCTCTCGCAAAACCAACTTATGATAGAGGATTATTGGCAGAATATCCGCCTGGTTCGCCGTTTAAAATAATGACAGGTTTAATTGGACTTCAAGAGCAAGTTGTCGATGAACAAACTACTTTTTATTGCCATCACGGAATGCGAATTGGTGGACATTTTCAGCGTTGTCACGGTTCTGGTCCACACCAATTAAACAATGGAATTTATGCATCATGCAATACTTATTTTGCGAGTGTTTACATGAGAACAATCGGTAAATATGTCAATCCAGGTCAAGCAGTCGATATTTGGGGCAACCATTTAAAAAGTTTTGGAATTGGTGGTTTTATGGGTTATGATTTGCCAACTGGTCGAAAAGGCAATGTGCCAACATCGAAATATTACAAAAAAGTTTATCCGAATGGCGGTTGGAAAGGTTCGACAATTGTTTCGAACGCAATTGGTCAAGGTGAAGTTTTAATGACACCAATGCAGTTGGCAAATATGATTGCAACTGTTGCTAACAAAGGATATTTTTATACGCCACATATTATTAAAAAAATTAAAGGACAAAAAATCGATGCGAAATTTACAACCAAGCACATTGCAACAGTTGATAAAAAATATTTTCCACCAGTTATTCAAGGTTTATTTGATGTATACAATAAAGGTACAGCTCGTGGTTTGAAAATTCCAGATATTGATGTTTGCGGAAAAACAGGAACTGCAGAAAATTATGCAAGAGTTGGTGGTAAGAAAATTAAAATGAAAGATCATTCTATTTTCGTGGCATTTGCACCCAAAGACGATCCTAAAATAGCTATAGCCGTTATGGTCGAAAACGGTGGTTTTGGAGCAACAATTGCTGGTCCAATTGTGAGCTTGATGTTAGAAAAATACATCAAAAAGAAAATCACATTGACTCGATTCGATACTAGAATAAAAGCCACAAGTTTGCAGAGTCAATATGCTAGATATGTAGTTAAAAAAGCAGATACAACCAAAGTAGATTCTACTAAAATCCAATTGCCAGATTTCAAAAAAATCGCCAAAGAAGCCGAGAAAGATACTTTGCATAATAAATAAATGACCATCAAATAAAATGAAAAACCAAAGCGTTTCAAACAACCTTGATTGGATTAGTGTAGTAATTTTTATTGCATTAGTTGTTTTGGGTTGGATGAACATTTATTCTTCGTCGTTGGCAATTTCTGCCAGAGATGCGTCTGTAATTGATATTTCGCAAGTTTATGGAAAGCAGATGTTGTTTATAACATTAACAATTCCAATAATATTTGTGGTATTATTTGTCGATTCTAAATTTTACGAAAAATATTCAAGTTTGATATTTGGAGTAGCTCTTTTAGCATTAGCAGGATTATTTGTTGCAGGAAAAACCATTGCAGGACAACGTTGTTGGTACGGCATTGGCAGTTTTACATTGCAACCGTCAGAATTTGCAAAAGCGGCAACAGCATTGGCATTGGCAAAATTTTTGAGTGATGTTCAGGTAAATCTCAATAATATAAGCGACCAATTAAAGGCATTGGCAATTATTTTATTGCCAGTAATTTTAATTTTACCTCAACCCGATCCAGGTAGTGCTTTAATTTATGCTGTTTTCTTTTTGGTTTTATACCGAGAAGGCTTGCCAGGTTGGTATTTGGGTATTGGGTTTGTGGCAATTATATTGTTTGTAATGGCACTTTTATTGCAACCAATTTATATAATTATTATAGCAACTTTGATACTAGCATTTGTCTATTTCAAAAGTAGAATTATTAATCGCAGCATATTGATTAGCGGTTTAATTCTATTGGTTATTGGCGGATTTGTATTCTCGGTAGATTATGTTTTCACAAATGTTTTCAAGCAACACCACCGCGATAGATTCAATATTTTGCTAGGTAAAGCAGTTGATATGAAAGGTATTGGTTACAACACCAATCAATCAGAAATTGCCATTGGTTCTGGCGGATTTTTCGGTAAAGGTTATCTTGAAGGCACTCAAACCAAAGGAGGATTTGTGCCTGAACAACACACCGATTATATATTTACAACAGTTGGCGAAGAATGGGGTTTTCTGGGTTCGCTAATAGTTATGGGTTTATTTATAGGACTGATTCTTAGAATATTATATCTATCAGAAAGGCAAAAAACCAAGTTTAGTCGTGTTTATGGTTATTGTGTTGCAGGCGTTTTATTTATTCACACTTTCGTGAATATTGCTATGGTTTTGGGCGTTTTTCCGACTATTGGCGTGCCATTACCATTCTTTTCTTATGGTGGATCTGGACTTTGGGGATTCACGATTTTGCTATTTATTTTCTTAAAAATGGATGCTAATAAGGTTAATGAGTGGTAGGCAGTTATTGCAAAATAGAATCAAACATGTAAGTGAGACTGGCCAAGCAAATGAATCGTAATTATATTGCGTAATCTGTGTTTACAGTAAAATTAATAAATATTCTAATAGATTAATAAAGTTAATAATAAAGATTCAGGATAGATTTTATGAGTATTAATAGAAATAAAAAATCCTATTTACTTGATTTACATATAAATATTACTATTTTTTAGTGTGGGCAATAGGACCCGAACCTACACGCCTATATATAATTTGATGTTTTTTATAATGCTTAAAAAACAATACAAATTTGGAAGAAATATCAATAAATACGATATTTACAGATTTAAAAATAATGTCTTAAACATCTAAATTGATTGAATGAAATTGGATGATAAATTATACTAAACGCAAATACAATATAGTCCAATTTGTGTAATTGGATTTTTTTTATTAGTTTTGGACTACTTTATAATAGTGATTATGGCAAAAGCTAAAAATTTGATTATTAAAGAAACTGAAAAGGAAATCAAAAAACTTCTTAAAGATTCAATCCCATTTATTGGACAACGATTAAGAGTCTTGCTAATTTTAAAACATAATCAAGAGAAAGGTATTTCTAAACGTGAAGTTGCTAAAATCGCTGGTGTTGATCCAAATAGTGTTCAGAATTGGCGAACTTTATATGAAAAATATGG
>JAYWGV010000055.1:0-33901 GCA_043778105.1 Bacteroidota bacterium
AACAACTGCTTTTTTAAATTTAACTATTCCAGAATACAGCTCAGAAACTATAAATTACCAATTGCTTGATATGAAAGGAAGCGTTGTGCAATCGCAAAAAGTGAGTCAAAAAGAAACCCAAATTTCATTAGAAAACATGCAAGCTGCCATTTATTTCTTAAAAATTTCTGACAACAATCGAGTGATAAAAACTTTCAAAATCATTAAAAAAGCCCCCTAACCCCCGAAGGGGGAATTATATTAAAACTTTATTCAAATATCTAATTAAATCAAATTTATATTATGAAAACATATAAAATTACCATCAAAAAAATCTTTCTTCTTTGCTCTTTTTTCTATTTTCTAAATGTGGCAGCCCAAGCACCAAACAAAATGAGTTATCAGGCCGTAGTGCGAAACACTGCTGGCATTTTAGTTGCAAATGCTAATGTTGGGATACAAATAAGCATACTGCAAACCACAGCAACAGGCACAGGAGTTTTTATCGAAAGACACACAACACCAACCAATGCAAATGGACTTGCCACTTTAGAAATAGGTGTTGGAACTAATGTTTTTGGAACAATTAAAGCTATAGATTGGGCAAACGGCCCATATTTTATAAAAACCGAAACTGACCCAACAGGTGGCACAAACTACACCATTTCTGGAACGAGCCAAATGTTGAGTGCACCTTATGCTTTATTTGCAGCAAACACTTGGGGAACAAATGGAAATAATGCGACGAACACGACTTTTTTAGGAACTACAAATAATACTGATGTTGTTTTTAAACGAAATGGTATTGAAGCTGGAAGAATTTCAGAACTTAATGCAAGCTTTGGACATAGAGCTTTAGAATCAAATATTGCTCTCAATGGCGTTGGTACTGGAATTAATAATACTGCAATAGGAGTTTCTGCACTTTTAAAAAATACAGATGGATCAGATAATACTGCAACCGGTACAGCAGCACTTTCTGATAACACAATTGGAAATTATAATACTGCATTTGGCTCGGAAGCGCTAAGCTCTAATACAACTGGAAACGATAATACTGCCAGTGGTTATGCAGCACTTCGTTCTAATATAACTGGAAGTTTGAATACTGCAACTGGTAAATCAGCCCTTTACACAAATACAACTGGAAGTAGTAATACAGCGAATGGTTATTTTACATTAGTTAGGAATACAATAGGAAATAACAATAGTGCAACAGGACGCAACGCACTAAACAACAATACTATAGGTAATAATAACACCGCTATGGGTTTTGGTGCTCTTGATGCAAATACAACCGGAGAAAATAATACTGCAAATGGTGTTGGATCACTTGATAAAAATATAGTAGGAAATAGTAATACTGCAATAGGAAGAGATGCTCTTTTTAACAGCACAGGCAATAACAATACTGCGGTTGGTCGTGGTGCATTATCCGGAGTTACAACAGGAATAAACAACACAGCAATTGGTTTTGATGCTCAAATTGCTGTTCCAACAAATAGTAATCAAGTTCGTATTGGCAACGGGGCTGTAGCTCTCGCAAGCGTGCAAGTAGCTTGGACAACAACCTCAGACAATCGTTGGAAATCTAACATTCAAAAATCAAATCTTGGTTTAGATTTCATCAAACAACTTAATCCAGTATTTTATACTCGTAAAGATGTTCAAGACAATGAAGGTAAACCAAAAATTTTAGAAACCACCACAAACCCAACTACCGAATATGGTTTTATTGCCCAAGAATTAGAAAGCACTTTAAACAAATTTAATGCTAAAAATAATGGCATCATCAGCAAGGACGACGCAGGAATGTTAGGTGTTCGCTATAACGATTTACTGGCGCCAATGGTAAAAGCCATGCAAGAACAACAAATGATTATTGAGGAATTGAAAGCGAGAATTTTAGCTCTTGAAAAATAAATTATTTACAATTCACTATATTTACAATCATTATTAATTTTTATAATTTAGCAAATTAATAATTCTAATAACTTAAAAAAAAATGAAAACATTAATCTTCTTTTTTGCGACATTGTTTACAAGCATTAGTTTTTCTCAGGAAAGTAATTTTTCTAAAAATGAATTAATTGTAGAATTCAAAACTAAAATTGCTAGAAACAAAACTAAATTATTTAAAACCAACAAACGCCTAAAGCATATAAACGATTCTTTAAAACTCGAATCTTTCAAAATTATTGGCAATAAAAAAACAAGAAGCACTTTTCTTCTAAAGTTTAAAAATGATTCTGACATAAAAGCAATCATTGATGTATATTTAAAAACAAATTTATTCGAATATGTCGAACCTAATTTTATTGGTAGTGGTCATGGATGTATGCAAACAACGCCAAATGATACTTTTTATGCAAGTCGCCAATGGTCACATGCCAACAATGGCACTTTTACACTATCACCATCAACAGTCGATGCTGATATTGATACCGATTTAGCTTGGGATATTACTCAGGGTGATCCAAATTTAATAGTAGCAATCTTGGACAGTGGCATAAAACTTGACCATCCTGAATTTGCAGGTCGAATTATTGCAGGTTTTGATTATGTAAACAATGACACAAACCCAACCGATGATCATGGTCATGGAACCAATGTAGCAGGAATAGCTCTTGCGAAAGGCAATAATGCAATTGGTTATGCAGGCGTAAATTGGAACAGCAAAATTATGCCAATTAAAGTTTTGGACAATAATAACAATGGATTTTACAGTTGGTGGGCAGACGGCATTTTTTTTGCAGTTGACAACGGTGCCAAAGTCATTAATTTATCTGCTGGCGGATTCGATGCCTCTACTTTATTACTAAATGCTATAAATTACGCTTTCACGAATAATGTGAGTGTTGTAGTCAGCACCGGAAATCAAAATTCAACAATTCAATATCCAGCAAAATATGCTAATGCATTTGCAATTGGCGCAACCAATTCTAATGACAAAAGATCAAGTCCTTTTTTTTGGAGTGCAACAAGCGGCAGTAATTTTGGGGCTGAACTAGATTTTGTTGCTCCAGGAAATTACATTTATGGACTTAATCATCTTTCGAACACCAATTTCAATGACCGCTGGGGTGGCACTTCTCAGGCTGCGCCTCATGTAGCGGGCGTTATTTCGCTTATGTTATCTATTAATCCGTCGTTGACAGTTAGTCAAATAAGATCAATATTCGAACAAACATCGCAAGATTTAGTTGGCGATAGTTTTGACACTGTTGGTTGGGACCAATATTACGGTTTTGGCAGAATAAATGCGTTTGCAGCATTATCAAATCCGTTATTAGCGAATACAATTTATTACAAAGAATCTAGCAATATAAAAATTTTTCCAAATCCGATTGGCGATCAAAATGCCTTTTCGATAACAGGTTTAAAAAACAATAATGCTTACGATATAAAAATTATAACACTTGATGGCAAGATTATTAAGGAAATAAATAATCATTTATCAAATGAATCAATAGTTATAGATTCAGAATTTTTGAAATCTGGAATTTATTTTATTAATATTTATAACAAAAGCGAAAATTTAACCTTCAATAAAAAAATTATTAAGCAGTAAAACAATTTTAATTTATATTTTTAAATCCTCATTCAAATTTTTGATTGAGGATTTTTTTTAATTGAATCATATAAATCTATTGGAACATAAGTTATAAAAATGTTAGTTATCGTTCTAAAAACTTTAAAATGTAATATATTTGCATATTATTTAGAAAAATTCAAAATAAGAAAAAATTAGTATTAGATAAATCAACCTTTAGGATATTTATTTATACTAATTTTATAAATTTAAAAAATAAAAAGATTATGATAAAAGTATCTGAATCTGCAAGTAAAAAAATTGTCACGATGATGAGTGACGATGGTTTTGATGCATCAAATGATTACGTTCGAGTAGGCGTAAAATCTGGTGGTTGCTCAGGATTGTCGTATGATTTAACTTTCGATAAAAGCATTGGCGAAAACGATAAAGTTTTTGAAGATAATAATGTAAAAATTGCTGTCGAAAAAAAATCATTTCTATATCTCGCAGGAACAATTCTAGAGTTTTCAGGCGGATTAAATGGAAAAGGATTTGTTTTTAATAACCCAAATGCAAGTAGAACTTGTGGTTGTGGCGAGAGTTTTTCGTTATAGATTTTTAATTGAACCCTGTCAGGGTTCGAAACCCTGACAGGGTTAACAATTATAAAAATGAGCAAATACACCGAAGACGACTTAAAAATCGAACTTGAAACCAAAGAATACGAATACGGATTTTATACCGATATAGAATCTGATACTTTTCCTATTGGATTAAACGAAGACATTGTTCGTGCCATTTCCAAGAAAAAAGACGAACCCACTTGGATGACCGATTGGCGCATCGAGGCTTTTCGTGCTTGGGAATTAATGGTCGAACCAGAATGGGCAAATGTTCGATATGAAAAACCCGATTTTCAGGCAATTGCCTATTATTCGGCACCAAAATCTATCGATCCAAATAAAACCCTTGACGATGTTGATCCAGAACTTTTGGCAATGTACAAAAAGTTAGGCATCAATGTCGATGAACAAAAAATGATGAACAATATTGCAATGGATATCGTAGTCGATTCGGTATCGGTTGCTACAACATTCAAGAAAACATTGAACGAAAAAGGCATTATTTTTTGTTCAATTTCCGAAGCGATTCGCGAACATCCAGAATTGGTTCGCAAATATTTAGGAACAGTTATTCCGCAAAAAGACAATTATTATGCGGCTTTAAACTCAGCAGTTTTCTCTGATGGCAGTTTTTGTTACATTCCAAAAGGCGTTCGTTGCCCAATGGAATTATCGACTTACTTTAGAATCAATCAAGCAGGAACAGGACAATTCGAACGCACACTTTTAATTGCCGATGCAGGAAGTTATGTTTCCTATCTTGAAGGTTGCACTGCGCCAAGTCGTGACGAAAACCAATTGCATGCCGCTTGTGTAGAGCTTATTGCATTAGAAGATGCCGAGATTAAATATTCTACGGTTCAAAACTGGTATCCAGGCAATAAAGAAGGAAAAGGTGGTGTATATAATTTTGTAACCAAACGAGGCATTTGCGAGAAAAACGCAAAAATTTCGTGGACACAAGTCGAAACCGGCAGCGCAATTACTTGGAAATATCCATCAGTGATTTTGAAAGGTGATAATTCAGTAGGTGAATTTTATTCGATTGCTGTAACCAACAATTTTCAACAAGCCGATACAGGAACCAAAATGATTCATTTGGGAAAAAATACCAAATCGACCATAATTTCTAAAGGAATTTCAGCTGGAAAATCTCAAAACAGTTACCGTGGATTGGTTCAAATTTCTCCAAGAGCCGATAATGCTAGAAATTTTTCGCAATGTGATTCGTTATTAATGGGAAACAATTGTGGCGCGCACACGTTTCCATACATAGAAAGTAAAAATCCTTCAGCCAAAATAGAACACGAAGCTACTACAAGTAAAATCGGCGAAGACCAAGTTTTTTATTGCAACCAACGTGGTATTCCAACCGAAAAAGCAATTGCACTTATCGTGAATGGTTTTAGTAAAGACGTTTTAAACAAATTGCCAATGGAATTTGCGGTTGAGGCTCAGAAGTTGTTGGAGATAAGTTTGGAAGGAAGTGTTGGATAAAAACTTTTTTTTATAAAAAAAGTCAAGTTAATTAAGATATTTTAAAACAAAAAGAGAAATGATAACACAACTTTCACAACTTGATTTGAATAAAAAATATTCATATGCCGATTATTTGACTTGGCAGTTTGACGAAATGGTCGAACTTATTAAAGGCAAAATTTACGCAATGAGTCCAGCACCGAGTAAAAAACACCAGTTTATATTGGGCAATATTTATTTGATTCTAGGCAATCTTTATAAAAAAAGTTCGTGCAAAGTTTGTATTGCTCCATTTGATGTAAAATTATTAAATAACAAGTTAAGTACGCCCGACAGTCAGATTTTTTCTGTTGTACAGCCAGATATTTTTATAGTTTGTGACGAAACTAAACTTCAAAAACTTGCCTGTCATGGCGCCCCCGATTTGGTCATCGAAATTCTTTCGCCTGGGAATTCTAAAAAAGAAATGGGAATAAAATTCGATTTATATGAAGAAAATAAAGTTTTGGAATATTGGATTGTAGAACCTTTGAATGAAACGGTACAAATTTACAGTTTACAAAACGAAAAATATATTGGGCTAAAACCATTTACGGTCGATGATAAAATAAAAAGTGTGCTTTTTCCAAATTTGGATTTTGATATAAAAGAGTTTTTTGATATTTAATCGGCTCCAATATTTTAAACAAATACAGCTATCGAATTTGGGTTTGAAGCGTAATACCATTTATATATTTAAAATAGCCCTATAAACTTTTCTTTTTCGCCAATCCTTCTTCTAAAAAATCTTTCGTAACAATCCCGATAGCTATCGGGAATGCAATATTTTTTATCATTGTCTTGACAAAAAATAATTAAATTTCTTTAGATTATTTTATACAAATAACTGGTATTATTTGAACAATTGTTCCTTGATTCTCAATGATTTTTATTTCGAAATTTGCTCTATAATGTAGCAATCTTTTTTCTATATTATCAAAGTCGCAACAATAAAAAAACCTGCTAAATTTTTAAAGATTTAGCAGGTTTTTTTATTTTGATAAAATTCTGATTACTTTTTATCAGGATTATTTAAAACAGAATTGTTTTTTCCGTAAGCGAAATAAATTACTAATCCGATTGCTAACCAACCTGCAAGTCGCAACCAATTAGTCCAACCAAGTCCGAAAATCATTGCAAGACAAACTATTATTCCAAGAATTGGTACAAATGGAACAAGTGGCGTTTTGAATTCACGTTTCATGTCAGGATCTGTTTTTCTTAAAACTATTACCGAAACGCATACCAAAATAAAAGCAAACAACGTTCCAATACTTGTCATATCGCCAACAATATCACCTGGAATAAATGCTGCAAATAAACCTACAATAACTAAAATTGCAAGATTGGCTTTGTATGGAGTTTTGAATTTTGGGTGTAAATCTCCGAAATATTTAGGTATTAATCCATCTTTTCCCATTGCGTAAAAAACTCTTGATTGCCCTAATAACATTACCAAAATTACAGATGTAAATCCGAATAAAATGGCAACTGTTACAAATTGTGCTAACCATTCGAAACCTGGCATTGCCGAAGTAATAGCATTAGCTACAGAAGCTTCTTTTCCGCCAGTTCTAAAAAATTCAACCGATTCTAAACCTGTTAAAACGTGTGCAAAAAGTATGTATAAAACAGTACAAACAGCCAATGAACCAAGTATTCCGATTGGCATGTCTTTCTTAGGATTTTTAGTTTCTTGAGCTGCTGTACTAACAGCATCGAAACCAATAAACGCAAAGAAAACTGTTCCTGCAGCACCGAGAATTCCCATTATTCCACCAAAATTATGACCAATTCCAGCATCGTCTACAAATATTGACGGTTGTGGAATGTATTCTGCGTGATTAACTGGATTAATAAAACTCCAACCGAAAACAATAATCATTACAACAATAGCAACTTTCACAATTACAATCAACCCATTTACGAATGCTGATTCTTGTGTTCCTTTTATAAGTAACAAACTAATTGCGGCTACAATAAAAAATGCTGGAAGATTAATAATTCCTGTTGCTGTAACTTCTTTGGTTACTGGATCAAGCAACTCTTGAAATGGCGAATGACACAATGAATATGGAATCGGGCTTGTATGCAAGACATTGACCAGAAAATTATTCAAATACTCGCTCCAAGCGATACCTACTGTTGCTGCTCCAACGGCATATTCTAAGATTAAATCCCAGCCAATGATCCAAGCCAACAGTTCGCCCATTGTTGCATAAGTATAAGTATAGGCACTTCCAGAAATTGGAATAGATGAAGATAATTCGGCATAACACAATCCTGCCAAAGCACAACCAATTGCTGCAACAATAAACCCAATTGTAACTGATGGTCCAGCACTTTGAGCCGCTGCAGTTGCTGTTCTAACGAATAAACCAGCACCGATAATTGCACCAATTCCTAAAGCGACTAGTGACCAAGCAGTTAATGTTCTTTTCATTCCTTTTTCTGAATCAACCGCTTCTGACATTAGCAATGCAATTGATTTCTTTTTCCAAATAGACATAATTTGTATTTTAGTTTTTTTAATAGTTTGCTAAAGTAACGTTTTTTTATAAAAAATGAAATTTTATTGTATTTTACTTCTAAAACCAAAAACCTAGGTTAAACCAAACAAAACCTTTGCCAGTTTCTGGCGACCAGCTGTATTTTAGTTCGATTGGACCAACGACTGTTTCGAGTCCATAACCAACTGCATAACCAGAAAATCGTGGAATCGAAATATTATCGGTATCTCGAAAAAGTCCATCGGCAATATTAGCGTTATTTACTGCAAAGTTTAAATGATTTTTTTTATAGAATTCATAATCAATAGTTGCAGAATTTTTAATAAAACTATTGGCTGCAACACTTATAAAATCATACCCAAAAAATGGTTTAAAATTACTGAACGGCGCAAAACCATAGCCTCCAAAAACAAAATTCAGGTATGGAAGTTCTCTATTACCAATATTAAAACCAATTTCTGATTGCAGTTTTAAAGTTGCTTTTCTAAAAAATGTTGTTGCATAGATTAAATCGCCTTTTACAACCGAAAATGGATTTATTTTTTGTTTAAAATCTTGTGATGTTACATACGATTGAAAATCTCCGCAAAAATAAAATCCTTTTTTTGGAAAATATTTATTGTCCATCGAGTCGAATTTCAAATTGGCATAAACGCTATAATAATCGGTATTTTCGAATGATTGATTGCTTGTTTGCAAAGTTTTCGATTCAATGTTTATGTGTCTGTATTCTGCACCAAACTGAATAGAAAATTTTTGCATGTAAACTGTTTGAATAAATATTTGATTAATCAAATCATTATAATTTATATTTAAAGAACTGATTCCGAATTGCTTGAATAAATCTCCATTATTGAAATCTGTGGAAACGTTTCTACTAAAACTATTGTACTTCGATTTTATACCAAAACTTGTATAGAAACCATTATCTAAATAATAATCGAAATTGTACCTAAAATTGTCTCCCAAAATTAAATCTAGCGAAGCAACATCATTTTTAAACAATGATTTTTTTCTTGTCAAATTAGTCAACACGCTACTTTTATATAAACCATCATAATGTATTGAGAATTTGACCAGATTTTTAATTTCATTTTCTCTTAAATCTAAAATTAAATCATCTTGGTTTTGATTGTTTTTTTGTAATCTGTAATTAATTGATGTGAAATTTTGTGTAGCATTAATTTTATCGATTCCTTTTTTTAAATCTTTAAAACTAATTTTAGAGTTATTTTCGAAACCAAGTTTACCAATGATGTAGGCACGAGTATAATTTTGTAATTCGTTTACTTGAATGTTATTAATTTCGATAATATCTGATGTTTTGATTTGTTTTAAATAATCTTCGGGTTTTAAATTGCTTGAATATTTTGATAATTCTGATAAAAATTCGTTAGCAGCTTTTTCTCCGATTTCGATTATTTCTTGTCCTTTATCAAATGAGATTACGCCATATTGACTTACTTCTGGTTTAATATAAATATCGGTCAATTTTGCTTTGCCTTTCATGTTTTCAATCATTTGCAAATTGGTAATTTGAACTAAAATTCTAGTTGCCTCGGTCAATTCGTCACGTTTTTTTAAATCATCTTGAACATCAACACCAATAACAATTTCGGCACCCATTTCTCTGACTTTTTCTACTGGATAATTATCGCTAATGCCGCCATCGACAAGAAATTTACCATCAATTTCGACAGGCGAAAAAAGTGTCGGAAACGCAGAGCTGGCCAAAATTGCTTGTGGCAAATAACCATTATCTAACAAAACCGATTTTCCAGATTCAATATCAGTAGCAAAACAAGCAAACGGAATAGGTAATTTATTAAAATTAGTAATATTTCGCACATTTTGAAACAATTGATTCAATGAATTATAATTGTACAACCCTTTAGAAATTGCAATTGGAACACCAACTTTAAATTTATTAAATGGCAACGAAACGGCATACATTTCGTCATTTCTTTTTTCATAAAAATTTTTGGAAGTTCGCGGTATATAATCATTGACCAATTCATTGAAATTGGTTGCTTTAAAAACAGAATCTATTTGCGTGGCGTTGTAACCCGATGCGTACAAACCACCAATAACTGCGCCCATGCTTGTGCCAGTGATATAATCTATTTTAATTCCTGCTTTTTCAATAACTTTTAATACGCCAATGTGTGCAAAACCTTTGGCACCGCCACCAGAAAGCACTAAGCCGATTTTTTTTCTTGGAACTTCTTGGGAAAAAGAGATGTTAGAAAATAGAACAAAGAAAATGGACAAATAGATTATAGATTTTAGATTGCAGATTACAGATTTTAGATTAAAGATTTTAAATATCAGATTTCTATTTAACTGAAAACTGCGACTGAAAACTGCGACTGAAAACTGAATACTGATTACTGAACACTTTTTCATACTTTATAAAATTCTATAATTTTTTTGGCTCGAGACAATCCAACGACCGTTTCAATATCTTTTTCTGAAGCTAATTTAAGTCTTTTTACCGATTTAAAATGTTTTATTAAACTTTCCATAGTTTTTTCGCCAATGCCAGGAATATTGTCCATTGATGAAACTAGCGATGCTTTGCTGCGTTTGTCACGATGAAATGTAATTCCGAATCTATGCGCTTCGTTTCGCAATTGCTGAATAACTTTCAATGTTTCTGACTTTTTATCAAGATATAATGGCACCGAATCGCCTGGATAAAACAATTCTTCGAGCCGTTTTGCAATGCCGATAATAGCAATTTTTCCTCGCAAATCAAGTTCGTCCATAATTTTTAATGCCGATGATAATTGTCCTTTTCCACCATCAATGATTATTAGGTTTGGCAATTGCTGGTTTTCGTCTAGCAAACGTTTGTATCTTCGGTAAACAACTTCTTCCATACTGGCAAAATCGTTTGGACCTTCGACAGTTTTTATGTTAAAATGGCGGTAATCTTTTTTAGATGGTTTTCCGTCTTTAAAAACCACACAAGCCGCCACTGGATTGGTTCCTTGAATATTCGAGTTATCGAAACATTCTATATGCCGTGGTTCGACCGTCAATCGTAAATCTTTTTGCATTTGTGCCATTATTCGGTTCACGTGGCGTTCTGGATCAACGATTTGCAATTGTTTTAATTGTTCTATTCTAAAAAATTTAGCGTTGCGAATGGACAAATCTAATATTTGTTTTTTATCGCCAAGTTGCGGAATCGTTATTTTTAGGTTTTCGCCAACTTCTACTTCAAACGGAACAATTAATTCTCGAGATAATAATTGAAAACGTTCCCGAAGTTCTATTATTGCCAATTCTAGCAATTCTTGGTCGGTTTCGTCGAGTTTTTTCTTGATTTCCATCGTATGAGAACGAATTATAGAGCCGTGATTTATTTGTAAAAAGTTTACGAATGCTGCTCCTTCATCAGACACAATAGAAAAAACATCAATATTGGATATTTTGGGATTTATAATCGTACTTCGTGATTGATAATTCTCGAGAACAATAATCTTTTCTTTGATTTTTTGCGCTTCTTCAAAATGCATATTCACAGCCAAATCGGTCATAACTCGTTTGAAATCTTTCATTGATTCTTTGAAATTTCCTTTCAAAATTTCACGAATAGCATTTATCTGATTTTGATAATTCTCTAAACTTTCATAACCTTCGCAAGGTCCTAAACAATTGCCAATGTGATATTCTAAACAAACTTTAAACTTTCCTTTCTCCTCTCCTTTGGGGAGGTTGGGTGGGGATAAGTCGTAATTGCAAGTTCGCAACGGATACAATTCTTTTATCAAATCCAGAATCACGCCAACTGTCTTGAAACTGGTGTATGGTCCAAAATATTCCGAACCATCTTTGACCATTTTTCGGGTTGGGAATATCCGTGAAAACGGTTCTTTCTTGATACAAATCCAAGGATAAGTTTTATCATCACGAAGCAAAACGTTGTACCGTGGCTGCAAGGTTTTTATAAGATTATTTTCCAATAAAAGTGCATCGGTTTCGGTTGGAACAACAATGTGTTTTATGGTTACAATTTTCTTGACCAGAACATTGGTTCTTGAAGTATCGTGAATTTTATTAAAGTACGATGCTACTCGTTTCTTGAGATTTTTAGCTTTTCCAACATACAAAATCTTGTCTTCTTTATCATAATATTGATACACGCCAGGATTATCTGGCAACGATTGTATTTGAAGTTGAAGGGTTTCGGTCATTTGATTAAGTTGGCAGTTGGCAGTTTTCAGTTTTCAGTCTGATTCAAAACTGAAAACTGCGACTTAAAACTATTTTCTACAAATTTACACATTTCAAATATTATTGTTACATTTAAAAATTAATTTTATCAAATGAATAAATCAAAACCATTAACCATTCTTGGCGAAATAATTTTGGCTGGCGAAAGCAAAACAATCGATATGGAAATTGCGCGATTGCACACAACAACCAAACTCAAAATTCCAGTAATTATTGAACGTTCGCTTGTTGATGGTCCAGTTGTGCTGCTTTCTGCCGGGATTCATGGCGACGAAATTAATGGTGTCGAAATTGTACGACAAATTATTATCCAGAAAATTAATAAACCAAAAATTGGAACTATTATTTGTATTCCAATAATAAACATGTTTGGATTTGTAAATAAATCCCGAGAATTTCCTGATGGTCGAGATTTGAATCGGGTTTTTCCAGGCAGTAAAAATGGTTCTTTGGCAAGCCGATTTGCGTTTCATATATTAAAAGAAATTATGCCAGTTGTAGATTTTGCTGTCGATTTTCATGCTGGTGGCGCAAGTCGTTTCAACGCACCACAAATTCGAATTGCTCCGAACAACCCAGAATTAAAAAAATTGGCCGATGTTTTTGATGCACCTTTTACATTATATTCTAAAAACATTTCGGGTTCTTTCAGAAATTCATCTGATAAATTGAATGTGAAAATGTTGCTTTTCGAAGGCGGAAAATCATTAGACATAAACAATCAAATTGCACTTGAAGGAGTTAATGGCACCAAAAGATTACTGAATTATTTAGGAATGCTGTCTGATAAACACAAAATTGTACATCAATTAAAAAAGACAATTTATATCGAAAAATCGGGTTGGTTGCGTGCCAAATGTTCAGGTTTATTTATTGATAATAATTTTATTGGAACTTTTGTTAAAAAAGGCGAAGTTTTGGGAACAATTACTGATCCTTTTGGCAAATTCGAGCAAAAAGTCAAAGCTCCAAATAATGGTTATGTGATCAATGCCAACCATTCGCCGATTGTTTATGAAGGCGATGCGATTTATCATTTATCGAATACTTTTGGTGATGAAGCCCCCTAGCCCCCAAAGGGGGAAGCCCAAAATTAATACAAAGCGCATCGTTAATGACTAAGATAGAACTTCGATTAAAATATAAAAAATTGCGTCATCAATTTTCAGAAAACGATATTGATGAAATGTCGCTTGCAATTGCAAACCAAATCTTGAAATTGGATATTTGGAATAAAACCTATTTTCATGTTTTCTTGCCTATTGAAACGCAAAATGAAATCAATACCGAATTTATTCTTCATATTTTACAAGGAAAAGATAAAGAAATAGTTGCTTCAAAATCTAATTTTGAAACTCTAGAAATGACGCATTATTTATTGACCGATAATACTAAAATTAAAATAAATAAACACAATATTCCGGAGCCAATTGAAGGTTTAGAAGTTCCAGTTTCGAAAATCGATGTAGTTTTTGTACCGCTTTTAGCGTATGATATAAAAGGAAATCGAGTAGGTTATGGCAAGGGTTTTTATGATAAATTTTTATCGAAATGCAAACCCGAAACAATTAAAATTGGATTAAGTTTTTTTAAACCAGAAGATTTAATTTTGAATGTTTATGACAATGATGTAAAGTTAGATTATTGCATTATTCCAAATAAAATATACAATTTTTAAAACTATTTTTTTCGTTTATTTTTTCTAAAATCGGCATTGGATTTTTTTAAATCGATTTCTTGTTGTTCCAAAAGCAATTTTTCATCGGCTTCTCGTTTTTCGGCTTTTTGTCTAAACTCTTCCTCAATTAATCTCAGTTTTTCAGCTTTTATTGCTTCTTCATCAGCAATTAATGGTTGGTTTATTTTTGGTTCAGAAAAAGGTTTAGATGTTTTCTCTATAACTTCGTTTCTTTGGGGTTTTAATTTAACTTCGGATTTTAATTTTTCCTGCACAACTTGATCTTTAGTTATATCGGCAAAAAACCCTGAAATTGCTTTAAAAAAGTTTGGTGTACCTTTCTTAGGAATTTCGATATCCTTGCCCATTTCACTTAAAAAGAAATCATCATTTTTTTTGAAATTGGCCAATTTTGCCTTGTCGATTTCCGAAATTTCTTTTTTAACAATGTTTTGATTTATTATTTCGTCAGTAACGATTTTTAAATTGCTGTTTTTATTTACAATTTCTAAATTGATTGCTTTTTCTTTTACCAAAATTTCATTTTTGTCATTTTCAAGTAAAATTTCATTTTCAACTATTTTTTCTACAATAATAACTTCATTTTTGTTGTTTTTAGCGACAATATTTTCTTGCTTGTCACTAATACTAAATTTATGAAAGTTAGAAGTATTTTTAAGAATTCTAATTTCATCAAACTTTTTTAACCGCTCGTCGATTTCTTTTGTGACTTCTTGATAAATTACAGTTTTCATTAATTCTTTTATTGCAATATTATAAAATTAATATATATTTGCAAAGGAATTTTAACAATTATATCATTAATATTCATTTAATTAAAAGTTAATACTAAAATGTTAATAAACGAAAATTTTTTGGATGAATTTCTAAAAAAAAACAATGCTTATTTTGCATTAGTAACCAATTATCAAGGTAAAGTTGTTTTTTCTAAAAAAGTTTCTAATGAAAACAGCATTGCCGCAATAAGTGCTGCAATTGTTGCAATGTGCGATAAATATGTAGAGGATTTAAAAAAAACTGATTTAAAACAAATTATTTTAAAAACAGTTGATTCGATATTAATTTTTGAAAAAATTAATCAAGATTACATATTGATTATTTCGTTAAAATCTGAAATTAATTTAGGAATAATAATGCATGAAACTGAATTATTAGCTAAAAATTTGAATAATTAACAAACCTTTTAAAATGTAAATTCTAAAATTGGTTCAATTTTTATTAGAAACCATCAAAAATCATAGTAAAACTAAAAAAAAATTTGAAAAATTAACTTTTTTAAAAAATAAAATAAATGTATAGATTAATTTATTTAAGTACAGCTACCGAAAACGAAATGGGCTATTCCGACCTTGTTGATTTGTTAGCCAAATCGCAATATACCAATAGATCAATTGACATTTCGGGAATTTTACTTCATAAAGACGGCGAATTTATTCAGGTTCTTGAAGGAGAAAAAAAATCGGTATTAGATTTATTTGAAAAAATAAAAAAAGATAAAAGACACACCAACATAATTGCTTTTGACCAAAAAGAAATCGACAAAAGATATTTTGACGGCTATTTTATGGCTTTTGATCCCGAACATTACAGTAATTCTAACGAATTTGAATCATTAAGAGATTTTAACGTAGATAAAATTATAAAGTCCAACGATGATTCGGTTCTTGTATTTTTAAATAAATTTTTAGAATTTCATAAAAGTTATTTAATTGCAAATCAGTAGAAATTTAGCAATTACAATTTTATTTTTTACGTTTATTCTTTCTGAAATCAGCATTATTTTTAAATGTTTCGTTTTCTTGTGTTTCTAGTAATAATTTTTCATCAGCTTCTCTTTTTTCAGCTTTTAGTCTATATTCTTCTTCAATTAGTCGAAGTTTCTCTGCTTTTATTGCTTTTTCATTATCAATAGCTGTTTGGTCAATTTCTGGTTCAGATAACATTGGTAGAATATCTTCGGTAAACTCATTTTTTTCTGAATTTAGTATAATTTCAGAGTCTAATTCTTCATCAATTAAAGAATCTTTATTTTCATCAACAAATGAATCTTTAGTTTTATCGGCAAAAAATCCAGAAATTGCTTTAAAAATGCTTGATTTTTCTCTTTTAGGAATTTCGACTTCTTTAACCGTTTCCTCAAAAAAATAATCATCATTCTTTTTAAACTCTGCTAATTTTTTCAAGTCGATTTCAGAAAGATCTTTCTTTACGAAATTATCTTGATTTATTAATTCGTCTGTAACAATTATTAAATTACTATTTTTATTTACAATTTCATTTTCGATTGCATTTTCTTTTATTACAATTTCATTATTTTTATATTCTGATAAAATTTCTGAATCAACAATTTTTTTAACATCATTTACTTCGTTTGTGTAATTTTTATTAACAATTTCCGTTTCTTTTGTTTCATTTAAATTAACATCTATACCAATATTATTTTTAACAATACGAATTTTATCGAATAAAATCATTCTAACATCTATATCTGCAACAACTTCGGGAAAATTAAGTGATTTCATTTAAATATTTTTTGTAAAATTAAATTAAAATTATATATTTGCAAAATATTATTAACAATTTTATAAACAATTGCATAGTAATTTAAATCAAAGATAAAAAGTCAAATGTTAATAACCGAAGTTATTTTAAAAGATTTTCTTAAAGAAAATAATGCAGAATTTGCATTGATAATTAATTATTCTGGCTTAGTTGTAACTTCGGTCAATGTTGATAACGACGATAGCATTGCTGCAATGAGTTCGGCAATTATTTCAATGTGTAATAAATATTTAGAAGATTTAGAAAAAGATTCTTTAAAACAAATGATCATTAAAACCAATGACTCTATTTTGATATTTGCCAAAATCGACGACGAAAAAGTTGTTGTTATTGCAGCAAAAACAGGCATAAATTTAGGTATGATTTTACATCAAAGTGAATTATTGGCCAAAAAATTAATTTAAATACAAACAATTAAAAACCCAAATTATTATGAGTACAGATGTAATCACGGTTTTCATTAATGAAATGAAAGCAAACGTTAACGGATTTATTGCCGTAGCAGTCGTAGAAATTGAAAGCGGTTTGACTTTTGGCAGTTATTCTGCTAAGCCAGATTTTGATGTAGATTTAGCAGCAGCCTACAATATTGAAGTTGTAAAATCGAAATTAAAAGCAGTAGAAGCACTAGGTTTAGCAGGAAATGAAATTGAAGATATTTTAATAACTTTAACAACCCAAATCCACATTCTTGATGTTTCGCCAAATAAAAGATTTATGATCTATTTATCTGCAGATAAAGCTAAAGCAAATTTAGGAATGACAAGAGGAATTTTGAAAAAATATAAAGTAGAACTTGAAGAGGGTTTAAAAGACTAACAATATTTGAAACAATTAACTAACATTTAAATTTTATAATTAATGGATTCGATTGAAAAACAATTTCAAGATATCTTACAAGATATTTCTAAACAAATATCTGGAACAATAGGAATTTCAATAGTTGAGTTAGAATCTGGCATGGCTTTGTCGACATTATCAAATCAACCTGAATTTAATTTAGAAATTGCTGCTGCTTACAACGCTGAGGTTGTAAAGCAAAAAATGAAAGCAATGGCAGCTTTGAATTTAAAAAATCAAGAAATAAATGAATTTATAATTTCTTTAACTTCTCAAATTCATATTATACGTTTTATTAACGCTAAATATATTTTGTATTTTGCAGTTGACAGTACAACATCAAACTTAGCATTGATAAAAGTTGTTTTAAACAGCTGTAGTTCTAGATTAAAAAATATTATTGATGTTTTATAGATTATTGTAAAATTCGTTTTACTAAAATTTAACCACTAAATAATTGTTTAGTGGTTTTTTATTACAGCAAATGCCCGTTTATTAAAAACAATCAAAACACCAACACCTGTTGATATTGCAAAATCGGCAAGATTAAAAATTGCATTAAAAAAAGTAAAATCTTTGCCACCCCAAAACGGCAACCAAGTTGGCAATTGTCCATGCCAAAACGGAAAATAAAACATATCGACTACTTTTCCGTGAAACAAAGTTCCATAAGGTTTGTCCGAAAATAAAGTTGCTAAATTATTAGTACTATCGTCAAAAATTATTCCATAAAAAACCGAATCGATAATGTTGCCCAAAGCACCTGCAAAAATTAATGAAACGGCAACAATCAAAAAATTCGACGATTGTTTTTTAACCGAATCCCAAAGCCAATAAGCAATTCCTGTTACTGCAAATAATCTAAAAATGGTTAGAATAATTTTGCCATATTCGCCAGGAATTTCAGTTCCCCAAGCCATGCCTTCATTTTCAATGAAAAGAATTTTGCACCAATTGGTAACTTTATATTCTTCGCCAAGAATAAAATGAGTTTTAATATAAATTTTCAGAATTTGATCTGCCAATAATACTAAAAATATAAAAAAATAAGCTTTTTTGAGTGACATTTTATGGGTTTTGATTTTGCAAAAATAGTAATATTAAATAAATAAATACAGCTTAAACATAATATTGTCATTACATAAAATCGCTTAATTATATAATTAACAGCTTTTACAAAGATTGCATCAATTACCGTTGACTTTAGTCAACGGTTGAAAAGTTTAATATTTATTGGCTTTAGCCAAAATACTGATTATTTTGGCTAAAGCCAACAAAACATAATATTATAAAACCTTTGTTTAAAACTAAAGACAATTGAACGAACTAAAAGCTGATAATCACATAATAAAGCTTATAAATATTAAGAAATTAAGATTCATTAAGTATTTTATACCACTTCATATAATTAATTTTGGTTCTGTTACAGAATATTGTAGATTTTAAAAAAACTAGCACTGTAATAGAGGAAGCTAATACTTTTGTCATTGCTTCGCCAGTTCGCACTTGAAGGCTCGGGTTCGACGAAGGAGAAATCTCATAACGTGAGCAACTAATGTGATTTGCTTCGCCAGTCGCACTTTCAGGCTGTAGTCTCCTTCGTCGAAATGACAAAATATACGAATATTTTAATTAAATCCACAATATTCTATAACACAACCTTAATTTTTAATAAATTATATTTCCAACATTATTTCACTTCAAAAATATTATTCTCGCGTTTAACATCGGCCATTAATCCGCTTGAATCAACTGTAATTTTCTTGATTTTTTTATCAGCTGGAATTGCAAATTCGTATGTCGGATGTGCCCAAGCCCAATCTTTAAGAACAGTTCGTTTAATTAATAAATCTGGATTTTCTTTTTCGAAATGCATCATTCGTAACGGAATATAATAGCTTTCTTTCGAGCCATCTTGATATTCGACCAAAACATCAATTGGCATTGGCATTCTTCCAATTCTTTCTAAAACGAGATTGTTTTCGTTTACCAATTTTATAGCATAATCTATTGTGTTTGTGGTTTTTGTCCAATCGGTCAAGTACCAATCTAGGTTGGCTCCAGAAATTTTTTCGGCTGTACGTTTTATATCGTTTGGTGTTGGATGCTTGAATTTAAAATCTTTGTAATATTTTTTTAAAGTTTTTAAAACATTTTCTTTACCGATTAAATAACCCAATTGCGCCAAAAAGACATCGCCTTTGGAGTAAGATGTAATGCTATAAACCCGATTTTCATCATACCTATCAGAATGTGTTGTTTGTGGTTGTTCTTTGCCAGAATTTGCCATTGCAAAATAGCCTTTGTAAGCATTTTCATGTGGATTTTCTACTTTTTTTTCAGCCATTTCGTTGGTAGCTAAATCTTCTATAAACGATGTGAAACCTTCGTCCATCCAACCATATTTGCTTTCGTTACTTGCTAGAATATGTTGAAACCAACTGTGTCCAAACTCGTGTGTCATTACACCAACTAAACCGTCAAAATCGCCTTCGCCAACAATTAATGTGCACATTGCATATTCCATTCCGCCATCGCCACCTTGAATAACCGAATATTGTTTGTAAGGATATTGTCCGACTGTTTTGTTATAAAACTCTAAGACTTTTGCTGTTATTGGTTGTAATTTTTTCCAATTGTCAATAATTTTAGGATTGTTTTTATACAAAAAATGCAAATCGACATTGTTTGCTCCTTTTATTTTATCATGAATAAAATCTTTATCGGCTGCCCAAGTAAAGTCATGAACGTTTGGTGCTATAAAATGCCAAGTAAGATTTTTGGTATTTGACGGAATTTTTACAATAGTTCCTTTATCTTGATAATTGTACCCAATTTGGTTTCCGTTTTGTAAATAACCAGTTCCGCCAAGAATATAATTTTTATCTATTGTAATTTTGACATCAAAATTGCCCCAAACACCATGAAATTCTCTTGCAATATATGGATCGGCGTGCCAACCTTCGAAATCGAATTCGGCCAATTTCGGATACCATTGACTCATTGATAGTGCAACGCCTTCGGCATTATTGCGACCAGACCTACGAATTTGTATTGGAACTTGTCCAGTAAAATTAAGCGACAGTATGGTTTTTGATTTTGGCAAAATGGGTTTCGCTAACGTTACTTCTAGAATTGTTCCCAACTCTTTAATATTTGCAGTAATTCCATTTTGTTTAAAATTTAAAATTTTCAAGAAACCAATTTCGTCAGGTTTCAAGTTTTTAATTCGACTTGTTTTAATATCTTTTCCATCGATTTTGGATTTTATGACCATTCTTCCATCAGGATCTTTTATAGATTGAAGACGCGCATCCATTTCTGAATTAGGCTGAAATGCATTTGGGTATAAATGATAATAAACTTTCTTTAAAGTATCGTTAGAATTATTTGTATAAATAATTTCTTGATTTCCAGAATAGTTATAATTCGAAACATCGAAATTGACATTCATTTTATAATCAGCTTGTTGTTGCCAGTAAGTGTTTTGCGCAAAAACATTTGCAGCGTTAATTATTGTAAGAAACAGGATAAGTTTTTTCATTTATTTTTTATGATTGTGCAATTCGCAAAATTGTTTGATACCGTTTTGATATATGTTAATAATTAAAAAAAAACGGAAGCACTTTTAGTATTTCCGTTTGAATAATTTGCAATTATAAAATTATTTTTTTGCAGTTTTTAATGCCAAAACCAATGCGTTGTAGGCATTTACTATTTTGCCAGTTTTAGAAATTTCGCCTAAAGTTGTAGAAGTTTTGGTTGTTTCTCCAATCGTGACTGTTGTTGCAATTGGTGTTCCAGAATCCATTATAACTCGTTTAACTTGCACTGCTGTCAATGTTGGAAAATAGGCACGAACTAATGATGCAACTCCAGCAACATTTGGCGAAGCCATTGATGTTCCTTGCAAATATTCGTAGGTATTATTTGGCGTTGTTGAATAAATTTTTACGCCTGGAGCAAATATATCGACGTTGGTTTTGCCATAATTCGAAAAATCGGCAATTAGTTTCGATCCAAATTCATAGTTTAATGCCCCAATTGTTAGCATGTTGTTAGTATATTCTGGACTTGATCCATCGGCATCATTCGGGAAATTGGGTTCGATATCAATATTTTTGGCATCGTTTCCTGCAGCGTGAACAAATAAAACATCTTTAGATTCGGCATATTTTATAGCATCAAAAACCCATTGTTTGTGTGGCGAATAATCTTTACCAAAACTTCCGTTAATAACTTTGGCACCATTGTTTACTGCATAATAAATTGCATTGGCAATATCTTTATCATGTTCATCGCCATTTGGCACTGCACGAATAGTCATTATTTCGACATTTCCAGTTGCAACACCATCGCCACCAAGTCCATTGTTTTTTATTTGTGCAATGATACCAGCAACATGCGTACCATGTTTGGATCCTTCTTTTTTTGGACCCCAAACAATATTGTTGCCATAAATTTTTGTGTTTATATCATCTGGATTATTGTTCAATGATTTTCTACCATCATGATTTAAATTTAAATTGTAATTCAGTTGGTCGTAAACATAATTTTTATATTCGATCATTTCTTTGTCAAAAGCTTCACGAGTTGAGCTTGACAAAACTTGAGACATAATCATTTTGGCTTGTCCCAAAGCTGCATCGGTTGTTTTTATTGACTTTACTTCGTCTAATGAATAATTTTTCTTTTTTAAATAAATTGCACAAGCTTTATCTGCACCAAGAATCATTTCAAGTTGCTCTTTTTGTGGTGCTAAATCTGCAATTTTTTTGTCTAATTTTGATTTGGCAATTTGATACTCTTGTGTATTAGTTTCTCCTTTTTTAACGATTCTGGTCATTTCTAATTGTTCGTCTTCTACGTCGCCAAGAAAATTCCAACCATTTATATCATCAATAAAACCATTTTTATCATCGTCGATTTTGTTTCCAGCAATTTCTTTTTTATTTGTCCAAATAGAACCTTTTAGATCTTCATGCTCAATATCAATTCCAGAGTCAATAACTGCTACTATCACTTTGGTCGATTTTCTACCTTTTAAAAATTCTGCTGCTTTATCAATACTCATTCCTGGAATAGTGTCTTTTACCAAATCTAGATGTGACCATCGTTTTAGGTCTTTGTCTGAAATTTTAGTAGTTTTTAGAATTGATTTATCAATGTTTAAAGGATCGGTTCCGATTATTCCTGCTGGTGCTTTGCAACTTGAGATTGTTAATGCAATGAATGCCGATAAAAAAATTGGTTTAAGAATTTTCATATAAAAGTGTGAAATTATTTTAATGTATAAAAGTCATTAAAAATGATATAATTTTAATGTTATTTAACTTTACATTAAGATTAAGTTTTACTAATTGTTTTGGTATAAAAAAACCGATAACATGATTGCTATCGGTTTTTTAAATATAATTAGTGGCATTTTAGTTTTTAATTAATTTTTGGGTGTAATTTAAATTATTACCTTTCAAGTTAAGCATATAAATACCAGATCGTAAGTTACTTAAATCAATTGTTTTTTCTGAATTAAATTTTTCGTCATTTTGATCAAAAATTACTCTTCCGTTTAAATCAACAATTTGCATATTAATTTTGCCTTCTAATCCACCAACTCTAACATTTACTGAATTGTTAGCAGGATTAGGATATACACGAACACTACTATTTAAGCTAAAGAAAGAGTCATTTGCTAATGCTGCTAAAGGAAATGGAGTAAAATCTTCAACTTGATCTCCTGGTAATGCTGGATCTCCAGAACTTGCATTTAAACCCATGCCTCGTCTTGTGAAAACTGCTCTAATCATGTCATAATCTGCGCCGTTGGTTGTTGCTAATTCTGCAGCGAAAAGCAAATCTCTTCCAGAAATCAATGTTGCCGTGTTACAAGCTTGTAATTTTAGTGCATCAAGAACAAGTCTCATTACTCTATTGTTTCCACCTGTTCCGTTATAAATATCTGCATCATAACCATATTTATTAATATATGCCCAGTTTAAATCCCAAAGTACTGTTGCCCAAAACTCTCCAACTGTATATCTGTAACCAGTATTAGCGGTATTTGTATTATTAGAACCAGCAAGAGTCAAAGGATTAACTGTCATATTTGTAGAATATGGATATTGACGAATTCCTCCACCATTATTTGGTTCGTTTTGAACAAATGTACCAACTGAAACTGGAGTTGCGCCAACGTCACCTGTTTTTAATTGCATCATTAAACCAAACCAATCTGACCAGCCTTCACCCATTTGTTCTAAATTTGTCATGCATGACGAGTTAGCTGGACCACCAATTAATTTGTTAGAAATTCCATGACCATATTCATGTGCAATAATGGTGTTGTCGAAACTGCCATCGGCAAATCTGTACTGGTCTGCTGGATTCTCTAATTTAATTTCCATTGGACCGTTTAATAAAGCTGCAACAAGAGCATCGCCGTTTTGCTTAGTAACACTAATTGCTGGAATTGTTATTCCGTTTAATCCTGTTGAACCCATAAAAACAGGTCCAGGGTAAAAATCGGGTAAATTTGAATCTGGTTGATTGACAATACTATCCATAATGATAACCGCAGCAGCACCTAGTAACTGAGCTTTAAAAACTTTATCTTTAAAGAAACAACCACCACGACGTATTAACACAATTTTATTATTTAAATCAAGTGGATTTGTAGCTGGTTGACAACCACTGTTTCCGCTATGAGCAGGCAAAACCTTGTTATTAGTGAACAATGCTACACTTCTTGTAATTCCTGGTGATACTGGCACAGGGTTTTTATCAGTACCTTCAAAATTGTTTTCTTTAGCAACCATAACTCCTGCAATTGCATTGGGAGCATTAATAGTAATTAAATTTAATGGTGGTGCATTGGAATTCCACATAAACATTTGCATTCTTGGTCTTACACCATCACCTGGGGTAGAGAAATTTGCATTATTTAAATCTTGAGTAGTTTTTAAATAACCATCTTGAGAATCAGCAAAAACAAAATCACCAGTTGCACTGTTATTAACACCAGGAACACCTGTTGCGCGACCATAATTATCTTTTTGAAAATTACCCGAAGCTTCAGTGAAACCATATTGGTACCAAACATCGTGCATTACATTATTCATGTAGAACAAATTGGTTGTAGAGCGACCAGTGTATTCGTTAGGTTGTTGATTTTGATTTACATACGGGAAATCAAAAGTCAACGATGCTGTTCCGTCAACATTGGGATAAATAGTTGTACCGTTATCTCCTATGGCATCTTGTCTTGCCCAAACGTTGTTACCACGGGTGTAAGTGAATCTTAATCCAGCGTTAGCATCTGTAAGACCGTTACTGTTGTGCCATCCATTTGGTGCAGCTAATATATTCCCAGTTGTTGTAATTAACTCAAACGGGCTATGGTTAGGACTAGTAAAATTATATGGAATTACTCTGTATTGTCCTGGCACTCCAGGAGGAGCAGCCACAATAGTTGATTTTTCAATTTTAAATGCTAATTTTTCAAAACTAAATGCAATTTCTTTTTTAGAATGTAAATGGTCATGATTGCCAAAATTACAGCTAATTGTTAAGTTGTTTTGCTCAAGAATTTTTCCTGAAACTGCATCAATTCTTAAATCTAATAAATCGCCATTGGTTGGAGCGTAAAATTGGAATGCCCACGATAATTTTAATTTATTATCAGTTGTATATTGATAAACCAACTTAGCCGAAATAACCTCATCAGATAGACCATCAGATAGTTTAAAAGATTTATTATTAAGTGTTTCTGAAATTGAAAAATTTACTGTTTTAGTATTTCCAATTTTAGAATATACAGCAGAAATTGCTTGCAAAACTGTTAATGATGGACTTGTAACATTTATTTTACTTGCAATATTGCTTTTAAAATTATTGTCTGGCATGTTAAGTACTTCCCCAGTTTTAATCCAAACATTGTTTTGAGCATTAAAAATTTCGATTCCTTGGTGTCGTTGAACGATGTAAGTACTAGTAATTCCTGTTCCACTTCCTTGCACTTCACTTTCAATAACCCAGTCAGCAATATCTTGGGAGGATAATTGCAACTTAGCTCGATTTTGTTCCAGATAAGCTTGAATTTTTTGCTTATTTGCTTGAGAAAATCCAGCAAAAGAAACTAAAATTGCGGTTAATAATGTAATTTTTTTCATAAATAAAATTTTTTTTAATGGTTTTATGTAATTAGCATGTCAAGTATTTTTTAATTCAACTTTTATCATGCTTATTTCAAAGTTTAAAAATATTCTTGAAAACAAATCTACATTATTTAATTGTTAAAACAATAAATTACTAATATTTTAACAATTATGACACCTTCCCTTGAACATTTTGATAATAAATCAAAGCATTTCCATCGGTTAGCATTGATATAAAATGACAAATGTGCAATAACCTTTCGTATAGATTTTCTTTTTCGAGATTGTATTTTTCTGGTAGAATTTTTATTAATAAATTATCATAATTGGTAGCGCAATTGTTGTGTTTGTTGTTAAATGCTGTTATGAATTTGTCTAATAATGTGTTAATTATTTGATAACCCGAAATTTCTTTTTCGATAACTTCTCGACTTTGATAAATTTTTTCGACACTTAATTTGATAATATCGTCCATTTGAGCTTTGTATTTGCTTTTATCCATTAACGAAAAGGGAAATTTTCCAGCTAAAATTAATTCTTCGTTTTCAATAAAAATTTTCACAGCATCGTTAATCAGACTGCCAATTGCCAATGCTCGCAAGTAGCTAATTCTATCTTCTTTGGTTTTTAATGTGTTGTATTTTTTGGTATCTATTGCGTCTTTGACCAATTTTATAAGATATTCTAATGCAAAATCCTCTGAAACTAAACCCAAGTTCATGCCATCTTCGAAGTCGATTATTGTATAGCAAATATCATCGGCAGCTTCGACCAAATAAGCCAATGGATGACGTTCGAAACCAATATCATCATTCGTTTTATTGGCAATTAATCCTAATTCGGCCGCGACTTCTTGAAAGAAATTTTTATCAATTTGAAAGAAACCATATTTTTTATCGGCGATATTATTGGTTGGTTTTTTGGGCAAGCTTTCTTTTGGATATTTCATATATGCGCCTAAAACTGCATAAGTGAGCCTAAGTGCGCCTAAAACTCCTGGTCGATTGGCTGTAAGAACCGAAAACCCGTTGGCATTGCCTTCGAAATCTATTAAATCTTGCCACTGTTTTGGGTTTAATTGTTCTTTGAATTGTTGTCCTTTACCGATAGAAAAATATTCGCCAATTGCTTTTTCGCCAGAATGTCCAAATGGCGGATTGCCAATATCATGCGCTAAACAAGCTGCAGCAACAATTGCTCCAAAATCGTTAAATTGATAACCGTGAATGCTTTGCAAATGCGGATATTTTTCGATTATTTTTTTGCCAACCAATCGACCTAATGAGCGACCAACAACCGAAACTTCTAGGCTGTGCGTCAAGCGCGTATGTACAAAATCGGTTTTCGAAAGTGGAATAACTTGTGTTTTGTCTTGCAAACTTCTAAAAGCTGCCGAAAAAATAATGCGATCATAATCGACTTCGAATCCTAAACGGGTTTCGTCTTGCTCTTTTCGCAATCTTTTACCAGAATCGCCTTGTCGTTTTAATGATAATAATTGTTCCCAGTTCATTTTGATATTAGATTTTTAGACTTTAGACTTTAGACTATTAGATTGTAGATTTTTAGACGAAAGACTTTAGGAAATCATTTTATTGTTTTAAATTTCAAAAATACAGTTTATTTTAAGACTTTTTTACAAAAACGGTTTATATTCAATAAAAAAAACCTCGATAATATAAATAATATCGAGGTTTTGCAAAATTTGTTATGTAAATTAGAATCCGTAATTAACTCCAAATCCAAAAACTTCACGAACTTGAACTTTAGTAATTGCATTGTCATCATAAATTGCTTGTAATGCAAGGTTTGCCGACATGTATTTGTTAATTTTCATTACTAAATTCATTTGATAATCAACATCGACATTGGTTGGTTTGTCTAGATAATTTGAATAAAGATTTAAAATATTTTCCATAGTTATGTTTTCCATTATTTTTAATTTGTAATATGCGTTAAGCGCAGCACCAAATTCGAAACGTGATGTTTTGCCTTTTTCTACTCCAAATGCAGTACCATTTTTAGTGAATTGTTGGTTCACAAAAATCAATCTTGAAGTTGCTGGTGCAATATTCACTTTTAGGTTATCGCTTCTTTTCCATAACATACCTGGACCAAATTGAATATAAGCTGGTGAGAAAAAGTGAGAAATTTTAACGTCGGATTTAGCATCAAAACCAGAATCTAATTGTGTTCTTAAATTAAAAAAACCTGAATAATACCAATATCCTGTTCCTGCTTTTTTACCATATAATGATGTGAATTCTAACCTATCGTCTGACTTTAAAGTTGGTCCTTCGCCAAGTTTAGTTAAACCATAAGCTACAATTAACTTATTATCCCAAACTGATGTTCTTGAATTGTAATTGAAATCATAATTCAAATTTAAATTTCCACCAATGCTTGATGTTCCTCCACCAAGCCATTCTTTATTGAAAGCCGATTGATTGAATAGAAATATTAAATTTCCACCACGTTTCCATCCCAAAGCGGTTGTGTCTAAAGCTTTTTCGGCAGCTTTGGTAGATTTTTCAAGTAATTCTTTTTCGGTTACTTGTGCATTTAATAGAATTGCAGTAAATAAAAATGCAATAATAAAAACTGATTTTTTCATTTTGTAGTAGATTTAATTTTTTTTGCAAAGTTAATAAAAAATTAAAATTAACAAAATTTGAAAAAATTTCGTGAATAAAAACCGATGAAAAGTGAGTAATAAACGTTTAAATGCGAAATTTTGTTTAAAATTTTTTAATTTCGGGTAATTAGTTTCTTTTAAATAATGGTACAGCCGAACAAGCTTCGCCGTACATAATGCTTTTAGAATGCTGTTGCAAATATTGAACTGCCATAATATAGGCACTTTCTGGAACTGGTTTTTTAGAACAACCTTTTAATATTACTGATTTATCATTATATAAAGAATAATCTAAAGTTGGCAAAATTTCTTGATAAAGCGCAGTTTCTAGATCATCCAAATTACCTGAAACTACTTTTTTGGCAAATTGAGAAACATAAGTTGCAACTAAAATATTTGCCCAAGCAGGAACAATAGCATCAGTTGAACAATGAATTGCTACGAATGAATCTTGATAAATCGAGAAATCGAAAATTTTTAAATGTTCTCGAAAATCTTTTTCTATCAATAAAAAACCTTCTTTTAACCAAATAGAAATGTCAATTTGAATTCGATTTCCAGCAACATAATAATCCTCGAGATCAAAAATTTCGAGTTTGCTATTGGCAACTTTATTAATTATTTCCATTTTTATAGTTTTCAGTAATCAGTTATCAGTGTTCGGTTAAATTATTAAACCGAACACTGAATACTGAACACTTTTCTTAAAGCATGCCAAGCTCTAATTTTGCTTCTTCGCTCATTAAATCTTTGCTCCAAGGTGGATCGAATGTTATTTCGACTTCGCACGATTTTACTTCATCGATAGTTTTGACCTTGTCTTCGACTTCACGAGGCAAACTTTCGGCAACTGGACAATTAGGCGAAGTTAATGTCATTAAAATCTTTACATCGTTGTCTTCGTTGATCATTACGTCATAAATTAATCCAAGTTCGTAAATATCAACTGGAATTTCGGGATCGTAAATGCCTTTTAGTTTCTTGACAACATTATCGCCAAGGTTTATTTCGTCTTTGTATTCTTCCATTTTTGAAAATCAATTTAATTTTTCAAATTTAGTGTTTATTTTTTTTATCAAATAAGGAAAAACATATTTAACTTGAATTTATTAATTTTTTTGATAAATTAATACTTAGATTTTTAAGGCGTTAAATCTATTATAATTAATTTGCAGCATACAAAATATTAGGACCTTGTACATAAGCATTTGTATTCCGGTTCCAATAGCCATTCCAATCGTTGGCTGCCGGTGCTGTTGCGTTGCCGTCGCCATTAGTGTCGCCTCCATGAACATCATCTTTAATAGAAGTTAAAAAAGCTGTTGGATTGAGTGTCAAATTGATTACATTTAGTCCGTAGATATTGCCTTGTGGAAATTTCACAGTTACACCTGCAGCAATAGTAACAAAACCTGCACTCTTTTGAAGTCCACCATCCATGACATAAGGCACTTCGGTTTCACTATAATTTATGGCTGTGCTGTTGCTGCTATCAACATACATCCAAATGCAGTTCTTAGTATTTTTTTGAGCTGGATTTGCTGGATTAGAATAAGAATTATTAGAATTTATTGAATATGTACAATTTAAATAAATTGGAGTATTGTTGTCATAAAACACATTGTTGGTAAATACTGATACTGCTGGGTCACTCATATAAGAACCACCAAAAAATGCAAATTGAGCACTAAAATTTGTGCCATTTGCTGTATGAGCAAAAACACAATTATCAAAAGTAAACGAAGAACCTGCTACCGAAATTAACACAGCACAACGATAACCGCTGTCATTTGCACCAGCATATTTAAAGTCGCAATATTTGAAAATATGTCCTGTACCTCCATTTAAATATAGATTCAACCAATCGCCTTTTTGGGGCGTTGTTGTAGTGCCATCGCCATTGGTATCGCCACAAACAGAATCGTCTGCAAGTGAGGTAAATATTACTCTGTTGGTTGCCGTTCCTTCTGCCAAAATTTTACCACTGTTATTAACTCTAATATTTCCTGCAAGTCCTAATTTAATAACCACGCCTGGTTGTATGCTTAAAGTAGAAGTTACTGTTACAGAACTATTTATAACATATACATTTCCCGTTGTCCAAGTGGTTGGCGTAGTTATTCCAGTAGTAACATTCACTATTGTGCAACCACCAAGTGTTGTAAACTGCTTGTCTTCGCCATAAACAGTGCCATTAGCATTAGTAGCAAATGCTCGAACATGACCTGTTGTATTGGATGGTAATTCAATAAAAGTATCAGAATAAGCGCCAATGCCAGCTCCCATTTCAGCTACATTTTTTGGGTCGTCGATAGTTGGATTAGGTGTTAATGCAACACAAATTCCTCTTTTGGTAACGGGGCTTCCACCATCGGAAACCACATTGCCACCTAGTTTTGCTTGTGTTGCTGTAATTTCTGTTGGAGTGTCTGTGGTTACAACCAAAACATTAGTTGTAGTCGCATCTTCTTTTGTGCAACTTGTGAGTACAGTTGCAATTAGTACTAAAATAATTTTTAGATTTTTCATAATTAATTGTTTATTTAAGTTAATTTTTTTAAGTTATTCAGCTAATGTAGCAAATTTTTTATCTTCTCCGTAAACAGTGCCATTAGCATTAGTAGCAAATGCTCTAACATGACCAGTTGTATTTGGTGGAAGATCACCAAATGTATCTGAAAAAGCGCCTTTGCCTTCGCCAATTACTGCGACAGCATCATCTTGATCATCAATGGTTGGATTAACGGTTTCGCTGACACAAACTCCTCTTTTGGTTACTGGGCTGCCACCATCGGAAACTACATTGCCACCTAGTTTTGCTTGTGTTGCTGTAATTTCTGTTGGTGTTTCTGTTACCACCACAATAACTTTGGACGTTGGCGGATCATTTTTAGAGCAACTAAATGTAATTGTTGCAATGATTAATAAAATATTTGTTTTTAAATTTTTCATGGTTTTAAATTTTATTAGAGTTGTTATTTATTTTTTAAAATTGAAATTTTACATTGATATTAATTTTTGCAATTGATTTTTAATCTTGGGTTATTTTTCTGATTTTGTGGTTAAATCTATCTGCTACAAATACATTTCCTAAAGCATCTACGGCTACTCCAGATGGTAAACTAAATTGTGCCACCGTGATAGAGCCATCTGAAAAACCTCTTGTGATTCCCGCTATTGTAGTTACTACACCAGCAGGGCTAATTTTTCTAATTTTATCGTTTTCAGAATCTGCAACATATAAATTGCCTAATGCATCAATGGTCATGCCGATTGGAGAGGAAAACTGGGCAGTTGTAGCAATTCCATCAGCAAAGCCAAATGTGGTTCCTGCTATTGTCGAAACTTGACCTGTAACAGTCATTTTTCTAATTTTTTGATTGCCAATATCTGCAACATATATATTTCCAGAATTATCTATTACTATTCCGTATGGAGAACTAAATCGAGCGACTGTTCCTAATCCATCAGAATAACCAGCAGTACTCCCTGCTAAAGTTGTAACATTGCCTGCTGTACTTATTTTTCTAATCATATGATTATTTATATCTGCTACATAAACATTCCCTGATGGATCTAGAGCAATACTATTCGGATAACTAAATTTGGCAACACTTCCTGCTCCATCAGCAAAACCATATGTGCTACCTGCTAATGTAGAAACAGCACTCGTGGGACTTATTTTCCTTATTTTATCGTTAGCTCTATCAGCAACATATAAATTTCCAGTGGCATCAATAGCAATTCCAGATGGAAAATTAAATTGTGCTGCATTTCCCGTTCCATCAGCAAAACCTGGTGTACTTCCTGCCAAAGTGGTAACTACGCCTGCGGGGGTTATTTTTCTTATTTTATGGTTAATTTGATCTGCAACATACATATTGCCTAAAGCGTCCAAAGCAATGCCATAAGGATTATTGAATTTTGCTTCAGTGCCTGTTCCATCTGCAAAACCTTGTGTACTTCCCGCAACTGTGCTTACTACAGATGGCGTGATTATATACTCAAAATTTGGTGTTGTTACTGTTGCACCTGCTACTGAAACATTGATTACTCCACTGCCTGCACCACGCGGTATGGTTATATTTAATGAAGTGGCACTAGCTGTATTTACTACACAAGTTTTCCCGTTTAGCGTCACAACATTATTCGACATAGTAGTACTAAAATCGACACCAGTTATTATTACCGTAGTGTTTTTTAAACCCGATGTTGGGGCTATGCTTGATATGGCAAGTTTGGAAGTTGGTGGTGGTTCCACTATTGTTGTTTCGTCTTTGGAGCAACTTGCTATGAAAATTGTTGTTAGGAATAGTACAATTAATTTTAGATTTTTCATTTGTTGTGTGTTTTTGCGGATTGTGTATTTCTTGATTTAATTTTTTTTTATAAATCTGTTGAATGGATTTAATTTTTAATAAATTTTGATACCGAATTTTTTCCATCTGAAATTATTTGCAATAAATACATTCCGTTTTGTAAATTTTCGACGTTTATGGTATTAGAATTATTTTTTTGTTCTAAAACTTTTTTGCCTGTTAAATCTAAAATTTCGATTTTGTCAATTGATTTATTTTCAAGGTTATAAATTGTTAACATATTATTTGCAGGATTTGGAAAAATTGAGAATTTATTGTCGTTAATTTTGTTATCTGAATTTGAAAGTGAATTTGTGTCCAAACCCCATAATTCTCTACCGTATAATTGTGTGACGTGAGCGAAAATTAAAATACCGTTTAGGTTGATTAAATTTGCAATTCCACCCGAAGTTGGTGTAGATAAATTAAAATCTGTAGTTCCGATCGCGGTTCCATCTGTTTTAAAAAGTTCGGGGCCATTTCCATCATTAGCAGTGAAATATGCTGTTCCGTTTATATTAACAAATGATGTAGGGTCTGAATTCATTGCGCCCGGATTAAGATTTTTAACCATCATGGTGCCACTTTCGGTTCCATCGCTTTTCCATGGTTCTATTCCGTTTATTCCATCGTTCGCAGAAAAATATAAAATACCGTTTATGTTGGTTAAATTGCTTGGAGATGAACCTGTTGTGGCATTTATTTCTTTGACTTTTACAGTTCCTGCAGCAGTTCCATCACTTTTCCATAATTCACTATTATTTAAACTACCACATGCGCTAAAGAAAATTATTCCGTTTACATTGGTTATATTATTTATAAATGAACTGTAACCAAATTGCATACTATTTCCCGGAAAAATTTCTTTGACCATTACAGTTCCAGCTTCTGAACCATCGCTTTTCCATAACTCGAAACCATTAATTCCATTGTCTGCAGCAAAAAATAGTGTGCCATTTACATTGGTTAAAAATCGTAGTCCAGAGTTGCCACTTAAAACACTGTTATTTGAATTAATATTTTTCACCATAACAGTTCCTGTAACTGAACCATCGCTTTTCCATAATTCATAGCCATGAACTGGTTCAACAGCTCCAAAAAATAAAGTTTCGTTAACATTGGTTAGTTGGGTTGGATCGGAACTAAAATCATTATTTGCTGGGCTACTCGAATAAATGTCTTTGACCATTTTGGTCCCAGAAAGTGTACCATCACTTTTCCATAATTCAAATCCATTGATACCGTCG
>JAYWGV010000056.1:0-33830 GCA_043778105.1 Bacteroidota bacterium
TTTCAGATTTCAGATTTCAGATTTCAGATTTCAGATTTCAGATTTCAGATTTCAGATTTCAGATTTCAGATTTCAGATTTCAGATTTCAGATTTATATTATGGGCATAAAAAAAATCATTTGCAAGCAAATGATTTTTTTTTGAATAATATTTTTTTTTAAATTTCGCCTGAGACTAAAACTGTGACTGAAAACTACTCAACTATAACTTTTTTCCAAGATTTATCAGTAGCATTTTTTAATTCGATTAAATAAATTCCAGTTGATAAACCTTTAACAATAACCTCAACTTTATTGGATTTATCTGTTACATCTATAGTTTTTACAAATTGACCAGTTTGAGAATAAATATTTATTTGGTCAAGATTGGTTTTGGTTTGAACTTTAAATTCCCCATTTGCTGGATTTGGATAAACCGCAGTTGCGTTTAGTGAAAAATCTTCGTTAGCAAGTGAAGAACGTGTTAAAAGCAAACCATTATGAGGATTCCCACCGTGATAAGCCAAATTAGTAGCGGTTCCTTGTGCAAAAATGATTTGAATGCTAGAATTACTATTTAAAAATGTAAAATCTCCAGCTGAAACCAAAGGTCTAGTTGCTACAACAGTTCTATTTGTACCTACTACGTTGTCAGAAACTATAGTCCAACTTTGAGATGCTACTGCTTCCGCAGATGGAGCAAAAAATCCACCAGTAGAAGTATAATCTCTATTTGCCGTTGAATTCCATATAAAAAAATCTGTAACTCCACCCATAGAACCAGAACCACCAAATCCAATTCCTAACCACACTGTACTGACACCTGTCAAAGTCATAGTTACAATTGTTGCATCAGTATCAATTTTTACTGTTCCAGCAGTACCATTTAAACCAGTTAAAGTTACAGTTCCTGTTGAAAATTGAGAATACACAAATCCAGAAACCATTAATAAAGCAAAAACAGTAATTTTTTTCATGATAATTTAGTTTTAGTTGATTGATAATTATTTTAAAGCATTAATAATATTTTCGTTTCCAGCAAATGCAGCAATTTCGAATGCTGTTTTACCATCTTTGGTTTTTACTGTTTTATCAGCTTTGAATTGTAAAAGCAATTTTATCATTTCAACATTGCCCGTTTGTGCTGCCAAAATTAAAGCCGTTGCGCCATTGGCATCAACCAAATTAGGATTGGCTTTGTTTTCTAACAGCAATTTAACCAGTTCAAGTTGATTTTTATAAACTGCACCCATTAATGCAGTGCCCATTCCAGAATTGTAATTCAAATCTTTAACGTTGGCTATCAAGAATTTAGCAACTTCAATATTGCCTCGATAACTTGCCAAAATTAAAGTGCTTGAACCATTTTCATTAGTTTGATTAATGCTTTCTGGTTTGGTTTTATAGGCTAATTTCATTTCGTCAAGACTGCCACTTCTGGCAATATCGAAAATAGATTTTTCTTGAGCATTAATTACAAATGTCAAGAAAAAGATAATTATTGAAATGTATTTTTTCATTATTTAATTATAATATCACAAATATATTATAAAAATTAATAAATTGTATAATCAAATTCTAATTATAAAATAAATTAAAGCACCAACAATCCAAAATTTCGTAAAGTGTTAATTGGTTTAGAAAACCAAAACAACTCAAAATCTTCGAAATTAGTTTCAAAATCGGTTTTTAATTGGTTAAACGTATAGTTTTTAGAAAATTGGTTTGGAATTCGAAGTGACAATTTTGATAAAATTTCTACAAGCCATTCGCCTTCGAGTTTATTGGTTTGAATTGTGAAACTTTCTTTTTTATCGTGAAAAGTTAAAGTTAGCATTTCCCAAGATTTGCCTTTTTTGGTTTTGATAAGATATTCAAGATTTGGCTTTCCTCCTATCCAAATGATTTTGGCAGTTGGTTTAATGTTAAAATTATCTTCAATATTCAAAGCATCATTTATAAAATTCTCATCAATTTTGGTTTTCGGAATTTTGAAATCAAACCATTCTTGCAAATCATATTCGAAACAAATTCCGTGCATGAAATTATACAACGATTTTTTTAATCCAAATGAAAATTTGTCATGATCAATGCCAGATTTATCTTTAAAATTAATATCATTGTTAGCAAACAGTCCACCCAATCCTCCCAAAGGGATTGTTTTCTCTGATAATCCAATTGGAATTACTCCAAATTCTTCAGGATTCATTCCTACTGGACTGTGTGCCGTCATTGCAAATTGGTGCCAAAAACCAGATTGCAAAATTCCTATTTCGAATAATTGACGCACCATTTCTAAGCTATCGACAGTTTCTTGAATGGTTTGTGTTGGATAACCGTACATTAAATAAGCATGAACCATAACGCCAGCTTCGGTAAAATTTCTGGTTACTTGCGCCACTTGCGCTACTGTTACGCCTTTGTCAATTAATTTTAATAATCTATCAGACGCAACTTCTAAACCGCCAGAAACTGCAATGCAACCCGATGCTTTTAATAAAATACATAAATCGCAAGTAAAACTTTTTTCGAACCTGATGTTGGTCCACCAAGACACAACAATATTTCGTCGCAAAATTTCGAGTGCAACTTCTCGCATTAACGCTGGTGGCGCAGCTTCATCGACAAAATGGAATCCGTTTTGACCCGTTTTTTCGGATAATTCTTCTATTCTATCGACAATGATTTTGGCAGAAATTGGTTCATATAAACTAATATAATCCAACGAAATATCGCAAAAAGTACATTTTCCCCAATAGCAACCGTGCGCCATTGTGAGTTTGTTCCATCGACCGTCAGACCACATTTTGTGCATCGGGTTTACAACTTCTATGACCGAAATGTATTTGTCAAGCAACAAATCAGAATAATCTGGCGTGCCAACTTGTGATTGTTTGTAATCTTGAAGCGTTGAATTGTTTTTATAGACAACTTTGCCTTTTTCTAATACAAATGTTCTTTTAAATTGCATCTCGACTGCGCTCAATGCGACAAAATCGTACAAGATTTCAACAGGCAATTCGCCATCGTCAAGTGTGATAAAATCAAAAAACTCAAAAACTCGTGCATCGGTTAACGATCGCAATTCGGTATTTGGAAAACCGCCGCCCATTGATATTTTTATTTCAGGATAATTGTTTTTAATAAATTGCGCACATCGAAAAGCCGAATATAAATTGCCTGGAAATGGTACCGAAATTAAAAATAATTTGGGTTTTATTACATCAATCTTGGTTTTTAGAATTTTTAATGTAATTTCATCAATATATGATAATTTTTGATTTAGTGAATCATACAATTCATCGAAACTATTGGCACTTCGACCCAAACGTTCGGCATATCTAGAAAAACCAAAATTTTCGTCGATGCATTCTACAATAAAATCTGATATATCTTCGAGATATAAAGTGGCTAAATGTTTGGCTTTGTCCTGCGAACCCATGCTTCCAAAAGCCCAATCATTGTCTTCGAGTTGTGCAAATCGAGAAGCTTCGGGCAAAAAATTATCTTGACAAATTTGTATTGCCAAAGTTGGATTTTTTCCTTGCAAAAATGCAATAACCGAGTCGATTGTTTTTAAGTATTCGTTTTTTAAAGCTAGAATACGATTAGAATTTTCGGAAAATAATTTTAAACTATTTTCAAACTTCAAACTTCCAACTTCGAACATTTCGTTCAAACCTTTTTTCGAAAATAATTCCAAAATAACTTCTATGCCAATATCTGCATGAGATGATGGAATGTTTCTAGTGTTCAAAAAACCTTTTAAATAAGCCGTTGCCGGATAAGGCGTGTTGAGTTGCGTGAATGGTGGCGTTATTAAAAAAATGTCGGTTTGCAATATTAAATTTTTTACAAAAGTAATTGATATTTCATTAATAAATTGCCAAATAAATTTTTGCATTTTATTAATAAAAACATAATTTAATTGAATTTAAAAATTACTTTTTTTTCTTAGCAAATTTCTTGCCTTGAAAATTAAAATTGGTTTGCGAATCGAGTTTTCCAGCTTTAAAGAATTTCCATATTCCTACTTTTTTGCCATTCTTGAAATTTCCTTGCGAAACAATGTTATTATCTGGATCACGAAATACTGCTAAACCATCAAACGCATCATTTTTATAGGCAACGGTTTCTAAAAGAATTCCTTTTTCGGTAAACTTATTATAAATTCCGTTCTTAATGCCATTTTTATAATTGATTTCTTCGGCAATTTTGCCGTTTTTGTAATAAACTGTTCGAATGCCATCGAGATTTCCTAATTTATAAATCTCTAAAGTCATCAAATCTTTAGATGTTTCGTGATAATATTTCCAATTTCCTTCTTTAAGTTTATTTATAGATTTTCCTTCGCTTACAATATTTTTCTTTTGGTCATAAAAAATTGTGTAAACAGAATTTTCTTTATCATTAAAAGTTCTAACACCAATTAATGCTGCTTCTTTGGTATCATCATAATAATTGAATAGTCCAATTTCTCTGCCGTGATCGAAAGTTCCTTCAAATCGCAGTCTTTTAGATTCTTCATGAAAACCTTTCCAAATTCCATGTTTAAGTCCTTTTTCATCCAATTTATTGAAATCGGTTTGGGCTAATGAAAAAATTGTGTTTAATAATAAAATGTAGATTATCTTGTTCATTTTTTAATAGTCAAATATATAGCATTAGTAACGAAAATTTTGTTGTAAAATTATGTGTTTTAAATTAATGAATTTCAAATTTATTCAATTTTTAATTTTAAGTTTTTACTTTTACATAAAAAAAAATAAAAATGCCAATTTCTAAAGATTTTAAATCGGTTTTAAATAAAGATTTCGAAATTAATTTTATGCAATGCATGCCAAACGGATTTTTGAAATATACCGAATTGTGCAATATTTTGCAACTCACTGCATCGGCACATTCAGAAATGGGTGGCATTAATTTTATTGATATGCAAAAAGACAATCAAGCTTGGGTTTTAAGCCGAATGCGGGTTGAAATTGATACATTACCAAAATGGAAAGATATAATTTGTGTAAAAACTTGGATTTGCACGCTCGAAAATTCTCGTTCTGTTCGTGGGTTTTACGTGTTCTTGAATGGCAAAATCATAATTCGATCCGAAACTTTTTGGGCAGTTTTTAACACAAAAACACGACGACCAGAAGCGCTGAGTTTGCCACATGAACATTTCGAAAAATTCCCTGAAAATAGAGCAACTAACATTCCTTTTTCTAAAATAAATCAAGACATATTTGATGATATTGCAGATTTTGTCTTAAAAAAAACCGTTAGATTGTCAGATTTAGACATTGTAAACCACGTTAATAACATAAAATATTTAGAATGGTGTCTTGATATTGCTGATGACGATTCGATATTAAAACAGGATTTAAAAAGTTTTAACATGAATTTCATTAAAGAACTTTCTCTAAATGATATTATTGATTTAGAAAAATTTGAAACTGATGACAGCACATTTTTTTCAATTAAAATTGATGACAAAATGAGTTTTGCTTTGCAATTGAATTGGTTATAGATTTTTTTAATTGAACCAGATTTTAGGATATTCAAAATACTAACTAATTTATAAAACTTTCCAAGAAGACCTAGCCCAGATTAAAGGGAAAAACAATTTATGTCGATTTTTTTTCGACATAAATTTTTTGGAATGAAAGCTGGAATAGCTCCAAAAAAAAGCCTCAATTTCTTGAAGCTTTTCTTAAAAATTTAATTTATTCAGGTTTTTTGCCTTTTACGACCAATCTGAAACCTTCACCGTGAATGTTTAAAATTTCAACTTCTGGATCTAGTTTTAAATATTTACGCAATTTTGCAATATAAACGTCCATACTTCTAGAGGTGAAATAATTGTCGTCTCTCCAAATTTTTGTCAATGCCAATTCTCGTGGCATTAAATCATTTTCATGAAGCACAAGCATTTTTAACAACTCGTTTTCTTTTGGCGACAATTTTACTGGTTCTTCTTTTTTGTAAGTCAAGAAACGTAATTTTGAATTCAAATGAAATCCTCCGAATTCGAATTCGAATTTTAAAACATCATTTTTAGTTTCGGTCGATTTTCTAAGAATTATTGCCCGAATTTTCATTAACAAAACTTCCGAATCGAAAGGTTTGTTTAAATAATCGTCTGCTCCGACCTTATATCCTTTTAAAACATCTTCTTTCATTGACTTGGCTGTCAAGAAAATAATCGGAATTTCTTTGTTTTTTTCACGAATTTCTTTAGCTAATGTGTAACCATCTTTATACGGCATCATTACGTCAAGAATACATAAATCGTAAGTTTCTTTTTTAAATTTTTCGAATCCTTCCATACCATTTTTGGCAAGTGTTACATCAAAATCATTTAAAATTAAATAATCTTTCAAGATTGATCCGAAATTTTGATCATCTTCAACTAGAAGAATTTTTTTGGTTTCTGTGGTTTCCATTTTTTTAGTTTGAGTTAATATTGGTTTTTTTTAATTAATTAGGGGAATTTTTATTATAAAGGTACTTCCGATACCTTTTTCCGATTCGACAAATATTTGCCCGTTATGATCATCAACAATTCTTTTAACATACGATAAGCCTAATCCATGTCCTTTTACGTTATGCAAATCGCCTGTATGTTCTCTATAAAACTTTTCGAAAATTCTTTTTTGGGCAATTTTGGTCATTCCAATGCCGTTATCTTTTATTTTAATAATGATAACATCTTTAACATTTTCTGTCGAAATTTCAATAACTGGGTTTTCGACCGAATATTTTATTGCATTATCCAAAATATTGACAATAACATTTGTAAAATGAGTGTCGTTTAGCAAACATGTGTTTCTTTTTGCAATTAAATTGGTTTTAATAACACCTTTTTTGTCTTCCAATATCAATTGCACATGCTCTATTGCATCTTCTATAACATCATTAACTTCAAGCGATTCTTTGTCAATATCTAATTCTTTTTTCTCTAGTTTAGATATTCTTAAAACATTTTCTACTTGGGCGTGCATTCGCTTATTTTCATCACGAATCATTTGCAAATATTTCGAAACCATTTCTTTATTATCAATAACTTTTGGGTTTTTAATGGCGTCAAGTGCAAGATTTATGGTTGCAATTGGCGTTTTAAACTCATGAGTCATATTATTAATGAAATCGGTTTTAATTTCTGATATTAATCGTTGTTTTATTAATTGATTTATTGCGCTTGCATAAGCAATTATTATTATTAATGTAAATATAATTGACAAAATAGAAATTGCCATTAAATCTGAAAATAAATATTTGGTTTTGCAAGGAAAACTTGCTAGTAACTGATACTTGTTGTTTCCATCGCTATCTACGAAAACTGGAATCGAATAGGTTTTGTTTTTATCAAAAATAAATTTATCAGATTTTATTTTTGAAATTTTTCCATTACTAAATATTGCAAACTCAATTCCAGTTTTCAATCCATATTCTGACATTTCATTTTCTAATTTCTTTTTTAATTCAGAAATTGTAATTCTTTGTTCCAAAGGCAATGCCGATGCTATATCCTTGTATGCAATTTCAAATTGGACATTTTTTAAAATGTCTAAGTTGCCAGATTTTTCAATTTTAACATCAGGTTTTGAATTGCCTGAAGGTTGAGTTTTGTCTATAGTATTTCCATTAAAAACCTCAGTTTTTCTATTTGATGAAAAATTCGGAATATTTATTTTATCACTATTTTTATCAAAGAACGTCGAAGAAATGTTATAATCTTCTTCAATCAAACTGCTTGAATAAACAATTGTTTGGTTGGTTTTTGCATTTTTTTGAATGTAATAAAATTGCAATAAATCGCTTTTTTTTGGAGCTTGACCAATACTGTCTTTTAACTTATCATATTTTTTATAAAAATCAACAGCTTCTTGTTTTTGCAATTTATCAGCTACATTGCCTATAACTTGTCGAACATGAAACTTGAATTGCTCATCGTTATTTTGAAAAGATGTGTTAAACCAATAAACTTGAACTAAAATAATGCCAATTAATGACAAACTCATTAAAAAGACAAGTAATCTAAAAAAAAACTTATTCATAGACCAAAATTAACATTTTAACATTTAACAAATAATATTATTAACCAAAAATTAACATTAACCGTACAAGTTATCTTAATATTTGCTGATTAATTGTCGGAAAATTACTTCAACTTGCAATTGTGATATATTTTTTATATCATTTTTGATAATGTAAATTGATTTATTTAATCTTTCCTCATCAGATATTTGACTATTTATTCTCATTATAATTTCCTTTTCAGATAAATTATCACGTTTTTTTAATCTTTTTATTCTGTTTTCTAACGATGTCGTAATACAAATAACAGCTTCACAATTTTTATATTCGCCAGTTTCTATTAAAATTGCCGATTCTTTAATAATAAATTTTTCATCAGAATGCATTATTAACCATTTTTCAAAATCTTTTTTTACTTCTGGATGAATAATTGCATTTAATTCGGAAAGTTTATTTGGATTTTTAAATACAATTTCACCAAGCCGTTTTCTATTCAAAACTTCTTTATCAAATACAAAATCCCCAAAAACTGATTTTATTTTTAATAAAATTTCAGGTTTATTAGTTATTTTTTTGGCCTCATCATCACTAACATAAATTGACACACCCAATTTTTTAAACAGTTTAGCAACAGTAGTTTTGCCACTACCTATGCCACCAGTTAGTCCAATAATTTTTGGTAAATTCATTTCTAATAATATTGAAGCAAATATAAATGAAAAAAATTACGAAAGAAGTTTCATTTCTTAAAATTCTAAAAAAAATTAATAAAATAGTTAAAACTTTAAATTTTGAAAAATAATTCTGGAAAAGCATCTTCTGGTTTTTGTTTTAGTATATTAATTTTATAAAATGATGAAATAAAACCGAAACCATAACCAAAAAACTGTTTCCAAACTGCTTTGACTGATAAATAACCAATTGTTATATTTTTATTTTGAATGCTTGAAACTATAAAAATCACAAAAAAATACAAACAATACATTTTGATTAACAAATCTTTCAATGCAATAATTAAAAGAATTGAAAGAAAAAAACCAATTACAAACAATGATGGCAAAAAATAAGTTGGTTTTGCAAACTCTGGATGCCAAGAATTCAAAATCGGACGTACTTTTCCAAATTTAGTTACTTGTTCAGAAAATCGTTTAAAATCAATTCTGCGTTTATGATAAACGAATGCTTCCGAAATCAATTTAGATTTAAAATCCATTTTCCATAATCTGATTGTTAAATCGGGATCTTCGCCAGGATGAATATTTCTAAAACCTTTCGATTCTTCAAATGCTTTTTTAGAAAGTCCCATATTGAAACTTCTTGGTTCGAATGTATTTAATTTTTCTGAACCACCACGAATTCCACCTGTTGTCAAAAACGATGTCATTGCAAAATTTATGGCTTTTTGAATATTCGAAAATGAGTCATCGGCCTTGTCTGGTCCACCATAAAAATCAACAAATTCAGTTTGCAAAGATTTCGAAACTTTTGACAAATAATCTTGTGGAATTACACAATCAGAATCGAACAAAATAAAGTAATCGCCTTTGGCAAAATTCATTCCAAAATTTCGAGAATCGCCTGGTCCAGAATTGTACTTTAGATAATACGAAATGTTTAATTTATTTTTGAATTTTTCAACTTCATTTTCACACGAAATCGACGAGCCATCTTCGACTATAATAATTTCGAAATATTCAGAATAATTTTGTTTTACCAAACTTTCTAAAAGTTCATAAATTTCGTCGGGACGATTAAAAACTGGAATGATGATTGAAAAAAACATTTTGATGTTTTGGGAATTAATTTTTGAAAATATTTTTTCAAATATAAACTATATATACAAAATATTCAAATTCATTTTTTCAATTTAAAATAAAAATTTAAAAAACATAATTCTTTAAAATATTAACTCAAATTTTTACGCAAACAAGTCAGAAAAATTTTCAAAATCAAAATCCCATTTAAGGTTATTTCTATACCAAAGCTGACCTTGAAAAACTTCTAAAGGACAATCAAAATTATTGGTGTAAAGTGATCCTGTTCCTAATCCTTGAGGCATTAAATTATGCTGCAAAAAAGTAAATTGAGCTATTGCATTTAGACCAATATTGCTCTCTAAAGCCGATGTAATCCACCAGCCAATTTTGTGTTTTTCGGCCAAAGATATCCAATCTAAAGTGCCTCGAAAACCACCAACAAAACTAGGTTTTAAAACAATGTATTTTGGCATAATTTTTATTAATAAATCTTCTTTTTCTTCTTTAGAAAACAATCCTATAAGCTCCTCATCTAGTGCAATGTCAATAGGACTGATTTTACATAGTTCTGACATTGTGTCAGTAAGGTTTTTAGCAATTGGTTGTTCAATACTATGCAACTTAAATCCAGCTAGTTGTTTTAATTTATCTAAAGCTAATTTAGAACTAAATGAACCGTTTGCGTCGACACGAATTTCTATTTGTTCTGGTGTGAAATTATCTCTAATAAAGCCTAATAATTGCAATTCTTTATCGAAATTAATAGCTCCAATTTTTAGTTTTATACAACTATAACCCTCTTCTATTTTTTCTTCTATTTGTTGCTTCATAAATTGCTCATTTCCCATCCAAACCAATCCATTTATAAATATGGATTTTGAACCATTTGTAAAATCAGATTCGAATAGCAAAAAAGGGTTTTTTGATTCCAAAGATAAGAACGCCATTTCGACACCAAATTGAATTGAAGGAAACTCTAAAAGTGCTTCCCAAAGTTGGTCTTTTCCTAAGTGAATATTGTTGCAACTCCAAGCTAGTTTTTGCTCATAATCTGGTCTATCGTCACAACTCAAACCGCGCAAAATGCCACACTCTCCTATTCCTTTTTTATTGTCTTTTTCGATAATAATAAACCAAGTTTCTTTCTCGGTCATAATTCCACGAGAGGTTCCAGATGCTGTTTTGAACTCAAGATTGTATTTAAAAAAAGTAGCTTTCATTCTTTAAAATTAAGATTTAAAATTTAGGATTTAGGATTTTGAATAAAAAAATTTTGACTTTTTGAAAAAAATTATAATCAAATAGGAACAAAATTATTAGTATAAATTAATCAATTATTCTTGAAATTTTATTAAAATTATCATTTGGCAAACCTAATTTTTGAAATAATTCGAAGTCAATTATTACTTTTTCAACCCAACTTTGAGTCGAATTTAGGTTCTGATTTTTGAATTTTTCGTGTATTTTTTTTGCAGATTTTAGGTCATTTGTAAACATAAAAGCATGCGCTAAATTGAGTTGAATTTGCAAATCAGAATTGTCTAAAACTTCTGCTTTTTTAAAATTTACTAATGCTTTTTGATACTGTTTTGTGAGTAAAAAACAAGTTCCTAAATTGTTAAAATCTATCGAAATTGCATCGTTTTTTTTAATTATATTTTGCAATTTATTGATGGCAAATGGATACTTTTCTGTCTTGATAAGTGTATCAATTTCGGCTCGAATTGTATCATCAATAAGTAAATTGTCACCAGTTTTTTTTAAACATTCGGTTTCAATTAACTTTAAATTTGATGTTTTTTCTGCAATTAAAAGATTATCAAATTCAAAAAATTTATATTTTTCTTGAAGTTTTTCAAGCTGGCAAACACAAAAATTATCAGAATTTTGAAGTTTTTTTGCAGTTTCTGACAACTTACATTGGTTTAAAATCATTGTTTTGTTTTGAGAATTCCAGCCACGACTTAATTTATTATCGACCCAAGGCACAATTTCGAGAATGATTTTCTGATTCATAATCCAATTTTTACTTTCGAAACCAAAGTAAATATTTTCGGTATTAATAGTTAAACAAGACGATTTGCCCAGCGAAAGCAATTTAGCTTCTTTATTAACAGGATTGTTTTGATAAAGACAAGCTTTGTCCAATTTTCCAGTTTTTTTATATTCGGTTGCATATTTTTCCTGAGAGAAAATTGCATATTTACACTTATCATCGCCAGAAACTTTAGACAAAATTAACACAGCACCAGCCGAACCTTGACTAATTCCCGATGGATCAGGAATTGCTTTTAAAACAGAAACTAGACTCGAAGCTAACTCTTGGTTTTCGTCCAAAAGTGTAATTCTGTAAACAATTTCGGTAGTTCCAACTGGAAAATCTTCCGATTTAATAATGATTTTTTCTCTTGCAGAAACTACAATTTGTTTATTGGTAATGCGTTCTTTATCCCAATATCCATCTTGTTGGGCTTGTAATGACATGCTCAACAAAAATAAAATATTAATTTTTAAAAAATTGAACCTGTTGATTTTCATTTTTATTTTAAAATTGGTTATAATAATAGGAATGCAAATTAATAATATTTTGAATGAAATTAGTTACTTTTGCTAAAATATAAATTTATGTTTAGTCAAGGTCAATGGATTTTTGCAGGATTTTTTGTAGTTGCATTTGTTATTGCAATGGTTTATTCTTATGGAAAAGACAAAATGTTACATAAAGAGTTTTATAAAGGAAATTACAAAATTTTGATAGGATTTATTGTATTTATAGGTCTTTTATTTGTAATTAAAATCTATTTTAAAAATTAAATCGATATTTTAAATATAACATTTTATGAAAATTTTAAAATATATTTTGCTTCTGCTTTTATTGGTTTTTGTTGCTGCTTCGGTATTTGTGGCAACATTAAAACCCGATTATAACATTATTAGAACTAAAGTTATAAACGCTCCAAAAAACGAAGTGTTTAATTATGTAAACGATTTTAAAAACTGGGAAAAATTTAGCTCGTGGAAACAAGAAGATAATAATATGAAATTTATTTTTTCAAAAAAATCCATCGGAAAAGGAAGCTTTTGTTCATGGAAAGGTCAAGATGGCGAAGGAAAAATGACAACTTTATTTATAAAATCTAATGATAGCATTCATCAAAAAATGGTTTTTAATGATGCTACTTCTGATGTATATTGGACATTTAAAGAGTACAATGGCAAAACCAAAGTTACATGGCAAAATGTTGGTAAAATGGATTTTGTTACCAAAATATTTACAACTTTGTTTGGAGGAATGGAAAATTTAATTGGTAAAATGTATGAAAAAAGCTTAACAAATATAGAAAAAAATCTAAAAAATAAAGTTAATGAACATTTAGTAATTGCTGACGGATTTATTGAAACAACAATGGGAATGTATATGCAAAAAACAATAAATAGTGCCAACGAAAATATCGAAAGTAATATTCAAATAATGATTCCAGCTATTTTGCAGTTTTTAACAAAAAATAAAATAACAATTGTTGGAAAACCGTTCGTGAAATACAATTCGGCTAATAATTTAAAACAAACAACAGTAATATCGGTTGGTGTGCCAATCAAAGATTCGATAATGACAAGCCAAGAAAGCGAATATACATTTGCAAATATGTTGCCATTTCAAGCAATGAAAACAACTTTAAAAGGCGATTTAATTTATAAAAACGAAGCCAAAACTAAAGCTTTGGAATTGATTACTGAAAATAATTTATTTCAAAAATTAGAATTACCAATAATAGAAGTTTATAAAATAAGTGTAACAAACGATAAAAATGCAAACAACTGGATTACCGAAATTTACATTCCTGTTAAGAATAAAGAAATTGTCAAAAAATATGTAAAACCTGTTACCAACCAAACAATATTGTCTCCAACCGATCAAAAAACTTCTAAACAACTTATTAATAATGTGCCTGAAAAAATTATTATAAAAAAAGATTTTCCTCAATAAATTAAGATAATAAATTAAAATAAAATGTTAATTTATAAGATTAATTAGCATTTTTTGGCATAACTCTCAAAATATATTTATAATTATTTCTAATTCAGAAATTATAAATATCGATTAAATATAATATTGATGTAGTTTAAATACAAATTTAAAAAAATAGGTTTTTTATTTCCAAAGTTTTTTATTCGAAATCTATTGTAAATAACATTTGATTATTTCTCTTAACTATTTGATTTTAAAGGTTTTAATTAAATTTTCTTTAATTTTTTTTTCAATTTTATGATTTTGACGCAGAATTAAATAAAAAAAATAATAATTTCATTTTAAACCTTTTCAATTTTATTCATTCTTATTAAAAAAGAAAAACTTTTGCAAGACGAAAAGGAGTTCATAAAACAATTATTAAATCCAAAAACGCAAAATGTTGCGTTTAAAGAATTAGTACAACAATTCCAAAAACCATTGTACAACCAAATTCGGAATATTGTTATAAATCACGACGATACTGATGATGTTTTGCAAAACACGTTCATAAAAGTTTATCAGAATTTAGAAAAATTCAAAGGTGAAAGCAAACTTTTTTCTTGGGTTTACCGAATTGCAACTAACGAAGCCATTACTTTTTTGAACATAAAAGCAAAAAAACACAATACAACAAGTCAAGAAATTCAAACCAAAATTATTGATAATCTTGAAGCCGATGTTTATTTTGAAGGAAACGAAATTCAACTAAAATTGCAAAAAGCAATTGCCATTTTACCCGATAAACAACAATTGGTTTTTAAAATGAAATATTTTGAAGAACTGAAATATGAACAAATTTCTGATGTTTTAGGAACATCGGTTGGTGCTTTAAAAGCTTCTTATCATATAGCAACAAAAAAAATAGAAGATTTTTTAAAATCAAATTAAACTTTTTTAATTAATAATAGTCTTATCAACATGAAACCTATTAATTTAGATAATGAACCAAAAATAGAAACGGGATTTAAAGTTCCAGAAAATTATTTTGAAAATTTTTCTGAACGACTTTTAACTAAGCTTCCTGAAAAAGAAGTCAAAGTAATTTCGATTTTCGAAAAACAAAAAAATTGGTTATTTGCTGTTGCTGCGATTTTGGTTTTAGCGATAAGCATTCCAGTATTATTGAATTATTCTAATAAATATAATCAAATCGAAAGTTTGACTTTAGAGAACTATATTACAAATAATTCAAATATAAATGATAATGATTTAGCAGAATTATTGACCCAAAACGATATTGAAAATATAAAAATCGATTTAAAAATCGAAGAGAAAACACTAGAAAACGAGCTTTTAGAAAATGAAAATCTTGAAGAATTTTTAATAAATTAAATATATGACGACCAATTTTAAAATAATTGTATTTGCATTTTTCATGTTTGCTTTAAGCATAAATGGACAACCAAATTCCGAAAAAAAACAACAAATTAAAGCATTGAAAGTCGCATTTTTAACCAACGAATTGTCATTAACATCTGAAGAAGCTAGCAAGTTTTGGCCAATTTTTAATGCATTCGAAACCAAACAACAAGAAATAAGAAGCACTAAAACAAAATCGCTTATAAAAAAATTGAGCGATGATGATTTAGATAAAATGTCTGATAAAGAAGCCACTAATTTATTATCCCAACTAGAAAACACCGACGAAGAACTGTTTACAAATCGAAAAAAACTAATCCTAAACCTAAAAGGAATTTTATCGCCAATAAAATTATTGAAATTAAAAAGAGCCGAAGATAATTTTAGTAAAAAATTATTGCAACAATACCGCAACAAGGATTAATTTTAAAAAAAATCGATTGTTAATTGCAAAGTCGTTAAGAAACCAACATTTATTTCCCCAAATAATTTTTAAACTTAACGACTTTTTGCAATTGTTTAAATTTCAATATCAATAAAGATATTTACACAAATTAAAAGATTAGTTTACTAGGTTAGGTTAATAAATCATTAAATTTTAATAATTATTTAAAAGATAGCTTCAAAATACAATTTCGACCAGCTGCGACTGCAGAATTTTCATCGATTAACGCAATAGTAAATAAGTCTTTATTATCTGATAATTTTGTCCAAGTTTTTGCAGAATCATGCGAGAAAAAAATTCCAGTTGAACCAACACAAATCAACTTTTTCGCATTAGAATTTGGAATATATTTAATGCAAGAAGCATAACCAAAACCTTGATTTTCGGCAATTAATTTCCAAGTTTTTCCGCCATTTTTAGTGATTGCTTTGTTTCCGAAATTTTGGTTTGGCTTGTCGTAATTTCCTCCAGCAATTATTCCGTTTTTTTCGTCAAAGAAATCGGCTGTAAAAATTCCCGTCATTGCTTCGCCTTGAATTATCGGAGTTTCGATTGTTTTGAAAGTTTTTCCAATATTATCAGAATAGAAAATTCTCGATTTTTTTCCGCCAGAAACAATCCAAGTTTTGTTGTTTTTAATGACAATATTGGTGTTGCTAGCTGCAAATGCTGCTTCGCCATCGACAATTTTTGGAGCATTTTCGCAAGATAATTTTTGCCAAGAATTGCCACCATCATTTGTAGTAATTATTGATAAACAATTTTCGGTTGGATCGCCAATTGCAATTCCGTTTAAATCATCATAAAATTGCATTGAATCATAAAAAACTTTAGGATTATTTTCTTGATATACTATTTTTTTGTTGTTCGAAGTCTTAGAAAATTTATATAAAATTGCAGGATTTCCAATTGACAGAATAAAAACATCGGTCGAAGTTTGCGCAATGCTTCTGAATTCCATTTTTAAAGTATCGTTAATAATTTTACTTTCGAATTTGGCTTTGGTAAGCAAATCGATATTTCCAAAACGGTTTTCGTTGCCTGCATAATAAATTTTGTTTTTATCGATTGCAATCGCACGAATAGAAATTTTATCTAACAATAAAGTATCAACAATTATTTTGGTAAAAGATTTTGGATTGATGACATTCTGACTTTTGCAAGTTACAAATGTGAGAATTAAAACTATTTGCAGTAGTTTACTATTCATTTTTATGTGGATTTTAATTAAACCATTTTCGTAAAATGTTGTCCTATATATAAGGTAAACAAATTTACACTTTTTAACGCTATCAAAATTCAAAACTTGGCACGTTAATTGGATAACTTTAAATGTATTAATTAGAAAATAAAATATTATGAAAATCAAAATTTTAACCATCACATTATTTGCAATAAACACAATTGTTTTTGCTCAAGATAGAACAACTGTCAATGCAACAAGTTCAGAAATTAGCGATAATTTAGATTTGCGAGCAGTAGCATCACTTTTTGGAGATTCGCAAAATCTTGAAGATTTCGAACGTCGATTAAATGACCCAAAACTTCAAATTTCGAACCTTGATTTGAACAATGATAATCAAGTTGATTATTTGCGAGTAATCGAATCGGTTGAAGGTCGAACCCATTTAATAATAATCCAATCGGTTTTGGAACGTGATGTTTATCAAGACATTGCAACGGTAGAAGTAGAAAAAGACAGCAACAATCGCATTCAGGTTCAAGTAGTTGGCGATGTTTATATGTATGGAAATAACTATATTTATGAACCAGTTTATGTACAAACACCCGTTTTTTACAACACTTTTTGGGTAACCAGTTACAGACCATATTATTCAAATTGGAACTGGAATTATTATCCAACACATTTTGTAGCTTGGAATCCTTATCCAATTTTTAGATACCGTCATAATGTTGGACTTTGTATCAATGTCAATTATCAATACAATTATGTAAATGTTCGTCGAAATCATATTGCACATAACAATTATTATTCAAGACGTTGCAACGGATATGAAAAAATTTACCCAAATCGCTCATTTGCCTCAAGAAATTCAAGCCATAGCAACCGTTATGAATTAGAACAATCTAGACCTAAAACAAGAAATATCGCTTACGCAAATACTAGAAACGAAAGTTCAAGTAGAGATTACAGTAATACTTCTCGTAACGGAGTTTCTAGAGAAAATTCTGGAAATACAACAAGAAACGATTCAAGTTCTGATGTAAAAATTAGAAGCAATTCTGGAAACACAACAAGAAACGATTCTAATTCTGATGTGAAAATTAGAGGCAATTCTGGAAATACAACAAGAAACGATTCTAATTCTGATGTGAAAGTTAGAACCAATTCTGGAAATACAACAAGAAACGATTCTAATTCTGATGAGAAAGTTAGAACAAATTCTGGAAACACAACTAGAAACGATTCTAATTCTGATGTAAAAATTAGAACCAATTCTGGAAACACAACAAGAAACGATTCAAATTCTGATGTGAAAGTTAGAAACAATTCTGGAAATAACTCAAGAAATGAAACTTCAAGAAGCAATTCTGCAACCGAATCTAAAGGCGAAAGCAACAGAGGAAATTCTGGTGGAAGAAGATAAATTTCATTAAAATCAAATAAATAAAAGCATTGCAATTTTTTGTAGTGTTTTTTTTATTTACTAATTCGAAAAATTATGCAAATTTAATTAGCAATTTTATTTTTAAATATTAAATTTGGGCTTTCAAATAATATAAAATGAGCGGATCGCATCAGAATCTCCATTCAAAATGGACAATCGCAGGATTATTAGTTAGTTTAGGAATAATTTATGGCGATATCGGAACTTCTCCCTTATATGTAATGAAAGCCATCATTGGATTAGATTTTGCCATAAACAAAGATTTGGTTTTAGGTGGCATTTCATTGGTTTTCTGGACATTAACACTTCAAACTACATTAAAATATGTATTAATAACACTAAGCGCAGACAATCACGGCGAAGGTGGAATTTTTGCCTTGTACGCATTAGTCAAAAAAACTAAAATAAAATGGCTCATAGTTCCGGCAATTATTGGTGGTAGCGCACTTTTGGCCGATGGAATTATTACACCACCAATTTCGGTTTCATCGGCTGTCGAAGGAATCAAGATTTTTTATCCAAGTATGGAATTGTCAACAATTCAATACATAGTTATTGGAATTTTGTTTGTACTTTTTTCAATTCAACAATTTGGCACTAAACTAGTTGGAAAATTTTTCTCGCCAGTCATGTTGGTTTGGTTTTCTATGCTGGGCATATTAGGAATAATGCAAATTGTTAATAAACCCGAAGTTCTGCAAGCTTTAAATCCATATTATGCTTACAAAATTTTAATTTCGCCAGAAGGTATAAATCCTGAAGGGTTTTTTATTCTGGGTTTTGTATTTCTTTGTACAACTGGTGCCGAAGCTCTATATTCTGATATGGGACATTGCGGACGAAAAAATATCAGAATCAGTTGGATATTTGTAAAAATCACATTATTACTAAATTATTTTGGACAAGCAGCCTATTTAATTCAACACGAAGGTCAAACTTTGACCGAAATTAACAGTTCGAATCCGAATCCATTTTATTTAATGATGCCAGAAGTATTTCAGCCATTTGGAATAATAATTGCAACTTTGGCTGCAGTTATTGCATCTCAAGCATTAATTTCAGGATCATTTACATTAATTAACGAAGCAATGCGATTGAATTTTTGGCCAAAAGTCAAAATAGAATATCCAACCGAAGTCAAAGGTCAAATGTATATTCCGTCAATTAACTGGTTATTATTTGTTGGTTGTGTTGGTATAGTTTTATACTTCAAAGAATCAAGTAAAATGGAACATGCCTACGGTTTAGCAATTATACTTTGTATGATAATGACGACCATTTTATTGAATTTTTATTTAATAATGAAGCGAGTTAAATGGTATTTTATTGTGCCGTTAATGACACTATATGCAGCAATCGAATTGAGTTTCTTGGCAGCAAATATCATAAAGTTTGCCGATGGCGGATTTGTTACTGCATTAATTGCAGTAGGATTAATTATTGTAATGTCAGTTTGGTTTTCTGCTAAAAAAATCAGTAAAAATTATACAAAAATTGTCAAAATCGCCGATTACAAAAAAATTCTCGCCGAATTGAGTTTGGATTTATCAATACCAAAATATGCTACACATTTGGTTTATATGACCAATGCTAACCGTGTTGACGAAATCGAAGAAAAAGTAATGTATTCGATAATGCAAAAACGTCCAAAACGCGCTGATGTTTATTGGTTTGTTCACGTTAATATTCTAAGTGAACCTTACAAAACCGAATATAAGGTAACAGAAATAATGAAAGACGATTTGTATCGCGTAGATTTCAATTTAGGTTTTAGAGAACCAACCAAAATCAATTTAATGTTCAAAGAAGTTTTGAAAGATATGGTTTCTAATGGCGAAGTCGATATTTCAAGCCGATATGAATCGCTAAATAAAAACAACATTTTAGGAGATTTCAAGTTTGTGTTGTCAGAAAAATTCCTGTCAAACGACAGCGATTTATTATGGCACGAAAAACTGATAATGAATTCGTATTTCTTCTTGAAAAAATTCAGTTTATCTGAAGAAAAAGGATTTGGATTGGATAGCAGTTCTGTGAAAATCGAACAATTTCCGATGGTTTTGCATCCGCCAGAAAAAATTTGCATGACAAGAGTGCATCAAGTTTAATATAAAAATTCAAACCGTCAGATATGGCGGTTTTTTTATTTATAGAATAATTAAATCCAAAAATTAAATTTTTGCGTACCTGATAATATGTTAATTAATTGAACTTACAAAATTACCAAATTATGAAAAATACATTAAAATTTTAATATTATAAAGATAAAATTTCTCCATATACTTTGATAGTTAAGTTTTTTTTAGAAAGAAGATGAACGCATTCGACCTCTTTTTTAATATTTATGTCCAAAAAATAGCATTTAATTGATAAATTAATTATTTTTAAAAAATAATTGAAAATTAATATGACACAAGAAGAAATATTGCCTTTGGTATTAAAAAAAGACGATAAAGCGTTTACTACATTATATGAAATGTATTCTAAAAATGTTTTTGGAGTGATTTATAATTTAATAAAAGACAAAGAAGAAGCCGAAGATGTTTTGCAAGAAGTATTTGTGAAAATATGGAAAAATATTGATTCATATAACGAATCGAAAGGTCGATTGTACACTTGGATTGTTAATATCGCCAGAAATGCTACAATTGATAAATTGCGATCAAAAGGATATAACAATAGTCAAAAAAACTCAACAATGGATAATTTTGTCAATATTCTCGATGATAATAGTCGGTTTATAAATAAAATTGATACTATCGGTATTTCGAATTTTATTGCAAAATTGAAACCAAAATGTATTCAGATTATCGAATTGCTATTCTATAAAGGTTATACACAACAAGAAGCATCAGACGAATTAGAAATTCCGCTTGGCACTATAAAAACCAATAATCGGAATTGTATTAACGATTTACGTAATTATTTAGCAGTATAATGGAAACAAAAAAATACATAGAATCGGGAATTTTAGAGCTGTATGTTTTTGGTGCTTTAACTGTAGAAGAAACCGCAGAAGTAGCAAAAATTGCACAACAATATCCAGAAATTCAATCAGAAATTTTGTCAATTGAAAAAGCAATCATGGCATTAAATTTTAGTATGTCGCCAAAATTATCAGCCGATAATTATTCAAGAATTAGATCAAAAATTTTCGAAAGTAATGAAGGAATAATTCAAATGAATTCTAATTTAGAAACCAGTTCAAATAATTGGAAATCATACTTGGGTTGGGCTGCATCATTAATTTTCGCTGTTGGAATTGGTTATCAATATATTATTAGTCAAAAAAATGAAACTCAAGTTGCATCTATCGAAAAAGAAAAATTGAAACTAAAAATCGATTTGAATACATTAGAGTTAAAAAATAAAAATACCGAACAAATTTTGGCAGTTGTTCGAGATGAAAAAAATTCTGTAATTAACTTGGCAGGACAAACCGTTGCGCCAGAAGCCAAAGCTAAAATTTATTGGAATAAAGAAACCCAAGTCGTTTTTGTAGATGCAAGCGGATTGCCAGAACCGCCAGACGGAATGGAATATCAAATTTGGAGCTTGAAATTGAATCCTTTAACTCCAACAAGTATTGGAATTTTAAAAGATTTTAACGAAAATGAAACTAAATTATTTGCAGTAAAATCAACCAATGACGCTCAAGCTTTTGGAATAACATTAGAGCTAAAAGGTGGAAGTTTAACACCAACAATGGAACAATTGTATACATTAGGAAAAGTTTAAAAAAGAACATGCAAAATTAATCATCAAAAATATTTTGTAAGTTTAGTGTTAAAAAATTGTTATTTAAAATAAAAATATTAATTTTACTTCTAAATAATTAATAAATAATGGAAAACGAAACGGATTTCGATACATTTAGAGCAATTTATAAAAAATGGTTCATTGATATCGAAAAATTTATGAATGGAGAAACATTTATTAAAAAAGAAATTGTTATTAACCACGAAGACACATTAATGGGAAAATGGTTTTACCAAAATGGCAAAAAAGAATATGGAGAATTGCAACAAGTTCAATTTGTAGAAGCCAAATTTATAAAATTGCATAGAATTGTTGAATATTTATGGGATGCAAAGTCGAATAATCAAACAGATTTGATTGACTTGTACTACGAAGATTTTATAACTCTATCGAAAAAAATGATTCCAAATTTAGATTTGTGCGAAGAATATATAAAAAATGATAAACTTAAAAGAGGCATAATAAACATTTAGTTCATCGATAAAATTCAAATTTTTAAAAAAAAGTTTAATGTTTGTAGTATAATATCGATTTAATTTGCATTTTGTCGATTTATATGAAATAAGATTACACAATGCAAATATAATTTTCTATATTTGCATTAAATTAAATGTACAATACAATTGTTTAAAATATTTAATTAAAAAATAAATAGCCATGCAAGCACAACCTAACTACAACATTACGCCAGTGGATAATTCTGATAAAGTTTTCGGATTAACTTATAAGCCAACACCATCTGATAGAGAGCAAGAATGGGATAGGTCAAAAGTATTATTGAGTAAAACTGATGCTAACGGAAATATTCTATATGCAAATGAAGCATTTATAGATGTGTGCGGTTATGATGACTTTGAATTAATGGATAAAAATCACAATGTTTTAAGACATCCAGACATGCCAAAGGTTATTTATAAGTTAATGTGGGCTAACCTGTTAAAGGGCGAAGCATTTCATACAATTATAAAAAATATGGCGAAAACTGGTCGTTATTATTGGGTTGTAAATGATATTAAATCTATAACTGATTCTAATGGAAATTTTTCTTATACTGGTCAACAAAAAGCTGTTGAACACGAACTTGTTACCAAAATAATCGAACCTCTTTATAAAAAATTGCTACAGATAGAGATTGCAAGTGGGTTGCAATCTAGCGAAAATTATTTAACCGGATTTCTTGAAGAAAGAAATAAAAGTTATTGCGAATTTATTGACGGTTTAATTTTTACTGGAATTGATTCATTAGAATTTGTTGAAAAATCTACTGGACCAGTTAAGAAAAAAGGGTTTTTCTCTGGATTTTTCGCTGATGGACCAGACGCAAAAAAATACTAAATTTTTAAAATATATCTTTTAGAAAACATAAGTTTAAACTTATGTTTTTTTTGTTTTACAAATCAGCAATAATTTTGGTTAGAATTAAATATTGCCAAAAAAACTGTTAATTGAATGGTTTTTAATTATCTCAAAATAAAACTACAAATCAATTTGCATAAAATTTACTCAAAATATTTTCCGAAGGTTTATTTTGAATAGTATAATCGGTGTCTAAAAATCCACCAACTTGTTCATGATTGTCATACCATTTCCATAGAAAACCACCAGCAAACCATTTTTCTTTCCAAAAATTGGCCAAAATTACCGAAAGAGCATTTTGTTGGGCAACTAAATTAATGCTAGATTTCTGATTGTGGTTCCAAGGTTCTTTGGCAGTATAATCTTTGCTTTGATAACCAAATTCGGTAAAAATTATTTGCTTATTGAACTTTTTGCTTAATTCTTTAATCTCAGTTTTTATAGGTTTCCAACCGTTAACCAATTCATTTATAGTTGGAGTTTTAGAATCAGAAATGGGAAAATAAGCATCGATACCAATATAATCGAGATTATTTAAAAAAGAAACATTTTTGTATGAATCCCAATTTTCGGCATAAGTTATTTTACCAAAATAAATTTTTCTAACTTTTATTATTAAATTGTTCCAGAAAATTGGTCTTGCAATTACAAATGAATTCAATTCGGTACCAATGCAAAAAATTTCAATATTGCAAGTTTGGGCTAAATTTGCATATTCAAGAATGAATTTTTCATAATTATTTTCAAGAGTAATCCATTCGAATTGAGAGTTCATTTTTATATTACCAGTAAAACCATTTGGAATCCAAATTTGTGGTTTTAGCATGATTTTTATTTTTTTTTGTTGAAACAGTTTTGCCGATTTTGTTATACCTATTATTCGTTCGCCCCACCATTGACGGCTGTCGTTAAAAATAATTGATGTATCGTTAGTGGTTTTTAAAAATGCAAATGGCATTAGAGTAACCCAATTGGCATTAATTTTGATAATAGGTTCAATGTAAGAATTTATCAGTTCTCGATTAGATGCTACAAAACTAACTCCGTTAATTTTTGTTTGACAAAAAAGAGAAGTTGAAAATAAAAAAAAATAAATTTTAAAAAGTTTCATTTTAAAAAGATTATTATTGTAAATATATCATAATAATTGATGTCTTTTTGAAAATTATTTTTAATTTCGCAAAATTAAAACCCCATATTAAGTTTTTACGTAAATAGTCAAAACAAAATATTTTAAACCTAAATAATATGAAAAAATTACTAATTATTATTGTTTTAATTGGATTGTCAATTAAGTCCCAAAGTCAAACAATTCCGTTATTTTTTGAACAGTCTAATGAATTTTTTAAAAATCATGTAAGCGCAGATGGTAAAGTTGATTATGCCAAGCTCAAAAAAAGTCCAGGAGAATTAATGTATATTTTAGACAATATTTCAAAAATTCCCACACAATTCGAAGATAAAAATGCTTCTAAAGCTTTCTGGATTAATGTTTATAATCTTCAGGTTATTAAAAACGTTATTGACAATTACCCACTAAAAGCAGTTACAGATGTGCCTACTTTTTTTAAGGAAATAAATTTTATGGTTGGTAATCAAGAATTAACTTTGGACGATATAGAAAACACTATTCTAAGAGAAATTTTTACAGATGCTGGAATTCATTTTGTACTTTGTAGTGCTTCAAATGGTGGTGCTCAACTTTTAAATGCAGCATATTTACCTGAAAATGTAGAAAGTTTAATGAAACAAAGAGCCAAATTATATTTAAATACTAAAAATGTAATTATGGTTGACAAGGCATCTAGAGTTGTAGAATTACCAAAAATTTTCGAATGGTACAAGAAAGATTTTGTAACTACCTATTTTAATGAAATTGATTTCATTAACTTATTTTTAGAGAAAAAAATAGAGAACACTTTAAAAATTCAAACCTATGATTATAATTGGACTTTGAATGAAAGGTAAAATTATTACTTTATAAATACAATCCTCATAACAAAATTGTTATGAGGATTTTTTTATCGTTATTAATAAAAAATATTTTTGGTACATTATTTCATATTAATAATAAAATTAATCGATTAAATTTAAATTATGTTTAAATTTGAAAAAAAATAACGGCATAATAAAGCCAGATAACCAATGTTTATGAAACAAAAATCCATAAAAACTTTTTTAATACAATTTTTTATAATTTGTTTTTTTATAACAAATGCACAACCTGATAGTGATAAAATTGAATTTTTAATTACCGATTTTTTAAATAAAGGTTATGATTATCAGATAGCTAAAAAAGATAATTTAGCAATTGTTGAATATGATAAAGTTATAAAACTAGACAAATCCAATAAAACTGCTTATTACAATTTATCATTGATTTATGCCAATTCGGAACGACAACTAAAAGCAATAGAAATAGCCGATATTGCTTTGGCGAATTGCTCTGAAGAGTTAAACGATTTTTATCGATTAAAAGCCAATTGCTTGTCTGATTTGAAAAAATACGACGAAGCTTTGCCTGTTTATCATCAGGCATTAATGCTTGAACCATCAGATTCTAATTTGAATTATAATCTTGGTTACACCTATTTTATGACAAAAAAATGGGAAAGTGCATTGCTTTATTTAAAAGAATATATTCAAAACGGCGATGCAGAAGAAGGCAATTATGACGATGCGCTTTTTTATATCGCAACTTGTTATCATTCATTAAAAAAATATGAAGATGCCATAAAATATTTCGATAAAGCAATAGATTCTAATCAATATTATACTTATTATTTTAATAAAGTTGAATCTTTATTAGAACTACAACAGTATAAAGAAGCGCTAAAAACAATTAACCAAGCAATAGAAATTAATCCTGATAAAGCAATTTTATACCACAAGCGTTATTATGTTTTAACAACTTTAAAAAGAAATAATGAAGCAGTTCTTGATTTAAAAAAAGCATATCAATTGGACCCAAATGATGGCGAAGTTCTTTTAGATATGGGCGTTATAAATGAGCGTGAAAACAATATAGTACAAGCGACAATTTTTTATCAAAAATGTATTGATACTAAGCAAAATATTGCTGGAGCTTATAGCAATTTAGCAAATATTTATAGTAGCAATAAATTAATGAATGAAAAAACAATTACCTATTTCCAAAAGGCAATTGCAATAGAACCTAATAATGCAAGTATCTATTATAATTTTGGAAATTTTTATCGAAAATCAAAACAATATGAACCAGCAATTAGTTTATATGAAAAAGCGATAGAATTAAAACCAGACTTCACAAGTGCATTTCAGAATTTAGGAGTTGTTTACGTATTCAAAAAAGACCTAGAAAAAGCACAAGTCTATTTGACAAAAGCAATCGAAATTGAACCTAATGATTATGAAGCCAATGCGCAAATAGCTGTTTTATATTTTGAAAAAACTGATTATAAAAACACAGAAAAATATGTAACTCAAGCATTATTATCGAGTCCAACGCAAGTTAAAGATAAAGATTTACTCAATAAACGTGGCATTAGCCGACAAATTTTAGGAGATTACAAAAATGCTCTATATGATTATTTAGAAATTGTTGAGAATTATTCATTAGCAGAAAAAAAACAAAATGCTGGAATTTATTCAAATATTGGTTATTGTTATATGGAAGACAATCAGTTAGAAAATTCTTTGAAATATTTTAAAGAAGCTGTGGGTTACAAATTAGAAATTGATCAACAAATTGGGCTTTTTACTGTTCAATATTTATTGAAAGACATTCCAGCATTTGAGAAATCGCTACAAAAAGCCAAAACAATCGAAAAAAGATTAAATGAAGGCTTCAAAGGAATTCAAAAACTTGAAAAAGAAGGCTATTTTTATACCGAAAAACATAAATTGGTTTTAAAGAAAATATTTAATTAATTAATAAATGTCTAACAATAATTTAATAAACTTTTCCTTAAATTTGCATTTTATAAAATACTAGAAATGGATAGAAGGAAATTTTTCAGAAACGGTTCACTAGCTGCAATTGGCACAACAATCTTGAATCCGTTTCAAGTATCGGCAAATGATTTAGATTTTGATACTTTCAAGAAAAATAAAAAAGCCAAAAACATTATTTTTTTGGTTAGCGACGGAATGAGTTCTGGCACATTAAATATGGCAGATTTATATCTTTCTCGCAAAATGGGTCGCAGTTCACAATGGATTCAGTTGTATAAAGACAATTTAGTTTCACGGGCATTGATGGATACTTCATCGGCTAATTCTATCGTAACTGATTCGGCAGCAGGAAGTTCGGCTTGGGGTTCAGGTTTCAAAGTCAATAATGGTTCAATTTGCGTAGGTGTAAATGGCGAAGAGTATTTACCAATTTGGCAAAAGTTTAAAAAGGCAGGAAAAATGGCTGGTTGCGTGACAACTGTGCCAATAACACACGCAACACCATCGGGTTTTTGTGTAAATAGCAAGTCAAGAAAAGGTCAAGAAGAAATTGCAGAAAAATATTTAGACATCAATTTTGATGTAATGATGGGTTCAGGTTTTGATTATTTTGATGGTTCAAAAAGAAAAGACAATCGAAATTTATTTGCAGATTTTGCAAAAAAAGGATATCAAATTGCTAAAAACCGTGATGAAATGTTAGCAACTAATAATCAGAAACCAATTTTGGGTGTTTTTGGATTAGATGAAGCTTTGCCATTCGAATTGGATAGACAAAATGATGAAGATCTAAAAAAATCGACTCCAACTTTGGCAGAAATGACCCAGAAAGCTATCGATAAAATGAAAAACAATCCGAAAGGATTTGTGCTTCAAATCGAAGGCGGAAAAGTAGATTGGGCAGCTCACTCTAACGATATTGGTGGATTATTATACGACCAAGTTGCATTTGATGACGCAATAAAAGTAGCGATTGATTTTGCTAAAAAAGATAAAGAAACACTTGTAATAATTACAACCGATCACGGCAACGGAAATCCAGGAATCATTTACGGGAAAAAAGCCGATGAGAATTTTGATAGTTTGCAAAAATATAAATACTCAAACGAACGAATTTTAAACTCAATTCACAATGATACTTCGCTTTCGCAAATTCGTGAAATTATTGAATTCGGAAACGGAAAAGCAATTTCTGAAGATGATGCGAAGATTTTAATGGGTTATTACGCCGGTTTAAAAAAAGAAGAAGGTTTGTATAATTTTAAAAATTTGCCTTACCAAGAATTGGCAGATATGCAAACCAAAAACACTTCGGTTGGTTGGATTAGTATGGATCATTCTGCCGATCATGTCGAATTGGCAATGTTTGGTCCTGGAAGCGAAATGCTAAAACCGTTTATGAAAAATACCGATTTGCATTACTTAATGTTGAAGGCTGCCGAGGTTGAAAATAGATTTTAAATTTTTATTCCTTTAAATTTTCAATATTATAATTCAAAATTACATCGTCATAATTGATGTATAACTGCAATCTATTACCTTGATTTTTTCTAGTAATTATTGATAATGTGCAATTTTCGCCATCATTATTTTTACAAACAAAAGTTACAGTTTTATCTTTGTCGGTTTCGACCTCATCGATATATTCTAATATTTCGAAAAGCTGTAAAATTTCGGAATAAACAATTATTCTGTTTTTTGTAGCATCTAACGAAACTACTAAATTGACGTCTTTGGCGTTGGACCATTTGTCCCAAGTTCCGTTTTTAAGTTTAGTTGATACAGATAATGATGTGGTTTTAAATCGATACATCTGACCAAAACTTTGCAATCCAACAAGCATAATTATTATTAAAATAGTTTTTTTTAATTTCATTTTTATAATTTAAAATTCAATTTTAGAAACTGCCAGTTTTGCAGTTTCAAATTCTTGAATAAGGTTTTGAATAATTTTTTCGACTGGAAGAATTTCGTGAATTAAACCGGCTATTTGACCAATTTCGAGTTCACCTTCGACTAAATCGCCTTCGAACATGCCTCGTTTAGAACGGCGTTTACCTAACAAATTTTCTAAATCTTCTTTGGTTGGACATTTTGAATATAATTCTTGAATATCATTGTAAAATTTATTTTTTATCAATCGAACTGGTGCCAATTCTTTCAAAGTTAAAACTGTGTCACCTTCGTTAGTTTCGAGAATAGTTTGTTTGAAATTTTCGTGAGCCGAACTTTCTTGACTTGCCGCAAATCTTGAACCTAATTGAACACCATCTGCGCCAAGTGCCATTGCGGCTAAAATTCCTGCGCCAGTTGCAATGCCACCAGCGGCAATTAACGGAATCGAAATTTGCGATTTAACCATCGGAATCAAAGTTAAAGTTGTGGTTTCTTCTCGACCATTGTGTCCGCCAGCTTCGAAACCTTCGGCTACAACTGCATCTACGCCAGCTTCTTGTGCTTTTAATGCAAATTTTGAACTACTCACAACGTGAACAACTGTAATGTTATTGTCTTTCAAGAATTTTGTCCAAGTTTTCGGGTTTCCAGCCGATGTAAAAACTATTTTAACACCTTCATCGACAATAATTTTCATTATTTCTTCGATGTTTGGGTACAACATTGGAACGTTTACGCCAAATGGTTTGTTGGTTGCCAATTTGCATTTCTGAATGTGTTCACGCAAAACTTCTGGATACATTGAACCCGCACCAATTAAACCTAATCCGCCAGAATTACTAACTGCCGAAGCCAATTTATAACCTGAATTCCAGATCATTCCGCCTTGAATTATTGGATATTTTATATTGAAAAGTTGTGTTATTTTGTTCATAGATAAATTAAAAACTTATGCAAATTTACACAGTTTTTTAAATTTTAGACACGAATTTCACAAATTTACACGAATTTAAAAAAATATTGAAGTAAATTTTTATAAAATTCATCAAAATTTCTATAATGGAAAAACACATAAAAACTGTTAGAAAACAAAAACTTCAATATTAGACCCGATAGCCGCAAGTAACTTTTTACGCCGTTGTTCGGCGTGAAAACTACTGCAAATAGCGGGACAAGTGCTGTAAAAAAAACAAAAAGTTGTTCTTCAAGAAAAAAAATTAATTCTTGATGATTTTGCCAGTTTGAATGTAATTTTCGGATTCGATTTTGTAAAAATAAACTCCTGAATTCAATTCTGATAATGAAATTTTAGAACCATTATTAGTGACTTTGGTAGTCGAAATGTTTTGACCCAAAATGTTATTCAAGTTTAAAATTGCGTTGCTGAAATTAGATGGAAATAAAATTTCTATTTCGTTATTGGCTGGATTTGGCGCAATTGTAAACAAATTGTTATAATTGTTCGAGAAATTACTTGATGATAAATTTGCATTTGCCAAAGCTGTTTGAAAATTCGGAATTCCGTAGCCATATTGATTGTTTGGTGTTGCAAAATTATCGGCGGATTGGCGCACTAAATCTATAACTTGTTGGTTGGTCAAATTTGGAACTGCTTGCCAAAAACTAGCAATCATTCCAGCCATAATTGGTCCAGAAAAAGATGTTCCACTATTGACACCAATTGTGCCATCAGGATAAGACAAAACCGAATTAGAGCCTTGCGCCATTAAATCGGGTTTAATTCGACCGTCAAAACTTGGTCCAATTGAACTAAAACCTGAGCGAATTCGATCACTTCGAACAGAGCCAATTGCCAATGCTTTATTTGCTTCGGCTGGAGCGCCACAGTGTGGTTCTGAGCTTCCGCCAGCATTTCCTGCCGATACGACGCAAATAATTCCTTTAGAAAAAGCAATATTTAAACCTTTGGATGCGAAATTTTTATCGCCAGTCATATCTGCATAAGTATGGCTGTAAGCTTCGTTTTCGAAACCAAAATATCCCAACGATGTTGTAATAATGTCGGCTCCTACTCTATCGGCTTCTTCGGCGGCTTCGACCCAATTGGCTTCTTCAACTGGATTTTCGTTATATGGCGTTTCGGATTCGTTGTCTTCGGTTTGATATAAATAATATTTTGCATCAGGCGCAGTTCCAACTAACTGATTGTCAGTAAATCCACCCATGCATGACAAAACTAATGTTCCGTGAGAATCTCCAGAAAAATAATCATTGTCGTCATTAACAAAATCATATCCGCCCAAAATTTGGTTATTATTTATTAATCTTTGAAATGGTTGGGCAGTATTTACGCCAGGAAAACCTGAATCGCAAACTGCAATTATTTTTCCTGTTCCTGTAAAATTTTGCTGGTGCAAATAATCGCCTTTTAGCATATTTATTTGATTAAAAGAATTGCCATAATTAAAAACAGCATTTGCATTTTGTCTTGCATTGCTGGTTTTAACTACGTTTTTTTGAAAGATAAACTTATCTTCAGGATTTTTAGATGGTCTTGAATTTAATGAATTGTCCAGAAATTTAATATTTTGCACAAATGACAATGTGCTTAAACTGGAAATATTAGATATCAAACCACGAATATAGACACAATTTAGCCATTTGGATTTTGCTAAAACTGTTATTCCGATTGACGCGTCGACTTGCGCAATATACGTAGATGACATTGGAGCATCGGTAATATCTAATGCAATGTTTTGATTTGTCCTGCGTGTTAATGAACGCGCAGAAAGCTCACTCAATGGATTTGCAAAAAATGCAGCCGAATTGGGTTTTGAATTAAAGTAAACAATTGCATCTTCTTCTTGCGCAAAGTTTGAAATGCTAGTTAATAATAACAAATAAATTAGTATATTTTTCATAATTATTTAAATTTAAATTTATAAAATGTATTCTATTTTTTTTAATCTTTCGCCTATAAATCTATCATCTCAAGGTCTATCGTCTAAAAATCTCTCCTCTCAAAATCTATCTTCTATAAAATGGTCTGAATAAAGTTTAGGAAATAACTCCCGAACCAATTAATTCATCATCAATATAAAACGCTACAAATTGCCCTTCGGTTATTGCTGATTGTGGTTCTTGAAATTCCACAAACATTCCGTTTTCGAATTGATGTAGTATTGCTATTTGCAATGGCTGACGATATCGAATTCTTGCCATAACTTGCATAGTTTCATTTGGTTTTAATACTAAATCTTTTCGAATAAAATGAAGTTCTTTATTGCTAATGAACAAAGATTTTTTAAATAATCCTTGGTGGTTTGCGCCTTGACCTGTGTAAATTGTATTGGTTTCTACATTGGTTTGAAGTACAAATAATCCTTCTCTTGTTCCACCAACATTCAAACCTTTTCGTTGACCATTAGTGAAATAATGTGCGCCTTGATGTTTGCCAACTATTTTACCAATCGATTCATTATAATCTATATTTTTAGATTCGAATTTTAATTTTTCTTCGATTGAATCGAATGAAGGAATTGTTTTATTATAAATTTCATCATCATTATTAATTTCGATAATATTTCCTTCTTTAGGTTGCAATTTTTGTTGCAAAAATTCTGGTAATCGAACTTTGCCTATAAAACATAAACCCTGAGAATCTTTTTTATCGGCAGTTATTAAATCCATTTTTGCTGCAATTTCTCGAACTTCGGGTTTGGTCAATTCACCAATCGGGAACAATGATTTAGACAATTGCTCTTGTGATAACTGACAAAGAAAATAAGATTGGTCTTTGTTGTCATCTTTGCCAGTCAATAATTGATAAACTGGTTGTCCATCAACTTCGATTTCGCTTTTTCGACAATAATGACCAGTTGCGACAAAATCAGCTCCAAGTTGAAGCGCAATTTTCATGAAAACATCGAATTTTATTTCGCGATTGCATAATACATCAGGATTTGGCGTTCTTCCTTTTTCGTATTCGTCGAACATGTAATCGACTATTTTTTCTTTATATTGCTCGCTTAAATCAACGGTTTGAAACGGAATTCCGAGTTTTTCGGCTACCAAAAGTGCATCATTGCTGTCTTCGAGCCAAGGACATTCATTAGATATTGTTACGGTATCATCATGCCAATTTTTCATAAAAAGTCCAATGACTTCATAACCTTGTTGTTGCAACAAATAGGCTGCAACACTAGAATCGACACCACCAGAAAGTCCAACTACAACACGTTTCATTTAATTATTTTTAATATACAAATGTACAAAGAAATAATTATTCGATTATAATTTTAGTTTTTTTTGTGATTTTAAGAATTACAATTTGCAATAATAAAAAAACCTTCGAAAAAATAATTTTTCAAAGGTTTATATCAAAAACAATAATTTAATTGGATCTACCACGAATTATGTGGGCAAAAATTTTTACCACAAATTACACAAATTTGCACAAATTATTAATTTAAAAGATTTAATCACACAAATTTTAAGGTTTAATACTTGGATTTGTAAAATTAATATACGCCTTTTATAAGTGAAAATTAGTATCATACCAAATATACAAATTAACTAGCCCAATAAATTTTTTCTTTTTCGCCAATCCTTCTTCAAAAAAATCTTCCGTATCAACCCCGATAGCTATCGGGACTGCAATATTTTTTATCCTTGTCTTGACAAAAAATAATTAAATTTCTTTAGACTATTTTA
>JAYWGV010000057.1:0-6581 GCA_043778105.1 Bacteroidota bacterium
TAACCCCTAGACAGAAGATGATTAACCTGATGTATCTGGTTTTTATCGCTATGTTAGCAATGAATATGTCCAAAGAAGTTTTATCTGCTTTTGGATTAATGAATGAAAAATTTGAAGGATCAAATACAGCTGCTGTTGCTTCAAACGAGCAAATGCTTGTTGCACTTGATACTAAGGCATCTGAAGCAAAGGGAGAGTTTGCATTGGCGGCAACTTCAGCTCACAAAGTTGAAGCAATAACTAAAGAATTTTATGCTTATATTGGATCATTAAAAACTCAAGTTCTTGAGGGTGTTGAAGTTGATTCAGAAACTGGAAAACTTCCTTACGAGTCTATGGATAAAGGCGAAAGTATTGACAATTGGTTTGTCGGCGAAGGTAATTCTCCAAAAGGAGAAGAAATTGTTTCAAAAATTAATAAGTATAAAGCAGATATGAAAGCAACACTTGCTGACAAAAAATATGCTACGATACTTGCGGAATTGAACAAAAAATTTGATGTTACAGATGTTAAAAATAAAGATGGTTTAAGTGTAAAATTTTTAGAATATAAATTTAAAGGTTTCCCATCAGTTGCATCTTTAGCTAATCTTTCTTCATGGCAAACAGATATTAAAAAAGCAGAATCAGATGTCTACAGCGCTGCTTTAGGTAAAGCTGCAGTAGCTGCTGCTTCATTTAGTACGTTTCAAGCAATTGTGGCTCTAGATAAAAATGTATATTTCGAAGGAGAAACTGTTACTGGTAAAGTTGTAATAGGAAAATATGACGAAAATACAAAACCATCAGGGTTTTCGGGTCCAGGTAAAATAGTTAATGGTCAAGCTATTATTTCTCAATCTGCTGGAAGTGTGGGAGAACATGATTTAAATGGTCAATTTACTTTCTTGGAGGATGGAAAAAATATTCCATTACCATTCAAAGGTAAGTATGTTGTTGTAGCAAGACCAAATTCTGCAACAATATCAGCTGACAAAATGAATGTTGTTTATCGTGGTGTAGTTAACCCTGTAACAATTTCTTTTGCAGGTGTTGCTGATAATAATGTATCTGCTTCTGCTCCTGGAATGTCAAAAGCTGGTGGCGTTGGAAAATACAGTCTAAGTCCAGGTCAAGGAACTGAATTGAAAATTAATGTTAATGCAAAACTTCCTGATGGAAAATCAGTTTCGGATGCAAAAACATTTAGAATAAAAGATATTCCAGCATCACAAGGTGCAATTGGTGGTGAAATGGGAACAGTTAAAGGTCAAAAATCACGTTTACAAGTTTCTCAGATTTCTGCTAAACTTCCAGATTTTGATTTCGAAGTTAATATTCAGGTAACTGGTTTTACTTTTAAAGTTCAGGGTCAGCCAGCAGTTGTTGTTTCAGGCGATAGAGTAAATGCAGCTTGTGCATCTGCTTTAGCTAGAACTACAAGAGGTGACCAAGTTACAATTTCTGATATTAAAACTAAATTAGCAGGATCATCTTTATTGTTAAAGAAAACAGCTCCGGTTATTTACGAAATACAATAAATTATTGTTTATATCGTTATCTACATTATTTACAAGATTAAATTAATATAAAATGAAAAATTTTTTAACATTAGTAGTTTTAGTTGCTGGAAGTTTAACTTCAATTGCACAATCTAATTTGCTTAATGCAAAAACTCCTGATCAAATTGGAAAAAAGACTGCTGCACAGTTGGTGTCTGACAACGACAAACCATTACCTTATGGATATGTTCACGACAGAGACGTTTTGTTAGGAAAAACAACTTGGGAAATTGTTGATATTAATGAAAGAATTAATTTTCCTTTATATTTCCCTGTAGATACAGCGAATATTGGTAAAGACAGAAGATCTTTGTTTGATGTATTGATTAAAAACATTAAAAATGGTAAAATAACTGAAGTTTACGGAGACGATTATTTCAACACTAAAAAAACTTTAAAAGATATGTCTTCTTCTTTTACTTATGTTGATACAACTGATGCAGGTAAAGAAATTATCAATGCGAACCGTGATTTATATTTCCCGCCAGCATCTTTAGGTTCGCCTGAAAAAATCATCAAAAATAAAAAAGGAAAAATTATCAAAACTATTCCTGCTGTGCCTGCTGGTCAAGCTAAAGGTATCGATTTAGATCCACAGTTTATTAATAGAAGAGAATTAACTGCTCAAGATGTTTCGGGATACAAAATTAAAGGTTACTGGTATTTTGACAAGCGTCAAGGTGAATTAAAATATAGATTATTAGGAATTTGTCCAGTTGCTCCAGAAGCAAAAGAAATCGGCGCAGATAATCCAGATGTTATTGAGTTATTTTGGGTTTACTTTCCATCTATTAGAGATGTGTTGCACGAAGCTAAAGCTTTTAATGATAAAAATTCTGCTTCGCCAATTTCTTTTGACCACCTACTTAATTCAAGAAGATTTAATGGTGTGATTTATAAGGAAGAAAATGTTTTTGGTGATCGAGCTGTTGCAGATTATATGAAAGACAATGCTCAAAATCAATTGTTAGAATCAGCTCGTGTCAAAGAGAAAATTCGTGATTTCGAATCGGACATGTGGAATTACTAATCATTTCAATATAATAATGTGTAATAAAACGCTTGCTATTTTAGTAAGCGTTTTTTTATGTAAGAATTAAATTTTCACGAAGTGAAAATTTAATTAAATCAGAAATCAGAAATCAGAAATCAGAAATCGGAAATCGGAAACTTGAAATCTGAAACATAAAACATGAAATCTGAAATAAATATGAACATAGATTATCTCATTGTGGGTTGCGGATTGGCTGGTATCGCTTTTGCAGAAACTTGTTTGCAAAACAATAAATCTATTTTGGTATACGACAACAATTCTCAAACTTCATCGACAATCGCTGCTGGTTTATATAATCCTGTAATTTTAAAAAGGTTTAGTGGTTTGCAAGATGCGCAAACTCATATTGATTTATTGAATGTTTTTTATAATTCAATTGAAGATAAACTAAAAGTAAAAGTCGATTTTAAAATACCAATTCTTAGAAAATTTTTTTCAATCGAAGAACAAAACAATTGGTTTTCTGCATCTGATAAGCCAGAATTAGCTCCATTTTTATCGTTAAATTTAATAAAAAACAAATATTCTGGTATAGATTCTCCATACGATTTTGGCGAAGTTTTGCAAACAGGTTATGTTGATACTGCTTTATTATTGAAATTGTATCATTCTTATTTAATAAATGAAAATTTATATAAAAATGAGGAATTCGTGTACAATGAACTTCAAATAAATGACGATTTAATTGGTTATAATAACTTAAAATTTAAAAACGTAGTTTTTGCAGAAGGATTCGGAATTCATTCAAACCCATATTTTAATAATTTACCACTAGATGGAACCAAAGGAGAATTATTTATAATCAAAGCACCAAAGTTAAATCTTGATGTTATTGTTAATACAAGTGTATTTATCCTTCCACTCGAAAATGATTTGTATAAAGTTGGAGCAACTTATAATTGGGCAGATAAATCAAATATTCCAACCGAAGATGGTAAACAAGAATTAATTGAAAGAATTAAAGAAATTTTGAATTGTGATTTCGAAATTATAAATCATTTTGCTGGAGTTCGACCAACTGTAAAAGATAGAAAAGCATTGATTGGAACTCATTTTAAACATAAAAATCTTCATGTTTTAAATGGTCTTGGAACTCGTGGCGTTATGCTTGCACCAACAATGGCAAAAAATTTATTTGAAAATATTGAAAATGGAATTGCAATAGAAATGTCAATTAATATAAATCGATTTTATAAAAAAATGAATTTAAAATAATCTTAAACAAACTTTTTGTCAAAATCTATAAATAAATTTATGTAAATATTCCTAGAAAGTCTCAATATTAATGGTGTTAAAACAATTAGAGTTAAAATCATATTAAAAAATATTGTGGTAAATTTTGCATTAAAACCGAAAAAGCACACTAGAAAAACAACAGCCATAATTGCTACATTCAAACCATAACTAACATACATTGCTCCATAAAAAAAAGAAGGTTCAATTTGATATTTCAAACCACAACTGCTACAATTTTCATTCATTTTTAATAATTTCGACAAATGAAGCAAGTTTTTGTCCGAATACATACTTTCTTTTTGACATCTTGGACAACTTCCTGTTAAAATGCTATTTATTTTCAATCCTTTGGTAACCATTTTATAAATATTTGATATGTATTAATTCGACTTATCAAATTTACAATTTAATAAAGTGTTTTTAGTTAAATTTGAGTTACTTTTGCACGTTTCTAAAAGCTAATCTTTAGATTAAAACATATCATTATTATTTGGTAGTAATATTATTCGAAGCTTTTAAACTCTTTAAACTTTTAAACTTTTTTAATGTTAAACATACACAATTTGTCGGTTTCTTTTGGTGGAACTTATCTATTCGAAGAAGTAACTTTTAGAATGGGCGCAGGCGATAGAGTAGGACTTGTCGGTAAAAACGGAGCAGGAAAATCGACAATGCTCAAAATTTTAGCTGGAGATTTTAAACCCGATTCTGGCCAAATTGCTACCGAAAAAGAAGTCAAAATTGGTTTCTTGCGTCAAGATATAGATTTTGAACAAGGGCGAACAGTTCTAGAAGAAGCTTATCAGGCTTTTACTGAAATTCAAATTGTTGAGAAAAAACTCGAAGACATAAACCACCAATTGGTAACCAGAACCGATTATGAAAGCAATGCTTACAGTCAAATTATTGAAGATTTGTCCGATTATACGCATCGATTTGAACTACTAGGCGGATATAATTATGTCGGCGATACCGAAAAAATACTTCTAGGATTGGGTTTCAAACGTGAAGTATTTGACAATCAAACCGAAACTTTTTCTGGCGGTTGGCGCATGCGAATCGAGTTGGCTAAATTATTGTTACAGGCCAACGACATTTTGCTTCTCGATGAGCCAACCAATCACCTTGATATCGAAAGTATCATTTGGCTAGAAAGTTTCTTGAGAAATTATCCAGGTGTTGTAGTTATCGTTTCGCACGATAAAATGTTTTTAGATAATGTTACCAATAGAACCATAGAAATTTCTTTAGGGAAAGCTTATGATTTCAATAAACCTTATTCTCAATATCTAGAATTGCGTCACGAAATTCGTGAAAAACAACTTGCGACTCAAAAAAATCAAGCAAAAAAAATTGAAGAAACCGAGAAATTAATCGAGAAATTTCGTGCCAAAGCTTCCAAAGCATCGATGGCACAATCGCTTATTAAAAAACTCGATAAAGTCGAACGAATCGAAGTCGATGAAGACGATAATTCGGTTATGAATATTTCATTTCCAGTCTCAAAAGTTCCAGGAAAAGTAGTCATCGAAGCCGAAAATGTAACCAAAGCCTATGGCGATAAAATTATTTTGAAAGATATCGATTTGCTAGTCGAACGTGGTTCTAAAATTGCATTTGTAGGTCAAAACGGACAAGGAAAATCAACTTTTATTAAAGCAATTGTAAACGAATTCGAATATAACGGAAATATAAAATTGGGACATAATGTGCAAGTTGGCTATTTTGCGCAAAATCAAGCCGAATATCTCGATGGCGAAATTACCCTTTTGCGAACTATGGAAGATGCGGCAACTGATACTAATCGAAGTAAAGTTCGTGATATGCTTGGTTCATTTCTTTTTCGTGGTGACGATGTTGAAAAGAAAGTAAAAGTACTTTCAGGCGGCGAACGCAATCGTTTGGCGCTGTGCAAGTTATTGCTACAACCAATCAATGTTTTATTAATGGATGAGCCAACGAATCACCTTGATATTAAGTCTAAAAACGTTTTGAAAGCAGCACTTCAAAAATTCGAAGGAACGCTACTTTTGGTTTCGCACGATAGAGATTTCTTGCAAGGAATGTCCAATTTAGTTTATGAATTCAAAGACCAAAAAATTAAAGAATATCTTGGAGACATCAACTATTTTCTTGAACAACGCAATCTAGAAAATATGCGCGAAGTCGAGAAAAAAGACAACTTGAAACTTGAAACAAAAGTAACAAAAGAAACCTCAAAATTATCATACGACGACCAAAAAAAATCAAAATCATTGCAAAACCGTTTGTCAAAAGTTGAATCAAATATCAAAGATTTAGAAAGAGATATTCAGCAAGACGACAAAGCATTGGCATCGAATTATGACAAACATATTGAAGATGCTCGTTTTTTCACAGCCTATAACAAGAAAAAAGCCGATTTAGACAAGTTGCTCTCAGAATGGGAAACCGTTCAAGAAGAAATTGAAAATTTGTAGTTTATTCAATTTTTAAATTTAACATTAGACTGAAAACTGTCAATTTTTTTAGAAGCTAATCCAGCTTTACATTTCAATTTTCTTGAGAATTTACCTTTTTTTCTAAATAAAAAACGAACTTCCGCTGGTCGTTGTTTTTAATCAAGAAAAAATAGCTAATTCTCAAGAAAGATTTTCACTACAATCTGGGCTAAAAAAAAATCCCAAAACCATTTCTAATTTTGGGATTATTAATGAATAAATTTTTCTTACATCGAAGTGATAATAAATTCGCTTCGGCGGTTCAATTGG
>JAYWGV010000058.1:0-6473 GCA_043778105.1 Bacteroidota bacterium
GCGTTTTTAAATATGGTTTAGATAACTTGTCGAAATTTCTTTTCACAAAAAAAAATCCTTTTGAAAACTGCTTATTTAATTTTTTGTCATGTACTTAAAAAAAAAACAGTAAAAAAGATTTGCAAGGTTTTATTTGGGATGATTTGTATTCTTTTATGGTTAGAAAAGAAGGCGGAAAATGGATTGTTAAAGGTTTTGGAGAATGAGAATGTAATTTTACATTATTTGATAAGACAAATATTTGAGTAAGACTTCGATTATCAACATTAGATAATTAATTTTGATAGTTTGTTTTAAAAGTTTAATTTTGTTACATCAAACAGTAAAAAATGAGTTTTCCAAATAAAAATTATATTTCCGAGCAAGAATATCTTGAAAGTGAAAGAGAAGCAACTGAAAAGCATGAATATTTTCAAGGAGAAATTTTCGCAATGAGTGGCGCATCTGACGCTCATAATATTATTTCGATGAATTGCATGATAGATATTGGAATTAAATTAAAAGGAAAAAAATGTCGTCCTTATGGAAGCGATATGAGAATGAATATTCCAGAAAACACTTTGTATACTTATCCTGATTTGAGTATTTATTGTAATGAGATAGAAACTTTAGACGATAAACAGGATACTGCCAAAAAACCTACCGTAATTTTTGAAATTTTGTCAAAATCAACAAGAAATTACGATCAAGGAGAAAAATTTAATCTGTATAGAGCAATTCCAACTTTAAAAGAATATATTTTAATTGATAGCGAAAAAGTCAAAGTATATAGACATACCAAAACAAGCGATTCTAGCTGGATTTTAACAGAATTTAGTTCAATCAACGATGTTTTTAAAATTTCTAGTTTAGAAATCGAAATGTCACTTATTGATATTTATGATGATGTAAAGTTTTTCTAATGATAAAAACCGTAATTTTCGATATGGATGGCGTCATTGTTGATACCGAACCAGTCCATCACTTTGCTTTTTACCAGCATTTTAAGGAATTAAATATAAATGTTTCGCCAGAAATGTATGCTTCGTTCACAGGTAATTCTACCAAAAATGTATTCGAAAAATTAATTGTAGCTTTTGATTTAAAACAAGATATTAATTTTTTAATAAACCGAAAACGAGATTTATTTAACGAAGCTTTCGATAAAAAAGAAGATTTATCTTTATTAGATGGCGTTCTTAATTTAATTCAAGATTTGCACAAAAACGGAATCCAATTAATTCTTGCATCATCATCAGCCAAAGTTACAATAGAACGAATTTTTAGACGTTTTGACTTACATCAATATTTTTCGCATATTGTTTCGGGCGAAGATTTTCCTAAATCGAAACCCAATCCTGCAATATTTGTTCATTCTGTATTTTTATCAAATACAAATATTGAAAATTGCATTGTTATTGAAGATTCTACCAATGGAATAATTGCCGCCAAATCAGCTGGAATTTTTTGTGTTGGTTATGACAGCCCAAACTCAAAACTTCAAGATTATTCTTTAGCTGATTTAGTAATTTCGGATTTTAGAGAACTGAGTTTTGATGCAATAAATATAATCTAAAAATACTTTTAATGAAAAAACTACTAATATTACCAATTTTTACAATTATATTATCTTGTTACAATCAAGAATGCAATTGCGAATTATACAAAACCGGAAAATTTGAATTCATTCAAGAAATCGATGGCAAAAAAAACACAACTGTTTTCGAAAGAACAGAAAGTTTGCAAATCGAAACCTATGAAGGCAAAACCGACACAGCATCAATACGTTGGGTAAACAATTGTGAGTTCATTCTTCAAAAATTAAAGCCAAGAAACAGGCAAGAAAAAAAAGCAATTTCTATGCGAATACTTTCTACAACCAAAAATTCTTATACCTTTGAATATTCATTCGTAGGAAGCGAGCAAAAAGAAAAAGGAACAGCCACGAAAATTTAGAATTGAGTATCCAGATTGCTGATTTCAGTTTTCAAATTGTAATTGAAATTGATTTTTGTAACAAAACAGCAAATCACTACGTATAATCTTTTTTAACAAATACATAAAAAACCCAAAATGATTGAATTATTATCGAGTTCTGCAGCATGGATTGCCCTATTAACATTGACTTTTTTAGAAATAATTCTCGGAATTGATAACATAGTATTTTTATCAATTGTTTCAGGTAAACTTGACGAAAAAGACCAACCAAAAGCAAGAAGAATTGGACTTTTATTAGCAATGGCATTCAGAATAATTTTGCTTTTTGGAATAACTTGGGTTATGAATTTAAAAAAATCGTTCTACGATTTTGATTTCGGATTTATATCTGGCGGATTAACAGGACAAAGCGTTATTATTTTTGGCGGCGGATTATTTTTGTTATATAAATCGGTTTCCGAAATTCACCATAAACTAGAAGGTTCAGAAGATGCTGAATCTGGAAAAGCAAGCAGCAGTTTAACTGGAGCAATTATCCAAATCGCAGTTTTGAACATTGTTTTTTCATTTGATAGCATTTTAACAGCAATCGGACTTGTTAGTGCCGAAGAAGCACCAAAAGGTTTTGGACCAGCAGGAGCACTCGAAATAATGATTATGGCAATAATTATTTCTATAATAATTATGATGATTTTCGCTGGACCAGTAAGCAAGTTTGTCAACAATCACCCAACAATTCAAATTCTTGGATTGTCATTTCTGATATTAATTGGAGTTATGCTTTTAGCCGAAGGTTCTCATTTATCAGGAATTAAATTTTTTGGTGGAGCCGAAGCACACAGCATTCCAAAAGGTTATTTGTATTTCTCTATTTTCTTTTCATTATTCGTAGAATTCTTGAATTTAAAAATGAAAAAAACCAAAAACCCTGTCAAATTGCACAACAGCACCATTCTTGACGACGATCTTAAAAACACTAATTTACTTGATTAATCAGTTTAATTTTAACTAAAATAGTGCAAAAAACAATAAAAATTATCGAATGTCCGCGAGATGCCATGCAAGGCATAAAACCTTTTATCCCAACCGATAGAAAAGTCGCCTACATTCAATCGTTATTGCGAGTTGGGTTCGATACTTTAGATTTTGGCAGCTTCGTGTCGCCAAAAGCAATTCCGCAAATGCAAGACACAGCCCAAGTTTTATCAAAACTAGATTTATCGCAGACCAAAACCAAATTGTTAGCGATAATCGCCAACACACAAGGCGCAGAAATATTATCTAAACACCAAGAAATAAAATATTTAGGATTTCCATTTTCGATTTCAGAAAATTTCCAAATGCGAAATACGCATAAAACAATAGCCGAAAGTCTTGTTACTTTGCAAGAAATTTTGGAAATTGCCGATAAAACCAATAAAGAAGTTGTTGCCTATTTATCAATGGGTTTTGGTAATCCTTATGGCGACCCGTGGAATGTTGAAATCGTTGGCAATTGGACCGAAAAACTTTCCAATTTGGGCGTCAAAATACTTTCATTATCAGATACTGTCGGAACATCAACTCCAGAAATTATCGACTATTTGTTCAAAAACCTAATTCCGAAATACCCTAATATCGAGTTTGGAGCACACCTGCACACCACGCCAGACAAGTGGTTCGAGAAAATCGATGCAGCTTTCAACGCTGGTTGCCAGAGATATGATGGCGCAATTCAAGGTTTTGGAGGTTGTCCCATGGCGACCGATCAATTAACGGGCAACATGCCAACCGAAAAATTATTGTCCTATTTCACTACTCAAAAACAAAATACCAACACAAGTCCAATGAGTTTCGAAAGTGCTTACAACGAAGCAACTAAATTGTTTAGAGATTTTCATTAGAATTTATCTTGAATTTATTTCAAGAGCTATTTCCTGCTGTCATTCCAATCTTTTTTTATCAATTTCCACAGGTTTAAACCCGTGGAAATTGATAAAAAAAGGATTTTCCCTTCCATCAGGGCTAGGGCAATCATTATTAATCAAGATTATTATTAAATATTTATCCTAGATTTTTCAACATATTTAGAGTATATTTGCACGCAATTTAAACAGAAGCCGAAATTCATCGGTGTAAACAAAAAATTGCTATGATTGCACACAATTCCAAAATTATCGGCGAAGGATTAACATACGACGACGTACTGCTTATTCCGAATTTCTCAAATATTCTGCCTCGAGAAGTCAACATTCAATCTAAATTTTCTCGTAATATTACACTAAATGTACCAATTGTTTCTGCAGCAATGGACACAGTAACCGAATCGGCAATGGCAATTGCGATGGCGCAAGAAGGCGGAATTGGCGTTTTACATAAAAACATGTCAATCGAGCAACAAGCTGCCAAAGTCAGAAAAGTCAAACGTGCAGAATCTGGAATGATTATAGATCCAGTAACTTTGCCATTAACAGCAACCGTAGCCGATGCTAAAGCAGCAATGAAGGAGTATGGCATAGGCGGAATTCCGATTATTGACGAAAACAAAACGTTAAAAGGAATCGTTACTAATCGAGATTTACGCTTCGAAAAAAACAATTCTCGTGCGATTATCGAAGTCATGACCAGTCAAAATTTGGTTACTGTTGCCGAAGGCACTTCGCTTGAAGAAGCCGAAGTTATTCTTCAAGGACATAAAATAGAAAAATTACCAGTTGTAAATTCCGATTATAAATTGGTTGGATTAATCACTTTTCGAGACATTACCAAACTTACACAAAAACCAATTGCTAACAAAGATTCGTTTGGTCGGTTGCGAGTAGCCGCTGCAATTGGAGTTACTGCCGATGCAGTTCAAAGAGCCGAAGCACTATTTAACGCTGGTGTCGATGCAATAATTATTGATACCGCCCATGGTCACACGCAAGGCGTTGTCGATGTTTTGAAATTAGTTAAAACTAAATTCCCAAATCTTGATGTAATTGTTGGAAATATTGCAACTCCCGAAGCTGCAAAATTTTTAGTAGAAAATGGTGCCGATGGTGTAAAAGTTGGTATTGGTCCAGGTTCTATATGTACAACAAGAATAGTTGCAGGCGTTGGTTTTCCTCAGTTTTCTGCTGTGCTAGAAGTAGCAGCTGCTTTGAAAGGAACAGGAATTCCAGTAATTGCCGATGGCGGAATTCGTTACACAGGCGATATTCCTAAAGCAATTGCCGCTGGCGCAGATTGTGTCATGTTGGGTTCACTATTGGCTGGAACCAAAGAATCGCCTGGCGAAACAATAATTTTTGAAGGCAGAAAATTCAAGTCATATCGCGGAATGGGTTCGGTCGAAGCCATGCAAGAAGGTTCGAAAGATCGTTATTTTCAAGATGTTGAAGACGATGTCAAAAAACTTGTTCCAGAAGGAATTGTTGGTCGTGTTCCCTACAAAGGAGATTTAAACGAAAGTATGCAACAATTTATTGGCGGACTGCGAGCTGGAATGGGTTATTGTGGCTCAAAAAACATTGAAACTTTGCAAGAAACTGGTCGATTTGTTAGGATTACAGCAAGCGGAATAAATGAAAGTCACCCGCATAACGTTACAATAACTAAAGAAGCTCCAAATTATTCTAGATAAACGATTTTAAATAAAAAAAGGTTTTCAAAAATTTTGAAAACCTTTTTTACTATTGTTTTATTTTGCAAAAAATTATTCAGCGAAAAAATTAGAGAAAAAACCACCTTTTTTCTTTGTTGTATTTTCTGGTTTAGAATTTTCAATTTCTAAATTATTGTCAATCGAACAGTTCATAAATTCAAGTAAACTCTTATTTTTCTCTTCAAGAAAACCTGTTAAATAATTTTCGCTAGATTGAATGCCATTTGCAGCTTCGATTTGTAATAATTTTTTATAAAGAGGTTCTATTTTTAGAATCACTTCATGAGAAATGCTTTTCTGACGACCAGTGTACGTGTAATTATCATTTGAATCTTTGGCACATTCTATATTATTTAGAACCCAAAAAAACCTGCCAGTTTTAGACATGTTTTTCATTATCATGTTCGAGTTAACGCCGTTATTAAGATTCTGCCAAAGTAATTTAAAAATTATTTTAGGCATATCAGGATGTCTTATTAAACTGATAGATTTATTCATTAATTCATAATCGTCATAACCACAAACGTCAATAAAAGCTTCATTAGCATAAAGAATTGTGCCTTTTGAATCGGTTTTGCAATTCAAAACTTTAGATTTATCCCATTCAAGTTCTCGATCAGATGGAGTAACTGTATTGATTTTCGTTGCTACTGCTTCTTCTGGAAAAATTTTAAATTCGTAATTTTCGTTTCTTTCAGCTCCCATGATGTAAATAATTTAATTATTTGTAAAAATATGAAGTAGTTTTGTTAAAGATAATATGTTTTTTTTTAGTACATGACAAAAAATAAAAAAAGATTAAATTTCGTCAAAAATAAGTTCTTATAAATTATTATATTAAACTGATATTCAGTACATTAAAAGATTATTACCACATAATTTTTCTAATGATGAATACCAGTTTTGATAACAAAGATACAGCCTTAATTTC
>JAYWGV010000059.1:0-6422 GCA_043778105.1 Bacteroidota bacterium
TGTGGGATAGAGAAATAAAGTAAATTGTCTTTAGCCAAAACATTTTTTGATTCATCAATTGCCACAGGTTTCAACCTGTGGGATAGAGAAATAATGTAAATTGGCTTTAGCTAAAACATCAATTGCCACAGGTTTCAACCTGTGGGATAGAGAAATACAGTAATCTGGCTTTAGCCAAATAATCTATTTATTATGCCATTTATAAAAGTATATATTCATTTTGTTTGGTGCACAAAAAACCGAGTGCCTTATCTTAATACGCTAGATTTAAGAAAAAAAATGTGGAATCATATTAAGGAAAATGCAATTAAAAAAGAAATTTTTATTGATTTTGTTAATGGTTATAGTGAACATTGTCATTGTTTAGTTTCGCTTGGAGCTGACCAAACAATAAGTAAAATAATGCAATTGATAAAAGGAGAATCGGCATTTTGGTTCAATCAACAAAAATTTATTTTAGATAAGTTTCAGTGGCAAGATGAGTACTATGCAATATCAGTTTCAGAATCTTCTGTTGAGAAAGTTAGAAATTATATCAAAAAACAGGAACAACATCATTCTAAAAAATCATTTGAAGAAGAGCACAAAGAAATACTTGAAAAATTCGGTTTTCAGAAATTTAACGATTAATAAGTAAAAAACGCAAGTTATTCGATAAATTTAGAAAAAAAATTTCCTGATTTTTTCAGGAAATTTATCATAAATAAATTGAAGTTTAAAATACTTAGTTGAAGTTTGATTAACACCAATAATTATGCTTAATCAATATCATTCAATAATTTAGAAATTTCATCCAATTTTGGAGTTAAAATTATTTCTATTCTTCGATTTTTAGATTTTCCTTCGGGCGTGTCATTGCTCATTAATGGTGCATATTCGCCACGACCTGCGGCAGTAAGATTTTGCTTGATCACTTTGCTATTTTCTCCAAGAATATTGACAATTGCAGTGGCACGTTTTGTCGATAAATCCCAGTTGTTTTCTATGCTGCCAACCGCTGCGCCAAACTTGTCATTATCAGTATGACCTTCTATTAAAACTGCAATTTCTGGATTATCGCCCAAAACTTTTCCAACAGCAGCAACTGCGGTTTTTCCTTGCGGGTTTACTGCATAACTGCCAGATTCGAAAAGTAGTTTATTTTCCATAGAAACATAAACTTTTCCGTCGCGTTGTTGCACTGTCAAACCTTTTCCGTCAAATGCTTTTAACGATTTTGCTAATGTTTCTTTTAATTTTTTCATGCTGGCTTCTTTGGCAGCAATTATAGATTCTAGTTCGGCAAGTCGTTTGGCGTTTTCGTTCAAGTCGGCTTTGGTTTTATTGAAACGTTCTTGTTCGGCTGCCAACATTTTTTCTTTGCCTTCGAGTTGTGCCAACAATTCACGGTTTTTAGTTAAATTATTTTGCAATGATTCGTCGCTGTTTTTTTCTAAAGCTTTGTATGATTCTTGTAGATTTTTTAAACTTTTGCTAGCCAAATCATAGTCACTTAGAAGTTTGTCACGCTCAGTTTTGGTTTTTTCTAAATCGGTTTTATAGGATATGCTTTCGCCTTCGAACTTATTTTTGAGTTTAGAAATACTGTCGTTTGTGTCTGACAAATGGCGATTTTCTTTTTTTAAGTCAGAAAATTTTGATTCTAATTCGTTAAAAATTTTCTTGGAAACGCAAGATGTTGATATTGCTAAAACTAGAATTGATGTTGAGATTTTTTTGAACATTTTTTTGAATGTTTATTGTTAATGGTTTGTTGTTTATGAAAATTTCCCTCGACTGCGCTCGGGAAGACAAAATGTTTGAGATTAAATCAAACTTTCAATTTAAAGCAAATGCCCTAGCCCTGATAGAAGGGAAAATCCTTTTTATCAATTGCCACGGGTTTAAACCCGTGGCAATTGATAAAAAGATTTGGAATGATAGCGGGAAATAGCTTCAAGAAATCCTAATCTATTTCTAACAAAATTGGGCAATGATCAGAATGAACTGCATCGGACAAAATTACTGCTCTTTTTAATCTTTCTTTCATGTTTTCGGTCGCTAATGCATAATCCAATCGCCAGCCTTTGTTGTTGCCACGAGCTCCTGCACGATAACTCCACCAAGTGTAATTGTGCGGTTCTGAATTGAAATGTCGAAAACTGTCTATGAAACCCGATTTCATAAAATTGCCAATCCACAATCTTTCTTCGGGCAAAAATCCTGATACATTTTTACTTTGTGCTGGATTGTGAATGTCTATCGATTCGTGACAAATGTTGTAATCGCCACAAATAATTAGGTTCGGAATTTTGATTTTTAGCTCATTTATATAATTATGAAAATCATCCATAAACATAAATTTATGACCTAAACGTTGAATATTGGTGCCTGATGGCAAATACAAACTCATTATCGATACGTCGTCGAAATCGGCTCGAACATTGCGTCCTTCGAAATCCATGTGGTCAATTCCTGTTCCAAAAACTACATTATTGGGTTTTATTTTTGATAATATTGCAACACCACTGTATCCTTTTTTTTGTGCTGAATAATAATATTGATAAGGATAACCTGCGTTAGTAATTGCTTCGACAGGAATTTGGTCTTCGTTGGCCTTGATTTCTTGCAGACAAATTACGTCGGGATTGGCGGCTTGCAACCAATCGAGAAAGCCTTTGGTTATTGCTGCGCGAATGCCGTTAACGTTATATGATATTATTTTCATTCAATTTATTTAGGATTTTCAAAAGTAATAAATTGATTTAGAAATCTTTTAAATTTCAATAAATTTTTTACAGATTTTGGGATATTTTTCTATCTTTGTTTTTAGCATAAAAATATTTTAAATGGGATTAGTTACTGCCAAAGAAGTTGCCAAAGCTATAAAAACTGATAAGTACGGAGTTTTCGGTACTTTTACGGGTTGGTTAATGATGAAAGTTTTGCGAATTTCGACTTTGAATAAAATTTACGACAGAAACAAGCATCTTGAAGATACTGTATTTTTAAACTCTCTTCTTGATGAGTTTCAAATAAAATTCGAAATTCCCGAAGAAGATTTTAAGCGTTTGCCCAAGGATGGAGCCTATATTACAATTTCTAATCATCCGCTTGGCGGCATAGATGGCATTTTATTATTAAAGTTAATGCTAGAAAAAGAACCAGATTTCAAGATAATTGCCAATTTTTTATTGCACCGAATAGAGCCAATGAAAAAATATATTATGCCAGTAAATCCTTTTGAAAACCACAAAGATATAAAATCTAGCGTTCTTGGAATAAAGGAAACATTGCGCCATTTAAGTGATGGAAAACCCTTGGGTATGTTTCCTGCGGGAGAAGTTTCTAGCTATAAAGATGGTAAATTAATGGTCGATAAACCTTGGGAAGAAGGCGCAATAAAAGTAATTAGAAAAGCGCAAGTTCCTGTTGTTCCAATATATTTTCATGCTAAAAATAGTCGTTTGTTTTACTTTTTATCGAAAATAGGCGATACTTTGCGAACAGCCAAATTACCATCGGAATTGCTGTCTCAGAAAAACCGTATTATTAAGGTAAGAATAGGAAAACCAATTTCGGTTGCCGAACAAGGAGAATATAAAACCATCGAAGAGTATGGAGATTTCTTGAGAAAGAAAACCTATATGTTGGCCAATCCATTCGAAAAAGAAAAGAAACTGTTAGATAATTTAAATCCTAATAATTTAAAACTTCCAAAGCAACCAAAAAAAATTGTAACTGGTGCCAATCAAGAAAAAATGATTGTTGAGGTTGAATCTCAAAGAAATAAAGATTGTCGCTTGTTAGTTAGTAAAAATTATGAAGTCTTTTTTTCTGCCGCAGACGATATTCCAAATATTTTGCATGAAATTGGTCGATTGCGAGAAATAACTTTTCGCGAAGTAGGCGAGGGCACGAACGAATCGATAGATATTGATAAGTTTGACCGATATTATCATCACATGTTTTTGTGGGATAGTGATCACAATTGCATTGCTGGAGCATATAGAATGGGTTTGGGTTCAGAAATTTTTCCGAAATATGGAATGGAAGGTTTCTATTTGAATGAACTTTTTAGATTCGAACCCGAATTGCATGAAATGATGCACAATTCTATCGAAATGGGTCGTGCCTTTATTATTAAAGATTACCAACAAAAACCAATGCCATTGTTCTTGTTATGGCGAGGAATTATTCACACTACATTGCGTTATCCTGAACATAAATTCTTATTGGGTGGCGTAAGTATTAGCAACCAGTTTTCGGATTTTTCGAAATCGTTAATGATAGAGTTTATGAAATCACATTATTATGACCCATATATTGCACAATATATTCACCCGAAAAAAGAGTTTAAAGTGAAATTGAAAGATGCCGACAAGGATTTTATTTTCGATGAAGCCGAAGCAGATTTAAATAAATTCGATAAAATTATAGACGAACTTGAGCCAGGAAATTTAAGACTTCCCGTTTTAATAAAAAAATACATTAAGCAAAACGCAAGATTAGTTGCATTTAATGTTGATCCTTTGTTCAATAATGCTACCGATGGTTTGATGTACATTCGAATTGCCGATATTCCAGAAAGCACAATGAAACCTGTGCTTGAAGAATTTACAGCCGAATTAGAAAGAAAATTATTAGAAAAAGGTAATTTGTAAGAAATACCAATTAATTTTCAAAATATTTAATTATCACCAGCAAACCATTCTGCAAATGAAGTTTCGGTTTCTTGAAGTTTTAATGAAAAAAGTTTTATGTTTTCTGGCAATCTTTTAATTATTTTATTGGCAAAATCTATAACCATGTTTTCGCTCGTTGGCTGATAATCAACCAAAATAACATGATGTCCACGAGATTGCAATTCGTATGCCAATTCTTTATGTGGCGTAGTTTCGTTAAAAACTGTTGCATGATCAAAATTATCAACAATTTCCTCTTTTACAATGGTTTTTAAATCTGTAAAATCGATAACCATTCCGAATTTTACATTATTGCGGTCATTGATTGGTGTTCCTATAACTGTAACCGAAAGTTTGTAACTGTGACCATGAACATTTTTGCACTTGCCGTCATAACCATAAAGTGCGTGACCAGTTTCGAACGAAAATTGCTTGGTAATTCTAATTTTACTCATTTTTGATTATTTGATGCAAATTTAGCTATTCTAAATTTTATTCCTAATTTCTATTTGGTTTTTAATTTTAATTTCGCATATATTTGCAAAATAATTGGGGGATTAGCTCATTTGGCTAGAGCGCTTGCCTGGCAGGCAAGAGGTGGTCGGTTCGAATCCGATATTCTCCACAAAAAAACGCATCAGTTTCGACTGATGCGTTTTTTATAAAGAAGATATATTTTATTTATCGTCAGAAATATAAGTTTTATTTCCGTTTGAATTGATGTAATATCTACCACCACGAGGACCAGTATATACTTTTTTACCGTTGTATTCTCCTGTTACTTTATCAGCTGTTTTTGGAGCTTTCTCATTCGATTCTTTTTCTTTGACAACTTTTTTAGTTTCTTTTTTTGCAGGAGTTGTTGTTGCTTTTGCATCAGCATCTTTTTCAGCTTTTTTGGCATCTCTTTTTGCTTTTGCTTCTGCTTTTTTCGCATCTTTATCAACATCTGTTGTAGGTGTTGTTGTTACTTTAGCCTCTTTTTCGGCTTTTTTGGCGTCTCTTTTTGCTTTGGCTTCTGCTTTTTTTGCTTCTTTATCAGCATCTGTGCTCGAACCTGCTTTTGCTGCATCTTTTTCAGCTTTTTTTGCGTCACGTTTTGCTTTTGCTTCAGCTTTTTTTGCTTCTTTGTCTGAATCAGTTGCAGTAGTTTTTACTTTTTCAGCTTTTTTGGCGTCTCTTTTAGCTTTGGCTTCTGCTTTTTTAGCGTCGGCTTCAGCTTTTTTGGCTGCTTTTTCAGCAGTGTTTGCAGCTTTTTTGGCAGCGGCATCATTGTTTTTTGGAGCTTTCGATTTATCTACTTTCTCAGTTTTTGATTTCGATTTTTTTGGTTTTGTTGCTGTTTCTTGTGCATAAAAACTATTTGAGAATGCAAATAAGAAACACAATAATAATAACTTTTTCATAATTTGATTTTTTTGTAGATTTAAAATTAATAAATAAAAGTAATAATAATGACAAAAACAAAACTATTTTTTAACAAAAAATTTAAAAACATCGACAAAACACTAGAAAAACGCCCTCAATTGTATGTTTCCTGTATGTATTGTTTGATTTAATTCACTTTTTCGTCCTTGATAATTAATATTTAAATCTAAATATTGTGTCAAATTTTTTTGCAGTAGCAACCTCCAAGTCAAATTTCGTCCTGATTGCAATCCTTCGAGCATTTGAAAAGCCACAGGAGACAACTCATCGCCAATAAAATTATTGTTTATTAATGAAAATTCGCCATTTGTTGTAAATTTTTTGTCATTA
>JAYWGV010000060.1:0-6405 GCA_043778105.1 Bacteroidota bacterium
TGGTTAGCCAAATGTATAAATTAAAGACTGAACTTCCAAGTACAAAACCAACTTTAAAGTTTGCCTAAAACCCCAATTGCGCCAAACCGCTGTTAACTGATGCCTATTTTTGTTGTTTAATTGTGTTTTCGTTTCTTTTTTTAGCTTTCTTTTTTGTTATGTGTTGTTTTTGCTGATGCGGAAGGCTTTTTTATTTTGGCGGGTGTCTTATTTATTTTGGCGAAAGGCTTATTTATTTTGGTGGAAGGCTTATTTATTTTGGCAGATGTTTTAATTACTTTGGCGGGAGTCTTATTTATTTTGGTGGATGTTTTTTTTGTTTTGGAGGAAGCCTTATTTATTTTAAAACAAGGCTTATGTTTTTTGACTTAAGCCTTGTTTAGTTTTTATATTGGTTATGCTTTTTTGAATTTTATTTTTGATATTGCTTTATATTGTACTGAATTGGTTTCAAGAATTGTAAATAGATAATCTTTGGCTTTATTGAATGTGTCAACTAGGTTTTCGGGTGATAAATACATTGTACTGTTTCTGGTTGCTCGTGCTGTATTTAATGGTATAAATGTATCGGCAACTGATTGGGTTGATTGTAACATTTGTACTTTTTCTGATTGGAGTGTGGCGACTTGATATTCGGTTTCGTTTGGATTGTAGTTTGCTGTGTTTTGCAATAATGAAATTAACAAATCCATATTGTTGGTGCGTTGGTCGTAACTCATTTGTGATGTTGAGTGTTGGTTTTGCTCAATATTTGGGTCTGTTGTTGGTGGATTATTTGTTTTACGAATTCCTTTTAATTTTCGTGCAATGGTCATAAAATCTTCTAATTGAACTTGTGTAACTCCTTCGGTTGCTTTGTATGCTTTGCGAAGTTTGGTTATTTTCTTGCTGAATGGTGCAAAAATTATTTCTCTATTGTTGACTGCTGTTGAATAGGGTGCTACTAAATTATTTATATTTTCTTGTTGTGAAAATGCATTGGAGTGAATGTTTTGTAGATTTGTTAGTTTTAAATTGGGGTTGCTTGGGTTGTAAATTGTACTCAGGTCGTTAATGTAGGTATTTAATAGTTTTGCATTTGCGACATTTTTTGCGTGTCCTTTTTCAGATGTTGAAGCCATTTTATTAATTTTAGGATTAGTTGGGAAAGTTAAAGATTAAATTATAAAGTGGTTAAAAAATAACTTTTTGTTAAGGTTTTGGTATTTCGCAAGCATCATCAATGCAGTGAATTGGTATGATTTTTCTTTTTAGTGCTAATTCAACATATAGTTTTTGACCAATTGTTGAGATTTGCAATAGATACAAAATAGAGGAGAAGACCCAAAATAATGGCAACCTGATGAGTATTAAATATATTGATTTGAACCCGTAATGCCAATTATTGTTGAATGATGCCATTTGTTGTTTGGCTAATTCTAGATTTAATTCGGGAAATTGATTTGTATCAGAAATATTTCTGATTTGTTTGTTTTCTATTAATTTTAGCCAATCAAAAAATTTCACAATTTTTACAAATCGTGTACAGTTGGGACAATGGTTGTCATAGAAAATTGTTAGTTTCATTTAGTTATAAAATTATAAATATCGTCTAGAACTGTTTTATCTATATTGCCTTTAATTAAATATTCGTTGGGTGTTGATTGATTTTCACCAGCAATGAATAAATGATTTAGTTTAGGATAGCTTTTGAAAACTGATTGTTTATTGTTTTTTAGACTACTTTTCCAAAGTTGAAAGTCTTTCATGGTTACTTGATAATCTCTTTCACCTTGCAAGATTAATATTGGAATTTTTAGTTTTTGTATTTCTTTTAAAGGTTTATAATTTTTTATAGATGTCCAATATATTGCTGATAAATTTAAAGGTAATTTATCTTTTGTGCTTGTTAAGTTGAAATTTTTAGAGTTTAAAAAATCTATTTGAGTTTTATTTTTTTGTAATTGTTCGATTATTTCTTTGCTTGGATTTATTTTAGATAAATATTCAAATTGTTCGAGTATTAATTGATCTAATGGTCTTGAGTTTCCTGCTAGTAGTATTAATTTGTTTGTTTTTTTTGATAGGTTTGCAATTCGAGGTAGTAAGTTTGCGCCAAGACTATGCCCGATTAATATAATTTCGTATTTTGAAAATTGTATTTGATTTTTAAAATAGTCAATAATGTTAATTACATCTTTGGTTACTTCGTCATCGATTGTACTTTGGTCGTTAAATGATTCAGGGTTTGATAATGTTCTTTTATCGAATCTATATGAAGAAATATCATTTAGAAATAGGTGTTCTGCTATTTCTTTGAATGGTTTGCTTTCGACAACTGTTTCGTCTCGGTCGTTTGGACCTGAACCATGAACAAAAATTACTAGTTTTTTAATTTTAGCATTTTCGGGATTTAAAAGTGTACCTTTTAGTTCGATGTCGTTACTTTTAATATTTAGGTCTTTGCCTAATGAGTTTTCTTTTTTGAATTGTTTGTGTGGAACGAAAAAAAATCCTATAATTTTATTATTTTCATTGAAAGATATTTTTATATCCAGTTTCATTTTTTCGAAATTGGAATAATAAAAATAGGTTTGGTTTTCGTTGTTTGTTTCAATAATATTATTGAATAAACCTAACTGACTTTCTAATTGGTTGACAGTTTGCTCTAAAACTTGAATTGAAAGTTGTTTTTTCACAACATCGTCTAAAAAAGTATATGATTTTTCAAAATTTTTTTCTTGCAGTAAAGTGTTTATGAAAAAAACTCCATTTTCTTTGCTTTGGGAAAAGCAAAGAAGTGGAGTAAACAGAATTAAAATTATTTTTTTTGTAGTATTCATTTAATTAAATTTTAAATATTTCGGTACAAAAAATAATACAATAATTATTAATAACATTATAATAATAGAGGTTGGGTTCGCAAAATTTATTGTCCATCCTAATCTTGTTCGCTTAGGCGGAAATATTCTTTTATCTTCGATATTGAAATAAAACAATCCAAGTTTCCAATTTGATGGATTGCTGTGCCATTCGTTAAATTTCTCTTCATTTTGATTTTTGTTGATAGTCATTTTCGTAAGGTTTTGATGGTTTTTAAAAAATTTAAAGTTGTATTTTCTTCATCTAAATATAAAATTAATGCTGCTGCCATTGAGAAGAAAAAAGTAATTAAACCGTGAGTAATTGCTATAAAAAAGTGTAATGATAGCCCTAATATTAAAAAGGTTTTTTTTATTTTTTTATTTGTTGCTAATATACAACAAAATAATCCAAGTTCAATAATTATTATTAACCAAGTAAAAAGAGGAGTGAAATTACTTAAAGTTACAATACTGTATATCTTTTGAAGCCAAATAGGTGCTCCAAACACATTGTCAGTAAACCAGAAATAAATGCATGTTCCATCTCTCCATTCACTACTGTATAATTTACCTATCCCTGAATGAAAATATATTATTGCAACTTGCAAAAAAATAAGGTAAAAATATACATTAAAGAAGACATTTACAGCCTTTCTTTTAACACTATTAATCGGTTTTTCAACAGACCATTGATTTATTCTATTATCAAATATACAAATCGGAATTAAAAGAAGACTTAAATTTGATGCTATTTGATCGCCTCCATCTACACCAACAAATGAATTACAAATACTTAAGTGAACCCATGTTTGAAGTAAAGATGAAACTTGGGGAAAATATCCAGAAAAAACAAATAATAAAATAATTATAGAAATTAATTTAGCTATGAAACTATCAAATAAATTGAAAATACTCGCTTGCTTCATAAGATAAATTGATTCCATTGAATTTGCTTCAACTTGAAAAATTTCAAAGTTTGTCATTTCTTCGATGTTGTTAAAAGCAATTAATAATAAAGAACCAAATGCCAAAATAGAACGAACAAATGCCAACTTATTATTAAAAATACTTTTTTCTTCTAAATTTAGGATTAAATCTTTCATTTTAATTAATATTTATTGGATATATAGAATAGCTATACGGATATGATGGTTTTTTATTAAGCAGTGACCAAGGTAAAAACCGTTGCGAAACTATTAAATATTTTCCTTTAAAATCTTTAATTAATTTTTTGTCTATTATTAATTGTTGATAATTAATTTTTTTTGTTTTAGTGAATTTTGCAATATTTTCAATTTTATTTGTGGAATATTCAAAACATTTTATTGAGTCTTGTGAAATTTTTTTAAATACATTGTTGATTACTACACTTATAATTCTATTTTTTCTAGAAATACCAAAAGCATATTCAAAAGAAACATTTCTCATGTTTTTAATTTCAATTGCATCATCTTTAACAGTAAAAACATAAAGTTTTGGTTCTTTTGAAGTTTTTGTAAAAAAAGCCCAACCTTGAGGGAAAAAAGAAATGTATTTAGATTGTGTATTACCATTTCTATTTAAAGGATTGTATCCAAAATATACCGAAACAAGTTTAAAAAATATGACTGTTACTAATAAAACAGCAAAAATAAAAGTTAGTTTTGAAACTATTGAAATTTTCATTATTCATGTTACTATTAATTTGGCAAGTAAAAGTTATTTTACTTGCCAAATTTGTTAAAATAAATTAATTTATATTCGAGCTAAATTTAAAGTAATGTCTGCTGCTAATTCATTATTTAGAAAGTCATTTTCAACATTTGAATTTGCTGGTCTAGCTACTATGAAAACTACAAGGGCTACAACTGCAACTGCCGCTATGTAAATTCCAATCCAAATATCAATGATTGCTCTTTTAGAATCAGTATTGTTGTCAGAATTTAATTTTTTCATTTTTTTAACTAACTCAATTTTTGAGGTATTACCATTAATGTTATTGTCAGATAATATTTTTTTTGCAGTTGATTCTAAATTCTCTTTACTTATGTTTGTTAAAGATGATGTTGCTTCAGTAACTTTTGCAAAAGCATCATTAAAAGCTTCTTTTACGACATAGAAGTTTCCTGAACCAATTTTTAATCTAAAATTTGATAAGAAATTTGGATTTTGAATCTTTATTAAATTTAAAATTTCCTTTTGAAATTTTAAAGCCTTATCAATATCAGATTTTTTATTTGTGTAAGTTCTAAAATTTAAATCTTTATAGCTTCCCATTTTTTCTGCTACTTCTCCCTCAAAAAATATAACTCCTTTAAAAACATCCTCATCTGTAAATGATTTTGTTTTGGAAGCGACGCCCAAATCAGTGTTTAATTTTTCCAAATCATTATTGTTGCTTAAATCACTCGAGCAACTTACAAATAGAAAGTTTGTAATTAGAAAAAAAATAAATAATGGGCTGTGGGCAATTTTTCTTATTGTTTTCATTTTTTTGTTTTTTATTAATATTTTTGTTTTTTATATTTTAAAAGATTAATTCTTTTTTTCAATGCATAAATTTAAGTTTATCATTGCATAATTTTAGGTTGGTAAGCCTATTCAAGTTTTTACCTTTTATCTTTTTTTTGATTAGTATTTAGAATTAAAATATTTATTAGATTATAAGCAAATTTAAAGATTTATTAAAAACTTTATGCTGTAGTAAACTACCTTATTTGTTAAAATTATCAAAAAAATAAAAAGCTGTCGTCAGACAGCTTTTTATTTTATTTAATTTTTCTTTTTTGAGCTTCTATTATAATATCCATATCGTTGCCTGATTCGATATTTAGCGTTTTTTTTATTTTTTGTTTTCTTTTATGAACAGCACTTAAAGTTAAAGGTATATGATTTGGAATGTCTTTAGTTTTAATCCCTTGAGAAATGAGTTTTATAATTTGAATGTTGTAAAAGTCAAAATAATTTTCATTTTCAAGAAGTTCAATTTTTAGTTTTTTAATAAATTCTCCAATAAATGTTTCTCCATTTAAAATATTTCGAATCATGTTGGCAAAATCTTCGTTTTTGACATCACATTTTTCTAAAAACCCTTCAGGATTAATATTTTGAAAAATACTAATTAGTTGCATTGAATTGCAAAGTCCTGAAATGAAAACTATTTTGGTAAAAGGAGTTCTTTTTCTGATTATTTTGGCTAAATCCTCGCCAGAATATAGATTTTTTTCTACATAATGAGGTAACCCTAAATCTAAAATTGCCAAATCATATATTTTCTCTTCTTCGACTAATAATTTGTATGCATTGATTAATGAGTTTGTAATATCAATTCTGTTTATGTTTTCTATCTCACTTATTTCATTTTTATAAAATTGTGCAATAAAATCATGGTCTTCAACAATAATTACGTTTTTCATATTTACTACTTTTTTTTTGTACTTTGTGCGGGTATCAGTTAACGTCTCGTGGCTTGGCGTCAGTTGGGAATTTGGTTAGCCAAATGTATCGATTTAAGACCGAACTTCCAAGTACAAAACCAACTTTAAAGTTTGCCTAAAACTCCAATTGCGCCAAACCGCTGTTG
>JAYWGV010000061.1:0-84593 GCA_043778105.1 Bacteroidota bacterium
AAATAGGTTTCTTTGTATCGCTTGTGGTCGCCCCAAATAGTTCTTGCAATTCCTGGCCAAGGAAATTTAATGCAAAGGCTTCCTTCTTTTTGATTACCATCGATTTCGTTGCGCTTTTCGTCCATTAAAACGGGTTGAATTCCAGGAAGTGGGAGAGTGGCATAGGTCGGTTTAGTTGGTGTTACGAATGCTATTGGCGAAATTAAAATGCCGCCTGTTTCGGTTTGCCACCAAGTATCGACCACAGGACAGCGCTTGTCGCCAACGTGATTATTGTACCAATGCCAAGCTTCTTCATTGATTGGTTCTCCCACCGAGCCAATGACTTTAAGTGATTTTAATGGATATTTTTGCACGAAATCGAGACTTTCTTTTGCTAAAGACCGAATGGCGGTTGGCGCCGTATAAAATTGTGTAACTTGATGTTTTTCAATAACTTCCCAAAAACGAGAAAAATCTGGGTAAGACGGAATTCCTTCGAACATTACGGTTGTTGCGCCATTTAGTAGTGGGCCGTATAATATGTAGGAATGTCCTGTAATCCAGCCAATATCGGCAGTGCACCAAAAAATATCGTTGTCTTCGTAATTAAAAACATTTTTGAAAGTATAGGCCGAGTAAACCATGTAACCAGCTGTTGTGTGCACCATTCCTTTTGGTTTTCCGGTCGATCCAGATGTGTAGAGAATAAATAATGGATCTTCGGCATCCATAATTTCGGCGACATTATTGTCTGATGCTTTGTCTAAAAGTGGTTCCAACCAAAAATCTCGGTTTTCTTGCATTTTAACTTTAGAATTAGTGCGTTTTGCAACCAAAACTTTTTCGACAGTTGGACAATTTGTTAAAGCTTCGTCGATTATTGATTTTAGTTCAATTGTTTTTTCGCCACGATAACCACCATCTGACGTGATGACCATTTTGCAGCTCGAATCGTTTACTCTTGACGCTACTGCAGATGCCGAAAAACCTGCAAAAACAACCGAATGTATTGCTCCGATTCTTGCACAAGCCAATACTGAAACTGCCAATTCGGGTATCATTGGTAAGTAAATACAAACTCGGTCGCCTTTAATAATTCCTTGTTCACGCAAAACATTTGCCATTTTGCAAACTCGTTCGTGCAATTCGTTATAAGAAATGTGTTGCGCTTGTTCGTTAATTTCATTTGGCTCGAAAATAATTGCGGTTTTGTTTCCTTTTCTTGCTAAATGCCTGTCAATGCAGTTTTTAACGATGTTGACTTTGGCATTTTGAAACCATTCAATTTTGGCTGTTGCCATATCAAACTCCACAACTTTATCCCATTCTTGGTACCAAACAAAGTTTTCTGATGCGATTTTTCCCCAGAATTTTCGTGGTTCACGAATTGATTTGTTGTAATGTTTAAAGTATTGTTCGAGGTTTTGGATTTTATAATATGACATAATTTAACTTTTTTAATTTAATATCGAATTTATGTAATAAAAATATAAATGTATCATTTAATTATAAAACAAAAGATAATTTTAAATTAATAAATTTGCTTTTTTAATTATTAAATAAAAATATTATGAACGGTTTTTTTAAGACTATAATAGCTGGATATTCGGCTAAAAAATTTGGAGGTGGTTGTTTAGGTACAATAATAATATTTATCATAATATATTATTTATTAGGAATGCTATAAGATAAGAAATTAATATTTCTATTTTAAATCTAACAATTCTGGTCGATATTCAAAATGCATTGTGTCATAATGTTGCCAATTTCCGCCCCAAATAAAACCATATTTTTCGAATATTTCGACAAGCTTTTTTGGGATTTTGTTCTTGTAAAACAGCTTTATATCTTCATTTTTACATTTGCAATCCCATTGCCAATAATTTGAATATTTGGTATTTATGTCGATTGTCATTCCAAAACTATGCATACTTAATCGATTGGTTCCAGCTATTTTTCGCCAGTTGAAAGTTCCTGCAATATTTTGCAAATAAGTTGCATATTCTGGAAAATTGTCTAATTCAGATGATAGTTTTTTGACAATTTTATCGATTCCATTAATACTTGTAATTTTTATTTTTTGATTGACCAATTTTGGACACCAAATAATTTCCACTAACTTTTTTTCGACTTCTTGTTTAGAATTGCCATAGATTTTCTTGAAAAAAGCTTCATTTCTTATTCTTCCAGCATCATTTATTTGACTTAATTTATAACTGTAAAAAAACTGGTCTTCTATATCTGGATTATCAATTAATTCTTGATTGGTTTTGTTTTTAAAATCATCGTAAATTAAAGTAGAATTATCTGCGAAAATCAATTTATTGTCCTTAAAACCAATAATTTGATTTGGATAAATGACCATTAATTTCTTGATATTTACTGGAATTTCCTGTGAAAATGAATTTTGAATTATTACAAAAACGAATATTTGAAATATGATTTTCATATTAAAAGCGTCTTAATTGCGAAATCTCAAAATCCCATTCTGGTGTTTCTAATTTAGAAGAAATATTTGCAGAATACCAACATTTATTTCCACTACTAATGCTTGGATTTAGCAATATTTGTAATTCTTGAGCTGGCATATAACTTTGCGCCAGAAGAAATATTTTCTGATTATTTTTTGGATTTATAGCCATATCTACAACAATAACTGCGTGTCCAGGAAATCCACCTTTTATGAAAACATCGCCAATTGAAATTTCCGAAATTGCGATTGGTTTCAATTCTTTTTCTAAAGACGCCGTTCCTGCATAATTAAAAATCATTTCTAAATATTTCCAATAATCAGTTTCAGAATCTGATGATTTTGCAGTTTTTATCCAACTGGTTTTGTTGCCTTTAACTGCAATTCTATAACCTTCTCGCCATTTGCTGTAAGCGACATTAAAACCATTTGTAAACTTGAAATGAATATTATTGTATTGTTTATTATGGTAAAAATAATCGGCTCGCAAGCGCATAACTGCATCTGCGCATTGGTGCAAATCTTTATTTCCTATTGGCAAATCTATAACCGCATCGTAAACATTTGGTTTTGATTTTATTGTTCCATTAAAATATTTTACTTGACTTCCGACTGGTTTTAATGATAAATTTCTCAGATAATTTCCAAATGAATTTACTTCTTCTTTGGTTCTAATGAATCCTGCTGGAGTTTCAAATCGAGTTTGGATTGTGTTTTGAGAATACAAGTTTTGTAATATAAAGATGAAAGTTAAAATAAATAAATTTTTCATAATTCTAAATTTTGCAAGTTCAGGTAATAAGTGCAACAGATAAATTATTTACCTAAAATTTTTAACATCATTCTCAAGTTCTTTAAAACTCAACTCTTTTTCAATATCTGATTGCTTTTTTTTATATTTATCATATTCCAAATTCGATTTTGAAATTGCATTTTCGTGACTTGTCTTTGCTGAATGGTTCAAAATTTCTCTTCCGTTTAACTGCAAAATGTTTTCTAATTTTTCAGCCCAATCTTTCATATACATTGGTGTTTGTTGTATCGCCATTGTTTCTGCAAATGCCAAATATTGTTCGACAAGTAAACCTAATAATTTTATTTCTTCTTCTTCTAAATAATTTTTAGCTACTGAAACGTCTGTTTTTAATAATTTAGATTTTTTATCAAAAGAAGTCATTCCTAACAATGGCAAATTGGCATTGACTCGTTTAAAAACCAATTCAGCTGCAGTATTTTTTGAAATTGCCCAAAGTAATTTATTCTGAACCATTTTAAAAAACAAAATTGTGTTTTCGCTTTTAGAATCATAATCAATACTTGTTGTATAAATATCTTTTATTTTTTGATAAAAAAACCTTTCAGATAATCTAATTTCACGAATTCTATCTTGCAATTCGTCAAAATAATTCATTGAATTCCCCGACTTGAAACGATCATCATTTAAAACAAATCCTTTGACAATAAATTCTTTTAATCGTTGTGTAGCCCAAATTCTAAATTGTGTGCCTTGCAACGATTTTATTCTATAACCAACTGATATTATGACGTCTAGGTTGTAAAAATTTGTGTCATAATTTTTACCATCTTCCGCAGTTGTTCGGAGATTCCGAACAACTGAATTTTCAATCAATTCACTTTCTAAAAAAATATTTTTTATATGTTCACTAACCGTAGATTTTGATTTTTGGAACATTTCACAAATTTGTGCTTGTGTCAACCAAACAGTTTCATCTTCAAGTCTAACATCAATTTTGATGTTTCCATCTTGATTTTGATATATTAAAATTTCTCCGTTATTCATAATTCACTTTAGGTAAGATTCTACAACATTCCATTATATTTTCGAATAAACCATTCGCTTGCCAATGCAATTGCTACTAAAATCAATAACCAATACCAATCAATTAATGGCGTTTTTTTAACGATTTCTTTTTGAATGGCTCTGTAATTATCATTAATTAATAGAGTTTTTATTAAATCGTCAACTTGATTTGGAAAATGAACTTTTCCTTTAGTAAGATTTGACAATTGAGTAAGTTTTTGCAAATCTGGATTAACAAATTGCTTTTCGATATCGAAATCTAAAATTTCAAAATATCCATTATATGTTGACCCTGAATTTAACTCTTTTACCGAAAAAGTATATTGTCCAGCCAATAATCCGTCAAGATTTACCTTAAATGCATTGGTTGTTTTTAGCAAATCATATTTTTTGTTTTGCTTAGTATTTTTATTTGTAATAGATATTGTTAATCTTGCTTTTTCGTCAAATTCATAATTTTTATTAAAATATTGTGCCGAAATTTCTAATGCATCGCCAGAATTATAAAAACTTTCATGATTGACAATCAATGATTTTTTAGAATTATTAGACGCCAAAAACTGAATGGTTTTATCAATAAATATATCGAATTTTTCGAATGATTTATTATCTACATTAGTTTGAAAACGCCATTTCCAGATATTTTCTCCTAATAAAAATGCCGAACGTTTGCCTTGATTTTCTGCAAATGCTAATAATGGAATATTACTGTCAATATTCCTAATTTTTGAATTTAATAAAATTGAAATATTGCCATTGGTTGTAACTGTTCCAAATGCATTTTGCAATGGTGGAAAACTTTCGAATCCAATATTATCTAATGCGAAAAGATTGAATTGTGTGTTAAAATCGGCAATATAATCTTCTCGTTGACCACTCATTTTGAAAAGCAAATTGGATTGTTGCTGGTTCAAGAAATTAAAATCGGTGTTGTTGCCTGTGATAATAAACGAATTGATTCCCGCAACTTTATTATCATCAAAAACTTGTTTGAATTCTTGTGTTGGCTGATAAAAAAGCAAAACATTATAATCTTGTAATGATTTCGCTTCAAATGGTTTAACTATTGTAACTTTTCGTTGAATATTGGTTTCAATTGCTCTTTTCAATGCGCCAATATCAGGATGATTTATTGATGATATTATTGCAATATTAGTTTTTTGATCAATAACTTCGACCGCAAAATTTTTGGTATTGTTGTACTTGTTTTTTTCATTTTCTGATGTAGAAATCGACGCTTTAAAAATTTGCAAACCAACATTGTTTGCTGGCAATAAAACATTAATAATTGCAGTTTTTTTTGATGGCGAAAACGAAACAGTTTGCGTTGCTAAAACCGATTTTCCTTGCGAAATATTAAAAATAGCATTAATCGACTTATTTCCAGAATATTGTAAAAATACTTCTACTGGAAATTTATTTTTTTGAAAAGCATATTTATTGACATTCAATTGATTGATTTTTAAATCTAAAAAAGTCGTTGTATCGCCAACAATTACTGGAAAAACTTTGTTATTTGAATCAAAACTATTAATAAAATCGTTACCCGAAGTTTGGTTTCCGTCGGTTATTAAAACGGTTGGAAAAGTTTTGTTTTTATTAATACTTTTTAAATTCTTTGCAATTTTGTCAAGATTGGTTTGTTTTCCTTTGAAATTAACCGAATCTAAATCAGAAATTGATTGAAATTCGGAATCAAAACTGTAAGTTTGAACATCGTATTTTTCAGCTAAATCTGCGTTTGATGTTAACTTTTTGTATATTTCTAATGCTTTTTCGTTTACTTTTAAGTCTAAAATTGAACTTGAATTATCAATTACAATTGGCAATGGCGATTTTACGGTTTCGAATGTTTTTCTTGAAAATATTGGATTTATTAATAAAATCAATATTCCAAAAATCGAAAGAAATCGAAATATAGATAAAATCCAAGTTATTTTATTTTTGGATTTATTTTTATAAAAATATTGATAAAATGATAATCCAAATGCGATTATTATCGAAAGAAAAATTAGTAGAAAATTTGACATTGAATAGTTTTCAGTTTTCAGTTACAGTTTTTCAGTTTTTGGAGTTGAAAAAGCTTTAAAAAAATTAAATCCGAAATATAGTAAAAAATTGAATTGAAAGATAATTCCCTAGCCCTGATGGAAGGGAAAATCCTTTTTTTTAATCAATTGCCACGGGTTTAAACCCGTGGCAATTGATTAAAAAAAAGATTGGAATGACAGCAGGAAATAGCTTCTTAAAAATCTTAAATCTAATGACTAAGTCAGCATTCCACCATCGACATTCAAGACTTGTCCTGTTACATAAGCGCTCATATCTGACGCCAAAAATACGCAAACATTGGCAACATCTTCGCAAGTTCCGCCACGTTTTAATGGAATTGCATCTCGCCAACCTTGCACAACATCGTCGTTTAGTTTGGCTGTCATTTCGGTTTCGATGAATCCGGGTGCGATTGCGTTGCAACGAATATTGCGTGAACCAAGCTCAAGAGCGACCGATTTTGTAAAACCAATTACTCCAGCTTTTGAGGCCGCATAGTTGGTTTGTCCAGCGTTTCCTTTGACTCCGACAACCGAACTCATGTTGATTATTGAGCCTGAACGTTGTTTCAAGAATGTTTTTTGAATGGCTTTGGTCATATTAAAAACCGATTTTAGGTTAACGTTTATGACTTTGTCAAAATCTTCTTCGGACATTCTCATTAAAAGATTGTCTTTGGTAATTCCAGCATTATTAATTAAAATATCTACAGTTCCAAATTCAGTTAATACTGCTTCTACAAATGTTTGTGCTTCGTTAAAATCGGCTGCGTTGGATTGATAACCTTTGGCTTTTATGCCTAAAGCATTCAATTCGGTTTCGAGTTGATTAGCCGATTCGACTGATGAACTGTATGTAAATGCTACATTTGCACCATGTTTTGCAAAAACTTCTGCGATTCCTTTTCCAATTCCGCGACTTGCACCAGTTATTATTGCAGTTTTTCCTTCTAGTAATTTCATATATTTTTTAAATTTTATTTTCTATTTACAAATATAGGATTTGATATTAGATTTTAGATGTCAGATTTTAGATTTTTTGTATGTATTAACAAATTTATGCAAAAATCAAAAACTCCAACTTTTGGCCGGAGTTTTTTAATATTTCGAAATGTAATTTTTAGAATGCAACATTCCAACGAGGCAATTTGCCAGTTTCATCTAGATGCAATTGTAAAACTTGTCCTTCTACAAATGTTGGAATTACTTTGTTTTTGTCATTGAAAGTATCATACCAAAAAACTTCTAATCGGTCAATATTTTCGATTTTCATTTGTGCTGGCCAAGAATATTTTCTACCAGTTTTGGCAAATTGATGACCGTTAACGATTTTATCGAACATTCCGCCATTTTTGCTTTTTAAAGTACCGTCGTTTTGGATTGTTCCAGTTGAACTAACCATAATTAGTTCTTTTTTATCTTCTTTTACATCATAAACCAAGTAAACTCCAGAAACATTTTCTGAGGTATTACAAACTTTTTCTAAATCGTCATTTTGAGTAAACGAAAAGCTATTTTGATTCTTGAATTTTTTTAATTCTTTGTACATATTCTAATTTATTTGCCATTTCGTCTTTTGGAACGAGACCAAAAGCACAAAGTGAATTATTTGTTATTATTTTATAAAATAAAAAGTCTCAATATTAAAACTGAGACTTGTATTTATATTTTAGATTTTATTTTTTTTGCTAACTTTTTAAAATCACTACCTTGAATGTTAAAAGTAAAAAATCCCTCTTCATGTTCTTTGTATATGATTTCACCAGTTTTGCCATTCACAACTTCAAAAAATTTCTGATTATTTATTTTAACATATCTTAAATAATAGAAATTTTTTTCTGAAAATATTTTTTCATCTAAATCTTTTTCAGATATAAATTCAAATTTATAAATATAATCTTCGAAAAGATTGCTAATCTCTTTTTCTGATTTTTGTTCGTCTTCAATTTTAACAGGTTTGTATGTAGTTTTGTTATATTCAGGTATGAATAAAGTTTGTAGAGCCAAGTTTTTTAATTCATCAGTCGAAATTGGCTCTTGCATACCCATAAACTCTTCGTTTGATATCAAATTATTAATTTTCTGAAAATTATTTTTTAAATACCCTAAAGTGTAGTTTTTATAGATTCTAGAATTAAAAACTTCTTTAATCCGATCATTCTCATATTTTGAATTTTTTAGTGTATCTCTACGAGCAGTGGAGAAACTACCGAAATTTGAGGAGATTCCACTATAAAAATATTCAACACGACCATCTTTAAATTTATTATTAATTTTTTGTATAAATTCAGTATTAACAAAAAAATGTATTGCTCCAATATTGATTCTTGTGCTATAAATGAGATCGCTATACGGTTTATTTGCTATTTTCAATTTTTCGATTTTTGTTTTATTTTTTTCATAATCATAAAAAAAGAACGTAATATCGTTGAAACTTTCAAAAACACGTCCAACATCTCTGCAATAAGCACGTAACAGAGCGAAAGAGTACGTACCTTCTAAATAATCATCTAATTTGAAATCATATCTTGAAACAATTTTATAAGGAGTTACTGTCCAATATTCCTTTAATATTTTATCATATTGATCTTTATGATAAACATCTGATAAAACAAAAATTGTTGTTGTTGATTTGAAATTTTTGAAAGTTTCTAAATCAAACTTTTTTAAATTTCTATCAACGTTTGAGCTTACAGTAACTTGTGCACCTACTCTTATCAAAAATAATAACAATAAGCAAATTAAAAATATTTTTTTTTTCATAATTTAATTTAATTATCTATCCCAAAACTTCTTTAACTTTTTTACCAATTTCTGCGGGAGAATCTACAACGTGAATGCCACATTCTCTCATAATTCGTTTTTTGGCTTCGGCAGTATCATCTGCGCCACCAACAATAGCTCCAGCGTGACCCATTGTTCTTCCTTTTGGAGCGGTTTCGCCAGCTATGAAACCAATAACTGGTTTGCGGTTTCCATCGGCTTTGATCCATTTTGCTGCATCAGCTTCAAGTTGTCCACCAATTTCGCCAATCATAACGATGCAATTGGTTTCTGGATCATTCATTAATAATTCAACTGCTTCTTTGGTAGTAGTTCCAATAATTGGGTCGCCACCTATACCTATTGCGGTTGTGATTCCTAAACCTTGTTTAACTACTTGGTCAGCAGCTTCGTAGGTTAGAGTTCCAGATTTAGAAACGATTCCAACTGTTCCTTTTTTGAAAACAAAACCTGGCATAATACCAACTTTTGCTTCTCCTGGCGTAATAATTCCTGGGCAATTTGGTCCTATTAATCTACAATTTCTTGTTTTGATGTATTCATAAGCTTTAATCATATCAGCTACTGGAATTCCTTCGGTAATACAAATAATTACTTTGATTCCAGCGTCGGCAGCTTCCATAATTGCATCGGCAGCAAAAGCTGGTGGAACGAAAATAATTGTTGTATCGGCTCCTGCTTTTTCTACTGCATCTTTTACAGTATTAAAAACTGGACGATCAAGATGAGTACTTCCACCTTTTCCAGGAGTTACTCCACCAACAACATTTGTTCCATATTCAATCATTTGCGAAGCGTGAAAAGTTCCTTCGCTTCCTGTAAATCCTTGAACAATTATTTTAGAATCTTTATTGACTAAAACGCTCATATAATTTTATTTTGGTTGTTTTTTTATTTGGTGCAAAAGTAATAAAAAGTTTTTAGATTTCGATTGCAGATTGACAATTTTCTATTTATGCTAATTGACTCATTTGGTAACCACGAAATAATTTTTCGTCTTTGATTTCCCAAATCACAAAAAAATTAGCCAATTTCATTTCTTCACGATAATTTTCAATTGTTTTTACTGATAATGAATATTTAACCGAAACCATATTTTTATCGCATAAAAGATAATCAATCTTTGTTTTAGTTTTAATGTATGATTTTGCAATATTGGTTGTATAATCAATAATTCCTTGATAATCAAGTTTTAAGAATCCTGTACTGCCATTCCATTCTAATACAAATTCTGGATGCAAAAAAGTTTTTAGAACTTCGACATCTAATAAAGCATTTGATTTATAAAAATCTTGAACTAATTTTTTTGGACTCATTTTACTTTAATTTTTGAAGAATTTCTGGTATTTTTTTAATATTTGCCATTTGTTTTAGCGTTTCACGAGATTCTTGAATTGGTGTTCCGAAATAAGATTTTCCTCCTTCAACAGATTTTGTTACTCCAGTTTGTCCCATAATTATAGCTTTTGTTCCGATAGTTATTCCACTTGTTGTACCAACTTGTCCCCAAAGTGTTACTTCGTCTTCGATAATCACGCAACCTGCAATTCCGGTTTGCGATGCTATTAAACATTTTTTACCAATTTTTGTATCGTGACCAACATGAACTTGATTGTCAATTTTGGTTCCTTCGCCAATGGTTGTGTCGCCTGTAACGCCTTTATCTATAGTGCATAATGCTCCGATTCCTACATTATTTTCGATAACAACTCGACCACAAGAAATTAATTGGTCGAAACCATCAGCTCGTTTTTTGTAATAAAAAGCATCGGCTCCAAGAATTGTTCCTGCATGAATAATAACATTGTCACCAATTATTGTGTTATCGTATATCGAAACATTAGAATGAATTAAACAATTATTTCCAATTACAACATTATTCCCAATAAATGTATTAGGTTGAATTATAGTATTTTGACCTATTTTAGCTGAGCTAGAAATTGAAACATTTGAAAATTGAAACGGTCTAAAATGCCTAGTTAACTTATTGAAATCTCGAAAAGGATCATCTGATATTAACAATGATTTACCTTGAGGGCAATCAACATTTTTATTAATCAGAATTATTGTTGCAGCCGATTGCAAAGCTTTATCATAATATTTTGGATGATCTACAAACACAATATCTCCAGATTCTACTACATGAATTTCATTCATACCAAAAATGTGGAAATTGTCATCGCCAACATATTCGCAATTAAGTAAATTGGCAATTTTTTTTAATGTTTGTAGTTTTTCAAATTTCATATTAATTCCCCCTTTGGGGTTTAGGGGATTATTCTTTAACGCGTTCCATATAATTTCCAGAAGTTGTGTCTATTTTGATTTTGTCTCCTTCATTAATAAATAAAGGAACATTTACTTGAGCACCAGTTTCTACAGTTGCAGATTTTGTTGCATTTGTAGCTGTATTTCCTTTAATTCCTGGTTCGGCATAGGTTACTTGCAACACTACTGATGCTGGCATATCGACAGAAATTGGCAAATCGGTTTCGGTATTAATGCTAACCATAACGCTTTCTCCTTCTTTTAATAAATCTGGAGCATCAAGAATTGCTTTATTTAAGGAAATTTGCTCATAAGATTCAACATTCATAAAATGAAATAAATCGCCTTCTGGATAAAGAAATTGAAATTTATGATTTTCTACCCGAATTTCTTCGATTTTATGCCCAGCCGAAAAAGTGTTGTCTAAAACTCTACCGTTAGACAAACTTCTTAATTTTGTTCTTACAAATGCTGGACCTTTTCCAGGTTTCACATGTAGAAATTCTACTATTTTATATATATCATTATTGAACTTGATACATAATCCATTTTTAATATCTGATGTAGATGCCATTGTTTAAATTTAAGTCCAACCTATAATTTAGTATTGGAATGTTATTGGTTTATTGTTTATATTTAATTTCAAGAAATCTGAAGTCTAAAATCGTTAATCTATATTCTAAAATCTTATCCGCCAGTATATCCTTTCATTATTCCTCTGGACGAATTTCTAATAAAATCTATAATTTCGTCACGCTCTGGAGTTGCTTCCATTTCTGCTTCTATTATTCCGACTGCTTGTGATGTATTGTAATTTTTTTGGTATAAAATTCGGTAAATATTTTGAATCTCGGTAATTTTCTCGGTTGTAAAACCTCTTCTTCTTAATCCAACCGAATTTATTCCTACATAAGATAATGGTTCTTTAGCTGCTTTTGTAAATGGCGGAACGTCCTTTCGAACCAATGAACCGCCTGAAATCATAGCATGATCGCCAATATGAATAAATTGATGTATTGCTGCTAAACCGCCAATTACGGCATATTTTCCGACAATAACGTGACCAGCAAGCGCCACACCATTTACAATTATTGAATTATCGCCAATGTGACAATCGTGTGCAATGTGTGCTGTTGCCATGATTAAGCAGTTGTTGCCAATTGTTGTTTGACCAGATGCAACTGTTCCTCTATTAATCGTTACGCATTCGCGAATTGTTGTATTGTCACCAATTACTGCTAATGAATCTTCGCCACCAAATTTTAAATCCTGAGGAACGGCTGATATTACTGCACCTGGAAAAATATTACAATTTTTGCCTATTCGTGCGCCTTCCATAATGGTTACATTTGATCCAATCCAGGTTCCATCGCCAATTACTACATTATTATGAATAGTCGTAAAAGGTTCAATAACAACATTTTTGGCAATTTTTGCGCCTGGATGTACGTATGCTAATGGTTGATTCATAATTTCAGATTTCAGATTTCAGATTTCAGATTTCAGATATGATATATTGAAATTTAAAATCTAAAATTAATTTATTGTTTTTTCGCTATTTGTGCCATTAATTCAGCTTCGGCAACAAGTTTTCCATTTGCGTAGGCGTGTGCTTGCATGTGACAAATTCCGCGACGAATTGGTGTTATCAGTTCACATTTAAATGTTAAAGTATCGCCTGGCAAAACTTTATGTTTAAATTTAACATTGTCGATTTTCATAAAAAATGTCAAATAATTTTCTGGATCTGGAACGGTACTTAAAACTAAAATTCCGCCAGTTTGCGCCATTGCTTCAACGATAATTACTCCAGGCATAACAGGAGCTTCTGGAAAATGTCCTACAAAAAAACCTTCGTTCATTGTGACATTTTTCATTCCAACTACATGATTTTCTGACATTTCTAGAATCCTATCGATAAATAAAAATGGTGGTCGATGTGGCAATATACTCATTATTTTATGAATATCCATCAATGGTTCAAGGTTTAAATCATAAACTGGCACATGATTTCTTTGCTCGATTTTTATTAATTTGGATAATTTTTTAGCAAATTGTGTGTTTACAAAATGTCCAGGTTTATTAGCAATAACTTTGCCTTTAATTCTTGTTCCAATTAATGATAAATCACCAATAACGTCAAGCAATTTGTGCCTTGCTGCTTCGTTTGGATAATGTAATGTTAGGTTGTCAAGAATTCCGTTTTCTTTGACAGAAATTTTATCTTTTCCAAAAGCCAGTTTTAAACTAGACATTGTTTTTTCGGAAATTTCTTTGTCGACATATACTATTGCATTATTCAAATCGCCACCTTTTATCAAACCGTTATCAAGCAAAGCTTCGAGTTCATGTAAAAAGCTAAAAGTTCTTGCATTGGCAATTTCTGATTTAAAATCTGATATATTTTTTAAAGTAGCATTCTGAGTACCAAGAACTTTGGTGCCAAAATCGACCATTGTCGTTATTTGATAATCATCGCAAGGCATAACGAGAATTTCGCTGCCAGTTTCTTCATCGGTAAACGAAATATTTTCTCTTACTATATAAAATTTTCTTGCTGCTTCTTGTTCGACAACGCCAGCTTTTTCTATGGCTTCGACAAAATGAATTGATGAACCGTCCATTATTGGTAATTCAGATGCGTCAAGCTCTACTATAACATTGTCTAAATCGCAACCAACAAATGCAGCTAAAACATGTTCAGGAGTTTGAATTTTTACACCCAATTTTTCAAGATTTGTGCCTCGTTGCGTGTTTACAACATAATTGGCATCGGCCTCAATAATTGGTTGTCCTTCTAAATCTGTTCTAACAAACGAAAATCCATTGTTGATTGGTGCTGGTTTGAATGTCATTTTGACAATTTTGCCAGTATGTAATCCAACACCAGAAAGCGAAATTTCGTTTTTGATGGTTTTTTGCTTAACCATAGTTTATGATTTATTTTTAATTATTTTTTTTAATTCTTCTAATTCGGATACAATTTTAGGCAAATTTTTGAAATGTACATACGATTTTGCAAAATCATTGTAAGAAAATGTTGGACTTCCTTGCAAAACCTCATTGTCATTAATGTTTCGACCTACTCCAGATTGTGCTTGAATTCTTACATTATTGCCAATTGTTAAATGTCCTGCAATGCCAACTTGACCACCAATCATGCAGTTTTTGCCTATTTTGGTCGTTCCTGCAATTCCAGTTTGAGCAGCAATAACTGTGTTTTCTCCAATTTCAACATTATGAGCCACTTGAATTTGATTGTCAAGTTTTACTCCTTTTCTAATAATTGTCGAACCCATTGTTGCTCGATCGATTGTTGTGTTTGCACCAATATCAACATTATCTTCGATAATGACATTACCAATTTGTGGAATTTTGGCGTAACTTCCGTCGGGTTGTGGTGCAAAACCAAATCCATCGGCTGCAATTACTGCTCCAGAATAAATTTGACAATTGTTGCCAATTTCGGTTTCTGAGTGAACTTTTGCTCCAGCAAAAATAGTTACATTATTGCCAATTATTACATTATCGCCAATAAAACAATTTGGATGAATTTTTACATTATTACCTAAAAGAACATTGTTGCCAATATATGAAAAACTTCCTAAATATAGATTTTCGCCATATTTTACGTTTTCTGAAATTATTGTGTGTGAATCAATTCCCGATTTATTATTTTTGGCTTGATTATAAAATTCTAAAATTTTGGCAAATGCACCATAAGCATCATCGACTTTTATTAGTGTAGTTTTTATTTCGTTTTCGGCAACGAATGTATTATTTACAATGGTTATTGACGCATTTGTAGAATAAATATAATTTTGATATTTTGGATTGCTTAAAAAAGTCAAAGAACCATTAGTTCCTTCTTCTATTTTTGATAATTTATAAACCTCAGCATTTGGATTCCCAATAACTTCGCCTTGAAGAATTTCCGCTATTTGAGATGCTGTAAATTTCATTATTGCAAACATAAATAAAAATGAACTAATTTACAAGAAAAAAATTTTCCACAAAGTCAAAAATTCAAAAAAATTTAAATGTTGAATTATTTTCTTTAAAATTTATTGTAATTATTTTTTCTTTAAGATTTTGAGAGTTTGTAGCAAAAAAACTGAGTCAAATATTTAAACTAAATTCTTTGGAAAACAAATATAATATTTTGTTACAACTTTAGATAACGCTTTTAGATTTAATTGATCCGAAGCTTCTACGACATCTTCGACTGTATTGTTTTTCTTTAAAATTCTAATTGGCTCACTAATAGAACTGTAAGCCTGATTTATTATTTTCCCTTTAAAAATAAAATAATTAGCATCTTGAATTGAAATGTTTTCTTGTTTTGAAAATTTTTCTAGTAATTCGTTTTTTTCTTCGCTCGAAATTTTATCTTGACTCAATTTTATTTTTAATAAATCTCGATTAATTATCATTTTAGATAATGAACTTAATATAAAATCATCGTTGGTTTGCCAAGATTTTAATGCGCTAATAATATCAAAATCATCTAATTGTGCGAATTTTTCTAATATTAAACCATCAAAATCTGACAATTCTACTTTATTTTGCATGAAATACATTAATGAATCGCTGCAAGTTAAAACAACTCCTTTTTGGGTTAATTCTTTAGCACGTTTTAGAATTTTAGTAAGAATTAATTCTGCTACTAAACTGGTTTTGTGCAAATAGGCTTGCCAGTACATTAATCTTCTTGCCATTAAGAATTTTTCGACCGAATAAATTCCTTTTTCCTCAATTACCAATATATCATCAACTACGTTCATCATTTGAATTAATCGCTCAGAATTTATATTTCCTTCATTGACACCAGAATAAAAACTATCGCGTTTTAAATAATCCATTCTATCCATATCTAATTGACTAGAAATGAGTTGTAACATAAATTTTCGATGATAATCGCCTTTAAAAATCTTGATTGCCAATGCTAATTTATCATTAAATTCAAGATTTAATTTTTCCATAAATAGCAACGAAATTGACTCGTGATTGACTTCTTCGACAATACTGTGTTCCATTGCGTGAGAAAATGGCCCGTGACCCATATCATGTAATAAAATAGCAATTAATAAGGCATTTTCTTCATCTAATGAAATTTCGACTTGTTTAAATTTTAGAATTTCGATAGCTTTTTGCATCAAGTGCATGCAACCCAATGCGTGATGAAACCTTGTGTGCGTTGCGCCAGGATAAACTAAATAAGACAAACCCATTTGCGAAATGCGACGCAATCTCTGAAAATAAGGATGTTGAACCAAATCGTAAATTAATTCGTTTGGAATGGTAATAAACCCGTAAATTGGATCGTTAAGTATTTTTCGTTTATTAATCATTTTATTAAAAGACTTTTAGATACTAGACTGATAGATTTTAGACGATAACTCAAAGAATCTAAATTCTAAAATCTAAACTTTAAAATTAATTTTTTACCAAATCACAACTCGATCTTTTTCATCTTGATACATTGGGCTTCCTTTTTTGATATTAAAAGCTTTTTGAAATTCTGGAATATTTGCCAATGGGCCATTGATTCTAAATCTTGCTGGTGCGTGAACATCGGTCATTAATTGGTTGGCTAACGCTTCTTTTTTAATGTTAATCATCCAAGCATAACCATAAGCCAAGAAAAATCTTTGGTCTGGATTAAGTTTTCCAATATTTTTTTTCTCTATGAATTGCGATGTTTTCTTAAAAGCTTCGTAGCCCATAATAACGCCACCTAAATCGGCAATATTTTCTCCTTGAGTTGCATCGCCATTTACAAATTTTTTAGGTAATGCTTCGAATTTATTAAATTGTGCAACAATTAATTTCGTTTTTGCCTGAAATTTAGTTAAATCTTCTTTCGTCCACCAATTATTTAAATTTCCGTTTTCGTCATATTGACTTCCTTGATCGTCGAACCCATGCGTAATTTCGTGACCAAAAGTCGAACCACCAATTATGCCATAAAGTACAGCGTCATCTGGCATTCTGCCTTCGAAACCCGGAACCAAAATATTACAAGCTGGCACAACAATTTCATTATTACTTGAATTGTAATAAGCGTTGTAAGTTTGCGGTTGCATTCCCCATTCGTTTCTATCAACTGGATTTCCGAATTTTTTTATCATATAATTGTAGTAATAATTATTGGCAGCCATAACATTTTTGCAATAAAAATTTTTATCAATTTTGATTGATGATAAATCTTTCCATTGGTCAGGATAACCAACTTTCATTACAATTTTGTTAAGTTTCGATAACGCTTTTATTTTAGTTGGTTCACTCATCCAATCTAATTTTTTAATATGCTCAGCATAGACAGATCGAATGTTATTGCCAATTTCAAGCAATTTTTCTTTGGTGCCTTTTGGACAATATTCAGCAACATAAACTTGACCAATTAATTCTCCTAACGACGAATCGGTTTGCTCGACAATAGTTTTCCAACGTGGATTTTGGGTTGTAATTCCGTTTAGAATTGTCGAATAAAACTTAAAATTTTGTTTTTCAATATCGCTACTTAAATAGGACGAATAGGAATTTAACAAATCCCATTTTAGATAGGTTTTCCAATCTTCGACAGAATATATTTTGATTATTTTGTTTAAATTGGAATAAAATTCAGGCTGACCTACAATTACCGAATCGGCTTTTTGAATGCCGAGAACTGGAAAAATTTTGTCCCAAACTATGTTTGGTGTCAATTTATTTAATTGACCAATTGTCATTTTGTTGTAGTTTTTTATTGGATCACGAAGTGCTTCTAATTTACGAGATGATTTTGCTAATTCGGTTTCGAGTTTCATAATTAATTTCGCATTGGCCAACGAAGATTTTTCGTTGTTGCCAAGAAATTTATTCATTGCCTGTAAATGTTTTAAATATTCGGCTCGTATTTTGGTAGTTTGCTCGTCGGTATTGAAATAATAATCTCTTGTGCCAAGACCTAAACCGCCTTGAGTTAGAAAAATTGAGTGTTTGGTACTTATTTTATCGTCTTGACTTACATAAAACGAGAAAGCTGGATTTGCGCCTTTGGTATGCAAACTTGCCATTGTTGTTAATAAATTATCGACATTTGATATGGCATCGATTTGTGCGATTTCTAATTTTAATGGTGCAATTCCAAGTTTATTAATAGCAATTGTATCTATTCCTGATGAATAAAAATCGCCTATTTTTTGCTTATTTGAATTTTGTTCGGCGTTTTCCAGCGCAGATTTTTCGCAAATTTGTTTGACTTGATTGTTAATTGTGTCTTGAATGGTTCGAAATATTCCGTTGCTTTTTTCTGAATTTGGAATTGGATTTTTCTTGAACCAGCCACCATTAGCATACATAAAAAAATCATCTGCCGGATTAACTAATGTGTCACGATTGGTCGATAAAACATCGAGAGCATTTGGGTCGAATTTATTTTCTTTTTTGCAACTTACTAGAAATAAAATTAGAAGAATTGATAAATATTTAATTTTCATTTTGTTTTTTTTGTTCAAATTTAATTGATTTTATCGATTTTGCAATATTTTTAATTGTTTGTTATGTTTTGTTTAAAATCATTTCAAATATGCGAAAAACAATCCTAAATAACCCTGATTGAAGGGAAAATCCTTTTAAATTTGCTTTTTTGGCAAATTTAAAAGATTGGAATGAAAAGCAGGAAATGCCAAACCTGAAAAAGCCTAAACATTCGTTTCAGAAAATTTACAAAATTAATACTAATGATTTATTGAATAAGTTGTATTTTTGCAGACTTTCTAAAATATCAGGAAATTAAATTTATGAGAACTAAATCTTTAAAGAAGAATAAAATTAACGTTATTACACTTGGTTGTTCGAAAAATGTTTACGACAGCGAGGTTTTAATGGGGCAATTAAAAGCATCTGGAAAAGAGGTTGTTCATGAGCAAGAAGGCAATATTGTGGTTATAAATACTTGCGGTTTTATTGATAATGCCAAGCAAGAATCGATAAATACAATCTTGGAATATGCTGATAAAAAAGAACGTGGAATTGTCGATAAAGTATTTGTTACTGGTTGTTTATCAGAAAGATATCGTCCAGATTTAGAGAAAGAAATTCCGAATATTGACCAATATTTTGGCACTACCGAGTTGCCAAGTTTGTTAAAAGCACTTGGCGCCGATTATAAGCATGAATTGCTAGGCGAACGCATAACGACAACGCCAAAAAACTATGCTTTTTTGAAAATTGCCGAAGGTTGCGACAGGCCATGCAGTTTTTGTGCAATTCCCTTAATGCGTGGCAAACACGTTTCGCAAACCATAGAAAAATTGGTTAAAGAGGCGCAAGGTTTGGCAAGAGATGGAGTTAAAGAATTGATTTTGATTGCGCAAGACTTGACTTATTATGGTTTAGATATTTATAAAAAACGAAATCTTGGCGAATTGCTAGAAGAATTGGTAAAAGTTGAAGGCATTGAATGGATTCGATTGCATTATGCTTTTCCGACAGGTTTCCCGATGGATGTTTTGGAAATTATGAAACGTGAACCAAAAATTTGTAATTATATCGATATTCCGTTGCAACATATTTCTGATTCAATTTTAAAATCGATGCGTCGTGGAACAACTCGAGAAAAAACGACTAAATTATTGAAAGATTTTCGAGAAGCAGTTCCAGGAATTGCAATTAGAACAACATTGATTGTTGGTTATCCAGGCGAAACTCAAGAGGATTTCGAGATTTTGAAAGATTTTGTTCAAGAAATGAAATTTGATAGAATGGGCTGTTTTGCTTATTCGCACGAAGAAAATACTCATGCCTATTTGCTTGAAGACGACGTTCCTGCTGATGTGAAGCAAAAACGTTCGGAAGAAATAATGGAATTGCAATCGCAAATTTCTTGGGATTTGAATCAAGAAAAAATTGGTCAAACTTTTAAATGTATTATTGATAGAAAAGAAGGCACACATTTTGTAGGTAGAACCGAGTTCGATTCGCCTGATGTTGATAATGAAGTTTTAATCGATGCAACGAAGTTTTTTGTAAAAACAGGAGAATTTGCGATGATAAAAATTGTCGATGCGACTGAGTTTGATTTATATGGCGAACCTGTTTAGGATTTTAGATTTCAGATTTTTTGATTAATTCATATAAAAAAAAATTTGACACGAATTTCACGAATTTTCACTAATTAAATTTGTTAAATTTTTAGATTAAGTTTTCAATTCGTGTAAATTCGTGTCAGTTTGTATTTTTACGATATTTTTAATACATGAATTTTTATAAATTTTCAAGAGAGATGTTTAATTAAATTTAAATAATATGTTCAAGATTAAGATTTTAGTTTCGGTTTTTATAATTATTTTTTCAATAAATAATTTGTCGGCTCAGTTTGGGCAACAAGGTGGTGGTTTTGGTCAAAATGGCGTTAATCGAGGCAGCCAAGGTGGTTTTGATAATATTGGACAACCATCAACACCTGATAAACCAAGCGAAATGACCGAAAAAGAAAAAAAACAAGCTGTTGATAAAATTTTAGTCAATCTAAAAAAAGAACTTACGCTTGACGAATTGCAAGTTATTGGCGTTCAAAATGTTTTGTATGTAAATGTGACCAAGCAAGACAAATTGTTCAAAAAAGAAATTTCTCAAGAAGAGAAAATCATCGAAATGCAAGGAATTTCTGATAATACTGATAGAAAAATTATCGAATTTCTGAACAAAACCCAAAAAACAAAATATCTAGAATTATCTGCCGATAGAAAAGCAAAATTGCAAGAAATGGTCAATAAGATTAATAGGTAATTGGTATAGAATCATAAAAAAAACTCGAAATTAATTTCGAGTTTTTTTATAATCATTTTTTAAAATTATTAGAATCAACATCTTTCAAAAACGATATCAATCCCGAAAAATAGGTTTTTTGATCGTCATATTGTGATAAGTGACTGCCATTTTCACAAAATAAAAATCGCCCGTTTTGAACTTGAGTTGCCATCCATTTCATATATTCAGGATCCATAGTATCGTGCTTGGCGCCAATTGTTAAAGTTGGAATTGTGAGTTCTTTTAATCTTTTAGAAACGTCCCAATTTTTAATGTAGGCATCGCCAGTTATTCCAAATTCACTAAAACCCTGCATAGAAACATAGACTTCATTATTAATATGTTTGAAACATCGGGTTATAGATTCTGGCCAATCTTTTTGTGGTTTTCTCAGAATATGTTCAGTGTAATAATATTCAAAAAGCAATTCGGTATATCTTGGATTTGCAAAATCGTTGTTTTTTTCAAGAGTCATGATTTCATCATAGACTTTTTTATCCATTTTTGGTCCTAAAACTTCTTGGGCATATTTGTTATATTCTGGAATACTCGCCATCATGTTCGAAATAATTAAACCTTTTAAGTTTTTTTGATATTTCAATGCATAATCCATTGCAAGAATTCCGCCCCAAGATTGTCCAAGTAAATAAAAATTGTCTTTATTTAAATTTAAAGCAATTCTAACTTGTTCAACTTCTTCGACAAAACGCTCGTTAGTCCAGAGTGATTTGTCTTTTGGCTGATCTGAATAATACGAGCCAAGTTGGTCATAATAAATAAATTCTATACTTTCTTGTGGAAAATATCCTTCGAAACTTTCATATAATTCATGCGTTAATCCTGGCCCACCGTGAAGCAAAAGTACTTTTATTGTTGGATTATTGCCAATGCGTTTGGTCCAAACTTTAAAATCGCCTTTTGGAGTTTTTATTGGAATCATTTTTATTCCGCCAGTCCATTGGTCGTCTCGAGTTGAAAAATCTAAATAATTTTCTTTAACTAAATCGGCATTATTTTTCTTGCAACAAACCAAAGTTAATATTAGAATAATGTATAAAAGATTCTTTCTCATGTTGTTTTTAATTTTCAAAATATTGTTTTGTAATAGCCATAATTTTTAACCCAAATAGCACCATCATAAATTTCTCGATATCCTTTTAGATAAATTGATTGGTCAGAAATCCAAATAATTTTCTCAACTGCAAATTTATCTGTACCAAATGATGCGAATTCGGTTAATAAATTTTCTGGCTTGCCGTTTTGATTGATTTTTAATAATCTTATTTCTGAATTTTGATGTTCATATTCGGTATTGTGACAATAAACCAAAAATTTATTGTTTGGTGACGGAATCGGAATTTGAACCGATCCATCGCCAATAGAAACGATATTGTATTGAAAACCAGATATTTTATCTATCAAAAACAACTCACTAAATCCCAAACTTTCAGAAACAGATGCATTTGTTAAAGCAAATAAATTTAGCTTGCCATAAAAACCAATAAAATCATGTCCGCTCCAGCTTTCTTTGGCACCATAATTTTTATAAACTTTGAATTTTTCTAATTGTTGATTAATTTCTAAGTAAATGTAATTTTTATCTTGTTTGAAGTTAGATTTCTTAAAAAATAAAATATGGTTATCAATTTTTTTATATTCAAATTCTGAAACTGAATCAAATTTTAATTTTAGTTTTTGTTCAAAATCTTCGTAGTAACCAATAGTTATTACATTGCTGGTTTTTAAGATAGTGTCTTTTACAAGTAAAGAATCTTGAGCTTGGATATTTTTATTTGAAATTAAATTTGTTTTTTTTACGCTAACAATTTTATCTTTTTTGCAAGAAAATAAAATTATCAAAACTAAAAAAAACAATAATTTTTTCATTTTAAATTTTATCCATAAATTTTATCAAACAAATCTTTGTATTTTTCAAGCACAAATTTTCGTTTCAATTTCATAGTAGGAGTAAGGTGACCACCATCTATTGACCAAATATCTGGCGTTAATTCTATTTGTTTTAATTGTTCCCAATTTCCAAATTTTTTATTAATTTCTTCAACTTCTTGGTCAATTCGTTCTTTAATTTTTGCATTATTTGCAATATCTTCATTAGATTTTCCAACAGGAACATTGTGCATAACAGCCCATTCGCGAACAAAATCAAAATTGGGTTGAATAAATGCTGCTGGCATTTTTTGACCATCGCCAATAACCATAATTTGCTCAATAAAACGAGATTGTTTCATTGCATTTTCTAACAATTGTGGTGCAATATATTTTCCGCCCGAAGTTTTAAACATTTCTTTTTTACGATCGGTAATTTTCAAAAAACCGTCGTTGTCAATTATTCCGATATCGCCAGTATGAAAATATCCGTCTTTAATTGCCTCATTAGTTAGTGTTTCGTCTTTGTAATAACCCATCATAACATTTGGTCCTTTGCAAAGAATTTCGCCATCGGTTGCTATTTTAACTTCTACATTTTTAATAACGCGACCAACAGTGCCAACTCTAAAACCGCCATTTCGCATGTCGTTTACCGAAATTACTGGCGATGTTTCAGACAAGCCGTAACCTTCCATAATATTAATATTTGCAGCAGCAAAAATTCTAGCAAGCCTTGGTTGCAAAGCTGCGCTGCCGTTAACAATAAGGTCTAATTTGCCTCCTAATCCTTCTTTCCATTTGCTGAAAATTATTTTTCTTGCCAGTTTTAGCTGTGTTTCATACCACCAACCATTGGCGCCATAAGGTTCATATTTTAATCCGAGTTCGACAGCCCAAAAGAAAAGTTTCTTTTTAATTCCAGTCAAATCCGATCCTTTGGCTATGATTTTCTCGTAAACTTTTTCTATTAATCTTGGTACGCCTGTAAAAACCGTTGGATTAACCTCTTTAATATTTTCTGAAATTTTTTCTAACGATTCTGCAAAATAAATCGAACAGCCCATATATTGATATATATAAGTAATCATTCGTTCGTAAATATGACAAATTGGCAAAAAGCTCAAGGCACGACTTACGCCAGCTTCAAACGGAATTCTTTCTGATGAGTCTAACACATTCGAAACAATATTATTGTGCGACAACATTACGCCTTTTGGTCGACCTGTTGTTCCAGATGTGTAAATTATCGTAGCCAAATCTAGAGCATCAACACTATTTTTTCTATCATCGACAACGTCTTGGTTCGATTTATCTTCGCCAGATTTTAATAATTCTGACCAGTTTTTGCAACCTTCAATTTCGTTAAACGAATAAACTTCTATTAAACTTTCGACATTTTTTCTAATAGCATTTACTTTATTCAAAACTTCTAAATCAGATACAAAACAATATTTTGCCTCGCAATGGTTCAAAATATATTCATAATCTTCCGATGAAATCGTTGGATAAACAGGCACGTTTTGCGCTCCAATTTGCAAAATACCAACGTCCATAATGTGCCATTCGGTTCTATTATTAGATGAAATAACTGCAATTTTATCATTTTTTTGAACGCCTAATTGCAACAATGCTCTCGAAATTGCATTGGCATTGTCTATATATTGCTGGTTTGAAGTTTTTTGCCAAACGCCATCTTGCTTGGTAACCAACGCATCTGGAAGATTGTATTTTTCTAGTTCGTAGTAGGCAAAATCGAATAATCTCGTTATAGTGGTCATTTTTTTTAAGTTAATTTTAATGCAATTTATATAATAAAAATTTCATTCACAATATTTATTTAATTTTAAAATTTATTTAATGCTAATTTGGTATTTTTGCAAAAAAAATAACTAAAAAAATATGTTGAAATTAATCAGGACAAATGAATATAAAGTACTAGCTTATAGAATTTTATTAGCCTATATTTTTTATTTTGTTGCTCGCATTTTGTTTTATACATACAATAGCGATTTTTTAAAAGTCGATTCATTTTCAGATTTTTTATTGCTTCAATATTATGGTTTGGCATTTGACACAACTGCAATTTTATATGTAAATTTATTATTTATAGTTTTTTCAATATTGCCTTTTTGGATTAACACAAAAGTTGGTTATCAAAAGTTTCTATTTTATTTTTATTTTACGACCAATATTTTTGTTTATTCTACTAATTTTATAGATTTTATTTATTACAAATTCAGTCGTGTTCGCAGCACAACAGCCTCATTAGAAGTCGTTCAGCATGAAACCAATAAATCGAGTTTGTTTTTTAGTTTTATGATTACCTATTGGCACGTATGGGTTTTACTCGTTTTATTGTCAATAATTTGGATTTATTTGTATAAAAAAGTAAAAATTGATTCCGCAGTAAAAATTAAGCTAATTCCTTATTTTGGATTTTCTATAATTTCATTCCTAATAATTGCTACATTAATAATTGGTGGCATTCGCGGCGGCGATTTTCAAAAATCTACAAGACCAATTAATCTCGTCGATGCAGGAAAACATGTAAAGAAAATTAATCATTCTGATGTTGTGCTCAATACACCGTTTGCAATTATTCGAACTTTGTTTAGCAATAGTTTCAAAAAGCCAAATTTCACTGATGTGAATGAAGAAGTTATTGCACAAAAAGTGCAGCCTTTAAAACAATATTCTAATAATTCGCCATCAAAACCAAATGTTGTATTAATTATTTTAGAAAGTTACAGCCGCGAATATATTGGTGCATTCAATTCGATTTTAAAAATTCCTGATTTAAAATCGCATGCACCATTTTTAGATTCGTTGTCGCAACACAGCATGATTTTCCCAAATGCTTACGCAAATGGGCGACAATCAATTCATGGCATGTCATCGGTTTTGGCAGGAATTCCAGCGTTTAAAGATGCATTTACATCATCGCCATATCCAAAACAAAAAATAGAATCGCTGGTTTCGACATTAGAATCAGAAGGTTATGAAACTTCATTTTTTCATGGTGCTGCCAATGGTTCTATGGGTTTTCAAGGATTTGGAAATATTCTTGGAATAGACAATTATTACGGTCGAACCGAATTTAACGACGATTCGCAATATGACGGTTTTTGGGGAATTTGGGACGAACCATTCTTGCAATTCATGAAAAATACTTTGGATAAAAAGAAAACACCATTTTTTTCTACTGTTTTTACCGTTTCGTCGCACGAACCTTTTAATATTCCTGAAAAATATAAAAATAAATTCAAAGAAGGAAAAATTCAAATGCACAAATGTGTCGAATATACCGATTATGCATTACAACGTTTTTTTAACGAAGCCAAAAAATCGAGTTGGTTTAATAATACTATCTTTGTATTGGTTGCCGATCATGGAAATCAGGTTTTTTATGACGAATACAACAAGCAAGTAAACAGATTTGCTGTTCCTATAATCATTTATAAACCAAACAGTAAATATATTGGAATTAATAACGATTTGGCGCAACAAATAGACATTTATCCGACAATTCTTGACATGATTGGTTATCAAAAACCTTTTAGAAGTTGGGGCAGGAGTTTGTTCGATAAAAAATCACAAGAGCCATTTGTAATTAATTCGACTGGCGATATTACTCAGTTTTTAAAGGGAAATTACATTTGCACATTCGACGGAAAAAAAGCAACAGGTTTTTATGATAAGAATGATTTGGGTTTAAATACTAATCTTATTGCTAAACGAAATCAAGAAATGAACGATATTGAATTGCAATGCAAAGCGTTTATTCAAGATTATATGAACAAAATTGTTGATCGAAAATTAGCCCAGCCCCCTAACCCCCGAAGGGGGAACTAGCTGCATAAACGCATAATTTAAAAATAATATTTTAAAATGAAAAAGAAAATAGGTTTTTTGATATTTGGAATAGTTTTAATATTCGTAGGAAAATATGTTTATGACATGAATATTAATCACAATTTTGAAACCATAACCGAAGGAAAAGTTTATAAATCGGGCGTAATTCCGCCTGACGAAATTGCTGGTTATGTAAAAGATTATGGCATAAAATCAATAATAGATTTGCGTTTTCCAGGAACTGATGATTTGGTTAATAATCCTGAAAATCCCGAAGAATTGAAAGCAGAAATTGCGGCTATTCAAAAAATTAAAGGTCTGAAATATTTTAATGATGGTTCGGATCAAGTTCCAAATCAAGAAAACATTGATAAATTTCTTAAAATAATGGATGATAAAAACAATTATCCGGTTTTAATTCATTGCTATCATGGCGTTGGTCGTGCTGAATTATATTCGGCATTATACAGAATTGAGTACGAAAATTGGTCGAATGAAGATGCAAGAAAAGGCATCAGGTTTTTAATAAAATGGGGTTCATTTGACGATGGAAAACCAAAAGGAGAATTCTTGAAAGCATATAAAACCAGGAAAGAATTGGGTTTAAAATAAATCACTCATCAAACATTTTAAGCAGATTTGTAATTGTGTTATAATTTCTAATAGTTGCGATAACGTTTAATTTCTTTTCTATATAATTTTGGTCTAATTTGGTTTTTCCTGCGCCAGTTTCATATTTAATAAAAATTCTATTTGCATCAATAACAGCTTCATCGGGTTTAAAATTGCTAATTTTCAAATCATTGATGTTTTCAGGTTTTAAAATCGATGAAACGAAAGCTACATATAATTTTTTAATATCAATTTCTGGAATTTTAAGATATGGATTGTTTTCGAAGCACAATTCTAGATCTTTTTTTGAAATTACAATAATAGGAACATCATGACCAAAAGTTTTTTGGATTTCTTGCTTAATGATAAAACCAATTTTCGCAGTACTTTCTTCATTAGTATCAATTAAAACATTTCCAGATTGAATATAAGTTCGCACGTTTTGAAAACCAATTTTTTCTAGTGCAATTTTCAAAGCATCCATTTTTATCATTTTATTGCCAGAAACATTAATGCCACGAAGTAAAGCCAAATGAGTTTGCATTTTTTTTAAATTTGTGTAAAAATTATACTTTTTGGTCAAATTTACTAAAGTTTAGCTATTTTTGTTTAAAAAATATTCTTAAATGAAATTCATAAACAAATTATTTATTCCAATCATGATTCTCGCATTTTATTTTGCTTTTAGTGAACAAAATAAATCCAGTCAGAATATTTATATAATCATAATTGCATTGGCAATTTTTATGTTTGGTATGATGAAATTGAGTGCAAAAACGCCAAGTAAAAATAACGAAAACCAAGATGATAATGTTTAATATTGGCGATAAAGTTTCTGTTCTTGACGATGATATGGACGGAGTTGTGACAAAAATTAATGTCAACCAAATCACTATTGAAACCACCGAAGGTTTCGAATTGAATTTTCAAGCAAAAGAATTAATTAAAACAGGAAATTCTAATGATTTTAAAAATAGCATTGGCACATTTAATTCTAATGAAATAAAAAAATCTAAAGAAATTCCGAAACCAAGAAGTTTTGTAAAAGAAAAAAAAGTTAAAGAAATTCCACCACCAGAATTCGACTTGCACATCGAAAAATTAGTAAAAAACTTTCGTGGAATGTCTAATTATGAAATTCTAACATTACAATCAGAAACTGCCAAAAGACATTTAGAATTTGCGATTAAAAACCGAATTCCAAAAATTGTTTTTATTCATGGAGTAGGCGAAGGTGTTCTAAAATCTGAACTCGATTTTATGTTGGCTCGATACGAAAACATTGACTTCAAGGAAGGAAATTATCAAAAATATGGGCAAGGAGCAACCGAAATTTTTATTCGACAGAGTCAAAGTTTAAAGTAAATAGTTATTATTCTAATTCTCCTAAATAAAACTTATCTCCCAATAAAAATTCACTGTTTCCTCTTTTAAATTTTACACCGACTAAATAAAATTTATGGATGTAAAGATCGCCACTTTTGGTTGTTTCAACTTGAACTGATCCTGTTGTAGCTTTCCATTCTTGAGATAAAATTGGGTCAGTAATTGTATATGAAGTTGCACACTTGTAATCGGCGTTACCAGTGAAATTTGTTGTAAAAATTCTGTAATACAGGTTATTAGTATCAGAAATAACTGAAATTCTTGGATTATTTACAGATGTAATTTCATTTTGAATTAATCCAGCAACGTTATTATCAAATGAAATTAATGATGTAATTCCATTTTTAGAGGTCAAATTATTACTAGTTGGACATTTTTTGATTTTATCAGTAAAAACTTTAAAATCTAGTTTTTTAAATTCTGGTTTAAAATTACCAAATCTAAATTCTTCATAAAATTGTTCGCCCAATGGTTTTTTAAAAGTAATATTTTTAAATATAATTAAAAAATTATAACCATCAATTTCTTCGGCATTTGTGTTTTCGGTAGTTGCAGTGCTATTATTTTTAGATATTGTCGATGTAATTTCGATTGTTCCGCCAGTTGCTGTCCATTCTTCGACCAAACTCGGTGTTGCTGTTCCTGCATCGCAGACATTTGCGCCTGAAACTGCGCCACTATATGTTCTATATGTAACAGAAGCTTCGCTTCCAATGTTATAAATCCTTGGTTTATTTGCTTCCGTTTGATCTTCTTTGAATGGAAAGTCTTGTTTTATAATTTTTAAATATAATATTTCATTTCCTTTAATTTTGTAAACTGTTTGTGTATTGGGACATTGTGCGCCAGCAATACTTTCAAAAGTAATTTCTTGAACAGCAACATCGCCATCATCACAAGCATTGATAATAAAAAATGATAAAAATAAAGCAATAAAAATTTTCATAAAAAACAATTTTTCACAAAAATAAGATTTTAAATTCATTAGCCAAGAAATTAATTTTCTATTAACATTACAAAATTATATCTTTGCACAATGAGAAAAGTATATTTAGACAACGCAGCGACTACTCAAATTCGTCAAGAAGTTGCTACCGAAATGACCAAAGTAATGTTAGAAGATTATGGAAATCCATCATCGAACCACAGTTTTGGTCGAAGTGCCAAAAATTTACTAGAACTTTCACGAAAGTCAATAGCTAAAAATCTAAATGCAACTGCTCAAGAAATTATTTTTACATCTGGCGGAACCGAAGCCAATAATTGGATACTAAAATCGGCTGTTAGAGATTTAAAAATTCTACGAATTATTTCTTCTAAAATCGAACATCATGCAGTTTCATATACTATTGAAGCTTTAAAAAAAGAGTATAATATTCAAGTCGATTATGTTAAAATCAAAAATTGCGGAAATGTCGATTTGACACATCTTGTTGAATTATTATCGACAAATGTGCTAACATTGGTTTCCTTAATGCATGTCAATAATGAAATTGGAACAATGATAGACTTACAAAGAGTAGGTACAATTTGTCGTGAACATAATGCTTATTTTCATTCGGACACAGTGCAATCATTAGGTAAAATTAAATTAGATTTAAAAGAATTTCCAATTGATTTTTTGGTTGCAAGTGCGCACAAATTTCATGGACCAAAAGGAATTGGTTTTGCTTATGTTAGAAAAGGAATTCCGTTGTTTCCGATTTTGGTTGGTGGCGAACAAGAAAAAGGGCAACGTGCTGGAACCGAAGGTTTGCACAATATTGTTGGAATGTCGAAAGCATTAGAAATTTCGATGGAGAAACTTGATTCAGAAACTGAATATATTCTAGATTTAAAGAATTATTGCATCTTAAAATTAAACGAAATTTATCCTGATGTGAAAGTTAATGGCGAAGAAACTTTTTATAATATAATCAATGCTTCGTTGCCAATTTCTAATGAAAAAGCAAGTTTAATGTTGTTTAATCTTGACATGAAAGGAATTGCAGTTTCGCGCGGAAGTGCTTGTCAGTCAGGTTCTAGCAAGCCATCGCACGTTTTAGCGGAAATGTTGAATGAAGCTGATTTAGAAAAACCAAATCTTCGAATTTCGTTCAGTCATTATAACACCAAAGACGATATTGATTATTTAATCGATGTTTTGAAAACTGTGTAAAAATTTGACGCAAATTTTCAATAATAGTTTAAAATAAAAAAAAACTCAATTTCAAAGAAATTGAGCTTTTTTATAAATATTGAATTCCCCCTTTGGGGGTTAGGGGGCTTTAATTATTAATCATAACTGGCATAACCAACATTGTAACCAATTCGCCATCTTCTAAACCATCAACTGGAGTTAAAATTCCTGCACGATTTGGCAAAGACATTTCCAACATAATCATATCAGATTGTAAATTATTCAACATTTCAAGCAAAAATCTTGAATTGAAGCCAATTTGTAAATCGTCACCTTGGTAATCACAAGTCAATCTTTCTTCGGCTTTGTTAGAATAATCAATGTCTTCGGCAGAAATATTCAATTCTGCACCAGCAATTTTTAAACGAATTTGGTGCGTAGTTTTGTTAGAGAAAATTGCGACACGACGAACCGAACTTAAGAATTGAGAACGATCAATCATTAATTTATTTGGATTTTCTTTAGGAATAACGGCTTCGTAATTTGGATATTTGCCATCGATTAATCGACACATTAACAAGTAATTATCAAACGAAAAAGTAGCATTCGAGTTGTTGTATTCAATTTTTATTTCCGCATCAGATGTTCCAAGAATACTTTTCAAGATATTCAATGGTTTTTTTGGCATAATAAAATCTGCAACTTCCGATGCTTTTACATCAGTTCTTGCATATTTCACTAATTTATGTGCATCAGTGGCAACAAAAGTCAAGCCTTCTGGCGAAAACTGAAAGAAAACACCTGACATTACTGGACGCAAATCATCGTTTCCAGCAGCAAAAATTGTTTTGCTAATTGCAGTTGCCAAAACATCAGCTGGAACTAGAGTTGTAGATGGTTCATCAAGATTTACCGATTTTGGAAATTCTTCTGCGGCAGCATAAGCAACTGCATATTTACCTGAATTAGAACTAATTTCTATTGTATTATTTTCTTCGACAGTAAAAGTCAAGGGTTGTTCTGGAAATGTTTTCAAGATTTCTAACAACAATTTTGCAGGAACAGCAACGCTTCCTGTGCTTGCCGAATCGATTTCTAGGGTTGCCGACATTGTAGTTTCAAGATCCGAAGCCGAAACTGTCAATAAAGTTTTATTTAATTCAAATAGAAAATTATCTAGAATTGGCAACGTGTTGCTGCTATTGATAACGCTTCCTAATACTTGCAATTGCTTCAATAAGTACGAACTTGATACAATGAATTTCATATTTAATATAATTTATTTTGTCGTAAATAGTTTGAAATTTACAGATTGCAAATATATCTTAATCTAATTAGAATTAAAAATTTTATTTGAATAATATTTATACCTTGTAAAAAACATCTTCAAGTGCAATTTTTAAATCAGGAAATAAAGGACTATTAATATTTTCATCTTCCGATTGAGGCTTTAAACCTATGTATTCACCATTTCTTAGCGTATAAATTAAGAGTAATTTTTCAAATGGTTCAATCAACCAATATTCTAGAACTCCGGCTTCTTGATACAATTTGAATTTGGTATCGACATCGTGTTTGCTATTATTTGGTGAAATAATTTCTACAATCAAATCTGGAACACCATTACATCCTTTTTTATCTAATTTAGTTTCGTCACAAATAATACACAAATCTGGTTGAACAACAGTTGAATCTTTTTTTTCTGATTGAATTGGCAATCTGACATCAAACGGAGCTTGAAAAACCCTACAAGGTTTCCTTTTTAAATTTTCATAAAAACAACCTGTCAAATTATTAGAAATTGTCTGATGCATCATACTTGGTGCTGGACTCATCTTTAAAATAAATCCTTTTATAAGTTCTACTCTTTCTTGAAATTGCCATTTCAAATAATCAGAATAACTATAAGTTTGGGTTAAATCTAAATCAGATAAATTATAAACTATTGACATTGATGCTAATTTTAAAAACAAATTTAATGAATAAATTAGAATAAAATACTGCTACTTCGAATATTTTCGCTTCCGCAGATAAGTAAATAATAAGCCAAAAACCGTTAAAATAACCAACGGAAAACCAACTGCTATGAACTGATTGCGACCATAATTTTTAAAAACTTTTTCTTTATCAAGTAACGGAATTGATACATCTTTGCTTCGAATATTGATTAATCCGTTATCGTCCAACAAAAAATTCACACAATTCATAATGAATTCTTTGTTGCCATAAACATTATTTGTCCATTTATCAAAACCTAATTCTAACGGATTTCCGTCTTTATCTATTTGATTTTTAATGACATCACCATCGGCAACAACAATCATTTTATTGTCGATTTTGCTTTGTCCAACAAATGAATTATCGTCAAACGGCAAAACACGATTGTTGAACATCGACGTAAATTTGCCTTCTAATAAAACTGCGACAGGCAAATTTCCTTTATTAAAATATTCAGATTTATCAGATTTTTCTTCAACCATATTCAAATTTATTTGAACTGGAGCACCAACTTTTTTAGAATATTCTGATGAACGAAGTAATATTGTTTTCTTCAAATCATTTTTTAATAATTCAATCGGATTGGCAAATTCAAATTTTATGCCATCGATGTTTTTCACAATTGGATGTTCGGTTTCTGGATAAATAAATGGCGAAAATTTCCAGAAATATTGTTGGTATTCAGTTTTGCTTCCTTGCTCGCCAGTAGCTAGTTTTATTGGAATGCATTGTTCGTCTTTTATCAATTCTGGATTCATTCGAATGCCATATTTGAAAAACATTTCATTCAAATTCAAATCATTTGGAAATGCCAAAGTAGTTCCGGTTTGGTTTAAATCTTCCATTTCGGCATTGACATTGTCCAATAACCAAAGAGTTTTTCCGCCATTTACAATAAACTGATCTAGAACTTGCTTTTCTTCGTCGGTAAATTTTTCTCTAGGTTTTGCAATGATTGCCAAATCATAATATTTCAAATCTTTAGCCGTTTTTACAGCATTTTTAGAAACCGAATCTAAAGTAAAAGGTGCAATAAAATAATTTTCTTTTACTGTTTTTAAAAAATCGCCAATTTCACGTTGTTGCAATTGTTCGTTTCCGAGAATTACTGCTATTTGCTTTTGTTTTTGAACAGAAATCGTATTTATTGCATTCGCAAAAGCATATTCTAAATGTTGCACCGAACTTACAACTTTATCGGCTGTCGATGCGCCCAACATATTTTTTAGCAATTGAACTTTAATTTCTTGGTCTTTATATCGAGCAATCGCCCAAGGAAAAACCATTGTTTGCTCTTGTTTTCCTTTATCGTCAACAGTTATTGAAATCGGAGTTAAACCTTTATTGAATAATTCTCGACTTTTGGATTGGCTTTTTTCTTTATCGGCCAACGGATCAATAAACTGAAAAATCACATTCGAATTTCGAGCTTTGAATTCTTGCAATAATTGTTGTGTTTCGGTTTGCAATTTCTTGAATTCGCTAGGAAAATCTCCTTCCAAATAAACATCTACATATAAAGGTTCATCAATATTTTTGACAATATTAAGTGAGGTTTCTGATAATGTATATCGATTGTCTTGCGTTAAATCGAAACGAAGAAAAAACTGACTTCCTAATAAATTGATTATGATAACAATAACTATCGTAAGCAATAATTTTTGGATATTTTTTGAGTTGTTTTGCATTACAATTTAGAAGATTTTAGTTTGTAAACTGTCAATAATAAAAATACAAATGTCACGCTCGAAAAATACAAAACATCACGGGTATCAATCACGCCACGACTCATAGATTTAAAGTGATAATCCATTCCAAATGATGCGATTAAGTTTTGTATGAATGGCAAATAATTTGCAATTCCTTGAAATCCAAAGTAAAAAATAAAACACAGAAAAACAGAGATTATAAACGCAACTATTTGATTATCTGATAGCGTTGAAGTAAAAATTCCAATTGCGCTGTAACTTGCAATTAGAAATATTAATCCGAAATAAGATCCAAATGTACTACCTAAATCAATATTGCCTTCTGGATTTCCTAAACTAGAAATCACGAGTATATATATATAGGTAGGAATTATTGCAATGAAAATAAGTAACATTGCGCCTAAAAATTTTCCGTTTACAATTTGCCAAAGACTCAACGGTTTGGTCAATAACAATTCTAAAGTTCCTAATTTCCTTTCATCAGAAAAACTGCGCATTGTTACGGCTGGAATCAAAAAAATCAAAATCCAAGGTGAAATAGTAAAAAACGGAGTCAAATCGGCAAAACCTGAATTCATAATGTTGTATTGCCCATCGAAAACCCACAAAAATAATCCGTTGATAATCAAGAAAATCGCTATAACCAAATAGCCAATTGGCGACCCAAAAAATGATTTTATTTCTCTAAGAAGTATTGCTTTCATAAATTTTTTTTAATTTCTAAAAGTATAAGTTTATCATAAAATGACAAATTTAGGTTCTTTTTTATGTTTTTAGCTTCCTATCTTTACAATTGATGCTTTTTTTATCTAATAAACAAATTATGAATAATGGAGATAAATAGGTGTAATAATCTAGTCCATCAACAAAATTTATTTTTTCTTTTATTATATGATTTTCTTGTAAATCAGGTAGATTTTCATCTGCTCTAAAATAAATAAAAGGGAATTTTCCCGAATCTGTTAGATTTAATTTTTTTAAGAATTCTATCCAAACTCCAATTTTCCATTTAATTGATTCTGGTCTTTTTGCAATAAATAATTCTCTCAATTCGTTAAAATATTTCAAGCTTCTTCTGTCTAAAAAATCTAATAAGTCATCTTTATTTATTTGCAAATCTGAATATTCAACAATGTCATAATCATTTTGATAATGTTTAAAACCCCATCTTTTTGCAGCTTGTAAATTTTCTTCCCATAAATAGAAACCTTCGCCTAAAAAAGGCATAGATATTTTTCCAAACTCATTCTTTTTTATTAAAGATTTAAAAGGAGCCTCTTTTAATATGTAGGCTGGTTGTCCTTTTTTGCAAGTATGCTGGTAGGTATATAAAACAAAATTACTCATTATCCAAATCGATCAAAGTTTCAATTAATTGTTCTTTATGACTTGATAAATTTAAAGTTGGTAATGTAATTGTATCAAAACCGCTTAACGAAGTAAAAGATGACACAAAGCTTCTAATATAAGGAAATACAATCGCTGGACCATTAACAGAAAGAAAGTTTAAAAGCAATTGTTCATCTTCAGTGTCATATTCAAAAATACCTACGCATAGCATTTTTAAATTAAAATCGTTTTCTGTATCAAATATTTTTAAATCAATATTGATATGAAACTGCTTATTTTTTCTGCTGATTACTGCTTGTGGTATAACTTCAAAAATATTTTCTGGTTGATCAACTTGAACTTTCTCAAATAAAAAATTGGGAACAACAAAGTTTACAAAATTTAATTGTGATTTCATATTTACTTATTTTTTTGTTTTAAAAAAAAAAGGACCTTATTTAGGTCCTGTTTAATGTTTTCTTTTAAATTTATTGATTTTCTTTCTTGTTTATCAAAAAACTTAAATAATTCAAATTTTTTGTATTTATTGGATAAGTAATTATGGAAATTAATATTGTCATTAAACAAAAAACTTTCTTGTTCAATTTCATAACTATCAAATTCTTTCATAATATTATCTAATTCAATAGCCGATATAGATTCGACAAATCTTTTATTTAGTTCTAAAGACTTTGTCATTACACTAGAATACATAATTTTATATTTTTAATTAGAAATTTTATTTTACAACTCTAACTATTTGATTCAAATTTGAAATAAAAAGATACTTTAATTTGTAATATTTTTAATTCTATACAAAAATACAATTTTCTTTTAATTATCCAAATAAAAATTAAAAGCTTATTTTTAGAAAAACTTTAAACCAAACTAACTAACTTATCAACCGACCAAGCTTCTGGTTTTGCGTTAAATAATGCTTTTGTAAATTTCCAAACCTTGCCAAAAAGTTCAGATTTTCTGTAATTTTCTAAATCATTTTCGGTTTCCCAATAACTATATGTAAAAAAAATATTCGAATCATTTTTATCTTGGTACAATTCTAACAAACGGTTTCCAGGCGAATTTCGTATTTTTTCTTTATTAAATTCAAAATTTTCTAAAAAAGCAGGAATATGCTCTTCATGAAAACTCATTTTAACTATTCTAACAAACATAATGATTTTAGATTTTAGATTAACGATTTTAGATTTCAGATTATAAACTGAAAACGAAACTGTGACTGAAAACTGAACACTAAATAACTGAACACTGAAAACTGAACACTAAATAACTGAACACTGAATACTAAATACTGAACACTAAATACTGAATACTAAATACTGAACACTGAACACTAAACACTGCCTACTGAACACTGAAAACTATTGAAACAACATCACGATAATTCAGTCCTAACAAACTATTGGCCGATCCAACTGTTGCTGTATTGCTTCTATAAATTGCAATTTCAAGAAAACCAGCTTCGTTAAAAACTGCTAACATAGAACTTTCGTAATATTTCAGTGGATATTTTCCTGAAGCCGCAATATCAGAATATTTTGCAAAGATGGTTTTAATGTTTTTATTTTTAAAATTTATTTCAAAACTTCTGCTTTTTTGAGCATCTTCGAATATTTTTTTAGAAATGTTTGTTACTGCATTTCCATAATTATCAATATAATTTACCATTCCTTTTAAAGTTTTGCCATCGTCAGAAATTGTTGTTTGCAATTCGGTTATTTGCTTTAGCGCACTAATTTCTTTTCCAATAACATTTAATGTTCCGCCTTTTGCAATATGACAAGCCACTTTTACAAATACTTCAATATCAGTAGGAATTGATGGAAAACGGTCGTGAATATTAATTTCAAAAATTTTATCGGCTACGATTTTCTGAGTTAAAATTGAAAGAATTCCATTATCAGAACCAATAAAAAACTGATTGTTCCATTCTATTGCAACATGACTATTTTCTGAATTTTGTTCGATATCGATTGCAATTATATGTACAGTTCCATTCGCAAAACTCGAATATGAAGCACCAATTATATAACCCGCTTCCGAAATATTAAAAGGATCAATTTGGTGCGAAATATCAACAATCTTAGCTTCTGGAAATTCAGAATAAATTTTCCCTTTCAAAGCACCAACAAAATGGTCTTTGAGCCCGAAATCGGTCGTAAGAGTAATTATTGACATAAAATTGTTTATAAATAAATCGAAATTGGTCGTTTTAATTTCTTAAATTTGATGCAAAGCTAATAATTTAAAAACAATTTTTAACCACTAAATAAATCCCATTTGAACGAAAGAACAATCGAGCTCATCGACATCGCTCCAAAAGAATTTTGGGGCGCACAAGACACTCATCTTGAAACAATTAAAAAGTATTATCCGAAATTAAAAATTGTTGCACGCGGCACAACAATAAAGGTTTTTGGCGAAAAAGAAGAATTAAACGAGTTCGAAACTCGATTTCAACGAATTATGTTGCATTTTACTCGATATAATAATATCGACAATAATGTAATAGAACGTGTTATTTTAACCGATTCTCGCGAAGTTCAAAAAATGGCCGATTCTGATCGAATTTTGGTTCACGGAGTTGGCGGAAAAATCATAAAAGCAATGACACCCAACCAGCAATTGTTAGTCGATACGATTAATAAATGCGATATGGTTTTTGCCGTTGGTCCAGCTGGAACTGGAAAAACTTACACAGGTGTCGCAATGGCAGTCAAAGCCTTGAAAGACAAAACTGTCAAGAAAATTATTTTGACACGACCAGCAGTAGAAGCAGGCGAAAATCTCGGTTTTCTACCAGGAGATATGAAAGAGAAACTCGATCCATACATGCAACCATTATATGATGCATTGCGTGACATGCTGCCCAACGAAAAACTCGAAGATTACATTTTAAAAGGCATTATTCAAATTGCGCCATTAGCATTTATGCGTGGTCGAACGCTCGATAATGCATTTGTAATTCTTGACGAAGCACAAAACACAACCCATTCGCAAATGAAAATGTTCTTGACCAGAATGGGGAAATCGGCCAAATTTATGATCACGGGAGATCCAGGGCAAGTCGATTTGCCACGACGCACAATTTCTGGATTGAAAGAAGCACTTTTAGTACTAAAAGACATCGAAGGAATCGGAATTATTTATCTAGACGATAAAGACATAGTACGCCACCGTTTGGTCAAAAAAGTAATCGATGCTTACAAACAAATTGAGAATAACGATTAAAATTTTTTAGAAACGAAAGATTAGGCATTTTCAGCAATGGCATTTCCCGCTGCTATTCCAATCTTTTTATAAATTACCACGGCTTTAATGCCGTTGTAATTTATAAAAAGGATTTTCCCTTACATCGGGGTTAATCGAGATTAATTTTCGCATTTTTTTATGTCTTAAAATTAAATTAATATCCTAACAGGTTTTCAAAACCTGTTAGGTATTTTTATAAAAACTAAAAACTAAAAACTAAAAACTAAAAACTAAAAACTAAAAACTAAAAACTAAAAACTTATCAAAACTATATCGTTTTCTAAAACTATTTTTATTCATAAAAGCATCAATTTAGTGATTTTTTCATAAGTTTATACTGTGAAATTAACCAAATTCACAAAAACTAACCAAAAAAAATATAAATTTTTATGAAAAATCAAATTATTAAATTATCATTATTTTCAATGATTCTATGCTTATCTTCTTGTAATAAAGACGAAAACACTAATATCTCATCAGATAATGGAGAATCAAAGGTAGTAGAAATTACAACTCACACCGGCGAACCATTCACAACCGAAATCAATAAAGTTAGTGGATTAAGTTCAAAATATGTTGACAATCCTGGTGGTGGCGTAATGATGCAAGCTTTCTATTGGGATTGTCCAGCTGGTGGAAATTGGTGGAACAATATTGGCAGCAAAGTTGTTGATTGGGGCAATGCAGGAATCGGAGCAATTTGGTTGCCACCAGTTTCTAAAGCCCAAAATGGTCCTTTCTCAATGGGTTATGACCCAACCGATTATTACGATTTCGGAAACTTCAATCAAAACGGAACAACCGAAACACGTTTTGGATCCAAAACCGAATTGGTATCATTAATAACCAAAGCACATACCGAAAATATTAAAGTTTACGCCGATATTGTCATCAATCACAACAGTGGCGGACAATCAGAAGCAAACCCGTTTACTGGCGGAACAACTTACACCAATTTTAATGGTGTAGCTTCAGGAATGTTCAAGCGTTCGTACAACGATTTCTATAAAAATTCTGTCGGTAATAATGATGAAGGATCTTTTGGAGGATTTCCAGATTTATGTCACGCCAAACCTTATGTGCAAGATTGGCTTTGGAAATGCGCCGATGGAGTAGGGAAGTACTACAAAAACACAATGAAATTCGACGGTTGGAGATTCGATTTTGTTAAAGGTTTTGGAACTTGGGTTGTTAGAGACTGGAATGCAAACGTAGGTGGTTTTTCTGTAGGCGAACTTTGGGATGGCAATGCTGCTGTTTTAGAAAATTGGGCAAATGCAGCCAATAGCACCGTTTTTGATTTTTCTACCTATTATAAAATGGACGAAGCATTCGACAATAATGACCTAAACAGATTAAGCGATGATATGCTTTGGAAACGCAATCCATACAAAGCAGTAACATTTGTAACGAACCACGACACTGATGTAATTTATAAAAAAATGTTAGCTTACGCTTATATACTAACCCACGAAGGTTATCCAACTATTTTTTATCGTGATTATGAAGAATGGCTTGATAAAGCAAAATTGAATAACCTGATTTGGATTCATAATAATAGAGGAACTGGAAACACATCGAACCTTTGGACTGATAATGATGAGTATATAGCTCGAAGAAATGGTTACAACGGAAATCCTGGATTGGTCGTTTATATTAACAATTCTAACTTTTGGCAAGAACGTTGGATAGATACCAATTGGGCAAATACCAAAATTAAAGATTATACAGGCAACTCGACTTGGCAACCAACAACTGCAGGCGACAAACGAGTAAAAATTCAGGTTCCACCAAATGGATATTCTATTTGGTCTCCAATCTAATACTTAAAATTAAGAATTAAAGTTATTAAAGCTGTCATTAATTGATAGCTTTTTAATTTAAAGAAATAATGTACTATAGTTTTTCACTATTAATCATTAAATTATATGATAGTTTAAATGATTTATAATTAATAAATTCATTAACTTTGAATTAACAATTGTTTATAAAAATATTTATGAATACCATCAATAATACTTTTCCTTCATTTTCAAATTCTTTGATAGAAGCTGTTAAAAAAAATTCGACAAGTCATACTTTCAATTCTGGAGAAATCTTAATGAAGACTGGACAATTTATAAAAAGTACAGTATTAGTTTTAAACGGAAAAATAAAAATTTACAGAGAAGGCGAAGATGGAGGAGAATTTTTAATGTATTATCTTCATCCAGGACAAGCTTGCGCGTTGTCAATGATTTGTGCTATTCGCAGTGAGGCAAGTCAAATTATGGCAAAAGTCGATGAAGATGCCGAATTGTTAATGATTCCATTAGAATTAATGGACAAATGGATGTTGGAACATAGATCTTGGTATGAATTTGTTTTAGGAACCTATAGAAGTAGGTTTGATGATATTCTTGAAGTTGTCGATAATATTGCATTTAGAGGAATGGATGAAAGATTAGATTTTCATTTAAAAAGAATATTTACGGCAACTGGTTCAAGAATAATAAATTCATCTCATCAAGAAATTGCCAATGAACTCAATACTTCGCGTGAGGTAATATCTCGATTATTAAAAAAAATGGAACAACTTGGAAAAGTTAAATTAAATAGAAATCAAATCGAATACATAAAATAAATAGTTATGTGATAAATGTTACTGAAATTTAGATAATTATTTTCAACATTTGCAACATAAATTAATTAAAAATGGAATATGTTGGTTTTTTAATGTCAATATTAATTGGAATAACATTAGGCATTTTTGGTAGTGGCGGTAGCATTCTTGCCGTGCCAGTTTTTGTATATTTATTTGGAATTACTCCAATTACAGCAACATTATATTCATTATTTATTGTTGGATTTACAACTTCTATTGGATCAATTTCCTATTTTAAAAACAATTTAATTAATTTTAAAATTGTAATGTTTTTTGGTATTCCTTCAATAATTTTTGTTTTAATTTCGAGAAAATTAGTACTTCCTAATATTCCAGATATTTTATTTATTTTTAGTAGTTTTACATTTTACAAAAATACAGCAATTATGATTTTATTCGCTGTTTTAATGATTTTCGCATCATATTGTATGATTAAAAAAGGCGTCGAAAATATTATTCCTAATGTCGATTTCAATAAACCAAGTTATTCACTATTAATTTTTCAAGGTTCATTTGTCGGATTTCTAACAGGATTAGTTGGTGCTGGTGGTGGATTTTTAATCATTCCAGCATTAGTAATTTTTATGAAATTATCCGTAAAAGAAGCTATTGGCACATCACTAGTCATAATTTGTTTAAATTCTTTGATTGGTTTTTTAAGCGATTTTGGAAATAATTTGATAGAATGGATTTTTTTGTTTAAGTTTTTACTTTTATCTATATTAGGAATTTTCATAGGATTTGCAATTTCTAAAAAAATAGAAAGCGATAATTTGAAACCTTATTTTGGTTATTTTATTCTAATTATGGGAATATTTATTGTCATAAAAGAACTTTTTTTTAAATAATTTTGTGTATTGTGACTTTTATCACAACATCAAACGATTATTAATATTATTTTTGTAGAATAATTAACTATAAAATGAAAATAGAACAAATTTATACTGGATGTTTGGCTCAAGGTGCCTATTATATCACTTCGGAAAACGAAGCAATAATAATCGATCCGTTAAGAGAAACCAAACCATATCTTGAAAGACTTGATCGAGATAATGTTACTCTTAAATATATTTTCGAAACTCATTTTCATGCAGATTTTGTTTCAGGTCATTTAGATTTGAGTTTGCAAACTGGAGCATCAATAGTTTATGGTCCAAATGCAGTTGCAGATTTCGATTTTATTTCAGCTACCGATGGTCAAATATTTAAAGTTGGCGATATTTCTATAAAAGTTTTACATACTCCAGGACATACAATGGAAAGTACAACCTATTTGCTAATTGATGAAAACGGTAACGAAAATGCGATTTTTTCTGGCGATACACTTTTTATTGGCGATGTCGGAAGACCAGATTTAGCTCAGAAATCGGCATCAATGACTCAAGACCAGTTGGCAGCAAAATTATTTCATTCGTTAAGAACAAAAATAATGACTTTGCCCGATAATGTTTTGGTTTATCCAGCTCATGGTGCTGGCAGCGCTTGTGGCAAAAACATGAGCAAAGAAACTTTTTCGACAATTGGCGAACAAAAATTGAATAATTATGCGCTTAGAGCCAATATGACCGAAACCGAATTTATAAAAGAAGTTACCGATGGTTTATTGCCACCACCAGCTTATTTTGGAATGAATGTAGCAATGAATAAAAAAGGTTCTCAAAGTTTTGATAATGTGCTAAATAAAGGAATGACACCTATTAATGTTCTTGATTTCGAAAATCTTGCAGAACAAAATAATGCTTTGATTCTTGATACTCGAAACAGTGCAGATTTTTCTAAAGGATATATTCCGCAATCTATAAACATTGGCATTAGTGGCGATTTTGCTCCTTGGGTTGGTTCATTAATTGGCGATGTAAATCAAGCAATTATTCTTGTTACAGAAATCGGAAAAGAAGAAGAATCTATAACCCGTCTAAGCAGAGTTGGGTTCGATAATTTAATAGGATATTTAGATGGCGGATTTCAGGCTTGGCGAAACGCTGATCAAGAAATCGATACCGTTCATAGAATATCTGCAGACCAATTTGCTAATGAAGCCAATACGCAAACCAGTCGAATTTTAGACATTCGTCGCAATGGCGAATATGAAGCCGAACATGTTGATGAAGCATTTAGCAGACCTTTGGCCAATATTAACAATTGGATAAAAGACATTAATCCTAATGAACATTTTTATATGTATTGTGCTGGTGGATATCGAAGTATGATTGCCTCTTCAATTTTACAAGCTAGAGGCTTTAGAAATTTTACCGAAGTCGATGGCGGTTTCAATGCTATTGCAAAAACTAACATTCCAAAAACTAACTTTGTTTGTCAAAGTAAAATTTAATAAATTTATAAAACCTAATTTAAAAATTCCTACTATGTTCAAAAACTTATTTAAATTTACATTTCTTAGAAAAATTCGTGTCAGAAAAGATGACACCGACGAAAACGATTTAAAATCAATCATTAAAAATGGTGCTTTTTTGGTTGATTTAAGAACCGAAGGCGAATTCGAACAAGGTCACGTTCCGGGATCAATGAATATTCCGTTAAATACTTTAGGGAGAAATCTAAATCTTTTCAGAAACAAAAAACATATTGTTGTTTGCTGTTTTAGTGGCAACCGTAGTGGTTTTGCCAAAGATGTTTTAGAGAAAAAAGGTTTTACAAACGTTATTAATGGTGGCGCTTGGGAAGAAATCTATAAATTAATAAACAGTTAATACTACAATTATGACAATAATCGAACTTTTAAAACAACCTTGGCCTTGGTACATCGCTGGACCATTAATTGGCCTTGTTGCGCCAGCACTTTTATTAATCGGAAATAAATCTTTTGGAATAAGTGCTTCGCTTAGACATACATGTGCAATGTTTATTCCAGCTCGAATTCCTTTTTTTAAGTATGCTTGGAAACGTGAAATGTGGAATATGGTTTTCGTTCTAGGAATTTTACTTGGCGGAATAATTGCATCAATATATTTAATAAATCCAAATTCGATAATAATTACGCCCGAATTAAGATCAGATTTAGCAGGTTATGGAATTACCGAAATTGACGGCTTGTTGCCCAATCAACTTTTTTCTTGGGAAAGTTTGCTAACTCTGCGAGGATTTTTAATGATGGTTGTCGGAGGATTCATGGTCGGATTTGGCGTGAGTTATGCTGGCGGTTGTACAAGCGGACACGCAATCTTAGGAATTTCGAATTTGCAATGGCCATCATTAGTAGCAACTTGTTGTTTTATGATTGGCGGATTTATAATGGTAAATTTTATTTTACCTTACATACTTTCACTTTAATATTTTAAGAAAATGGGAAATATAATACACGATAATATTCAAGGTGTTGACTTGAATGAATATTCAGATAAAAATCAAGAAGTTGTTACCGAAACTTCAACTGATAGTAAAGTTGCAACTACTTTAAAATTGAAAGAAGGTTACGACGAAATATTAGACGAATTTGGAGACGAATTTGAAGATATTGATTTCGAAGCAGAGTTTCAAAAAGCACGCCCTTATGATTCTTGCAGCGTAAACGTTAGCAAAATAGATGACAAATGGTACCATTATGTCGTTTATGGAATAATCGGAATGTTGTTCGGAATTTTATTCATTAAAGCCGAAATTATCAGTTGGTACCGCATTCAAGAAATGTTCAGATTAGAATCTTTTCACATGTATGGCGTTATCGGAAGTGCAGTTATGGTTGGATTAATTTCAATATTTATAATTAAAAAATTGAAACTAAAAACCATTCACGGCGAAGAAATTATTTATCAAACTAAAACATTCAATAAAGGTCAAATTTATGGTGGATTATTGTTCGGATTGGGTTGGGGAATTACAGGCGCATGTCCTGGTCCACTTTTCGCACAAATTGGCACTGGATCGCTGGTTGTTGTAGTTACTTTAATTGCCGCAATTTTAGGAACCTGGATTTATGGAATCGTAATTGAAAAATTACCAAGATAATCATATTTATACAATAGAAAGGCTGCTCATTTTTAGAGGCAGCCTTTTTTTCATTATAATATTATTGGTTACAAATTTTCTTCGACAAAATCTTCACAAAACATTTTAATCATTTCTCTTACAGTCAAAAACTGAAAATAAATTTCATCTTCGGTGCCTTCAGTAATTGATGGATCTGGAAAATCATAATGAATTTTTACAGCATTCGAATTGAAAATTGGGCAACTTTCCTTGGCATTGTCACAAACCGTGATAACAAAATCAAAATTAATATCAAGATATTCATTGACATTATTCGAAGTATTTTTCGAAATATCAATATCATCTTCCATCATGATATCTATAGCTTTCTGATTAATTGCATGATTTTTTGTGCCAGCCGAATAAATTTTTACTTTAGAACTATCAGTTAAATTTTCTAAATAACCTTGCGCCATTTGACTTCTGCAACTGTTTCCTGTGCATAGAACTAATATGTTTTTCATAATATTGATTAATTTTTGATGCAAATTTAGTTATTTTATACAATATAAACAATTCTTAAATTTTTTATCATTTATAATACATGCAATTTTTTTAAGAAATAAAATGCAAATTAATATTAAAACAATTTTACTTTGAGTTTCATAATAATCTAAGTATTTTTGTATTTCTAATTTACATATAAAGTTAATTTTAGTACAAATAAAATGAACACAATAACTGCAACCAATTTCAATTTCCCGAATCAAAAATCAGTTTATCGAGGCAAAGTTCGTGAGGTTTACAATATTAATGATGAACTTCTGGTCATGGTTGCAACCGATAGACTATCGGCATTTGATGTTGTTTTACCAAAAGGAATTCCATACAAAGGACAAATTTTGAATCAAATTGCCACAAAATTTATGGAATTGACCCAAGACATTGTTCCAAATTGGCTCATTGCAACTCCAGATCCAAACGTCGCAGTTGGACATTTGTGCGAACCTTTTAAAGTCGAAATGGTTATTCGTGGTTATCTTTCTGGTCATGCTGCTCGTGAATATGCTCTCGGAAAAAGAACAATTTGTGGAGTTGCAATGCCAGAAAATTTAAAAGAAAATGATAAATTCGAAAATCCAATAATTACTCCAACAACCAAAGCCGATAATGGCAGTCATGACGAAGATATTTCACGTGAAGCAATTCTTGAAAATAAAATAGTTAGCGAAAAGGATTATTTAATTCTTGAAAAATATACCAGAGATTTATTTCAACGTGGAACCGAAATTGCCTTATCACGTGGATTAATTTTGGTCGATACTAAATATGAATTTGGTAAAACCAAAGACGGAAAAATTGTTTTAATTGATGAGATTCACACGCCAGATTCATCAAGATATTTCTATGCTTATGGTTATAAAGATCGTCAAGATTTAGGCGAAGAACAAAAACAATTGTCCAAAGAATTTGTGCGTCGTTGGTTAATTGAAAATCATTTTCAGGGTTTAGAAGACCAACAAATTCCTGATATGAACGAAGAATACATAACATCAGTTTCGGAAAGATACATAGAGTTGTATGAAAATATTCTTGGAGAAAAGTTCGAAAAAGCTGATTTATCGAATATTAATGAACGAATCGAAAAAAATGTTTTGGAGTATTTAGCTAATAAATAAAAAAACATTCAAAAATTATTTTTCTAAAATTATTTTTAAATCATCCAGACTTTTTTGCATGTCATTGCCTAGAATTTTCTCTATTCCAATTAATGGCATTAAAGCATTAAATGGATAATCAGTTTTTCCTGAAAAACTCCAAGTCACATTTGTTGAATTGTCGGATATTTTTTCGGTTTCCATAAACGCGGTCGATATTGATTCCATTGGTCTTTTGAAACGAATTTCCATATCGAAACGCTTATCTTCTTGTATTTTTGTAATTTTTTGTGTTCCAGCTCCAACATTTTTATCTTGGCTGTCCCAACTCGATTCGAATCCAATTGTTGCATCTTGTCCTGAATAAGTTTTCACAGATTTTGGATCTTTTTTATTCCAAACGCTGTACTTATCTTGGTTTTTCAGGAATTTTATATATTTAAAAACGCTATCATTAGGTTTATTTATGATTATATTTCTGGTTATTGTATATTTAGTATCCAAAAACAATCCTACGACCAAAAAAATTGCTAAAACCAATAGCAAAACCATTCCAATTCTTTTTAATACTTTCATTTTTTTTAATTTTTAATTTAAACAAATTTATGAATTAAAATTAATTTACAAATTCAATAATTTGTTTTAGAACATGATCATCATTCAAAATTTTCCTGTGACCCAAACCTTTAGTAATAATTAATTTTCCGTTTATAAAATGTTTTGCAATCTCTTTTGCATCATTAACTGGTATTTCGTCGTCATTTTCGTCATGAATAACTAAAATAGGAATTTCAATTTTTGACACATTATTATATGACGAAAGTGAATCCATCGATTTATTGTATTTTTTCTCAAAATAAAGCCTTAATAATTCAACCTGCTTCGGCTTCATTTTAACTTTTTCAATAAAATCTATAAAAATGTCTAAAACAATATTTGCTGAACCAATTGTTACTATTTTATTGGTTATCATGCCATAATTTACAGCATTCAACAATGCCATTCCTCCAAGGGAATGACCAATAACAGCATCAAAAGGACCAAATTTTCTGTCAATTTCCAAAACCGATTCGATAAATTCGACCATAATCGTATTTTTTCCTAGCGATTTTCCATGAGCTGGCGCATCAAAACTAATTGTCGAATAATCATTTTTTACTAATTCGTCTGCAATTTTATAAAGTTGCGTGCCACGACCAGACCAACCGTGAACCAATAATATTTTTTTTGGACTTTTGCCATATTCATAAACAACAACTTTTTTGTTAATCGACGGAATATTTAGCTCACTTTGCACAGAATTTTTGTCCATATCGACTTCACGATGCGGAATTTTATATTTTATCGGATTTGTAAAAAGTTTACTAGCATATAAAGTTGCCAGTTTTGTTGATAAAAATTCAAAGAATTGACCAGTTTTTATTATATATTTAGGAATTTCGTTTGGTTTTGGCTTTTTTGAATTATTTTTTGACATTTTGATATTAATTTTCGTGCAAGTTAGATTATTTAATTTTTTTTATTAAATTTCGCAATCTTAATTAAAACTTAAAAATGCAGAATCAAACTAGAATCGTAATCGAAAATGTGTTGCCTCAACTTGACAATGGGGCGTTTTTTATAAAAAGAATTATTGGGCAAAAAGTCGAAGTTTCAGCAGATATTCTTGCTGACGGACACGATGTTATGGAAGCCGTAGTGCAATTCAAACACGAAAATGATAAAAAATGGAACGAAGTTCGAATGAACAAATTACCGAATGATAGTTTCGAAGCTACTTTTCAAGTCGATAAACAAGGTCATTATAATTATTTTGTTGAAGGTTGGATTGATTATGCTTTAAATTGGCAATACGGAATTGGAAAGAAAATTCAAGATAACCAGAACGTAAAATCAGAATTGTTAGAAGGTATTGAATATTTGAAACCATTATTAAAGAAAGCTTCAGCATCAGAAAAAAAATATTTAGAAACATTAGTAAAATTATTTGCTGACGAAAAAAGTTACGATAAATCGATTACAGAAGCTGTTTCGAACGATTTAAAATCAATTTTCTTGAATTATCCCGATAAATTCCTAGCCAATCAATCAGAAGATTTGCAGGTTTATGTCGATAGAAAAAAAGCATTATTTAGCACTTGGTACGAATTTTTTCCACGTTCATCAAAAGGAACACAAGAACACGGCACTTTTAAAGATTGCGAAGCCTTGTTACCAAGAGTTGCCAAAATGGGTTTTGATACGCTATATTTTCCTCCAGTGCACCCAATTGGCGAAGTAAATCGTAAAGGAATCAACAACGCAACTGTTGCCAAAGAAGGAGAATTTGGTTCACCTTGGGGAATTGGCTCGCAATATGGCGGACACAAATCGACTCACCCAAAATTGGGAACTATCGAAGATTTTAAATCCTTAGTTCAAGCTGCAAAAGCAATGGATATTGAAGTTGCAATGGATTTTGCAATGCAAGTTGCACCCGATCACCCTTATGTTAAAGAATTTCCGCAATGGTTCAAGTGGCGACCTGATGGAACAGTTCAATATGCAGAAAATCCTCCAAAAAAATACCAAGATATTCTACCTGTATATTATGAAACTGCAGATTGGAAAAATCTATGGAAAGAATTGCTAGATTGTGCTTTATTTTGGGTTGAAAAATGCGATGTAAAAGTTTTTAGAGTAGATAATCCTCACACCAAACCTTTTTATTTTTGGGGTTGGTTAATTGCCGAAATCAAGAAAAAACATCCAGATGTTTTGTTTCTTGCCGAAGCTTTTACACGTCCGAAAATTATGCATCAATTGGCTAAACAAGGTTTTACGATGTCATATACTTATTTTACGTGGAGAAATTCCAAAGCAGAATTGATAGAATATGTAACCGAATTGACCAAAACCAATCAAAAAGAATTTTTCCGACCTAACTTTTGGCCAAATACGCCAGATATTAATCCTTATGCTTTGCAAGGTGCAAACGAAGCAACTTATCTGCAAAAATATTTCTTGGCAGCAACATTAAGCTCATCAGTCGGAATTTATGGACCAGTTTTCGAGCACATGATTTCTAATCCAATTCCTGGAAAAGAAGAATATATGGATTCTGAAAAATACCAAGTTTGTGAATATGATTGGCAAAAAGAAAATAAGTTAATGATTTTAATTGGACGAATTAATCGCATTCGTAAAGAACAAGAATCGTTGCAACAAACCACGAATATTGAGTTTTGCGATACAACTTCCGATCAATTAATGGCATATTACAAGTATGATGATACTCGTGAAAACGAAACTTTAATGATTGTAAACCTCGATGCGCATTACGCTAAACAAGGTAATGTCAAATTGCCATTGAAACATTTAGGAATTCAAAATGGTCAATCAATTCGTGTTCACGATTTAATCACTGGAAATAGTTATATTTGGGACAACGAATGGAATTATGTCGAGTTGCATCCAACTTTGCCGTTCCATTTATTTAGAATAGAAAAATAAAAAAGTTACCACGAATTTCACAAATTTTCACTAAGATTTTGTTTCAAATTGTAAAATTATATTAATTTAAAAATTCGTTAAATTTCTTGACAATTTCAATTTGTGTTAATTTGTGAAATTTGTGGCTAAAAAAAGCTGTGAAATTCGTGGACAAAAAAAAGTGTATGAAAGATATTAAAATTAACGAAGATGCATTTCAAAATCCATTTGTTTTCAAAACAGATTGGAAAGTCGCATTCGAGGACCAAGAATTTGTAAAAGTTTTTTCTTCGGATATTCTAGAAAGTTATATTGTTAACAAACGTTGGTATGGAGGAAAAGCCAGTACTTTGAAGTATATCGAAGTCGTTGATTTTTTCAAAATGACTTCTAAAAAAAATACCTATTATGGTGTCTTGCTAGAAGTAAATTTTAAAGAAGCATTTTATCAGCATTATTTTATGCCAATTTCGTTTATGAAAGAAGACGAATTGGACACGAATACTGTAATTGCTCCAGTAAAAATGAACGGAATTGAAGGTTTTCTTGTTGATGCTTTGCACCAAGAAGATTTCAAGAAACTTTTATTTGATAAAATTGTAGCATCAGGCGAAAAAACCAACGACAAATTAAAATTCCATAAAGGACAGAAACTTATTGACAAAGAATATGTTTCGTCAAAATTTATGGGCGTCGAACAAAGCAACACCTCAATAATTTATAACGGAACGTTGGTCTTGAAAATTTTCCGTCGCATATATATTAGTACAAATCCAGATTATGAAATTTCACGTTTCTTGACCGAACGAATGGATTTCAAATCATCGCCAGCTTATACTGGAAGTATCAGTGTTGAGTTATCTGAGGGAAAAATTACACTTGGATTAATGCAACAATTGGTTCCAAATCAAGGCGATGCTTGGGAATTTATGCTAAAAGAAGTCGATGGAATTTTTGACAACTTGAAAACCAAGAAAATCAAAATCCCAAAATTGCCTCAAGTCGAAATGTTTAAACGGCTAAAAATCAATGAAGTTCCTCACGAAATTATCGATTGGGCAGGTTTAAGTATTTTTATGCGCATTCATACATTGGCAACTCGAACCGCCGAAATGCACATTGCTTTAGGCAGCGACATTCACGATACAGCCTTTACACCAACGACTTATAACGGCGATTACACCGTTTGGTTAAAAAATAGATTGACTTATCAGTTTCAAAATCGACTGAATATTCTAGAAAACAATCTTCATAAATTGGACGGATTAGCATTAGAACTAGCAAATAAATTTCTAGATAATAAAAAAGAAATCCGAAAACTATTCCTAGATTTCGATTGGACAAAAATGAAATCCGAACGAATACGAATTCACGGCGATTATCATTTAGGACAAGTTTTGGTTTCTGGAGACGATTTTTGGTTGCTCGATTTCGAAGGCGAACCAGAATCGACAATCCGTGACAGAAAAGTAAAACAACCACCATTAAAAGACGTTGCAGGAATGTTTCGCTCATTTCATTATTGCATTTACGCAACAATTTTCAATAACAAAGACAAATATCCATACGAACAAGAAGAATTATTTGCTGCGGGCGAAGTTTTATTCAAATATTTTGTTGGCGTTTTCTTGAGAACTTACACAGATGTTGCCCAAGCAGGCAACCTGAATATTGGTTACAAAAACGAAATCGATTTTTTCTTAAAATATTGTATTCTCGAAAAAGCAGTTTACGAATTGGGATATGAGTTGAATTCGCGACCACGTTGGGCAGTGATTCCATTGACAGGAATTGCTAGTATTATGGAGTATTAATTTTTTTTTGAATTTATCTTGAATTTATTTCAGGAGCTATTTCCCGCTTTCATTCCAATCTTTTTTATTTTTCAATTGCCACGGGTTTAAACCCGTGGCAATTGAAAAATAAAAAAGGATTTTCCCTTCAATCGGGGCTAGGGCATTGGCTTTCAAAAGAAATTTTATTTTTAAAATGAAATTCAATTTTTAAAATTTTACATTTGTATAAATAAAAGCTATTATGACAACAATCACAATTAACGGAAAATCAAAAGCTGCTAAAACTTTATTAGATTTAGCCAAAATTCTTGCTGTAAAAAATAGTGGAATTAGCGTTGAAAATGATAATGATTTACAAGATGAAATTGTTGCAAACAATATTAAAGGTTATCCAATTTCAAAAAATGAATATATAAGTTTAGTAAATGAAGCCGATGAAAGAATCTCCAATGGAATTTATACATCTTCCGAAGATTTAGATGAAGAAATTAAAACTTGGGATGATCAAAGTAGAAAAAGTAAAATGGGATAATCAAGCTAAGGCAGATTAAAAATTGATTTTCGAATACATCAAGTTAGATTCTTTACAAAATGCAAAAAAAGTAATAAATGAAATTGTTTCACATTCTAAATCTATAAAATTTGTTGAACAATATCAAGTTGATGAATTTCTTGGAGAACCTTTCAGAAGAATGATTATTAGCCATTATAAAATTGTTTACAAAATTCATTCTGAAACCGAAATAAGAATTCTTCAGATATTTGACACCAGACAAAACCAATTAAAATTAAGAAAATAGCTCATTAATATGAACCAAGTAACCCCACATTCCCTATTAACTGACTTTGATATCAATCTTTTCAAAGCAGGAAAACATTTTCGATTGCACGAAAAACTAGGCGCGCACATTCTAGAAGTCAACGGCGTGAAAGGCGTATATTTTGCAGTTTGGGCACCATCTGCCAAAGCCGTCGATGTTATTGGCGACTTCAATTATTGGGTCGAAGGCGAACACAAACTCAACGTTCGTTGGGACGGATCGGGCATTTGGGAAGGATTTATTCCAGACGTTCAAAAAGGTTCGACCTATAAATATTTGATAACATCGAACAATCAAAATATTAAAACCGAAAAAGCAGATCCATTTGCCAAATTGTGCGAACATCCACCAAGAACAGCATCCGTTGTTTGGGATTTAGATTACAAGTGGAAAGACAATTCGTGGATGAAATCCCGAAAAGATAAAAACGGATTAGACAAACCTTACTCGGTTTACGAAGTACATTTGGGATCTTGGAAACGCAATTCTGAAGGAAATTTCTTGACTTATCTTGAATTTGCCGAAGAATTAGTGCGTTATGTCAAAGAAACAGGCTTCACTCACGTCGAGTTTATGCCAGTAATGGAATATCCTTATGATCCATCTTGGGGTTATCAATTGGTTGGCTATTTTGCGCCAACTTCACGATTCGGAAAACCGCAAGATTTCATGGTTCTTGTTGATAAACTGCACCAAGCCGAAATTGGAGTAATTTTGGATTGGGTGCCATCTCATTTTCCAGATGATGCGCATGGTTTAGGTTTTTTCGATGGCTCAAATTTATTCGAACATCCTGACAGAAAAAAAGGTTATCACCCAGATTGGAAAAGTTTGGTTTTTAATTATGGTCGCAACGAAGTTCGTTCGTTCTTGATTTCAAATGCCATTTTTTGGTTGCAACATTACCACGTTGATGGTTTGCGAGTTGATGCTGTTGCTTCAATGTTATATCTTGATTATTCAAGAAATGATGGCGAATGGGAACCAAATATGTATGGTGGAAATGAAAATCTAGACACAATTAGTTTCCTAAAAGATTTCAACGAAGCCGTTTATTCTAATTTCGAAGGCGTTCAAACAATTGCTGAGGAAAGTACAAGTTTCCCGATGGTTTCTCGTCCAACATCAATTGGAGGTTTAGGTTTCGGAATGAAATGGATGATGGGTTGGATGCACGACACACTGCAATATTTCCAAAAAGAACCAGTTTATAGAAAATACCATCAAAACGACTTGACTTTCTCAATGACTTATGCATTTACCGAGAATTTTATGTTGCCATTGTCTCACGATGAGGTTGTGTATGGCAAAAAATCTATAGCCAATAAAATGCCAGGTGACGAATGGCAGAAATTTGCCAATTTACGTTTGCTTTATGGTTATATGTTTACACATCCAGGAGCAAAATTATTGTTTCAAGGTGCAGAATTTGGGCAATCTCGTGAGTGGAATTTCGAGGCAAGTCTCGATTGGCATTTGCTAGAATTTGGTTATCACAAAGGAATAAAAGCTGTAATTACCGATTTGAATGCATTATACAAAACCTATCCAGCACTACACGAAAAACAATTCAACGCCGATGGTTTCGAATGGATAAATTATTCAGACCATCAAAATGCAGTTATGTCTTATATCCGTCATGGCAATAATGCAAAAGATTCGGTTGTCGTTGTTTGCAATTTCACACCAGTTGTTCGTGGCGATTATAGAATTGGTTTACCAAAAAAAGGAAAATTAATAGAAATTTTCAATTCCGATGAAACCAAATATGCTGGAAGTGGTGTTTCGAACGAAAAACCAATAAAAATCGATTCAGAATCATGGAATGGTAGAGCATTTTCAGCAGCATTAGTTTTGCCACCATTATCGGTTGTGGTTTTTAAAATTTCTGATAAATAGTTTTTAATTCTACCCTGTCAGGGTTTTAAACCCTGACAGGGTAGAATTAAATAATCAACAATAACGTTTGCGTAAATGTTAATAAAATTCAAATAGAAAACTTACAATAAAATGTATATTTGAAGTTCAGAAATTTTTAAAATATGATTACAAATACCGAACTCGAATACAAAGGCGATTTATATCCATCGAAAATAACTTCATTCGAAAAAGACAACGACAGCTACTTATTTCATACTGATAATAATGTAATTCTTAAAGTTACTGTATTAAGAGACAGCATGATACGTTTTCGTTATACAGCCAAAGGATATTTTAGTAACGATTTTTCGTATGCTATTGACAAGAAGCACAATCACGGTTATAACGAACTCGATTTTAAAGAACACGCCGATTGTTATCATATAAAAACCAGCAAAGTTGTTTGCCAAATCAATAAAGTTGACACTAGAGTTTCTATTTATGACCTTCAAGGAAATGTAATTCTCGAAGACGAATTGGGTTTTCATTGGGAAGAAAGTTACGAATTTGGAGGCAACATTGTCAAAATGAGCAAAGCATCTCGAGAAGGCGAATGTTTTTATGGTCTGGGCGATAAAGCAAGTCATTTGAATTTGAAAGGAAAACGCCTAGAAAATTGGGCAACCGATCAATATGCATTTGCAAAAGATCAAGAACCTTTGTATAAATGTGTGCCTTTTTATATTGGTTTACACAACAAAAAAACCTACGGAATTTTCTTCGACAACACTTTTAGAAGTTATTTCGATTTTAGTCACGAACGTAGAAATGTAACCAGTTTTTGGGCCGATGGTGGCGAAATGAATTATTATTTCATTTATGGTCCAAAAATGCAAGATGTCGTTACGACATATACCGATTTGACTGGAAAACCAGAATTGCCACCGCTTTGGGCACTAGGATATCACCAATGCAAATGGAGCTATTATCCAGAAGCCAAAGTCAAAGAGGTTGCAGCAAAATTTAGAGAATTGCAAATTCCTTGCGACGGAATTTACCTCGATATAGATTATATGGAAGGTTTTAGATGTTTCACTTGGAGCAAAGAATATTTTCCAGATCCAAAAAGAATGGTTGCCGAATTGGCTGCCGATGGTTTCAAAACTGTCGTAATTATTGATCCAGGAATAAAAATTGATAAAGATTATTGGGTTTATAATGAAGCTTTAGAAAAAGATTATTTTTGTAAACGTGCCGATGGTCCATACATGAAAGGAAAAGTTTGGCCTGGCGAATGCAATTTTCCCGATTATACCAACCCAGAAGTTCGAGAATGGTGGGCTGGATTGTTCAAAGAATTAATTTCTGATATTGGTGTAAAAGGAGTTTGGAATGATATGAACGAACCAGCAGTTATGGAAGTTCCAACCAAAACTTTCCCGCTTGATGTGCGCCACGAATACGACGGAAATCCATGTTCGCATCGAAAAGCGCATAATATTTATGGCACTCAAATGGCGCGTGCAACTTACCACGGCGTAAAGCGATTTGCTTATCCAAAACGACCATTTATTATTACACGATCTGCTTATTCAGGCGCACAAAGATACACATCGTCTTGGACTGGCGACAACATTGCAACTTGGGAACATTTATGGATTGCCAACGTTCAGGTGCAAAGAATGTCCTTGTCAGGAATGGGTTTTACAGGAACCGATATTGGCGGTTTTGCCGAGCAACCAACTAGCGAATTATACACACGTTGGATTCAGTTAGGCGTTTTTCATCCGTTTTGTCGCACACATTCATCGGGCGATCACGGCGAACAAGAACCTTGGGCATTTGACGATGAGGTAATTAACATAACTCGAAAGTTCGTAAATCTTCGTTATCAATTGCTACCTTATTTATACACAATGTTTTGGCAATATATCGAAGAAGGAATTCCGATGTTAAAATCTATTGTATATTATGACCAAGACGATATTCAAACGCATTATCGAACCGACGAATTTGTTTATGGAAATCAGATTTTAGTTTGTCCAATTTTAGAACCTAATTCCTTAGGTCGAAGAATGTACATTCCTCGTGGCAATTGGTACAATTATTGGACAAACGAATATGTTTCGGGCGGAAAAGAAACTTGGGTCGATACACATTATGACGAAATTCCAGTATTTGTAAAAGAAGGAGCAATGATTCCTAAATATCCTGTACAACAATATGTTGGCGAATTAGAAATTACAGAACTGACTTTAGATATGTATTTTAAACTAGGTAAAGAAACATCAGTTGTCTATGAAGATGCACAAGACGGCTACGATTACAAGAAAGGACGTTTTTGTCTTACAACATTCAAATTAACGGGAAAAGACAAAGACTTAGTGATTCAAAAACACATCGAAGGAAAATTTGAAACTTCTTATGAAAATTACAAAATAAATTTTATTGGAATGCCATTTAAAATTGCAAAAATTTATGTCGATAATGAGCAAATTAAATTCGATAAACTTCAAGTAAATACCGATAATGTGTTATTGATAGATAAACATTTTACTTCTTTACATATTATAGGAGAATAAAGAAAAATTTTGATTAATTTTGAATTAAAAAACATCAAAAATGAAAAAATTTAAAATATTAGCATCATTTGTAATAATTGCAATTGCTTTTTCTTGCGCAACAAATCCTTTTACAGGACAAAAAACTATGGCGTTGGTTCCAGATAGTCAGATATTTCCATCTGCATTTGCACAATATGGACAATTTTTAGCTGAAAATAAAGTCATTTCTGGAACTAAAGATGCCATTCGTGTTGAGAATATTGGTACAAAAATTAAAGTTGCAGCCGAAAGATATTTGACTGCAAATGGTCATCCAGAATATTTACAAAATTATCAATGGGAATATAAATTGGTCGAAAGTAAAGAAGTAAACGCTTGGTGTATGCCTGGTGGAAAAATTGTAGTCTATTCTGGAATTCTCCCAATTATGAAAGACGATTCAGGAATGGCAGCCGTTATGGGTCACGAAGTTGCACACGCATTGGCCAATCACGGTCAGCAAAGGATGAGCGCCGGAATGTTGCAACAACTTGGTGGCGTGGCAGTTGGAGTTGCGGTTGGAAGCAAAAGTCAAGAAACACAAGAAATGATAATGCAAGCCTACGGAATTGGCACACAAGTTGGAGGAATGTTGCCTTTTAGCCGTGCGCATGAAAGCGAAGCCGACATGATTGGACTAACTTTAATGGCAATTGCGGGTTACAATCCTGAAAGTGCAGTTGCAATTTGGGAAAGAATGTCTTCTGGTTCAGGCGGAAAACAAGCACCAGCAGAAATTATGAGCACACACCCAGCCAATGAAACTAGAATTGCTAATTTAAGAAATTTAATTCCTACTGCGAAAGCCGAAGCTGCAAAATATGGTGTTAAAACCTTTAAACAATAATAAGTTTTTTAAAATAATATAAGTCATTTCAATTTTTGGAATGATTTTTTTTTTGAATTTTTTAAATAATATTAGAATGAACAATTTACATAAAGGAAGTAAAAAGTTGACAAATGCTTGGGCATTTTACGATTGGGCGAATTCGGTTTATACTTTAGTCATTATATCGGCAATTTTCCCGCTGTTTTATGCCAGTTTATTCACTAAAGAAAACCCAAATGTTGCTGTTTTTGGAACAACAATTTCCAATACGGCTTTAATTAGTTTTATTACGGCTTTTGCATTTTTGGTTGTTGCAATAATTTCGCCAATTCTTTCAGGAATAGCCGATTATATTGGTAATAAAAAACGATTTTTACGAATTTTTTGCTACATTGGTTCTGCTTCATGTATTGGATTGTACTTTTTCGACAAACAAAATATTTACTTAGGATTATTGTTCTACTTTTTTGGATTAATTGGATATTGGGGAAGCATAGTTTTTTATAATTCTTATTTGCCAGACGTCGCATTTAAAGATCAGCAAGACAGTTTGAGTGCCAAAGGTTATTCTATGGGATATGTCGGAAGCGTTATTTTACTTTTAATTTGTTTGTTTTTAGTTATTGGAAAAGAAGGTCAAGAAGCAGTGCAAGCCATGCGATTATCATTTTTATTGACAGGAATTTGGTGGTTTGTTTTCGCTCAGTATACGTTATATCATTTGCCGAAAGGCAATCATAGTGAGAAAAAGATAACAAAAGCAGTTTTTTTTAATGGATTCAAAGAATTGCGAAAAGTTAAAAATCAGCTATTTGAGAATTTAATATTAAAAAGATATTTAATTGCTTTTTTCGTATTTAGTATGGCAGTGCAAACAGTTATGCTTGTTGCAACCTATTTTGGCGAAAAAGAAATCTTGTGGGAATCTGATTCTCAGAAAACTATGGGTTTGATTGTGAGTATTTTAGTAATTAATTTAATTGCAGTTTTAGGTGCAGTTTTAACATCGAAAGCATCAAATAAATTTGGAAACATACCAACTTTGATTGTTGTAAACGGCATTTGGGTAGCAATTTGCATTTGCGCTTTTTTTGTAACATTACCCATTCATTTTTATATAACTGCAGGATTTGTAGGTTTGGTCATGGGTGGCATTCAGGCCTTGGCAAGATCTACTTACTCTAAATTTTTACCAGAAACCGATGATACAGCTTCGTTTTTTAGTTTTTATGACGTAACCGAAAAAATCGGAATTGTAATCGGAATGTCTATCTACGGAATTATTGATGAGGTAACAGGTTCGATGAGAAATGCAATTCTTTTTCTAGGATTATTTTTTGTAATTGGACTAATATTATTGTTTAGAGTTCCAAAAAAAAGTATATAAAATTTAAACCTAAAATTTTATAAAATAAAAAAATGCGTTCTCAATTACAAGAACGCATTTTTACAATCTAACTATTCAATAAACTAACCTTTTTTTATATTTCCAGATCCAGAAACTTTTGTATCTTTAGATTTTGGATCACCAGAATAAAAAATATCGCCAGAACCAGAAACTCTTGCGTTCAAATTTTCAGAGCAATTCACACGAATATCGCCTGAACCAGAAATTCCGACTTCGACATCTTTTGTCATTAAATCATTGGCAGAAATATCGCCTGAACCCGAAATTTTTGCAACCAATTTATCTGATTTTCCTTTCAATCGAACGTCGCCCGAACCTGATAATTTTGCTTCGACTTCGCTAGCATCAACATCAATATTCAAATCGCCAGAACCTGACAATGTTGCTGTAAATTTTTCAGTTTTTATCTGGTTTTTTGTATTAATATCGCCTGATCCAGATAAATTAACAGCAGAAATTTTGTCGAATGGAACTGTAATCAAAATTTTATTACCACGACTAACTTGTAAATTCTTGCCTTTTTCTTGATAAATTTTCAAAACATTACCTTCAACTTCTACCTTAATATAAGGCAATAAATTTTCTTCGGCTTGAACCGAAATATTTCCTTCTTTTCCAGCAACCAAATCAACATCAAAATATCCTTGAAGTTTTATCTCGTCGTATTCGGCTGTTGAACGATTTTCAGTTTTTTGGTTGCCGTTGCCTTTGATTTTTTCGCCCATCCAAGATTGAGCATTCGATAAACTTGTTGCAAATAAAGTTGCAAATACTAATAATTTAATTGATTTTTTCATAAAATAATTTTTAAAGTTTGTTATTGTTGTACTATAAATGTTTCAAATCTATAAGTCTAAAATCTAAAGTCTAAAACTTCTTCACTAAATTAATATTGCCATACATCGACGAAATGTTTAGCTTATTCATTCCTTTTTGTTTGTAAAAACCATTGTATTGTTTGCTTGTATTTGTAATTTCTTTATTAGAATATTCAAACTCTGAATCAAGTTTTATGTTGCCATATTTTGCAGATAAATCAAAATCGAAAGCAAAATTTGCATCAAATCCTATAGAAATATCCGAATAACCTGAATCTATCAAAATATTATTTGCCTTTTCAGAAATTGTTCCAATAACTATTTTGCTGTATTGTGTTTCGACTTGCAAATTGTTCGATATTTCGCCAATATTCAAAGCCATGTAATTGCCTGAACCAGTAAGATTATTAACTTTATCAAATTTTAATTTCCCGTAATTCGAGTCATAAATCAGGTTTTGACAACTAGCAATATTAACGTCAGTATAATTGGTATCTATTTTTAAATTTGATACATCATTAATCGTTATTCCTGAATATTTCGCTTCGATTATTCCATTTTTAATTAATTCTATGGTCGATTTCGGACAATATGCCAGTTCAATTTTCGAACTATTGCCATTCATTTTTGCCAAAACTATTTTTCCATAGGCGCAATCTATATCAAGATTTCCTTGAATATCATCACAAAAAATGCTTCCATATTTATTAGTCAATTTCACACTGCCGTTTTTTGGAATTTTAATCACATAATTAATTTCCATACTATTGGTATTTCCATTATTATAAAAATTAGAATCTTCGATAACAGTTTTCGCAGAAACCAAATTGGTAAAAGCATCAATTTTTACATCAATACCTTCAATGCGGCGATTGACCCATTTCTCGCTATCGCCAGAAACTTTTATCAAAATGTCTAGCTCGATTTTATCTTCATTCCAAGTCGAAACCGAAATATTTCCATAAGCATTGTCAATATTTATTCCAGCATCAGGTTTTACCAAATAGGCTTTATTAATGACTTTTTGTTTGACAAATGGTGGCTCTTCATTGATTGAAAATCCCATAATCGGAATCATCAATGCCAATAAACTATATAATATTTTCATTTGATATATTTTTTATTTTTTCATTTTCCTCTATATGCGACATTACATTTTGCAAAAATGACATTCTGGTTTGCAAATTGGCAATCAATGCCATGATTAACGATTTATTTTCACCATTATGCTGCAATTCAATAACAATATTTTGATAATCAACATCTAAAATTTTCATTTGCTTTAAAGCATCTTGAATAATAATTTCGTTTGCTGGCGATTTTTTTTCTTTGATTTTAATTAGTTCTTTTTCGATTAAAACTGTAAAAATCGAATCGGTTTGACGTGTTTCCACAGATGCAAATTCTAGATTTTTAGGTTTTTGGTTATTATTATATAAAAAAGAGATTCCAACTATCAATAATAATGAAGCCGCAACAGCAAACGGAATAAAATAGTTTCTTTTTGATTTTTTGTTTTGTAATTTATTCAAAAACACATCTTTATGATTCGAGTTTAATTCGTTTAGATCCCAATTTTTTTCATGTTTTTGGAATAATTTTTCTAGATTATCATTTTCATTTTTCATATTTCTTCTAATTTTTTTCTTAAACTGTCTTTTGCTCGACTTAATGTTGTTCGGCAATTGGCATAACTAATATTTAGAATTTCGCAAATCTCCTCTTGGTCATATCCTTCAATAAAAAACAATGTTAAAACCATTCTGTAATTGTCTTTTAAATTGTTAATTGTTTCTAAAACCTGATTGACTTTTAAATCATTAAAATCAGAATTATCGACTAAATTTTCATTATTTTCTTCAATTTTGTATAGATTTTTTTCGAAATCTTCAAACTGAAATTGATTGTTTTTCTTATAAAAATCTATACTATAATTAACAATTATTCGTTTTAACCAAGCACCAAAAGCAACTTCTTGTTTATAAGAATCAATTTTAGTAAATGCTTTCAAAAAACCTTCTTGCATGACATCTTGCGCAAAATGTTCGTCTTTTACAATTCGAAACGCTACATTATACATCGCCTTGCAATAGCGATTGTAGATTTCGAATTGGGCTTTCTGATTTTGTTTTCTGCAAAGCGCAACTAATTCTTCTATATTTTGATTCGTACAGTTCAAAAAGTTAGTTTAGTTTAATTAAAAGACTGTCACTTTTATTTGGTGTTACAGTTTAATGTAAAAATACTTGAAAATTTTTTTATGAATGAGGTTTTTTATATATTTGAAAAAAATATTTTAATGAAATATAAATTTTTAGTTTTAAAAATCTTTTTACTGATTTCATTTTTGGCTTTTTATTCATGTAATATTGAACCAATTGATCCAAAAGTTCAAACGAACCAAACTTCAATTGCTAATACGCCAACGGTCGTTCCAGAAGTTGTCGTTCCGGTATTGCCTGTTTTTAAAGTTAATTTCGATGCGCAGGTTTTTGCAGCTACTAATATTGTTGCAGTTAAAGGCATAAATGGTTTTTATACAATAAGTGGTTTAGCGACTGCCAACGGAATTACACGAAAAATTTCGATTTATTTTTCTGATATTGCAAATAATGAAAATACAACTGGACTGCTCGAACCAAACGAGTTGGGCAAAGGTTTAATATCGTATAATTTAAATTCTGGTTTAACTCAAAATAATGTTTTTAAATCGCACAATAAAGCTTTGCCAACGTCAACAACTGGTTCAATTAAAATTTTGAATAACGACACATCTAAAAATTTAATATCTGGTATTTTTAACGCAACAGTTTATTTATATGATGTAAATACCAACGAATTAATTGGCTCTAAAGTTTTATCAAATGGTATTTTTACGAATATCGAATACCAAAATAATGCTCAAAATCCCGATAATAATACTTTTTTCGCAAAAGTTGACGGATTAGATTTTGTTGAAGATGCAATCGATGTTGTTAATGTGCAATCGTCTGGTTTCCCAGATAGCATTAGTATTACTGCCAAAAAAACATCTGGCGAAAAAATAATTTTATCTATTAATAAAGATTTAGTTGCCAGTACATATAATATAACTGGACCTTTGAACAGTGATTTAGTTTCTGGAAAATATTTTATAAATAACTCATTATATTATGCCAATTCTGGAAATGTTATAATAACCAGCAAAACTGCAACTCGTGTTGCTGGAACATTTCAATTTATTTCGTCAAGTACTTTAAATACTAATACCCAAAATATTTCTCAAGGGTCATTTGATGTCAACTACTAAAACTTAAGTAATGAAAAACATTAAAATTTCTATAAGTATTTTACTTTTGATATTTTTTTATTCGTGTACAGACGAAAAAATTGATCCAATCGTAAAAATTCCAACCGATGCGAATAATCCAACTAATGTTATTTTAGATCCAAATAATCCATCAAACCCGATTGCTGGCGAACTTTTTATAACAAATCCGTCGAATGATTATTTTCCGATGGCTGTCATGAATAAATGGAATTATGATACTAAAACCAGCACCAAAGAATTAAAAATTCTTTCCGATAAAACTATCGAAGCTGTCAAATATTTTAAACTTAATGAACCAATAATTGACACAAAAAGCATCGGCGACTTCTCAAATACTGATATAACTTGTTATGTTCGGAAATTATCAGGCGATTATTATCAACGAATAAATATCAATAGACCAGAAAACTACACGCCGCCAGAAGGTGGAAATTCTGGTGTTTCTGTAAAATCAGGAATTGTTATTCAGCCGTTCGAAGTAAAATTTTTTAAAGAATCTGTTGCAGTTGGTCAATCATTTTTAGAAACTAAAACTCTTGACCAACTTGAATCTAAGACGGTCACAATTATCGAAAATGGATTGCAAGTAACTCGCACGAGGCATGTAACATCTTATCCAGTGCTAAAATATACCGTCGAAGTTCTTGAAAAGAAAGAAAATCAATTTGTAAACAAAATTCGAACCACAATCATTAAAACTAAATTGACCAATAATTTAAATTCAGATGTGACCTTTTATTGGTTTGCAAAAAATATCGGATTAATTCGTCAATCGAATGAAAATGATTCGAGCGAAGTTATAGATTTTTTAGAAATAAAAACATTTAGCTTTTTTTAATGTCAGTTAAATAGAAAAAATCCGTCTATATGGCGGATTTTTTTTTCTGGTATAATCATTGAATATTTTTAGATAATTTTTTAAATCACAAATTATTATTTGTCAAAATAATATAAATCAAATAGTTAAAATATTTAACAATAATATGTCACAACATAAAATATTTACAATTGACAATATGTCACTTCAAGAAATCGACTCAGATTCAGAATTAATTCCACTTTTGACTCGAGAAGACGAAGAAGAAATGAACAACGAAGCGTTACCAGAAAGTTTATCAATTTTGCCTTTGCGCAATACAGTTTTATTTCCAGGCGTAGTTATTCCAATAGCTGCGGGTCGCGATAAATCTATAAAATTAATCAACGATGCCTATGCAGCTGGTCAATTAATTGGAGTTGTTGCTCAGCTAGACGAATCTGCCGAAGATCCTGGTTTTAATGATGTTCATAAAATTGGCACAGTTGCTAGAGTACTTCGTGTTATTAAAATGCCAGATGGCAATATTACTGTAATTCTTCAAGGAACCAAACGTTTCGAAATCAACGAATTTGTTCAAGAAAACCCTTATTTGATTGCAACTATTAACGAGGCAAAAGAAAAACGTCCCGCAAAATCTGATTCAGAATTTAACACAATTGTCGATTCTCTAAAAGATTTAGCAATAAACATTATCAATATTTCTCCGAATATTCCAACCGAAGCTACATTTGCAATAAAAAATATTGAAAGCAAACCGTTTTTAATAAATTTTGTGTCTTCGAATATGAATTTAGAAGTCAAAGACAAACAAGCACTTTTGTCAATGAATATTCTAAAAGACCGCGCAATGGAAACCTTGCGTTTCATGAATGTTGAATTTCAAAAATTAGAATTAAAAAACGATATTCAATCTAAAGTTCGATTTGATTTAGACCAGCAACAACGTGAATATTTCTTAAATCAGCAAATAAAAACCATTCAAGAAGAATTGGGTGGCGCATCGCAGGAACAAGAAATTAGCGAAATGCGAACCAAAGCCTCATTGAAATTATGGGACGAAAAAACAGGTCAACATTTTGAAAAAGAATTGTCAAAATTGCAAAGAATGAATCCAAATGCACCCGATTTTGGAATGCAACGCAATTATTTAGAATTGTTTTTGGATTTGCCATGGAATGAATTTTCCAAAGATAATTTTGATTTAAAAAGAGCTCAGAAAATTCTTGATCGTGATCATTTTGGATTAGACGATGTTAAAAAAAGAATGATTGAACATTTGGCAGTTTTAAAATTGCGAAACGATATGAAATCTCCAATTTTGTGTTTAACTGGTCCTCCTGGTGTTGGTAAAACCTCGATTGGCAAATCGGTTGCCGAAGCTTTAGGTCGAGAATATGTTAGAATTTCGCTTGGCGGATTGCGGGACGAAGCCGAAATTCGTGGACACAGAAAAACTTATATTGGTTCAATGCCAGGACGAATTATTCAAAGTTTAAAGAAAGCCAAAACTGCCAATCCAGTTTTTGTTTTGGACGAAATCGATAAATTATCAAATAGCAATCATGGTGATCCATCATCGGCTTTATTAGAAGTTTTGGATCCAGAACAAAACAAAGAATTTTATGATAATTTCTTAGAAGTTGGTTTCGATTTATCGAAGGTAATGTTTATTGCAACGTCGAATAATATGGCAAATATTCAACCAGCGTTAAAAGACAGAATGGAAATTATAACAATGTCTGGCTATACAATCGAAGAAAAAGTCGAAATTGCCAAACAACATTTAATTCCAAAACAGTTAAAAGAACACGGATTAACTGCCAAAGATTTAACAATTGGCAAGAAACAATTAGAAAAAATTGTTACAGGTTACACACGTGAATCAGGTGTTCGTGGATTAGAAAATAAAATTGCACAAATGATTCGAAATGCAGCCAAATCTGTAGCTATGGAAGAATCATATAATTTAAAAGTAGAAGAAAAAGATATTTTATCAGTACTTGGTGCTGCAAGACTAGAAAGAGATAAATCTGAAAGCAATGATGTTGCTGGCGTTGTTACCGGTTTGGCTTGGACATCAGTTGGTGGCGATATTTTATTTATCGAATCACTAATTTCTCCAGGAAAAGGAGCAATGACAATTACCGGAAATCTTGGAACTGTAATGAAAGAATCGGCAACAATTGCGCTTGAATACATTAAAGCAAATGCTGAATTACTTGGTATAAATCCTGAAATTTTACCTAAAAACAACATTCACATTCACATTCCTGAAGGTGCAACTCCAAAAGATGGACCAAGTGCTGGAATTGCTATGTTAACTTCTCTAGTTTCTTTACTAAAACAAAAAAGAATTAAGAAAAATGTTGCAATGACAGGCGAAATTACTTTGCGTGGAAAAGTTTTGCCAGTTGGCGGAATTAAAGAAAAAGTTTTGGCTGCCAAAAGAGCCAATATTAAAGAAATTATAATGTGCGCCGAAAATAAACGAGATATTGACGAAATTAAACCCGAATATCTCGAAGGATTGACTTTTCATTTTGTAAAAGAAATGTCAGAAGTTTTGGATTATGCTATTACAAATGAGGATGTTAAAAACGCAAAAACATTAAGTTAGAAAACTTTCAAAAATAAAAAATTTTAATTATAATTTTTTTCTTAAAGAAACGTTATATCTTTGAATATTTAGAAAAATATATGTTTAAAAAAAATCTTTTATTAGTCGCTTTCTTGATTTGTAGTAATTTTTATGGACAAATTGGTGGTCAATCGGTATATCAATTTTTAAGTTTGGTCAATTCGCCTAGACAAGCAGCTTTAGGTGGTAAAATTGTAACTTTTAATGATGATGATGTAAACCAGTTTCAGTTCAATCCTGCTTCGATTAATAAAGAAATGAGCAATAGAATTGGTGTAAATTATGGAAGCTATTTTGGCGAAATAACCTATGGAACTGCTGCTTATGCATATAATTTTAAAAACGATAAAACTTTTGCAATTGGCGCAACCTACATAAATTATGGTCAATTTGATGGTTACAATCAGTTTGGAAATGCAACCGATAATTTTTCGGCAAGCGAAGCCGCAATTTCAGTAGGCTATTCTCATTTAATTCCAAATACAAATGTCAAAGTTGGATTAAATGCCAAAATAATTAATTCCTCATTCGAAACCTATAATTCTGTTGGCGCAGCAGCCGATTTAGGTTTTCTATATTTCGATAAAGAAAGCAATATTAATTGGGCTTTAGCGATTAGAAATGCTGGTGCTCAAATTACAACCTATAATGGCACAAAAGAAAAACTTCCAACCGAAATTATTTTTGGAGTTTCCAAAACTCTTGAAAACATTCCAGTTCGTTGGCATTTAACATTAGAAAATTTGCAACAATGGCAAGTTGCTTTTGCAAATCCAAATAGGGCAGTAGCTGGAATCGAAGGCGATGTTACGCCAGAAAAAGTCTCGTTTTTGAACAACGCTTTGCGACATGTTTTGTTTGGAGTTGAACTTTTTCCTAAAAAAAGTTTTAATTTAAGATTAGGATATAATTTCCGCCGAGCCGAAGAATTGAGCATTGTTGATCAACGCAATTTTTCAGGAATTTGTCTTGGTTTTGGATTAAAAGTGAATAAACTAAAATTCAATTATTCTTATTCTAGATATACGCTTGCAGCAAATACAAGTCTATTTGGTTTGACAATAAACTTGAATGATGAATAATGACTTTTAGACATTAGACTATTAGACATTAGATTATAGACATTAGATTTACAGACGTCAGATTTAAAAATTAAGCTGTCTCCCTGAGCGCAGTGGAAGAGTTTATAATTAACAAGAAACAAATTCTTTTGAAAAAAATTACAATAGCAATCGACGGATTTTCATCAACTGGCAAAAGCACTTTGGCGAGACAATTAGCCAAACATTTAGGCTATGTTTTTGTTGATACTGGCGCAATGTATCGAGCTGTTACTTTATTTGCTCTGCAAAACAAGTTTATTTCTATCGATTCATTTGATAAAATTTCTTTAATAAATAACCTAGATAAAATAAAATTATTATTTCATTTTAATCCCGATTTAGGATTTGCAGAAATGTATTTGAATGATAAAAACGTCGAAACCGAAATTCGAACTTTAGAAGTTTCGGGATTTGTATCAAAAATTGCGGAAATTTCTGAAATTCGTGCCAAATTGGTCGAACAACAACAACAAATGGGCAAAAATAAAGCAATCGTTATGGATGGTCGTGATATTGGGACAGTTGTTTTTCCTGATGCCGAACTTAAAATTTTTATGAATGCAAGCCTAGAAGTAAAAGCACAAAGACGTTTTGAAGAATTAACTCAAAAAGGTGACAAAGTTACTTTCGACGAAATCTTAAAAAACGTCAAAGAACGAGATTATATTGACACGCATAGAGACGATTCTCCACTTGTAAAAGCTAATGATGCCATCGAAATTGACAATTCACACTTAACTCGTGAACAACAATTCGAAAAAGTTTTGCAGTTGGTAAATAATATTTTAGAATAATTAGGCTCTAATTTAATTTTATTGTTAGTTTTACAAACTTAACTAACCATTATATTAATATTAAATGACTATTAAATTAAAATTAACAATTATGAGTTTTCTCCAATTTTTTGTTTGGGGAGCGTGGTTGATAACAATAGGGAATTATTGGTTTGGAACCAAACAATGGAGCGGAGCCGAATTCGGCGCAATTTTTTCAACACTAGGAATATCATCTATAATTATGCCAGCAATTACTGGTATAATTGCCGATAAATTTATGAATGCCGAAAGACTTTATGGCATTTTGCATATTTTAGGCGGTTTAGCACTTTGTTACATTCCGATGGTTGACAATCCAACTACTTTTTATTGGGTTATTTTCGCTTCGATGATGTGTTACATGCCAACAATATCATTATCAAATTCGGTGGCTTACACGATTTTAAAAAATAACAATTACGATGTTGTAAAAGTTTTTCCACCAATTCGGGTTTGGGGAACAATTGGTTTTATTGCTGCAATGTGGCTGACCAATTTATCAGGAAATAAGGCGTCTGGAAATATGTTTTATATCGCAGCAATTTCGGCTGTAATTTTAGGAATTTACTCATTTACATTACCAAAATGCGAACCTCAAAAACTAATTTCCGAGAACGCCTCTTTTACTGAAAAATTCGGATTGAATGCTTTTAAATTATTTGGAACATATAAAATGGCATTGTTTTTTATATTCTCAATGTTTCTAGGCGGTGCTTTGCAATTAACAAATATGTATGGCGACACTTATTTGTCAGAATTTGCAAAAGTTCCTCAATATGCTGATTCATTTGTTGTAAAATATTCTACAATAATAATGTCGATTTCTCAAATATCAGAAACATTGTTTATTTTGGCAATTCCGTTTTTTTTGAAACGTTTTGGTATTAAACAAGTAATGTTGATTTCTATGTTGGCTTGGGTTTTACGTTTTGGATTATTTGCCTATGGCGATCCAGAAGGCGGGTTATGGATGATAATTATGTCTTGTGTAGTTTACGGAATGGCATTTGACTTTTTTAATATTTCAGGTTCACTTTTCATTGAAACCACAACGGATTCGAAAATGCGTTCATCAGCGCAAGGATTATTTATGATGATGTCCAATGGATTCGGAGCTTTTTTTGGCGGATTAATTAGCGGAAAAGTAATTGATGCGTTTTTTACAAATAATGATGGCGTTAGAGATTGGCACAACATTTGGCTTTCATTTGCAGGATATGCGCTTGTAATAGCGATTGCATTTGCAGTTTTATTCAAGCACAAACACGAACCTAATGTTATTGAAAATATTAGTCATTAAAAAATAAATTTATTTAGAAAAAACCTGTAAACACTTTTTACAGGTTTTTTTTATTTCCAAAAAATCACTCAACAAAATCTAATAACCCCGATTGCAATGAAAATCCTTTTTTCAATTGCCACGGGTTTAAACCCGTGGCAATTGAAAAAAGATTGGAATGAAAAGCGGGAATTGCCATTCCAAAATTGCCAAATCATTCGTTTCTAACATTTATGCTATTTAAATTTTGCTAACTAATAAATAAACTGTACTTTTGCAGTCCAAAATGCAATTAAGAGTTTCGTTTGGAAATCAATAATTTACGTAAAACACTTTTGTTTTTATTTTGCTTTAAGAAACTCGATTAGAAACAAAATACAAATTTTTTATCAGCATGTCTGAAACATTAAAATCACAAGAGGCTTTTTTAGCCGAATTTAACTGGCACAATTTCGAAGAAGGTATTGATGCAGTTGACCAAAGTAACTTATTAGAATTCGAAGAATTAGTTTCTAAAACGTTCATTGCTACTGACTTAGAAGAGTGCGTAGATGGTGTAATTGTTAGAATTACCGACAGAGATGTTATTGTTGACATTAATGCGAAATCTGAAGGTGTAATTTCTTTGAACGAATTCCGTTACAACCCAAACTTAAAAGTTGGCGACAAAGTAGAAGTACTTATCGACATTCGTGAAGACAAAACTGGACAATTGGTTTTATCTCACAAAAAAGCGCGTGCAATGAAATCGTGGGAACGCGTTATATCTGCAAACGAAACAGGAGAAATTGTTACAGGTTTCGTAAAATGTAGAACTAAAGGTGGAATGATTGTTGACGTTTTCGGAATCGAAGCGTTCTTGCCAGGTTCGCAAATTGACGTTAAACCAATTAGAGATTATGATGTTTATGTAAATAAAATGATGGAATTTAAAGTTGTGAAAATCAATCACGAATTTAAAAACGTTGTTGTTTCGCACAAAGCGCTTATCGAAGCAGATATCGAAGTTCAGAAAAAAGAAATTATCGGTCAATTACAAAAAGGTCAAGTACTTGAAGGTGTTGTTAAAAACATTACCTCTTATGGTGTATTTATTGACTTAGGTGGAGTTGATGGATTGATTCACATTACTGATCTTTCTTGGTCAAGAATTAATCACCCAAGTGAAGTTCTTGAATTAGACCAAAAATTAAACGTTGTAATTCTTGATTTCGATGACGAAAAAACTAGAATTCAATTAGGATTGAAACAATTGAATGCTCACCCATGGGAAGCACTTTCTGCTGACTTGAACATTGGCGACAAAGTGAAAGGTAAAGTAGTTGTTATTGCTGATTACGGTGCATTTATTGAAGTTGCTGAAGGTGTAGAAGGTTTGATTCACGTTTCTGAAATGTCGTGGTCAACTCACTTGCGTTCTGCTCAAGATTTCGTGAAAGTTGGCGATATGGTCGATGCAGTTATTTTGACTCTTGACCGTGAAGACCGCAAAATGTCTCTTGGTGTAAAACAATTGACTCAAGATCCTTGGACTGACATTACATCTAAATACCCAGTTGGTTCTAAACATACTGGAACAGTTAGAAACTTTACAAACTTTGGTGTTTTCTTGGAATTAGAAGAAGGTATCGACGGATTGATTTATATTTCTGACTTGTCTTGGACTAAGAAAATCAAGCATCCATCTGAATTTACAACTGCTGGTGAAAAACTAGAAGTTGTTGTTCTTGAACTTGATGTTGATGGTCGTAAATTGTCTTTAGGTCACAAACAAACTACATCAAATCCTTGGGATAAATACGAAGATTCATTCGCTGTTGGAACTATCCACAACGGAGAAATTTCTGAAATTGTTGACAAAGGTGCAACTGTAGAATTTGGTGATGATATTGTTGCGTTTATTCCAACACGTCATTTAGAAAAAGAAGATGGTAAAAAATTGAAAAAAGGCGATACTGCCGATTTCAAAGTTATCGAATTCAATAAAGAATTCAAACGAGTTGTAGCTTCGCACACCGCTATTTTCCGTGAGGAAGAAGAGAAAAATGTGAAAGCTGTTCAAGAATCGGTTGCTTCTAACAACAATGCTGCGGCATCGACTTTAGGAGATAACAATGACATTCTTGCTGGTTTGAAAGCTAAAATGGAAAAAAACGAGAAGAAATAATATTTCTTTAAAGTTTTATATATTTGAAATCCCGAGCAATCGGGATTTTTTTTGTTTAATTTTTTTTAATGGTTGATAATGTTTGACAAAATGTTGTATATTTGTTCAACAATTCAGTTAAAGATACATTTAGTATTATTAAAATATAATTTATGAATATGCAAACAACAGAGGCAAATATTGATATAACCAGAAAAGACGGAAAACTAATTTCTATATCTGTAGTTATGCCGATGTGGGATAAAGTTGGTATTGATGATGTAATTAACATTAATATTCCGCTTTTTGGAATAAAAACTTTCGCAGCGAATTTAATTGATGTAGATGTTGCTATAGAGGAAGCAATAAGAATTTTTTGTATTGCTACCGAAAAATATGGCGTTGGTCTAGAAAATGAACTTCGAATTCTTGGTTGGTCGTTCAATGAAGAAAAAGAAAACACAATTTCTATGACTTATTATGTTTCTGATAATAATATTGTTATGGAACAAATTATGGAAACTGGCGAACAATTTTCTAATACTCAATCTTTTGAATTAGCTTATTAATGGGAGATAGTTTTTACCCGAAAGTAGATTTAGAATTTGTTATTGCTAAAATTTTGAAAAGTGATAAAATTCTTGAAAATAGTCAAGAAGTTGTTGGAAATACTATAATCTTTATAACGAAAGGTAATCAAGAATTAAGAAGGCGAATTGTTTTTATTAGATGCATAACTCCGAATGAAGTACATTTTGAATTAGCTTCAGCACTAGCTTGGAGATTTGGGTTTATGGGAGATTTACTAGTATGGCTAGAACATAATAAAAAATGGAAAGAAGGCGGATATATTGTTTAAGCACTTATTTGTCACATAAAAATTAGAAATTCCCGATTACTCGGGAATTTTTTTGTTTTAATTTGCTGCTAAATTAGGAATTGAATTCCTAATTGGGCTAAGTTTTAATTTTCTTGTTTGATTTTATTTATTTTAGACGTAATTATACTACTTTTACAAAAAATTATTTTTTTATGAAAAAATATTATTTTGCGTTTGTTGCTGTTTGTTTTTTGAGTTTTGCGAATGGGCAAATTATTAATTTTCCTGATGTTAGGTTTAAATTGAAGTTATTGGAAGCTCATCCAAATCTGGATATTGCAAAAAATTTAGCAGGAGATTATTTTAAAATTGATGCAAATGATGATGGAAACATTCAGCAAAGTGAGGCTTTACAAGTAAGTTTTTTATGTATTAATAATATATATATATATAATTTAATAGGAATTGAATTTTTTACTAATATCAATCATCTAGATTGCTCTGATAGTTCATTAACTAGTTTGAATTTGAGTAGTAATGGTGCATTAACATTTTTGGATTGCAGGGATAATCAATTGTCAAGTCTGAATTTGACTAATAATACTTTATTAAAAGATTTGATTTGCGATAGAAATCAATTGCCAATTTTGAATTTAAATAATAATATTGCTTTAACAAGATTGTCTTGTAGTAATAATCAATTAACTACTTTAAATGTAAATAATAATATTGTATTGCTTTATTTGTATTGTAATAATAATCAAGTGTCTAATTTAGATGTTAGTAGTAACATTGAATTAGTTGCCTTATCATGCTATAATAATCAATTATCTAGTTTAAATGTTAATAGTAATGTTGCATTAATGGATTTACATTGCAATAGTAATCAAATATCTAGTTTAAATGTGAGTAATAATATAGCATTAAGAATATTGGATTGTAAAGGAAACCAATTAACTAGTTTAAATGTGACCAACAATATTGGATTAATAGATTTAAATTGCCTTAATAATTACATAACAAGTATAAATGTTAGTAATAATGATTTATTAAGAGATTTTTCTTGTAGCTCTAATCAATTAACTAATTTATATTTAGGCAATAATTCTCTATTACAATTTTTGAATTGTACTTACAATCAATTGACAAGATTAGATTTAAGTAGTAATATGATCTTAGGTACGTTGTACTGCCAAGATAATCAATTAACTAGTTTAATTATTAAAAATGGTCAAGAACAATATATAAATTTTTCAAACAATCCAAACTTAAATTATATTTGTGCTGATGATATTGAAATTAATTCGATTCAATCTAAAATAAATAGTTATGGATATTCATCAACTTGTCAAGTAAATAGTTATTGTTCATTTAATCCTGGAGGAACATTTTTTAGTATTCAAGGTAGTAATAAATTTGATTTTAATAACAATGGTTGCGATTTATTAGATTTTAGTTTTCCAAATATAAATTTTAATTTAACTAATGGTATTGACAATGGTACTTTGCTGTCAAACAACACAGGCAACTATTCAATCCCAGTCCAAGCAGGCACCCACACAATAACCCCAATTCTAGAAAATCCAACCTACTTTAACGTTTCGCCAACAAGCGCAACAATAACTTTTCCTGCAACCGCAAGTCCAGCAATTCGAGATTTTTGTATTACCGCCAATGGCGTACACAATGATTTAGAAATTTCATTATTGCCAATTGATGCTGCAAGACCAGGTTTTGACGCTAGTTATAAATTGGTTTATAAAAACAAAGGCAATCAAACACAATCGGGTGCAGTTGGCTTGACTTTTAATAATGCTGTTTTAGATTTTGTAACTACCAATCCTGCAACAACAAGCCAAATTGTAAACAATTTATCTTGGAGTTTTGTAGATTTAAAACCTTTCGAAAGTCGTGAAATTGCAGTTACGCTAAACGCTAATTCACCAATGGAAACTCCAGCATTGAATGGTGGTAGTATTTTATCATTTACAGCAAATATTACAGCAACCAACGACGAATCTCCAAACGACAACATTGCAATTTTAAACCAAACCGTTGTCAATTCATTCGATCCAAATGATAAAACTTGTCTTGAAGGCAATAACATTGTTCCTGCTAAAGTTGGCGATTATGTTCATTATATGATTCGTTTTGAAAATACTGGAACTTTCGCAGCGCAAAACATTGTTGTAAAAGATATGATTGATTTAGCAAAATTCGATATTGCAAGTTTAATTCCTGTAAAAGGAAGCCATGATTTTTATACAAGAATCAACGGCAACAAAGTAGAATTTATTTTTGAAAACATCAATTTACCTTTCGCAGATGCAACCAATGATGGTTATGTAGCGATCAAAATCAAAACCAAATCGACCTTGGTTTTGGGCAATACTTTTAGTAATTCGGCCAATATTTATTTTGATTATAATTTCCCGATTGTGACCAATACTGCAACTACAACTGTTGCAAATCAGTTAGCAACGCAAGATTTCGAGTTTTCTAAATATTTTAGTATTTATCCAAATCCAGCCAAAAATATTTTAAATCTTGAAACTAAATCTGGCGCAACAATTTCGTCATTAAGTATTTACAACTCACTTGGTCAATTAGTTCAAGTTATTACAAGTCCAAATAAAACTATCGACGTTTCTGAATTGAAATCAGGAAATTATTTTATTAAAACAGTTTCTGATAAAGGAACTTCGAATTCTAAGTTTTTAAAAGAATAATTTTTAAAATTAAAACAATAAAAAAAATCCAATTTCGATACAAATTGGATTTTTTTATAAATTGTAAATTCTAAAGGCTATAAATCTAAAGTCTCCAAGTCTTAAAGTCTAATGTCTCATGTCTAAAAACTCTGATATTGTTTATTCTTCAACATTTCCGAAGCCGTTTGATAATAAGATATTGTTTCATTAACTAAATCGGTTCGTTCTTTTTCTAATAGTTTTGCATCGAACATAATCTGGAAATCAGCTCCTAATTTCGGATTCGGAATACTAGTCAAACCATATTGTTTCACTTGCTGTTTAGGCGAAATTACGGTCAAAATTTCGTCTTTTATCAAACCTAAATTTTGATAAGTTGCAATTAATGCTCGTGGTTTATAATCGGTTTTTAAAACATCTTGACCAAAAAATTTCGATTGATAATTAAAATTTAATAATCCAAAAGCAGTTGGCATAATATCGATTTGCGACATTAATTTATTACAAATTTCTCCTTTTTTATTTGGATCAAATATCATTGCTGGAATTCGGTATTTATCTAAAGGAAGTTCAGTTTTTCCAGAACTTGAAGCACAATGATCAGCAACAATTACAAAAATTGTATTCTTGTACCAAGATTGTTTTTTTGCCATTTCAAAGAATTTTTTTATGGCATAATCTGTATATTTTACACCGCCTTCACGAGATTTTGCATCGCTTGGAATATCAATTTTTCCGTTTGGATAAGTAAATGGTCTGTGGTTGCTTACAGTCATCCAATGGTTGAAAAAAGGTTTGCCAGTTTTAGCTTCAAAATTCATAGTTTTGATTGCTTTGTTGACCATATCTTCATCGCAAACGCCCCAAATATTTTGAAAAGTAATTTCGTTTGGAGCAAATGTGGTTTTGTCCACAATTTCATAACCATTTCCTGAGAAAAAATCACGCATATTATCAAAATAAGCATCGCCACCGTACAAATATTTAACTTGATAACCTTTTGATTTAAAGACACTTCCAGTTGTAAACTTGTTTTTGTTGTCTTTGCGTTTCACAACACTTTCGCCAGCAGTCGGTGGCACACACATTGTTAACGCTTCTAAACCTCTAACTGTACGATTTCCAACAGCATAAAGATTAGAAAACAACAAACTTTTGGTTGCCAAACTGTCAATAAACGGTGTAATATTTTGCTCATTTCCATAAATTTTTAAGAAATCAGCGCTGTAACTTTCTATTGTAATCAAAACTACATTTTTCTTGGTTTCTGGTAAATCAGATTTGATGTTTCTTAAAGTAGAATTGTCTGAAATAGCTGAAATTTGATTTTTTAAAATCGCAAAAGCTTCTTTGCTTGGTAATGTTTTATAAAATTTAAAATAATCCAATTCTGAATTGGTAAAAGCCAAATAAAATTTATACAATCCATTGGCTTGTAATTCATTAGTAAAAATATTTTGTGAATTTTCTTTAGATGATAAAAATGGAATGACTAATAACGACAATCCGAAAATCGCAAAATAAAGCATCGATAACTTTATTTTTTCTACAAATGTTGGAATTTCAATTATGTAATTTTTAGAATATTTTACAATAAAATAAGTAATGATTCCAGCGACCAAAAACAAACTTCCAAAAATTGGAACAACTGGATATGATTGCATAATATTACCAATAACTTCATTAGTATAAACCAAATAGTCTACTGCAATAAAATTATATTTTACACCAAATTCATTCCAAAATAAATATTCACTAATCGCATTTTGTAAAACACAAACCACAAATAGAAACATTACGAAACTAAACAACCAAAACCGTATTTGATTTCGATATTTTGGCAAAAAAAGCAACAATCCAAATAGAAAAGTTTTTAGTCCAACAAATGCAATTCCAATTTCAGGAGCTGATCCGCCATATTCATTAAGTATCGATTTTCCTGAATAAACATATATAAACAATAGTACAAACAATCCAAAAATAATGTATCCAAAAGGATTTAAATATTTAGTATTTGATATAAAAATTAAATACAACCATAAAATTGAACTTACAACAACAAATACAAAAATATCTGATAATAACCCAAAACTAAAGATCTTTATACAATCAAAAAAACCAAAATTTGATTGCGTTATCGGATGAAATATCAAAACAATTCTGGTAATAAAACTCACAATAAAATAAAATATAGCAAGTGTATATATAGGAGAAAATTTCTTCAAAAAGTTCATAAAATTATTTTTCACAAAAGTAATCAAACGAATCAAAAAATTATAAAAAATGAATACATTTGTTAAAAAATTAAACAATGAACGATGCACATTTACATTTACTAATCAATCATTTTCCTATTGTTGGAACTATTTTTGGCTTCGGAATATTATTGACAGGAATTATTATTAAAAACAAATCGATTCAAAATACAGCTTATATAATTTTTATAATATGTATGATTTTCGGAAAAGCTTCAATGTTTACTGGCGAAAAAGCCGAGAATATTGTTGAAAATTTAGGAATTTCTAAAAGTGTAATTCACTAACACGAAGAACAAGCCGAAACCTACATGAAAATGGCTTATGCATTGGGCGTAATTTCGATTATTTCGCTTTTAGCAAATATAAGAAACCATCCTAAATCAAAATTATTTTCATTTCTGACATTGACTTTGGCAGTTGTTACTATTATTTTGTCTAAATCTGTTGGAACTTCTGGAGGTGAAATTCGACATACCGAAATTAGTCAAAATATTGATAATCAATTAAAAAACACAAACTAAATCAAATATTTGAATAATCTTATACTTCAACAAGATATAAAATTTAATATAAATTAGTTTTTTACATAAATTTCATTCTATATTTGCAATTCAATAAAACAAAAATGTTTACAAATAAATTACATCATCATTTTCATATTTGCTTTCAAGCGAAGTGTTAATGGTATGTGTATAAATCATATTCTAAAAACCCGTTTGAAACTTCAAACGGGTTTTTTATTTAAAATCAAATTTGGAGTTTCGAACAAAAACTAAAATTTAAAAATGAATATTCTAAAAATTGCCATTCAAAAATCAGGACGTCTTAACGAAGACAGTTTAAAAATGCTCAAAGATTGTGGCATTTCTATCAATAATGGCAACGACCAACTCAAAGCCGAAGCCACAAATTTCCCAATCGAATTATTGTTTCTTCGAAACTCGGATATTCCTCAATATTTGATAGATGGCGTTGTAGATTGTGCTATTGTTGGTGATAATTTATTGGTAGAAAAAGGCAAAAACATTCAAGTTGTCGAAAAATTGGGATTTTCGAAATGCAAGGTTTCGGTCGCAGTTCCTAAATCATTCGAATTCAATTCTATTCAAGATTTAAACGGATTGCGAATTGCAACTTCCTATCCAACAACAACTTTAGATTATTTCAACGCCAACAATATCGAAGTCGATTTGCACCAAATATCTGGTTCTGTGGAAATAGCTCCAAACATTGGTCTTGCCGATGCAATTGTAGATATTGTTTCTAGCGGAAGTACACTTTTCAAAAACAACCTAAAAGAAGTTGCAATAATTATGAAAAGTGAAGCCGTTTTGGCAGTTTCTCCAAAAATTTCAGTTGAAAATCAGGTTATTTTGGATAAATTACAGTTTCGAATCCAGTCTGTTTTGCGAGCCAGAAGTTCTAAATATATTTTGATGAATGTTCCAAATGATAAAATTGATGCAATTACCCAGATTTTGCCAGTTCTAAAAAGCCCAACAGTTGTTCCGCTCAGTCAAACTGGCTGGTCAAGTGTACAATCTGTAATCGATGAAGATCAATTTTGGGAAGTAATCGACCAATTGAAAGAAGCAGGAGCAGAAGGAATTTTGGTCTGCGCAATTGAGAAAATGGTGGTTTAAATTTTGTTGTAGGTTGTGGGTTATAGGTCTACCAAAATTTTAAATAAATAGTATCGTAGAGATGCACAACAGTGCATCTAAAACAAAGTTATAAATAATAATTATCCTAGAGGTGCACGGCAGTGCATCTGATTTAATTTTTTAAAAAAGTGATATGAACAAAATATACAATCCAAAACTTGAATCTTGGTCAGAAATCCTGAAACGACCTATTCAATCTTTTAAAGAAATTGAAGAAACTGTAAAAGGAATTTTTAAAGAAGTACAAACCAAAGGCGATGAAGCTGTTGCAAAATACACATCACTTTTTGATGGAATTAATTTAGAAAATATCGAAGTTTCGAATCAAGAAATTGAAGAAGCAATTGGTTTAGTTTCCGAAGAATTGAAAGATGCTATTCAACTTGCAAAATCGAATATCGAGAAGTTTCACAAAGCACAAATCTCTTCAAAAATTGAAATCGAAACAACGGAAGGTGTAATGTGTTGGCAAGAAAAACGACCAATTCAAAAAGTTGGCTTGTATATTCCTGGCGGAACAGCACCATTATTTTCGACAGTTTTAATGCTTGCAATTCCTGCAAAGATTGCTAATTGCAAAGATATAATTTTGTGCTCGCCACCTGATAAATTTGGAAAAATTAATCCAGCAATTTTATATGCGGCTAATTTATGTGGCATAACAAAAATATTGAAAGTTGGTGGAATTCAAGCCATTGCAGGAATGACTTTTGGAACAGAAACTATTCCACAAGTTTATAAAATTTTTGGACCAGGAAACCAATATGTAACTGTTGCAAAACAAGTTGCAACGCAATTTGGAGTAGCAATTGATATGCCAGCTGGACCAAGTGAATTGCTAATTGTTGCTGACGATTCTGCAATTCCAAGTTTTGTTGCGTCCGATTTATTAAGCCAAGCCGAACACGGAATTGACAGTCAAGTAATTTTAGTTTCAACATCAAAAAAACTAATTGAAGAAGTAGAAATCGAAATCAAAAAGCAAATTCTGGTTTTACCTCGAAAAGAAATTGCCGAAAAAGCAATCGAAAATTCTAAATTAATTTATGTAGAAAATGACCAAATTGCTTTGGATTTGATAAACGAATATGGTCCAGAACATTTTATTATTTGTTGTGAAAATGAAGATTTTTATGTGAATAATATTGAAAATGCAGGTTCAATTTTCATTGGAAATTTCACGCCCGAAAGTGCTGGCGATTATGCCTCAGGAACCAATCATACGTTGCCAACAAACGGTTATGCAAAGAATTATTCGGGTGTAAATTTAGATAGTTTCTTAAAATCGATGACTTTTCAGAAAATTTCTGAAAAAGGAATCCAAAACATTGGAAAAGCTATAGAAATTATGGCTGAAGCTGAAGGTTTACAAGCACATAAAAATGCTGTAACGTTAAGGATAAGCCCCCTAACCCCCAAAGGGGGAACTAGCAATAGAGATAATTAATTTATTAAAAACTTTGCGCCTTTGCGCCTTTGTGGCTAAAAGCCTTTAAAAAATGAAAAACTTTAACATACAAAATCTCATCAGAGAAAACATAAAAACAATGAAACCTTATTCGTCTGCACGAGATGAATTCAAAGATTTCGACCAAAACATTATTTTTCTTGATGCCAACGAAAATCCTAATGAAAACGGTGTAAATCGTTATCCTGATCCGCAACAGAAATCGGTAAAATTGGCTCTATCAGAAATCAAAAGATTTCCAGAAAATCAAATTTTATTAGGAAACGGCAGCGACGAAGTTCTCGATTTATTGTTTCGTGCTTTTTGTGAACCCAATAAAGATAACGTAATTACTTTGCCACCAACCTACGGAATGTATGGTGTTTTATCCAATTTAAATGCTATCGAAAATCGTGAAGTTTTATTAAATGAAGACTTCGAACCACAAATTGATAAAATTTTATCAAAAGTAGATTCAAATACCAAAATGATTTTCCTTTGTTCGCCAAACAATCCAACTGGTAATTCATTTCCTGACGAAAGTATTGTAACTTTGCTTAAAAATTTCAATGGAATTGTGGTTTTAGATGAAGCCTATATTGACTTTTCTGAGAAAGAAAGTTGGTTGCAAGAAATCAATGATTATCCAAATCTTGTTATTACACAAACTTTGTCAAAAGCATATGGAATGGCAGGAATTAGATTAGGAATTTTATATGCTTCTTTAGAAATTATAGCAGTTTTAAATAAAATAAAACCACCATATAACGTTAATATTTTAACTCAAAATAAAGCATTAGAATATATCAATAATCAAGAAGTTATTGAAAATCAAATTATTGAAATCAAAGACCAACGAAACTTGGTTTATGGACAATTATTAAACACCAATTTTGTAAAAGAAATTTACAGAACCGATGCCAATTTCATTCTTTACAAAGTCGATGATGCCAACAAAAGATACAATCAATTTCTAGAAAATAGAATCGTAATCAGAAATCGAACAAACGATGCATTGTGTGAAAATTGTTTACGAATTACTATCGGAACCGAAGTAGAAAATCAAAAATTAATTGAAGTTTTAAAAAAGTTAGATAAATTATCCTAACAATTTTTCGAAATCTGTTAGGTATTAACAAAAATAAAATGAAAAAAAATATTCTTATAATTTATATATTATTTGCAATACAAACTTATTCTCAAAATGAAATTCATTGGGATGGAAAATATCAATTGCAACTTAGTGATTTTCAATCGACATCAACTCAAATAGGGAACACAAAAGTTTCTTCATTGAATTGCACAAGTGGATTTGATTTTTTAGTAAGTATGTCAAATATTGAATTTTTATTCACTAAAAATTTCAATTCTAAAGTTAACAATCGTTTTATGCGAGACGCTTCTTCATTAGTTTCACCTAATAAAGAAACTGTGGATTGTTTGATTAATTTTGCTCAATTTCAATTCAATTTATCAGAATTATACGCTAGAAAATTAAGGAAAAACCTTTACGATAACAAGAAAACTTTTTCAGATGTGAGTTTTTTAAAACCAATTTTTGATGAAACTCAGAAAGAATACTCAATAAGGTTAACAAATGCTACAAAAGAAACCGATTTAGGAAGTAAATCTTCTATTTTGCAAAAATTAAACGCTCAAGTTTTAATTGAATTAGAAGATTATGCAGAATTCTGTAAAGAATGTAAAATTTCCAAAAAAATAAAATAAAATATAAATCATTTTTAAATGAAAAAAGTACTATTCATCGACCGCGATGGCACAATGATAAAAGAAACTATTGACGAACAAATCGATGCTTTCGACAAAATGATTTTTTATCCAAAATGCATTCCGTTTTTGAGTAAAATTGCTCGAGAATTAGATTTTGAGTTGGTCATGATTACCAATCAAGACGGATTGGGAACTGCAAGTTTTCCTGAAGAAACTTTCTGGCCAGTTCATAATTTTATTATGAAAACCTACGAAAACGAAGGTGTTGTTTTCAATAATGTTTTTCTTGATAGAACTTTTCCTCACGAAAACAGAAACACTAGAAAACCAGGAACAGGATTATTAACCGAATATTTTTCATCAGATTATGATTTAGCAAATTCATTTGTAATTGGCGATCGATTGACCGATGTCGAATTGGCTAAAAATCTAGGTTCAAAAGCCATTTTTATTAATGACAATACTAATTTAGGAACCAACGAAATTTCGGTAAAACGAGAGGATTTAGATTTTTGTATTGCTTTAGAAACCAACGATTGGCAGAAAATTTATGAGTTTCTAAAACTCAAAAGTCGTTCAGCTTCTATAACAAGAAAAACCAACGAAACCGATATTTTTATCAATTTAAATCTTGACGGAACCGGCAAAAGCAAAATCGAAACTGGAATCGCTTTTT
>JAYWGV010000062.1:0-32201 GCA_043778105.1 Bacteroidota bacterium
CATTCGACCACAATTTTCACTTAAAGGCAATACTCCTAACGAAACTTTCGAAGGAAAAACCATTGATATTACAAACTATAAATCTCATTTTGAACAACAAAAAGTATTGAGAATTGCCAAAAATCAACAAAACAAATGTAAATCTTGCAAGGTTTAATTTTATTATTAAAAAAATTAAACCCAATATTCAAATTTCTTTGAATATTAGGTTTTCTATTTTTGTTACAATTATTTATTATCTCGCAACTAGCTCATTATTAATAGCAATTCCTTAAATGGAAGCTGTTATTGTAAAAGTGTTGTGTGAAAAGGAGCGCAGGAATCGCAGCAGCTTTTAACTGTACGGCAGTACTTGTTGTAGATTGCTTGAAAGCATTCAAGTCGCTGTTGTAGTTAATGTGTTTTAGTCCGAAAGGATAGTAATGATTTTCTTCAAGAATTTTAAGAACGTTGGTTGTTGGGTCTTTGCTGTAGCTTAAACGAATGTTACCCAAATGATCTTGGTAATTTTATTGCTCTTTTTCTTCTAAAACTTTATCAATTTGTTTACTATTCCACAACAATAATGACAATTGTCCAACCTTTAACAATCTTGCAGGTTCTACATTGTTTTCTAAAGCCCATTTTACCCATTTTTTTATAGTAAGTTCCCAATAAATCCAGCCTAGAGCTCCACCAATTAAAATTGAAGCATAATTACTAACATTAAAATAAGTAATTGAAGTTAGCCAACCAGTAATGATAATTATAAAAACTGGTAAATTAACCCATAAAAATCCTTTTAAAATTAATTCGCTGTTAGATATTTTATTTGTTGTCATTTTTTATTTAAAATTTTCCATTTGATAATATACTAATTCAATTTTTTTTAATTTTAATAAATTTTCGATTTCATTAAAAAACATTTTCCCAGCCTCGTTTGGAGAAAATAATAATACAACTTGTATAATAAAATTTTTATTTAATGCTTTTTCATAGATTTTGTAAATATTGCCATTTTCAATAATATTTAAGTAACAATTTATTTTTTCTTTTAATAAAGTTATATGAAAGTTTTTATCATCCCATTCATAATGATCTGAAATTGTTAAAACAACTTTATTGAATGAATTAATACTAATAACATCAATAACATCTAAATTTTCTAAAGCCATATTTTATCTAATTAGGTCTAATAACATCAACTTTTGTCGGACCAATTTTAGTACCTCCTTCATATCCTGGTTTTCCTTGACCAACAATTGTACCACCGTTTTTTTCAATAAGTGGATATCCTTCTTTTTGATTTTTAGTTAAAGGTGCAGTTGAAGAAGATTTAGCTTCTGTTAGATTAATATTACCGTTATTAGTAGAGACAACATCAACTTTTACATTTTTTGAACCACCCTCAGGTTTAATACTTACTTGTGTTTGAATATTCGTTGAAGTGCCATCATTTTTAATACTTTCTGCAACTGCATTTTCAAATTTAGCTCCTTTTTCACTATTCTCTTTTAATGTTTTTTGTTTTAATTCTTTTTGAGTTAACTTTATAGATGTTGACATCTGGCTAGTTGAAACTCCTGTAACGGTTTGTCCTCTTGTCAATATTGCTTTTGAAACAATAGCTCTATCGGCATTATTATAGTTTTTAGCATCAGCTTTTGGATTTTTAGTTGGTGCATTTGCAAATTCTGTATAAAGCAGTGCTGCTAAAAGATATAAACAAGCAGGACATCTTCCATCAGGGTCATCAAAACTTACAGGATTATTATAACCGTATCCATAAGGATTTAAATTATCTGTATTATAAATTCCACCACCAAGTTCAAGGTCATTTATAATTGACATATATACTGCTGCTCGGTCATCAGGGTCAACTGTGTTTACATCATTTGCGAATTTTAAATCATTAAATAATGGGTCTATTTGAGTCCAACGACCAACATCAGGCATATAATTTCGCCATCCATAATCGTACATATTCAACCCCAGCTCATCCTGAAATTCTTTGCCGTTATACTTATATCTTGGCAAAGTATTAGTTACTGGATCAATAGGCGCAGGAATCGCAGCAGCTTTCAACTGTACAGCAGTACTTGTAGTTGACTGCTTAAAAGCATTCAAGTCGCTGTTATAATTGTTGTGTTTTAGCCCAAAAGGATAATAATGGTTTTCTTCAAGAATTTTAAGAACGTTGGTTGTTGGGTCTTTGCTGTAACTTAAACGAATGTTACTCAAATGTTTAACACTTGCTTTTATACTTTACATAAAACTGTGTAAAACATTACTGTATAATATTTTATACTTTATTTTACTATTTGATAATTTATTTATATAAATGAATTTGTACTTATTTGATGGTATTTTAAAGGAACATTTGTGTTTTTTATTATAAATTTTAGTTGCCAAATTATTGTCTATTCTAATTACTCTAGCTAACCCAATTAAATCAACTGTTGAAACATCATTTTTAAAAATTTGACCTTCTATATTTGATACCGTGATAGTATCATTTTTAAAATTATTTGTAAAATAAACTAAAGAATAATTTTCTTTTTCAGATTCATATTTTTTTAATATTTCTTTTTTAAAATGTTCTGGAACAGGAACCGCATACGTGTTATATTCTGATATTACACTTGAACATCTGCAAAAAACGATTAATAAAATCAAAAAACTTATATTTTTTTTCATAATTAATTTGGTTTTTGTTCAACTTGAACTTTCTCAACTATACTTGTTCTCTGTTCAACAGTAACATTTGTACCTCCTGCATTTTCGAAATTCATTCTATTTTTTGGGTCTGCAACGTGAACTGCTCCCATTTGATGTAAATCTTCGTGTGTACCAGTATTTGAAATATAATCCATTCCTTTTTGATCTAATATTGGCATTCCATTTTTATCAAACTCTAGGTTTCTTGGAACGTTAACTTGAGTTCTGTTAACTTGCGTATTACTATCACTAGTGATACCAAGTGCGTTGTCTAACGTTGCTTGAACAATATCACTTGGTTTACCTTGTAAATCTTTAACCCCGTTTGAATCAAGAGCATCAACAAAATCCATAACCAATGTTGCTTTAGGATCTACTATTACAACTGCATTTACTGTCGAACCATTTTTTATATCACCACTAAGTGCATTTGATGTATTTTCAACACGTGCAGCAACCACTGCATTATATTGGTCTGTGGATAAGTTATTCGTATGATTAACAGGTTTCACTCTAACAGTTAAATCAATACATCTACTTTGAGCATCTTTTGTTAAAACTGCTTCCATTCCTTCTAATTCAAATGCATCGATAACTCTATTTTCAGAAAAATTATATGGTGATTGATAACTGTATTCTTCCGCTAACGGGTCAATACTCATAAAACGTCCAATAGCCATATCATAATTTCTCCATTTAAAACTATCCCAATTTAAACCTAATTCTGAATCTCTATTTTGACCTTGAAATTTTATTTGATATGGCAATAATTGCGCAACTGGATCAATAGGCGCAGGAATCGCAGCAGCTTTAAGCTGTACAGTGTTACTTGTACTAGACTGTTTAAAAGCATTCAAGTCGCTGTTGTAGTCGCTGTGTTTTAGTCCAAACGGATAATAATGGTTTTCTTCAAGAATTTTAAGAACGTTGGTTGTTGGGTCTTTGCTGTAACTTAAACGAATGTTACCCAAATGGTCTTGGTAGTTGTAAACATAATTAAAATTCTGCACCGAACCGACTTGAGTGTTATTGACATAACCTTCGGCAGTAGGAAAAAATTGTAAAATGCCATTCAAGTATTGATAACCGCTTAAATAATTGGTCGTTGCACCAACTCCAGTTGCAACACGTCGTACAAATTTTTGCAATTTGCTTCCGTTTGCGCTGTAAAGATATACAATTTTTGTGTTTTGGTTGTTGTTAAAAACAATTTCTGTTGGGAGATTTAAATGGTTGTATTTTATCGATGTTATGCCTTTGTTTTGGTCAATAATCATATTTCCGTTGGCATCATACGCAAAATCGTCGTTGGTGTTTATTCCATCTTTAAAGCCATTTGGATTGTTGGTGCTGTCAAAAACTTTGCCCAATTGGTTCGAATGGGTTGCATAATTATATGCCAATTCATCTATTTTTAATAAATTGGCAGAAGTTGAACCATCATAATTTCCGAATCTAGTCAAACTGGTTATGTTGCCGTTTTTGTCATAATTCATACTTTCGTTAAAACTGTTTAGCACTTTTACAGCCGCTTCGGGTTTCATATAAATCGAATTGCGCAAACGGTTTAGGTTGTCATAATTATAGCCATATTTTCTTAAAACATTATCGCTAGAGGTTCGCCAAAAAGTCTCGGCAATGTTTCCGTTATACAATGGTGTTCCTTCGTAATCTGTAAGATTTTCGACTGTACTGTAATTAATTTTGAAGGCAAATAAATCGTTCAGCCCCCCAGCCCCCGAAGGGGGAGTTAGCGCAGTGATGTCATTAATTTCGGTAAGCCAACCTCTAATGTTGTATTTGTAATCTACTTTTTGCAAAGGCGCAGTTGCTGTTCCGCCTACGTTTTTATAGATTAATTGTCCTAGTTCATTGTAGGTGTTAGTTGCCATAACTTCTGCTAGATTGTTGTTCACTTTGTGCGTGTGGGTCAACAATCGGTCTTGATCTGAATAGGTGAAATTTTCTAAAACTGTTATCACAGTCGCCGTTGCATTTCGTTTATGGGTTGTGGTTGTCGAAAGTGTTTTGCCCATAAAATCTAATGTACTTACAACTTGGGTATAACCCCCTAAATAATTGCTTGTAAATGTTTTTATAGGTCTGGCTTTGTAATCGTAAACTGTATAACTGCTTTCGCCAGTTGGAGATGCCAATGTTGTTAATGCTCTTATCCACGAGCCTGTTGGCATACCTTTTGGTTTTAGTGCATCGTTGTTGTAATCGGTTGCGCCAAATGTTATTGCAGGATTAAATACTTGAAAATCATAGTTATCGTAATAATTTACGGTCAATAACTTGAATGTTGTTGGTGCAATGTTGTTGGTGTAAAAAACATTCGGAATACTGTCAATCGTGTTGGCAGTTGCGGTTTTGGTTTCGCTCAAAACGGTTAGTGTGTTGGCTTCGTTTTGTTTAGATAATCGCCCTGCACTTGTTACCGTTGTCGATTGTTGCCAGCCTGTTAAAACTGGTCTGTTAAAAACATCGTATTTTGTTATCAACCAACCTATGTTTGCCGTTGTTGGCGAATCGTTAAACGGGGAGAATGCTGATCCTGTTGCAATTGGTCTGTCTAGTTTGTCGTAAATAATAAACTCCCATTGTTTGCCTGGCAATTTTTTCTCGACAAGTCGGTTGCGATAATCGTGAATGTATTGGTAGCAAAGTCCAGACATCTGTGTATCTATTGCTGGATTGGTAACCTTTGGTGGCAATACATAGGTTAGTTTTCCAAACTGGTCGTACACATAAAAGGTGCTGTGTGGAATTGCGTTTTCTTCGATTGCTCGTCCGAGTGCAGAAATATTTTCGTTGTTGTATGTTCTTTTTAAAACTACTTGACCGTCGTTGTTTTTGAATTCTTCGGTTGTATTTCCTTTGCCAGCAACCCAATTTTCGTTTTTAGTTATTGTTTTATATAATTCGTTAGGGTTATAAAAACCATTGTCAACAAGTGCAATTGTATATTTTTCTTGTGCTGGACTCCAAGTTGCGACTGCTTTGTAAAATTTTACTTCATTGGCAACATTAGATTGATAGTTCATCTTGACTTCGTGACCACTAGTCATTTTCCAATCGTTACCAGGTGCAGCTTGTTTCATAATTTGGTTGAGTGGCGAATCGTCGAATTGTTTTTCTGAATAGGCAGTTTGGTTTGAATACAAAGAATAACTGGCTTGATTTGTTGCAGCATTGGTCTCGAAATCTAATCCTGTTGTTTGTGTACTGTAAGGCAAAAATTCTTTGACTTGACGCCCAAAAGCATCGTACTCAAAATGAGAAACAATGTTTTTGCCACTCGCCGATTGTTGTTGGGCAATTGTTTGAATTGTGCGCCCCAAACCGTCAACATAAGTAATGTTTACAGCAGCTTCGATAATTGTCGGAGTAGCAATTGATACTAATGTTGGAACTTTGTAAGTCGTAGTTTTTAAATTGTTGGTACTCGGGGTTGGGGCTTGTCCAAAAACAATTGTTTGTATTAAAAACACTAAGAATATTATTTTTTTCATATGATGTTCTTTTTTTAATCTTTGAATGTTAGATTTTATCTTGATTCAATTTAATGAATCTGAAATCTTTAAAATTGTTAGATGCACTGCCGTGCTGCTCTACTTTTTTTTGAAATTTGAAATTTACGACAGAAATCCTAATTAATAGATGCACTGCCGTGCTTCTCTACAGTTTTGAAATCGAAAATTGAATTGTAAACTGCGACTGAGACTGAAATCTGCCACCTGAAACCTGCAATCTAATTGTACTTATACTTGTACTCGTTTTCTGTCAGAATGTTGCCGTTTTTGTCTTTGACTCTTTTCAAACGGCTCAATTCGTCATATTCATAATATTTAGTATCACCTGCAGGATTTGTCTCGCTAGTTACTCCAATAACTGGGTTGTAGGTATAGGTTGTTATTTGTGCATTCGGAAAATCAACACGTAATTTATTCAACTCGGTTGCTACTTCTAATTCGCTTGCAGGTGTAATGGCAACGTTTGTTAAATTTTTTATATCTAATAATCTTTGAGCCGAAATTTGAGAATATTTTACACCCGATAATTTAGCAACTGGAAACATATTATTATAACCAAAAATGTAACTATCAAAACTGTCGTTGCTAGGCGAAGCAGTTGTTGGACTAATTGTTGTAGTTATGTTTTTGGTTGTCGAATCATAATCCAATAATAATCTTGATTCTAATGCATTATCGCCCTTTGCAGTTTTAATTTCGGAAACTAAATTAGCAACGCCGTTGGTTGTTGTGCCATAATCGGTATAAACATTTTCATGTTGAGTTAATAATCCATTTGTATCAGTAATTGAAATATTGGTTATTTTTTCTGTGTTTAAAGGGTAATCAGGATGGTAGGTATAAGTTTCTTCTCTAATTTCGGTATCGCTGTTTTTTGTAATTTTGCTAGCTAACCTATAATCACTGTCATTATAAACATACTCCTCACTTTTTTTAATTTCACCGCCAGATTCTGGGTAGGTTGTTGTTTCTTTTTTGGACAGGTATCCGAATTTTCCTTTTATGTTTTGAGATACTGGATGATATGAATATTTACCAAGTTCGTAATTGTACCAACCACCATGTTGCCCCCAGTGAGTTGGAGGATCTGCTGGTCCAGGCATTGTCCATTGCGAACACTGACCCATTTCAAATACTAAATCTGAATTACCATTCTGACCAGCTCGTGCATAAGTTACGTCGTGATTTTTTTCGTAAAAAAATGAAAATCCATTATAAAACTCTACATCGTTGTAAAAATAATCTTCTTTATAAACAATACTTTTATTATTATCTATTATATTTTTTTGTGATATTTTGCCAAACTTGTAAAAATGTTCAAAAGAACTTAACATCTCACCAAAAGCATTCTGCAGCCCGCTAACGCCAACATGAAATTTACTTTGAGTGTACCCCATCTTGTTATTATTGTGTGATATGATTTCGAAAACAGACTCATAACCAATATTTGGTGTTGTTGATATTCCTGTTGAATCTAGGATATAAGAAGTTAAAGTTTGGCAGGTGCCAAAATGCGTTTGCATTGGAATTGCACCACGATCACAAGCGGTATATACAGTGTTATAAGACATTATATCACGCTTAAAACCGAGTTGAACACCAGAGCAGTCACTATTTATAAGATTTTGTATGTACTTAAATTCCTTGTTAGTCGATATTACATTTAAGGATGAAAAATCTTTTATATTTTTAATCCTAAAACCTTCAATTAATTCAGTATTATAAATATAACCTGCTGGAATGACTGTTGATATATTTTTATACATTTTAAAACTACAACTTAATCCACCATCAGGATTATCCTCAATATTGTCATAAAATGACCAGAATGTTATTTGATAAGTTCCAATTGGTAATTGCACCGTTGATGCAGTTGTTAGGTCACAAAGTAAACCTCCTACAATAAAATCGTTTGGATGTGAAGACGAAAATTTATCAAAAAAAATTGATGCAGGATGTCTCATACATAAGTTATAATTGCTTGGTATTAACATATCACTACAAGAACCTATTATGTTATCAGAAATATTGCAACTGGGAAGTCTTTGAATTATATAGGCACCTTCACCATGACTTTCGAAAAAAATATCTGTTAACGATGTAACATTTAAAATTTTACTATCTACAACCCTACTGATCCGTGAAGTGCCCCCCCATGAAGGGCAGTTGTCCCTATTAAAATTATTTTGATATAAAACTGCCATGTGTTGACTTATTAAATTTTGGTCACTAAATATACTACCATTATATAATTCATCACAATTTTTTTGATTACTTAAATTTAATAAATATAGTGGCTGAATTTCTGTATAACTATTATAAAACGTGTTATTAGGTATTCTGTTTTGTTCATATTCAAATGTCGTGTAACCCATAGTTGGATATATAATCTTATTCAACGTACCTATAGTCATTGTTTCAAAATTTGGTAAGCGATTCGCACCACTTACAGTGCCACTTTGTATTCCAATACTGTAACTAAATGGTGGTATTAAATTGGAATTTCCTGCACCATTATTTAAACCTAAATAATCTTGACTAAATGAATTTATATCTGGAATTTCAGTAGGCTCAATGTATTCAAAACTATATTTTTTCCCATCATTTAAATTTGAACCATAAAATATCACATCATCTAATTTTAAACGTTTTTTAGTGCTATAATTAGAATTTGTAATTCCAAAATAAGAATGGTTAAAAACAATTTTTTTAAAAACTGTAGGTTGATTAATAGATGTTTTAAAATTATAAAAACTAATAAAATCAATTGCATTGCCACCTTGATAAGAATTTTCAATGAAATTTAAATCAACTCTTGACTTATAATTAAATTTTACAAATATTTCTCCATTTAATTTTACAGATATGGGCATTTGTTGATTTGTTTTAAAATTAAAGTTTGAACTATAAGTGCCAGTGCCATTTAAAGGTGGTCCATCACACCTTAATGATTGAGTATAACTAACAGAATTATAGGGTTTAGAAAAATAATTTGCCCAACGATACAATTCAAAATCAAACTCGTAGATATCCAAATTGTTTTTTGAAATAATTTTAGTCAACAACCACGAACTTGAAGAAATTCCGTTAAAAACAAAACCGCCACCAGGCAAATCATTTCCACCATTTATTTCAGAAGTTTCCTTAACATTTGTAAAATAATATTTTGTATCGTCTTCGCTATTTACTATCCAATTATTTTGATCTAAACAAAAAATTTTTATTTTTGGATTTAATAAAGTGTGATAATCATTGGTGCCCAAATCTCTGACTATATAGTCATTGATTCCAATCATATTTAAACTATAATAATCTAGTTGGGTATCTATTGCGCCGTTTACAACTGGTAATAAAAAATTTTCCCTGCATTCATAATTATAATTTAATGGAATACAATTATACAGCGCATCTGTAATTTCAATACTATGATTATAAGGGCTTTGCGGAAGATCGTCTGGTAGACCGTTAGCAATTCTTGTTATGCGACCGCCCATTGTCAAATTCCAACCTAACCCAACATTTGTTGCTATTTGTGAAACTTTTATTCCAGATGCATCATAGTTTAATAATATAGGCATATCTAGTTCTCTACCTTTGATAGTATGTAACGGAATAGATATATCTGGAGTTCCAGTATATAGATTAACTGGTGTGTTGCCATATTTTTCAAAAGCAGTTGCTTCTGGACTTTTCGGCATTGTTATTCTGCTATTAATCTCTGACGCTGATAAGTAATTACTAGCACCACCAGGATTCGGTTCTTGCGACGATAATGAATTTATATTAATAAATAAAGTACCTACAACAGCTAAAATTCTAAATAATCTATTTTCTCTCATTCCCTTTAATAACTTTAATTCCATCTTGTTGTATGTTGGTGTTAATATTTACTATATAAATTCCTTCTGGCAAAGCACTCAAATCGACTGGCACAGTGCGACTGGTTATGTCAAAACTTTGCAATTGACGACCTGCTAAATCATTCACAGTTGCTGTTCCACTCGTGAAATCATAACCAACAATAATGTTCGTAAAAGTTATTGCTGGATTAGGCAAAGCCTCGATAGTTGCTTTTTCAACTTTGGGTTTGTTGGAGTCACGAAGTTTCACAACCCAGAAATCAGCCCCTCCAAACCCCAGCCCCCTATCCCCCGAAGGGGGAACTGCGCTCGTGTCTTGTGTATTATCATTACTTTTACTATTACCATTTGAGTTGCCATCGCCAAGACTTGGTGAAGTTATTCCTCCAGTTGGACTGTTTACAGAAAGTTTAAAAGGATTGTCTTCGTTTTTTAAAGATTCGTTAATTCTTTTGGTGACAGCATCGGTTTTGTCTTTAATGCCGTTGTTAATGTCTTTTTGAACATCGCCAATGGCGCTGTTGACTTCATTTTTTGCATTTTGAAATTGCTGGTTTTCTTGGTTGGAATCCAAAACACTTGACGAACCATTTAATCCGGTTTCGGCTCCCTTCCCTTTGGGAAGGGTCGGGGATGGGATTTGAGGTTTGCTTGTTCCCGCTAATAAATAACCGCCATCCCTAGTTTCGATTGCTTTTTTGAGTAAATCTTCGCCGTCGCTACCAACCGTTCTGCGCCAAATTTCTTCACCGTTTTCGTTGATTTTTATGGCTACAAAATCATTAATTGATTCGGTTTCTTTTTGTTTTGAGCCAAAAGTCGGATTTTGCGATAATTCACTTTGTGCAAAGCCACCTAACAAAATGCTATGGTCTTTATTTTCTACTAGTGACGTTAAAACATCTACTTCACCAATATTATAAGTTTCTTGCCAAATTGTTTTGCCTTCGGGATTGAGTTTTAAAACCCAAAAATCTGTTCCGCTTTGGTTGCTTTTACTTTTTTCATCAGTTGCTTGGCTGTTAGAGTTTCCACCAACTATAAAATTACCATCATAAGTTTGATGTACCACATACAATTGGTCGTCTTGGTCGCCACCAATTGTTTTTTGCCATTGTTCGTTGCCGTCTATGTCAATTTTTAATACCCAAAAATCTCCAATGCCTTTGTTGTTTTCTAATTTTTGACCTATACCGAGTTGTGGAATTTCGAAACTTGGAGAATTAGAATAGCCACCAACAATATACCCTCCATCTTTTGATTGCTCAATACTCCTTAATTCATCATAATAAATGCCACCATAGGTTTTTTGCCAAACAATTTTTCCTGTTTTGTCTAACTTGACAATCCAATAATCAAGATTTCCGAAATTCTGACTCGTTTTCTCACCAAATTCTTTAAATTCTTCTGTTGTTAACCCCCCTCCTTCGGAGGGGTTGGGGGAGGATTGACTGCTCGATGAACCGCCAATTATATAACCACCATCAAAAGTTTGATGAATAGTTTGCAATTTTTCTTGACCGCTACCACCAATGGTTTTTTGCCATTCTTGTTCGCCTCTTGCATTGAGTTTGATTATCCAGAAATCTTCGCCACCTCTTGAGTTTTCTAATTTATCAATTCCTTTATCAGATGCTGATGTTCCAGCCAAAATAAAACCACCATCATTGGTTTTATCAATGCTCTGCAAAAAATCGGATCCTAAACCTCCAAAACTTTTTTGCCATTCAGGGTCGCCATTTTCTTTCATTTTCCAAATCCAATAATCCAAATCGCCTTTGTTATCGTCTGATTTATTGCCTGATTTGATTGATAATGAGCTTCCCGCAAGAATATAACCATAATCGGCTGTTGCGATTGCATCGGTTAAATATTCGGCTTGTTTGCCTCCGTAGGATTTTTCCCATTCTATTTCTTGGGCACGTGTTAATCCAAAAAAGAGTAAGATTAATAATGTAATTTTTTGTTTCATAGTTTAAAAAGTATTCAGTGTTCAGTCGCAGTTTTCAGTTTTTTATCTCAATTTATAATCTCAGTATTCAGTTTTAGTTTTCATCTTTTAAACTCCCAACTTAAATCTTCCAGCTCCAGCTAATTTGCAAATTTTGAAATCTTATTTGGATAAATTTTACGGGTTTCCCGTAAATGTTGATAAAGTTTGTGTAAAACATTCTATTGTTTTGTATAAACAAAATGCGTGGTACTTCATCTATCGTCTTTGAGGTACTGGATGACCCTACAAACTAATAAACAAAGCCCACGCAAAGCGCATACAGAGTTTATCGTTGTTTGTATAAAAATTTCCAGTTTTCAAAGACAACAATAAAGCAAAGCTTTATATTTTATAAAATTTGTAAGAACGTGTTTTGATAATTTTGGCAAATGTAATGATTATTTTAACATTTAGAAATTTTAGTTATTAACATATTAAAATTGTATAAACTTATTTGACTTTAGCAAGTAATTAGGATTTTTGTTTCAGATTTTGGACTTTTTTATTTGAATAGCATAGCTATGGAAATAAAAAAATCTGAAATATGGGGCAAAAAGACAATTTTGCAGCCAATTAAAAAGTTTAAACCACTTCAGTACCTACGTGACACTGATTACTGGGCAACTTCATATTTTGTTTACCATCTTTTAACACCTAACGGAGAATATTTCGTAGATATTATATGTTCATAAATAATGAGTTAGGTTTTGGTTTTTTGTCCCTTAAGGACTTTATGTTGATTTTTGTTGGACATCTACAATATAAGATAATATTTTGTCATTTCGACGTTAATAGAAATTATATTAATTGCTTGAGTTATGTAATTTCTTGTAACGTCGAAATAACAAAAAAAATTTTATTTTCAACAAAATTAAGGGTTCGAAATACCAAAATTATTCAAGAAAAAACTTTATTTTTTAATATTGGATTGTTGTAAATTAAAGTTCGGAGAACTTTAAACGCAATAACGAAGTCGGAGACTTCGCTAAACTCAAAACTAAAAACTCTAAACCTTAAACCCTAAAACCCAACCGCAGTATCATCGCCACGCTTGTCCGCACCACCTTCTAATTTTCCATTAGGCAAAACCAAAATTGCATCTACTTTGCCGATAATAGGATTGTTTTTTTCGTTGATTTTGTAACCTTTTAATTTTAAGTTTTCTAAAGTTTTATTATCAAATGAGTTAGGTTCAAATGTCACTTCGTCTGGCAACCATTGATGGTGAAATCTTGGTGCATTTACAGCTTCTTGCATTGACATTTTAAATTCCGAAACGTTTAAAATTGTTTGCAAAACTGATGTAATAATTTGCGAGCCACCAGGAGTGCCCAAAACCATAAATAATTTGCCTTTTTTCTCAACAATTGTTGGCGTCATAGAACTTAGCATTCTTTTTTCGGGCGCAATACTATTGGCTTTGGCACCAACTAAACCATAAGAATTTGGAACGGCAGGTTTGGACGAAAAATCATCCATTTGGTTGTTGAAAAAGAAACCAAGCTCTTCTGAATATAATTTAGAACCATAAGCTCCATTTAGAGTTGTTGTTGCCGAAACTGCATTTCCAAATGAGTCAATTATCGAATAATTAGTCGTTTCGTTACTTTCAGAAAATTCAATATTTCCATGATTTACGTCAGATGATAAAGTTGCTTTTTTGAAACTAAAATCTTTCATTCGATTTTTTAAGTAATTTTCATGGAGTAATTGTTTGGTTGGAATTTTGACAAAATCTGGATCACCAAGAAAATGATTTCTATCTGCATAAGCGCGGCGTTCCGCTTCGACTAAAACTTGAATGTATTTTTCGGAATTATGCTCAAATTTTTGTAAATCAAATGGTTCAATCATTTTCATTATTTGTTGCAACGTAATTCCGCCGCTTGATGGTGGCGACATTGTTGTGATTTTTAAATCTTTATAATTAAAAGTTATCGGTTTGCGCCATTTGGCTTCGTATTTTTCTAAATCTTGCATGGAAATGATTCCACCTTTTTTTTGAATAAAGTTAATCAATTGTTTGGCAGTTTCGCCTTTGTAAAATTCATCTTTGCCATTTTTCATTATTTTGGTCAAAGTTTCTGCAAGTGAATTGTACTTTATTGTATCACCAATTTTATATGATTTTGACATTAAAGTTTCGTTTCCGCTTACATTTCGAATAGCTTCAATATTGGCTAAAATTTGTTTTTCTTGTTTTTCGGTAACTATTATTCCTTTTTTTGCCAATGCAATTACAGGTTCGAATATTTGATTTATCGATAAAGTACCAAATTTTTTATGAACAGCAAATATTCCTGCAATTGTGCCTGGAACTCCAATTGACAGTGCGCCATTGACACTCAAATTTGGAATAACATTGTCGTTTTTGTCCAAATACATATCTTTTTTGGATAATAATGGCGCTTTTTCTCGATAATCGAGTGCGCCAGTTTCGCTATTTGCTTTGCGATAAACCATAAATCCGCCACCTGCAACATTACCAGCATAAGGATAAGAAACTGCCAATGCCAATTCGGTTGCGCACATTGCGTCGAATGCATTGCCACCTTTTTTAAGGATTTCGATTCCAATTTCCGACGCTTCTTTTCTTGCAGAAACAACCATTGCTTTATTGGAAATTAAGCCGGTTTGCGCCAAAATTGAATTGGAAACTAAAATCATAATTATCAATATGTGTTTCATAATTCTAATAATTTTTGATTAGAAAAAACCATCAATTCGTCGAAAAACAAAGTAAATTCATTTTCAAATTCAATATAAAATTGTTTTAATTCAACAATAGCTTCTTGCATATTTGCTCTGTGTTTCGTGCGATAATCCATCTGAAAAAGTATCATTTCGATACCTGCAATTGTTGCATAACTCACAAGCCAATTTCTATCATACATATAAGGAAGCATGTTTTTGGTTTTATCGGTCAAGATTTCTTCATTTGCAAATAATGATTTGTAAAAATTATCTGCAAAAATTTCAAGTTTTTCATCAGAATAGTTTTTCCAGTTTTTTGCAAGAAAGTGGTCATAAAGAATATCCATAATTACACCCGAATAATGACCATATTTTTCATGCAATCGATGTTTGCTTTTTCGGTAAACCAAATGAGAATCAGTAAAAGTATCAATTTGTCGGTGCAATAAAATTCCTTTTTTGACATCATCAGGAAAATTCAAATAGTCATAGCCACGAATTCCGTCAGCCATAAAATTGCCAATTTTAATAAAATCGTTGTTACCAGAAAGATAAATATGTGCTAGAAAGTTCATTAAAAAAGGTTTAAAAGTTTAAAAAAGGTTTAAACGCTTCATTTTGTAAATATAGAAAAATAGTTTGTTAGTTTTGTTTTTATTTATTTAGCAGAATGTTATATTTGCTGTGATAATTTTAGAAGTTGTAATGTTTAAACTTTTAAACACTTAAACCCTTAAACTAAATTTAAATGACATTAATAAAATCAATATCAGGAATTCGAGGCACAATTGGAGGAAAAGTAGGCGATAATCTAACACCTGTCGATACTGTAAAATTCGCATCAGCTTATGGAACTTGGCTTAAAGCTGGAAGTGAGAATTTAGATGCTGATAAAAAGTTAAAAGTCGTGGTTGGTCGCGATGCCAGAATTTCTGGACCAATGGTGCACAATTTAGTTATCAATACATTAATAGGTCTTGGAATTGATGTTATTGATTTAGGATTATCGACAACGCCAACAGTTGAAATTGCTGTTCTCCTTGAAAATGCCGATGGTGGAATTATTCTTACTGCATCGCACAATCCAAAACAATGGAATGCTTTGAAATTATTAAATAATAAAGGCGAATTTCTTAACGGAATCGAAGGCGAAAAAATTCTTGAAATTGCCGAAGCCGAAGCTTTTGATTTTTCTGATGTTGATAATTTAGGCGAAATTACAATAAACGATGCTTATATGGACATTCATATAGACGAAGTTCTCGATATGAAATTAGTTGATATCGAAGCTGTTAAAGCTGCCAAATTCAAAGTGGTCGTCGATGCTGTTAATTCATCTGGTGGAATTATTATACCAAGATTATTAAAATTAATGGGCGTTGAGGTTGTTGAATTATATTGTACACCAAATGGTCATTTTCCGCATAATCCAGAGCCATTAAAAGAACATTTAACCGATATTTCGGAACTTGTTGTTAAAGAAAATGCACATTTAGGAATTGTCGTTGATCCCGATGTTGACCGATTGGCATTCGTTTGCGAAAATGGCGAAATGTTTGGCGAAGAATATACATTAGTGGCTTGCGCTGATTTTGTTTTGAGTAAAACTCCTGGAAATACAGTTTCGAATATGTCATCTTCTCGTGCTTTAAGAGATGTAACTAATTCGCATAAAGGAACTTATCAAGCAAGTGCTGTTGGCGAAGTAAATGTTGTTGAATTAATGAAAAAAAACAATGCAATAATTGGTGGCGAAGGCAATGGCGGCATTATTTATCCTGAATTGCATTATGGTCGCGATAGTCTTGTTGGTGTAGCTTTGTTTCTAACGCATTTGGCCAATAAAAAAATGAAAGTTTCTGAACTTCGAGCCAGTTATCCTGAATATTACATGAGCAAAAATAAAATTGAATTGACACCTCAAATTGATGTTGACGCAATTTTGGTTGCCATGACAGAAAAATACAAATCAGAAAACATTACAACAATCGATGGCGTGAAAATTGACTTTGCCGAAAATTGGGTGCATTTGCGAAAATCGAATACCGAACCAATCATCAGAATTTATACCGAAGCAGCAACTCAAGAATTAGCAGATAATTTAGCGATTCGGATTATTGATGAAATAAAAGTTATTGCAAATTTGTAAATAAAAAAATCGAAACTCAAATTACAGTTTCGATTTTTTTTTGATCTTCTGGTCTATGTTTCCAACGTTTATGTGTCCATAAATAAAATTCTGGAGCTTCATAAATTTGTTGTTCAACCAAATCTAAAAATTTATCAGTAATTTGATAATCAGGAACATTTTTTGCATCATCAGATAAAATTACGAAAGTACCTTCATAATAACCACGTTTTACTTTTCTGGTTTTTATGAAAATTACATTCAAATCATATTTTTTAGCTAGCATTTCTGCGCCAGTATGAACATTAGTTTGGATTCCCATAAATTTTCGCCAATAATGAGTTACCGATAATCTTGGCGATTGGTCACTTGCAAAACCATAACTACTAAGAATATTATTTTTGAAATTCGATTCAATAGTCGGAATTGTGTCTTTAGTCGTAATTAAATAGGCTTTAAATTTAGAACGAATATCTATAACTAATTTATCAAAATAAGGATTGTTTAGCTTTTTATAAATTGCAAATCCTTTAAAAGTCATTTGATGATTTAAAGATATAACCCATTCATAACTAGCATAATGCGCTATCATTACTGCCATACTTTTCTGCTTGGCTTCGAATTCTTTGTATAAATCAAGATTCGAATAGGTGTAACGTTTGTTTATTTCGGTTTTCGAAATAGTTATTGTTTTTATCATTTCCAGAAACATATCGCTCATGTGTTGAAATGATTTTTTTTCGATAATTAATCTTTCTTTTAAAGATAAATTCGGTAATGCTAAAGCAATATTCGCTCTAACTATTTTTTTGCGGTAACCAATAATGTAATAAACTATAAAAAAAACAAAATCAGATAAAAGATACAATAATCGAAAAGGCAAAATCGAAACGCACCACAAAACAGGGTAAACAACTAAAAAAACTAAATATTTCATTAAAAATAATTTTGGCAAATATAATTTAAATTTCTCAATTGAATTAATAGATTTTGTTAAACCAATTATTTTAAAATCCATAAAAAAACATTAGATTTACATTATAAAATTTTAAAAAATGGATCCAATTTTAATTGCAATTATTCTTGCAAACGTTTTGTTTAGTTATAAAGGTTTTAGTGACATTAGTTTTTTCAGAAAATACGAATTTCATATTGGCAGCATTCAATCAGGCGAACAAATTCGTATGTTTTCATCGGCTTTTTTACATGCAGATATTGCGCACTTGTTTTTCAATATGCTAACTTTATATTTTTTTGCACCAATCGTCATTGAACATTTTGGCAGTGTTACATTCGTTTTAATATATGTTGCAAGTTTAGGATTAGGCAGTTTATTGACATTATTGTTGCACAAAAACGATTATAGTTATCGAGCTATTGGTGCTTCTGGCGCAGTAATGGGAATTTTATATTCGGCAATTTTGATATATCCAAATATGAATTTGCTTTTATTTTTTGCAATCCCAATTCCTGCACCAGTTTTCGGAATTGGTTATTTGCTTTATTCAATCTATGGAATGAAAGCCAAAAACGACAATATTGGTCACACCGCACATTTTGGTGGAGCAATTGGCGGTTATGCATTGACATTGATTAAAGAACCCGAAATGTTTCAAAATAATATTTTAATTGTGGTTTTACTTGCAATTCCGATTGTTATTTTATTCGTTATGGCAAAAATGGGAAAAATTTAATTTGGCACAAGTTTTGAATATAAATCATTAAATCAATCTTTAAATAATTATCCAATGAAAAAATTAGCATTATTATTAACATTTATGTTTGCAACAATGACTCAAGCACAAGAAATTAAACAAATTCCGATGGTAAACGTTCAAGGCGAAGGCAAAATAAAAGTAATTCCTGACGAAGCTTGCATTACGATTTCTCAAGATACAAAAGGTGCAACAGCAGTCGAAGTTAAAAAAATTAACGATACAAAAATTGATGCAATTTTAAAATTTATAAAAAAAATGAATATTCCGCAAAGTGATTTTTTAACGCAAAGAGTTGCACTGAATCCTAATTACGATTACGAAAAAAAGCAACAGGAATATATTGCATCGCAAACGGTTTCTATATTGCTGAAAGATTTATCAAAATATGATATTTTAATGGACGGATTAATGAAAGCTGGTGTAAATAAAATCGATAATGTAGAATTCAAAACTTCAAAATTGCTGCAACTTCAATCTGATGCTCGAAAATTGGCAATAAAAAACGCTAAACTAAAAGCCGAAGATTTTGTGTCTGTATTAGGTCAAAAAATCGGAAAAGCTTTTTCGATTTCAGATAATTCTCAGAATTTTAATCCACAACCAGTTATGTATGCATCAATGAAATCTGCTCAAATGAATGATTCAAGCGCACCTAACGAAACATTAGCAGCTGGCGAAATCGAAGTTTTGGTCAATGTTAGCCTCAGTTTTGTTTTAGAATAAATTAAAAATTTTAATATTTTAATAAAAAATATATAAATAAAAAAAAGTCCAGAAATTTCTTTCTGGACTTTTTTTGTGGGGAGAGCAGGATTCGAACCTGCGAAGTTTACACAGCAGATTTACAGTCTGCCCTCGTTGGCCGCTTGAGTATCTCCCCAATTAAAAAAAAAATAATTTATTTTAGCCGAGTGCAAATATACTAACACTTTTTAGGTTTTCAAATAAAAAATTGACTTATTTTTACGATATGTTTAAATTATTGAAAATCAATAGCATAAAAAAATCCCCAAAAATGGAGATTTTTTTTATAATTATTTTGAAAGTATTATTTCAACAATTCAACAAGTTTTGCTCTTAAATCCGCACCTTGTAAATCTTTTGCAATTACGTTTCCGTTTGCATCAATCAAGAAAGTTGCTGGAATTTGGTTCACTTTATATTGTAAAGCAATGGGATCTTCCCAACCTTTTAAATTCGAAACATGGTTCCAAATTAACTTGTCTTTAGCAATTGCTGCTTTCCATTTTGTTGCATCATCATCTAAAGAAACACCAATAATGTTTAATCCTTTCGAATGAAATTCATTATAAATCGCAACAACATTTGGGTTTTCTTTTCTGCAGGGTCCACACCACGATGCCCAAAAATCAACTATTGTTATTTTTCCTGCAATTTGTTTCAATGATATTAATTTACCATCGGGGCTTTTTGCAGAAAAATCTGTACTTCATTTGCCAGTAGGTACAGCAGGAGCTTCAGGTGCAGCAGGAACTTGTGGCATTGCTGGAGCAACTGGTGCTTTACCATAATTATCAATAGATGCTTTCAAGGCTTTACCCATCTTAGTTCCGGATAATGAACTATCAAGGTTTTTGTATATTTTTTTAATTTTCTCGATTTCAACTTTTGGTTGTTTTATCATGCCGTCAGCAATCAATAAACTTATAAATGATTTTCCGTGACCATCAGCATAATCAACATATTTGCCTGTTACAGTTTCTTGAATTTTTCCATATTCTTTCATTAATCTATTTATGACTACCGTATCTTTAGCTTTTTGAGCAGCATTCATAGCATCCATATTTTTAGTCTGAAAATCCATCAAGTCTTTTTGAACTTTTTTAGATGTAACTTTCATACTTTCATTAAATTTAGAAAACTCATCATTGCTATATGTTCCAGATGTTTTCGATTTTTGAATACTATCTTTATCAACAACTATTTTTATTTCTCCTGTTTCCAAAATTACCGGAATTTTTCCCTGAGCTTTTTCTAATTGTAGTGTGTACATGCCTGGTTCAACAATCTTTCCTTTAATTTCGAATTTTCCATCCTTCACTTTCACAGTGTCAACTGGTACTAAATTCATTCCAGATTCATCTTGTTTTTCAAGTATAACTGTTTGACCATTTGCAACACCTTTTGCAATACCAGAAATAATATATTCGTTTTTTCCTACTTTGCTACAAGAAGCTAAAGTTGCTGTAATTGACAAAATTAATAGAATTTTTTTCATTTTAATGTTTTAAATTTAGAATGCAAAAGTATTTAAATTTTTCAATTAAAAAAACTTAAAATTTTGTTATAATTTTATTGATTAATAGGTTTATTCTGTAAACAAAAACTTATTTTGCCATAAATTTAAAAAAAAATTGTAAAAATCATTTTTTTAACATTTTTTTATATAATTTTAGCCTCGAAAAATGATTTATTAATATTATTGCAATATTTTATCAATTTTATTTTAAAAAATGCTCAAAAACACAAAGATTAATATTTACCCCTTAATCGTTATTTTTCTTTTTTTCCTTTACGGATGCGGGAATAATGCCGAATTTAGATCATCGTCGACAGGTTGGAAAGTCAATGACCGAAAGGGTGGATTTTATTACAACACCAATTTCGAAAAACAAGAAACCGCACCAGGAATGGTTTTTATTGAAGGTGGAACCTATATTAAAGGTAGAATTCAAGACGATCAAATGAAAGAATGGACCAACAATCCGTCACGCCAACACGTTCAATCGTTTTATATGGATGAAACAGAAGTTACTAATATAATGTATCTCGAATACTTGTATTGGATTAAAAAAGTGTTTCCACCCGACGATTCTAATTATTTACATATTTATCCAGGAGTTTTACCAGACACACTTGTATGGCGCAATCGATTGGGTTTCAATGAATCAATGGAATCTAATTATTTAAGATTTCCGTCATTTGCAGATTATCCAGTTGTTGGAGTCAATTGGTTGCAAGCCAATGAGTTTGCGAAATGGCGCACCAATCGGTTAAATGAATCTATACTCGCAAGAGCAGGATTTACAAAACAAAAAGCACAAGCCGAAGTTGATGCTGAATCGACATTTGATACAGAAACCTATTTTGCATCGCCAACAAGCACTTATGGTGGCAATAAAGATTTGCTTCAAGGTGGTTCATTATCTAAATCTATGATTGCCAAAGGACGCAAAAAAAATCTTTACGCACAAAGAACAGATGGACTTCTTGCAATAGAATATAGATTGCCAACTGAAGCCGAATGGGAATTTGCCGCTACTGCAGATGTAGGCAACCGAATAGCAAACAATCAGTTGGGTCAAAAGCGATATCCTTGGCGTGGACCATATACAAGGTCGATAAAAAAGCGGGATCAACTAGCTAATTTCAAACAATCTAAAGGAGATTATGGCGGAATTGCTGGTTATTCTGACGATGGATCTGATATTACCAATAAAGTAAAATCTTATCCAGCCAATGAATATGGACTTTATGATATGGCAGGTAATGTCGCCGAATGGGTTGCAGATGTTTACAGACCAATTATCGACGATGAGGTTAGTGATTTTAACTATTTTCGTGGAAATGTTTACATGAAAAACAAGTTTAATCCTGACGGAAAATTTTCTTTAATCACAACCAATACAATAGAATATGACACATTATTAACTGGTACATTAAGTGCAAGAAATTTTCCTGGTCAAATTGTTCGTGAACCAATAACGAGCGATGATACTTATTTAAGAACAAATTACGATAAAAGTTACAATATAAATTATCGCGATGGCGACAAAGAATCTTCTAGATTTTATAAAAATAACCCAAAAGTAAAATTAGGTAAAAATGCTACTTTTAAAGAAAAAATGTATAATTCGCCAATGAATTCAATTAGTGTCGACAGTGTAGGAAAAATAACCCGTCAAATTGATAAATCGAATTCTCGAAGTACATTTATTAATGACAAAGTAAGATTATTTAAAGGCGGTTCGTGGCAAGACCGTGCCTATTGGCTTGATCCAGCGCAAAGAAGATTTATTAATCAAGAAAAATCTACCGATTTTATTGGTTTTCGATGCGCAATGAACAGAATTGGTAACAAAACCGATCACCCAAAAGTGAAAAGAGGTTACATAATTACCAAATACAAAAAAAAGTATAAAAGTCAAATTTAAACTTTTATACTTCTGTAATATATTTATTCTAAAAAAAAAATTAATCTTGGTTAATAGTTTTTCTGTAAGGAAAAGCTTGCATAATGTGTCTTTTTGCAAAACGAGTTGGCGATTCTGCATTGACCATTTTAACATAAGTTGCTCTTGGAACCGAAATATATTCATAAACACTGCCATTTGCAAAATTAATTATCAATCGGCTGTCTACATATTTATAATCGGTTATTGTCGATGTCGAAATAGTTTCGTTGTATTCTGGCAAATTAGCTTTTACAGTTTCTGGATTTATACTTACTAAAAAATGATAAGCTTCGATGACTTTTTGACTTTGAATTTCAGCAATTTTCAAACCTTCATCGTCACCAGAAAATTTATCAGGATGACAATCTTTCATTGCATTTCTATAAATAGTTTTCAAATCTTTCAAAGTGACCATTTTATCTACTTCTAATAATTTTCTATATTCTGTAATTTTTTTCATATTTATTCAATTCTGACTTGTAATTTTAATTTGTCAAATTTTTTGCAAATGTAAACAAAATAATTAAACAAAAAAGTAGATTTTTAAAACAATAATAATTTCTTAATTTTTTGATTTATAATTAATTTTTTTTCAATTTAAATATTTTAAATTATGAAATTGGCAATGATTTTTTCAATAGTTTAAAATTTGAATAAAAACTTACCAATTTTTCGATTCTTGTTTTGATAATACAATCAAAAACCTATATTTACATAAATTAATTATAAGATTAAGATTTATTAAAATTAAATGAATTCCATTAAAAACAAAGAAAATTTACCCGAAGATATAGAACTAATCGAACCACAACTCAACATTATTCTTACAACCGATGACGATGATTTGCGACCAATTTATATATCAGGAAATTTTAATAACTGGCGCACTCAAGATACCAATTTCGAAATGGAAAGAATCGGCAGCGGTTTGTATCATTATAAATTTGATTTCGATTTTGAATATCCCGATAAAATGCTTTTTAAATTTACAAAAGGCGATTGGAGCGACGTCGAAATCGATAAATATGGCAACCGAACCGAAAACCGAGTTTGCGAACAAAAAAATGGCGTTCTAAAACAACATGTTGACAAATGGAGAAAAAATTGGTTACCATTCAAGCAAAATTATTTGCCAATTGTTCAACTAATTTCTGACGAATTCGAAATTCCACAACTCAATCGCAAGCGGAAAATCTGGGCACTTTTACCGCATGATTATGATGCATCAAATGAAAATTATCCTGTAATGTACTTGCAAGATGCGCAGAATTTATTCAATGAAAATGCAGAATTTGGAAACTGGGAAATAGATAAAAAATTGGCGGTTATGTCCGAATATAAAATCGGAAAAATAATTGTAATAGCAATCGAACATGCCGAAGCCGATAGAATAAAAGAGTACAATGTTGGTAAAACAATTCTTGGAAATGGCGAAGGAAAAAAATACATTAGATTTATTACAGATACGCTAAAACCATTTGTTGACAAACAATTTAGAACCAAAACCGAACGGGAATTCACAGGAATTGGTGGTAGTTCGATGGGCGGATTGGTTAGCATTTTTAGCGGATTAATGTATCCTGAAGTTTATGGAAAATTAATGATTTTTTCACCATCATTATGGGTTGTTCCAAAAATGGATTTTGCTAATATCGATTTTTCTGAACCAGGCGATACCAAAATTTATCTTTATGCTGGCGGTGATGAAAGCGCAACAATGATAGATCATGTGAAAAAGTTCAAGAAAAATATGATAAAAAATGAATTTGTCGAAGATAAAATGAAAATAAATTTAAGCATCAATCAGCAAGGCAAACACAATGAAACTTATTGGTCAGACGAATTTCCAAAAGCAATTGAATGGTTGTTTTTTAATAATAAAGAATAGATTTAGACTAATATATATTAGACTTTTAGATGTTAGACTTGTAGACTTTCCTAAAAGTTAAGCGATTCCGATAGCTATCGGAACCAATTTAGTGATTGTGTGGTTTGGTCTCTGACAAAAATTAAAAATTAGAATTTTAAACAAAAATTAAATGAATTTTAAAAATATACAAAACCTCGATAATTATTCAGGTACAATTCTAATTCCAGTTTTTGAAACAACTGCCAAAAGTTTGGTTCCAATTGAATATCATGGCGTTTCGGTTTCATCGAATGTTTTTTATGGCAAAAAAGACAGTCATTACATAATAGATAAGTACAATTGTTTGCACATATTCATTGGACTTGGCAAAGAAATCGATTATAAATCATTAAAAACCATTTTCAGAAGAATTTCGAGCAAACAAAAAGACAATTTTACTGGAAATATTGCGTTGGTTTTACCAGATAATTTCTCTAACAATCAAGTCGAAGCAAGTATATCTGGTTTGTTATTAGGAACTTATGATTTAGGTCATTTTAAGAAGAAAGAAAGTCATCCGTTTTTGAAAGAAGGTTTTGCATTGGAAATTATTTCAAAAAATGATTTTTCTGAAAGTATTCAAAAAGCCATAAAAATTGCCAAAGCACAACTCGAAGTTTTTAATTTGGTCGATTTGCCACCGAATGTTGTTACACCAAAATATTTGTCTAATTGGGCAACTGAAACAGGAAAAAAATATGGTTTCTCAACAGAAATTTTCGGTTTAGAAAAATCAAAGGAATTAGGTTTAGATGCTTTTGTGTCAGTAGGAAAAGGAAGCAACCAAGAACAGCAATTCGTGATTATGAATTATGTTCCTGAAAAATCAACATCAAAAACCACACACATTGGGTTGGTTGGCAAAGGAGTAACGTTTGACACTGGTGGTTTGAACATAAAAACTGCGGGAATGGTTCACATGAAGTGTGATATGGCTGGCGGCGCAGCTGTTTTTGGAGCAATGCAATTAATTTCGAGTTTGAAACTCGATGTTAAAGTTACAGCAATTGTGCCTTGTTGCGAAAATTCGGTAGATTCGAAATCGTTTTTGCCAGGCGATGTAATTAATTCATATTCAGGTCATTCGATAGAGATTATTGATACCGATGCTGAAGGAAGATTAATTCTTGCTGATGGATTGTCGTACTTAATCAAAAATTTTAATCCAGAAATTATTGTTGATATTGCAACTTTAACAGGAAGTTCGGTTGGAACTTTTGGCTATGAATGTGGCGCACTTTTTACTAATAATTATGAAATTTCTAAGAATTTGCAAAAAGCAGGTGATGAAATTGGCGAACGATTATGGCAATTGCCACTTTGGGATTCGTACAAAAGTGATATTGAAAGCGAAATTGCCGATGTGAAAAATTATTCTGGAAAACCTGTTGCTGGTGCAATTTCGGCAGCAAAATTTTTAGAATTTTTTACCAAAGATCACAAATCGTGGGCACATTTGGACATTGCTGGTGTGGCTTTTGGAGATGATGAGTTTGCCAAAACCAAACACGCAACTGCTTATGGTGTTCATTTATTAACTAAATTTATTGAAAATTTGATTTAGTTTTTTGCTTGCGTGAAGGATTGAAGTGGAAATCTTTTTTTGGCGATTTTTCTTCGCCAAAAAAAATTGGGAACGCAAAGCCTGACCCCGATTTTTCTTCGGGGTCACGCCCAAAATAGTATATTTTAACCTTTAATAATTTAACAATGAACAACCCCAAAACATTTGTTTGCATCTCGAATTATTTTAAAGGTGCAGATTTTTTAATTAATTTGAAAAAATTAGGAAATAAAGTTTACCTAATTACCTCCGAAAAATTGCGTGACAAACCATGGCCTTATGAATTTATTGACGAAGTTTTTTTTATGGAAGGTCAAGACGTTGACTGGAATTTAGAACATTTGCTTCTTGGTGTTGGTAACCTAATGAAAAACAACAAGATAGACGCTATTGTTGCACTCGATGATTTTGATGTTGAAAAAGCAACTTACTTGCGTGAAAATTTGCGAATTGATGGAATGGGACAAACGACAGGTCGCTATTTTCGTGATAAATTGGCCATGAGAATGCGTGCAAAATCGTGTGGAATTTCTAATCCAAATTTTGTTTCGTTGTTTAATGACAATGATATTAACGATTTTGCCGACAATATTCCTGCGCCTTGGGTTTTAAAACCAAGATCAGAAGCCTCGTCAGCTGGAATAATTAAGGTTCATAATAAAGAAGATTTGTGGTTGCAAATTAACGAAATGGGCAATAACCGATTTAAATATTTGTTAGAACAATTTCGTCCTGGCGATGTTTATCATTGCGATAGTTTGATTATTGATGGTAAAATTTTGTTTAGCATTACCTCTAAATATCTATCAACACCAATGGAAATTTCACAAGGTGGCGGCATTTTTAGAAGTGCCAATATCGAATATAATTGCGATGATGACAAAGCAATTAAGAAATGTAACGAGCAGGTTATCAAAGGATTTGGTTTAAAACATGGCGCAACACATTCTGAATATATAAAATGTAAAGAAGATGGAAAAATTTATTTCTTAGAAACTTCGTCAAGAGTTGGTGGTGCACATTTGGCAGAAATGGTCGAATCGGCATCTGACATTAATCTTTGGGGCGAATGGGCAAAAATCGAAAATTCATTATTGAAAGATAATGATTACAAATTGCCAAAAGTCAAAAAAGGCTACGCTGGAATTGTTTTGACATTGTCTAAATTTCAGAATCCAGATTTGTCTTGTTTTGCAGATTCAGAAGTTTGTTTTCGTGTTCCACTTGATTATCACGCTGGTTTAATTGTAAAATCTGATAAAAAAGAAAGAGTTTTAGAATTATTAGACGATTATGCCGACAGATTAGTTCGAGATTTTGCTACCGTTGCAGCACAAGAAAAAACTAAGGAATTTCATTAATATTAAAAGAAAAAAACCTCAAAAATATTTTTTTTGAGGTTTTTTCTTTGCATTCCATTCGAATATTTATTCCAAAATCTTAATTTCAAACATTTTATCCCAATTTTTTCCAGTAACAAAAAATGTTTTGGTTTTTGGGTTATATGCAATTCCGTTCAAAACATCGGTATCTTGCAAATGAGTAATTTTTTTATCCAAATCGGCTAAATTTACAATTGACTCAACTGCGCCATTTTTTGGATTTATAATAGCAATTGCATTTTTTTGATACACATTGCCATAAATTTTTCCGTTTATGTATTCTAATTCGTTAACAGCAGGGACTTTATTTTTATAGCTGTAAACATTTACAAAATCAATTTGCGCAAATGTTTCAGGATTTAAAATATGTAAACATTCCGAACTATCAGTCATGTAAAGATTTTTACCATCTGATGTTAAACCCCAACCTTCCATTTTTTGAAAGTAGGGCAATGTTTTTTCTTTATTTAATTTGTCAACATTTATAACATAAGCTTCATTATTCTGATATGTCAATTGATAAATTTTATTATTCAGAATCGTAATTCCTTCACCAAAAACATTTTCGGGATATTCGACTTTGCTGTAAATTTTCCCAGTTTTATAATCAACTTTTCGAATACTTGACAAACCTTTTTTGCCGCTTTCGCCAGTGCCATTGCCAGTTCCTTCAAAAAGTGTGTCTCTGTGAAATTCTAAACCTTGCGTATAGGCTTGAATGTCGTGCGGAAAAGTATTCACAATTTTAAAGGACAATAATTTAGGTTCGATTGGCGAAAAAATTTCGATTGGAGTTACAATTTCTTGATTTTCACCTTCAAAATATACTAAAGCTTTGAGATTTTGAATTCCAAATTTTTCATTTTTTAAGTCAAAACTAAATTTTTCTGCGGTTTTTTCGCTTCCTACTTTCTTATCATTAAAATAATAAATTATGCTATCAATTTTTTTACTTTCGACGTTTTTCAAGACAATATTTACAGTTTCATCGGTTGAATATTGTTCTTTAACTGCCGATTTATCGAAGCTAAAATAGCTTTCTCCATCATTTTTTCCACCACCACATGACACAATTATAAATGTTAAAACAATGATTAATAATAAGTTATAATATTTCATTTCTATAAATTTTAAAAGTGCAATATACAAAATAAATTAAATTTAAAAACCACTTGCATAAACTATAAAAAGACATTACTTTTGCATCGGCAAGTCCTACACGACCAGCTCCTGCAGACTCCCCCAGGATGGGAACATAGCAAGGGTAAGTGGTTGAGCGGTGCGATGTAGGTCGCTTGCCACTTTTTAATCTTCCGAATCAGGAGGATTTTTTTTTGGATTTATCTTGAATTTTTTTTTGGATTTATCTTGAATTTATTTCAGGAGCTAATCCAGCTATCATTCCAAAAGTTTTTTCAGCTTTGTCAAAGTTCGAAACTTTGACAAAGCTAAAAAAAACGTTTTTCCCTTCTATCTGGGCTAGGGTTTTAGAATTTCTAAAAGTGTTTTCTTTAATATAAAAATTCTAACTTTGTCACCAAATCAATAAAAATGCAAAAAGTAGTCCTAATAACTGGAGCATCATCAGGAATCGGAAAATCAATCGGAGAATTTCTAACCGAGAAAGGTTTTAAAGTTTATGGAACTAGCCGAAATCCTAAAAATTATTCCAATTCTAAATTTGAATTATTAGCACTTGATGTTCGAAACCCAGAAACTATTAAAACAACTATCAATTTTATAATAAAAAAATCAAATCGATTAGATGTTGTCATAAACAATGCTGGAGTTGGAATTACTGGACCATTAGAAGAAATTCCGATGACAGAAATTAAAAATAATTTCGAAACTAATTTTTTTGGACCAATCGAAGTTATGAAAGCCGTTTTGCCTCAAATGCGAAGCCAAAAATCAGGATTAATAATCAATATAACCTCGATAGCAGGTTATATGGGTTTGCCATTTCGAAGTATTTATTCGGCATCGAAAGGCGCACTAGAATTGATTACCGAAAGTTTGAATATGGAAGTCAAGCAATTTGGAATAAATATCTGTAATGTTGCACCAGGCGATTTTGCAACGAATATTGCGTCTGGAAGATTTCATTCGCCCGTAATTTCAGGTTCAGATTACGAAAGTAAATATGCTCAAAACCTAAAAACAATGGACAATCATGTTGATTCTGGAGGAAATCCTTTAGAAATGGCAGAAGTAATTTATAAAATTATACAAAATCCAAATCCAAAAATTCATTACAAAGTTGGCGCATTTATGCAAAAATTCTCAATAATTTTAAAAAGAATTTTACCCGATAAAGTTTATGAAAAAATTTTAATGAACCATTATAAATTGTAGATTTGCAGGAAAGTAAAATTTAGTTTCGTATGAAGTTGATTGTCCTGTTTTTAAGTTGTTTTCTTATTTTTTCTTGTGCTCCTAGTATTTCTACCCAGATTAATTCAAGAAAACCAGCATTATTAGAAAATCAAAATGTAACAGTTTTTAATGAAAATGATGTTTTTCCTACAAATTCAATTATTTTAGGAACTGTTAGACTTGGTGATTCAGGTTTAACTATTAATTGCGATTTCGAAACCATGATTAATATTGCAAAATCCGAAGCAAGAAAAGCAGGCGGAAATGCAATTAAAATTACAGAACACATTTTACCTAATTTTTTTGGAAGTTCTTGTCATAGAATTCAGGCCAATATTTTAGATATTTCTCAAAATGTAGTAAAAGATACTTTCAATATTAAAAAAATCGATACGATAAATAACGTAAAACCAATTTCAAATAATGTTAGTGTTACTCAAACAAAGGATAGACTGACAAGATTTATTTTGAGTTCAAGTTTTGGGTATGGTTATCGAGTTGCTAAGCTCCCTTCAAGTTTTAATAGTTTTGAACAAGATTATTTCGGTGGATTAAAATCAGGATATAATTATGATTTAAGTATTTATTATAGATTTAAATCTAGAAGTAGTTATGCTTTTGGCTTGAAATACAATGTTTTTAACGCTTCTAACTCAGCAAATAATGTTGATGTTGTAAATAAAAAAACAGGAATTATGCAAAATGGTTCGATTTCGGACAATATTACAATTACTTTAACTGGTTTGTCTTACATTTTTGATTTTAGAAATCCAAATTCAAAGCACGAATTTTTTAGTGAACTTGCATTAGGATTATTAGCTTACAAAAACAATTCGAAAATTGTTAATGATAATTATACAATTACCAGCTCAACCTTTGGCTCATTTATCGGTTTAGGTTATAATTATCGTGCCGCTAAAAATTTTTCTATTGGACCTCAAATTAGTTATGTAAATGGAAATTTAACAGGATTTGATGTTGTTGGCTCTAACGGAATTAAAGAAACTATTCAATTACCAAAAGACACATTAGAAAGTTTAGGTAGAATTGATATAACATTGCATTGCCTTTATAGATTTTAAAAACTCAAAAACAAACAAATTTTCATGAAAAAAATTACTTTTATCATTGCAACATTAATCACAATTTCGCTATATGCGCAACCAATATTAAACGCATCAGATATTAATCCGTTAAATATTTCTTCAAATAATTTTTCGGCAAGTTCATCAACATTAGGAGTTGGTGTACCTGGTGCGAATGTTAATTGGGATTTTTCTTCATTAGTTTTAACTTCACTTGGCACATCAAGTAATGTTTCTGTTGCGACTGCACCTTATGCAAGTAGTTTTCCAACTGCAAACTTTTTTGTTAGATCAAGTTTTGATAATAGAAATTCTTATGGATATTATAATCTCACAACAAATAAATTAGAAGTAACAGGCTTATCTGACGATAATGGTGTTATATTTAATTTTTTTAATCCTGACACTATTTTTATATTCCCTTTTAGCTATAATACTTCATTTACCGATACTTATCAAGTTGATATTAATTCATTTGTTGAAAGCAAAACAGTAATCTATGATGCTTATGGAACAGTAATTACGCCATTTGGAACTTATAACAATGTCATAAGGTTAAAACAGACCAGCGGTTTAGGTTCTATTTCATACAATTGGTTTAAAATTAATCCATATACTGATATATTATCTGCAAATGTAAATTCTAACAATAATGAAATTAATTTTAGAATTTATCAACCAACCAATCTTGCAACAATCCAAAATCAATTAAACAACAAATTCTCAATATTCCCAAATCCAACTTCGGGAAATATTTCAATTAAAAACGCATCTTTTTCTGAAAGCGAAACTTTTGTAAACGTTTATGATGTTCTTGGAAATCAAATCATAAAAAATGAAAAAGTAGATAACGATTTAAAAAATATTAATATTTCTGATTTTGCAACAGGTTTGTATTTTATTAAAATAGTTGATAATAACAATTCAATTTTATATTCAGATAAAATAATTAAAAAGTAAAAATTAGTTTAGTACATGACAAAAAATAAAAAATGATTAAATTTCGTCAAAAATAAGTTCTTATAAATTAGTATATTAAACTGATATTCAGTACATTAAAAGA
>JAYWGV010000063.1:0-32170 GCA_043778105.1 Bacteroidota bacterium
ACAATTTACTTTATTTCTCTATCCCACAGGTTGAAACCTGTGGCAATTGATGAATCAAAAAATGTTTTGGCTAAAGACAATTTACTTTATTTCTATAATCCTCAGGTTGAAACCTGTGGCAATTGATTAATCAAGGATATTTTGGCTAAAGCTAATTTACTTTATTTCTATAATCCACAGGTTGAAACCTGTGGCAATTGATAAATTAAGGATATTTTGACTAAAGCTAATTTACTTTATTTCTATAATCCACAGGTTGAAACTGTAGCAATTGATGAATCAAAAGATGTTTTAGCTAAAGCCAATTTACTTTATTTCTCTATCCCACAGGTTGAAACTTGTGGCAATTGATGTTTTGGCTTAAGCCAATTTACTTTATTTCTCTTTTCCACAGGTTGAACCTGTGGCAATTGAAACACAATCTACTTCAATCTTCTATATATTTATTTCAACTTCAATTACCTCCAGCTTTAGCTGGAGTAATTCCAAAACTTTTTTTATTGGCTTTAGCCAAAAATATTAATTTTTAAAAATCTACAAATCATTCTCAATTCCAAATCTCTCAAATGTTTTATTAAAAGTCAAAAAAGTTGGTTTATTTTGATTTAAAAACTCAATATCTTTTTGTTCTTTAGCAATTTCTAATAAGCTTTTATAATATATTAACGAGCGCTGAATTTCAATTGCAATTCCGTCTTGCTCTTTCGATTTCATACCACTAAAAAACTTTAGCTGTTCTTTGTATTTACCAATTAATTTAGATAATAATTCTCTTGCTTTTTGTTTTTCGCCAACTTTATAATATCCATTTGCAAATGGTTCAAGCGCAGTGTAATAGCCAAACTTTTCGAATGGCATTTTGGTCAATGCCAAGTTGATAATGGTTTTGGCTTTGTCGATTTTGCCTTCTAAAATGAGTTGTTCCATCAATCGACCAAGGTTTGTTCTGTACGAAATACATTCGCGACGGGTTTCGACATCGTGGTAAATATCGCCGTCAGAATTGCCCCAATCCCAAGCCATAACTTTTTTATACATGACCTCAGAATCTATTCGACCCATATCGATAAGACTTGCATTTTCTGGAATTGGAGTTCGAAGTGGCACCAATTTATAGACCAATCCTTCGAGTTGCAAATATTCCTTCATCCAAATATAATCGTCGTCGCCAAATGCTCCTGGCGAGAAATAGGTTGGACGTTTCCAGTTGTTGTTTACGAAAATGTCCAACATCATTAATCGGTTTTTGTAAATTCCGCCTTCTTTGAAATCGATATCTATATAAGGTACAATCGAATCGTAATCTTTAGGATTTACGACTTTGTTTCTAATTATGGTTTCTTTATCAACTGGAATTCTGATTTTATCGGTCGGAAAAAAGTGATATTTAATTCCGTTGTCCATTTCGACCATTGCTTTCGGATTATCTAGTTTTATAAACTTTATAAAATCTTTTACATCAAGTCGCTCGTCGGTAATTTTTTTCTGAATTACAAAATCTAGTTTATCGCCAACATATTGGTCATAAGTAAACGAAATTGGCAATCCGTCAGACTCATAGGTTTTGTTTTTCATTTGGTCAACATACCAATCGGTCATAAAAAGGCTGGTGCAATTTATTTTAATATCGGTTCGATAACCTTCAATTTCTTGCATGTACCAAAGCGGGAAAGTGTCGTTGTCGCCAATTGTGTAAAGAATTGCGTTTTTATCGCAAGAACTCAAGTAGGCTTTCGCTAAAGCTAATGCAGTTTTTTTGCCAGAACGGTCGTGATCGTCCCAGTTTTGAAATGCCATAAGTATTGGTGCGACAAGCAAACATCCAGCAATTGCAATTGGCGCAGCGATTTTAGGTTGCAAATAATTCTTGATAAAATCATAAATTGCATAGCAACCAAAACCTATCCAAATAGCAAAAACATAAAACGATCCTACAAGCGCATAATCGCGTTCGCGAGGTTCGAATGGTCGTTCGTTTAAATAAATTTTCAATGCAATTCCAGTCATTAGAAACAAAATCATCAATACATAAAAACTTTTCAAATCTTTCTTGGCGTGATAAAATATTCCGATTAATGCTAGAATAAACGGCAAGAAAAAATAACGATTTCGACCTTTATTATTCAAAACATCGCTAGGTAAATCGGTCTGCGAACCCAAATGTAATTCGTCAATAAAATTGATTCCTGACAACCAATTGCCATCAAGATTATCGGCTCGACCTTGCTCATCGCTTTGACGACCAACGAAATTCCAAAACAAATATCGCACATACATATATCCGAATTGAAAATCGACCATAAACCCAATATTATTTGCTGCTGATGGTTTTTCGACTATTAAATAATCTTTATAACTTTTTAGAAATTTTAAATAATCTTCGTTGTCAACATCGCCTTTTGCACGAGCAGTTCTAAATTCGGCTACGGTTTTTACGATTTCACTTTTTAATTGCTCAAGTGCTTGTTCATGTTGCTCTTCGGTCAATTTTTCGAGGTCAATTCCGTAGCTTGTCAGATCTTGTTCGTAGTCATAAGCTGGATTAATTTCGAATTTTATTTCATCGCAATATGCCATATAATTCTCGGCATTGTCGGTGCTCCACATTCTTGGCAAAATTGTTTTGTGTGTGTCGCTAGAATTTTGTTTGGCGTTTTTGTAGTTATTTACAATTACATATTTGCCAGTTTTATAATCACGATCATAATTGATTTTATCGTCTAGAAATGGTGTATCTTCATCGAGACCAACAAACAAGTCGGTAAATTGAGATCCATAAAAAAGTGGATTTTCGCCATATTGTTCACGGTTGTAATAGGCAAGAACTTCAGCGGCATCTGATGGTTTATTTTCATTGATTGGTGTATTGGCGTTGGCACGAATAGGAAGCATTATCCAAGTCGAAAATCCTATTAATATAAATAATACGCACAAAATCAATGTGTTAATATTTACAAAACCTTTTTGTTTGGTATATTTTAATCCAAAATAAAAACAAGCAATTAAAAATATTGTAAATAATATAGTTCCAGAATTGAATGGTAAACCCAAACTATTGACCATAAAAATTTCGCTTTTAGCAAAAAATGACATCGTTAATGGCAATAATAACTTGAAAATAAATAACAAAACAGCAACGACTACAACATTTGCAATAATAAAATTTTTGAAAGAAATGCTTTTATAATTTTTGAAATAATACAATAAACCTATTGATGGAATTGTCAATAAAGCCATAAAATGAACTCCAAAAGACAAGCCTACAACCAAAGAAATTATCAACAACCAACGGTTTCCGCGTGGTGAATTCATGTCTTGTTCCCAACGCAAACCCAACCAAAACAGCAACGCTATGAACAAAGTTGCCATTGCATAAACTTCGGCCTCAACGGCGTTGAACCAAAAACTATCTGAGTAAGTATAAGCCATTGAACCAACAAATGCGCTACCTAGAATGGCAATGTAACCACTTTTATCAATTACTGAAAATGACGAAATTATATTTTTTAGAATAATTGTCGATGACCAAAATGCAAATAAAATCGTAAAAGCCGAAGAAAAAACCGACATCATATTGACCATTAATGCAATATTTTCTTTGCCAATAGCAAACATTGCGAAAAAAGCACCAAGCATTTGATAAAGTGGTGCGCCTGGCGGATGGCCTACTTGTAACTTTGCCGACGTAGCAATATATTCGCCGCAATCCCAAAAACTCATTGTTGGTTCGACTGTTAGTGTGTATGTAATTAGTGCTATTGCAAATGCAAACCAACCAGTTATTGTATTCCATTTTTTAAAGTCGAATGCTGTCATAATTTTATTAAAATTGAATTTTAATTTTGACCAATTACACTATTTAGATTGATTGTTTGGTTCAAGTTACAAAGAAACTGTTTTTTTATGAAATTCGTTTTAGATTAATAGATATTTCTAAATAAATTAAAAAATTTCAATAATAATGTAAAGACTTCGTAAACTTTAAAATGTTACAGAAATTATTTTTTTAATATTTTTTACAAAAGGTTTGTATTAAATAAAAAAAGTATTAAATTTGCACTCGCTTAAAGAACCATCTTGGTCTATGGTGTAATGGTAACACAACTGTTTTTGGTGCAGTCTTTCTAGGTTCGAGTCCTAGTAGACCAACAAAAAACCTCTCAATTTCATGAGAGGTTTTTTTAATATCAATAAGTTACTTTGTTCGCAACGCAATTGGTAACATTAATAAAAATGGATTTATCAAATTGTAGTTTAAATTTTCGTAGTCAATTCCCATATTGATATTGGTGTAATATTTTTTTAGGTTTTTTTGATATATTTTTTCGGATTGAATATTCCAAGAAGTTGCGCCCAATTTTTGAGCTAAAAACCACTTTTCTAACAATCTCGACAAACGCCCATTCCCATCAGCAAACGGGTGGATTTGTGAGAATACCAAATGAATGTAAGAAGCAAAATAAAAAACTTCGTTTATTGTTAAATCTCGATTTATTAAAATTGCAATATCGTCGACCAATTTTTTAAGTTCCGTTTTTACGATTTCGGGTTTTGCTCCTGTATAAATTTTTGTTCCATTTGCAAAAATAAAAACGTTTTTATCTCTAATTTTGCCTAAATAAGATTTGTCATTAATGAAATTTTTTGAAGCAATTTTATGAGCTTTCAAAATATTTGAAACTGTAATTTTGTTGTTTTTTGCAAAACATAGGCATCTTTCAAGTCTTGAATTTCAACATAAGATTTATTCTTTTTATCCATTCCAGAATGATGAATTTTTAAATAAGAATCCAAATCAATATTATTGCCTTCAATCATTGACGAATAAATCGCACTACTTTCTAATGAGTAACCAAAATTTATTTCGTTGCGTTTAATTTTATTGAAATGTTTTAGAATTGTAATTGGTTGTTACTTTTGATAATCATCAAAATACAACTGATTTAGTAATTGTAATCGTTTCATAATTCAAATGTAACAAAAAAATTTGTTTGCTAAACAATTCAATAATTTTAAAAATATTCAAAAAAAACAAAACCCTCAAAACAAAAGTTTCAAGGGTTTAGCTATTAATTTACTTAAGAAAATCGCTTATTTATTAACAATAATTTTTTGAGAATAATTAACACCATCAATTCCTAAATTCAAGATATACATTCCATTTGATAAACTAGAAACATCAATTTTATTTTCCAAATTGGCTTCGATAATATTTCTTCCACCTAGATCGACAATGCTATAATTGGCTTTGCTGTAATTAAATGGCAAATCTAAATTCAAAATATTAGAAACTGGATTTGGATAAATTGCAATATTTTTTGAACTGAAACTTTGGTTAGCTAACGGATTCACAGGCAATGGAACTAATGGTCCACCAGTATTTAAAGCTACCCATAATCCGAATGCTGGACCATTGCTATTATTTGCTGGATTTAAAAATCCTGATGCCAACACAGTAATTGCTTTTCCTGCCAATGCTAAAGTTTGCAACGGCGCCGAATAAGAAGCTACAACTGGCGAACCAGCTGCTGGTGTAATTGTCAATGTGTAATTAGCTGTATTTAATGGCAAATATCCTGCAAATTGTCCATAAGCAATATCGTTTACTAATCCTGGAACTGGTACTGTAGTTTCGTTTACGTCAACAATTGGCGCATCGGTAGAACCGTGATGTACTAAAACATCAGTTTTTGTAGCATCTGTGGCTGTTTCACGAGCAGTTGGATATATTTTTATATCAAATGGTTTTACAGGCGAATATCCTGTTGCACTCACAATTCCGTCGGCTACTAAAATGTATTTTGAATTTGCAACCAAAGTTGGAGTAATTTCAAATAAAGCAGGAGACGCAACTGTACTTGTTGGTGCTTTAATTTTTATACTTATTGGCACACCAGCTGGCGCATCTATAAATGGTGTTGCTGTTCTAAAAGCGAAATTATCCAATAATAAAGTATTGTTTAAATATACATCTACTGTTGCAGCGGCTAAATCGGCACAATTATGAATAGCTTGAACTCTTGCGGTAGATGCTGGTAATGGAATTAAATCGCCACCTGCAGCCAATGCAACCCACAATCCAAATGCTGGACCATTGCTATTGGTTGCTGGATTTAAAAATCCTGATGCCAAAACTGTTATCGCTTTTCCTGCTAAACCTAATGTTTGCAATGGTGCAGCATAAGAAGCTACGACTGGCGAACCAGCTGCTGGAGTAACATTCAGCGTATAGTTGGCTGTTGCTAATTCTAAATATCCTGCAAATGCCGGATAAGAAATATCGTTTACCAATCCTACAACCGGAACGCTTGTTTCATTAACATCAACAGTTGGTGCATCGGTAGAACCGTGGTGAACAAGAACATCAGTTTTAGTAGCTGTCGTTGCTGCTTCTCGTGCGGTTTGATATACATTAATAGCAAATGGTTTCACAGGCGCATATCCTGTTGCACTAACAATTCCGTCGGCAACTAAAATGTACTTAGAACCTGGAGTTAAAGTTGTTGTTAAAGTATATAATGGTGCAGTAGCTGCGGTGCTTGTTGAACCTTTTACTTGAATTGAAATTGGAGTTCCTGCTGGTGCATCTATAAATGGTGTTGCTTTTCTAAACGCAAAATTGTCTAGTAATAATGTATTATTTAAATATACATCTACTGTTGAAGCGGCTAAATCGGCACAATTGTGAATTACTTGCACTCTAGCTGTTGTTGCTGCTGGCAATGGAACCAATGGCCCACCCGCTGCTGTTGCTACAAATAATCCAAATGCTGGACCGTTACTATTATTAGCTGGATTCAAAAAACCTGAAGCTAGAACTGTAATGGCTTTTCCTGCTAAACCTAATGTTTGTAATGGAGCAGAATAAGACGCAACTATTGGTGTACCAGCAGCTGGAGTAACGTTTAGCGTATAGTTGGCTGTTGCTAATTCTAAATATCCTGCAAATGCTGGATAAGAAATATCATTTACTAATCCTACAACTGGAACGCTGGTTTCATTTACATCTACAGTTGGTGCATCGGTAGAACCGTGGTGTACAAGAACATCGGTTTTGGTTGCAACATTGGCGGCTTCTCTTGCTGTTGCATATATTTTCAAATCGAATGGCTGACTTGGCGAATAACCAGTTGCACTAACAATTCCATCTGCTACAATAATATATTTTGCACCTGACATTAGCGTTTGTGTTGTCGTAAATAATGCAGGCGACGCAACTGTACTTGTTGGTCCTTTTACTTGAATTGTTAAAGCTACTCCGCTAGGTACAGTTGTAAATGCCGATGCAGTTCTAAAATTTACATTATCTAAAAAAAGTGCATTGTTGACATAAATATCTACAGTTGCAGCTGCCAAATCGGCGCAGTTGTGAATAACTTGCACTCGTGCAGTTTGTGATTGTGCTTGACTTATCCCCAATAAGATCATGCAAAAGGCTAATAAACCTGTAATTTTTTTCATAATTGTTAATTTTTAATTGGTTTGTAAAAAATTTTAAAAAATGTCATTCTGATTAACTGAAATCCTCCTTTCTTGATTTTTTTAATTAATTATTCTAATAATTTTAAACTAGACCTTAAAAAAGTTAAAGGGTTGCGTTAGTTTATTTTATTTAAGAAATGTTTAACATATTAAATTGATTACAAAAAAAGACTTTAACAATTTTACTCGTCAAAGTCTTTAAATTAAAGTAATAACTATTTTATAATCGATAAGAAATTCCAGAATAAATTCCAAGAAAATAAGGGTTAAAACCACCTGAATCGTAACTAAAAGTATTTATTTGATATTTTAATGTTGGTTCAACATTAGCTTCGAATGATTTCCAAAATTTATATTTAAAACCAATTCCGATATTGGTGCTAAAATGAACATTGTTTAAATTATTGGCATCGCCAAGCACAAATTTTCGACTGTCTGATATTAATGAAACTTCATTTTTATTTAATAAAAGTGTACTCATTCCAGTAATTAATGTTAAGCCAATTTTAGAATCGAATAATTTATAGGAAACCTCAACTGGAAATTCTAAGTAACCAAAACTCTGATTCATGACACCATTTTCGGCAATTTGCGGAATATTTCCTGGAGTTGTTCCTCGTGCTTTTCGATCATTAACAACAAGATTTTGAGTTTCTGGACGAAAATTTATTGTGTTCAACGAAGCTGTCGTTATTGATGGATCGGCATAGAAAGCCACGTCGTTGGTGTTATATGCCAAGTCAAATTTATTGATTCCTGCACGAATCGAAATCTTCGACGTTATTGCATAATCGGCTGCAAGACCAATGCTGAGCTGGTTTTCGAAATCTTTCTCGTTATCTTTAAATATATCATGAATTGGCGAACCTGTAAATGATTCCATAAAAATTGGAGCAACATTTGGTCGAATTGTCCATTTTTCATTATTTGATGCAATTTCTTTCTTTTTAGACTTATCAGTTTTTTCTTTCATGATTTTATCTAATGCGTTTTCTGGTTTTTCCAATTTAGCTATTGCATTTTCTTCCAATTTTTCTTGCGTCAAATTTTTATTCGCTGTTAAAAATTTCTCATCTTCATTTATTTGATTAACCTCTTCAATTGCATTTTTATCTACGGTATTATTATTTTTAATTTCTTGGTTATTTGCAATAGCATTATTTTTGGTAGAACTGTTATTATTTACAATTTCATTCGAATTGTTTACTTTATTATATGTATCAATATTTTTAACCGAATCTTTATTTTGAACAACTTGCTGGTTTTTATTATTTGTAGTAACGAAATCTTGTTTATCTTTTTCTGATAACTTATTTCTATTAGATAAAACTATATTTTCTGATGCTTTATTTTTATCAATAATTTCATCATTTTTATTGTTATTTAAAGCAACTGCATTATCAGGATTAACATTTTTATTATTAGAAACAGCAATATTTTTATTTAATTTTTTATTATTTGATGTAATTGTAATTTCTGAATTAACGTTCGCTTTTTCTTCATTTGCAGCAGCAGCATCAACATTATTTAAATTATTTACTGATTTTTCATTTAACTCAGTTTTAATTTTTTTGTCATTTGTAACAATTATAGTTTCATTTTTGTTGTTAATTGGTTTTATATTATTATCATTTTGTTTAATTTCATTGCCAATTACTACCGAATCTTTTTCGATTAATGTTTTCGAATCTTTAGAAAAGTTGTCAAAAATAAAATAGCCAATAATCAAGCTGGCAGCAATTCCTATTGACTTGAACCAAATTGGAAATGCGCGTTTTTTATTTTTCTTCTTATTGATTCTTTCAGAAATATTGTCCCAAGCCGTTGGCTCAGGATTTGCTTCGAAATCTTTGAATTTTTCTTGAAAAAAACGTTCTATATTTTTTTTATCGTTCATTTTTTAGGGACAATTTATGCTGTTGTTTATATAATTCTATTTTTTCTTTTAATAATAATTTTGCTCTAAATAAATTTGATTTACTCGTTCCATCTGAAATTTTTAGCATTTCTGCAATTTCATTATGATTATATCCATCTAGTACATACAAATTAAAAATTAATCGGTATCGATCTGGCAATTCTTGAATGATTTTTAACAAATAATCCAAATTTATTTCATTGTCGTCTAAATCAATATCTTCTTCATTTAGAACATCGTTTACTAATTCTAAAAATGGCAATTTTTTATACTGTTTCAGAATATTGTTAATGACTATTCGTTTTGCCCAACCTTCGAACGATCCTTCGAATTTAAATTGATGCATTTTCTCGAAAATTAATACAAATGCGTCTTGATGATTGTCTTGCGCTTCGGCATAGCTTCGCGAATACTTCAAGCATACACCAAAAAATTTGCCCGAATACATTTCGTATAATTCTTTTTGCGACTTGGTATTTCCGTTTAAACAGTTTTGTATGAGTAATTCTAAACTCAAATGATACTATTTTTTTTTATAATAATTTTAAAATTCATCTAGATTTAAATTTAATTTGATTTATTCAAAGTTACGAATTTATCATTAAATTGTTATTTATATAGACTAGATACCTAAATCTAAAATAGTTGCGTAAAAAATAAAAAAATAATTAATGTTTTATGTAATGTAATTAAAATCAATCATTTAAAAATAATTTAATTTTCTTTAACCACAATTTGCATTGTTTCTCGACTTATTTGTTTTAGTAAAACAATTTTGTCATTTTCAACAATTTTTGCGGCATTCTCATCAAAATGTCGAATTGTATATAAAGATACATTTTCATTATATGCTACTTTGAATTTTTTAGAAAGAATCGATTTTAAATCCATAAAATTATTGAATTTATCTTCGACACAAACCGAAAAACTAATAGCAGAATTCTGAATCAAGCTGACTTTTATTTTAAACTTATGTAACAATGCAAATATTTCACTAATATTTTCTTCCATAATAAAAGAAAAATCTATCGATGAAAGCGAAATCAATAATTGGTTTTTCTTTAAAATAAAACAAGGCATTTGCGGTTCAAGATCTTTGCCTTTCGAAACACTTGTTCCGGCCAAAATTGGATTTAAAAACGATTTTACATACAACGGAATTTCTTTTTTTTGTAGCGGTTGCAAGGTTTTTGGGTGAATAACACTTGCGCCATAAAAAGCCATTTCTATTGCTTCACGATACGAAATTTGATTTAATAATATTGCATTTTCGAATGATCTTGGATCGGCATTCATCACGCCAGGAACATCTTTCCAAATTGTAACACTTTCTGCATTAAGACAATAGGCGAAAATTCCAGCTGTATAATCCGATCCTTCGCGACCTAGAGTTGTTGTAAATCCATTTTCATCTGATCCGACAAAACCTTGAGTAATATTCAAGATTTTACGTTTTATATTCTGAGAAATGTTTTTTTGAGTAATTTCCCAATCGACTTCGGCATCACGATAGGTCGAATCGGTTTTTATGAACAATCGAACATCAATCCAATTGGTTTCGATTTTCATAAAATTCATAAAATGGGACAAGATTGTTGTAGAAATTAATTCTCCGAAACTTACAATTTGATCATAAATAAAATTATAATTTGGAGATTTATTATGGCTTAAAAAATATTCTAATTCTGCAAATAGTTCATTTACAGCATTAAAAACTTCAATATTTTCATCATCAAATAAATCCAATAAAATCTGATAATGATATTTTTTGACTTCTTGAACTGATGATTGCAAACTACTCGATTTTTCGAAATAATCTTTTACGACAATTTCTAATGCGTTAGTAGTTTTGCCCATTGCCGAAACTACTAGCAAAACATCTTGATAACCAACGGTTTGCAAAACCGAATAAACATTTTTTATTCCATCGGCATCTTTTATCGATGCGCCACCAAATTTGAATATTCTCATTTTTTAGATTTGGGATTTCAGATTTCAGATTTCAGATTTTGAAATATAAAATTAAAAAATTTATTATTTTTTAAAATATTTATTCCAGTCTTTTTTAATTAATTCTGAATTTTCATTTTGTTTGATTTGTAACTGTCTAACAAAAGCCAATAATTTTTTTGAAGGATTTTTAATTGTTAAAAAATTAGTTTTCATTTTGCTTATTTATAAAATATTAATTAAAAATCTAAGAAGATAAGAAAGCATCAATTCCAGCTTCGTCCATTTGCACATTGCACCAATCTTTAAGAACTTTGGCGCCAGATTTTTCATAAAAATCGATTGCTGGTTTGTTCCAATCAAGCACATTCCATTCAATTCGGCGAACATTGTCTAGTTTTCCTTGTTTAATAATTTCAGAATATAACGCTAATCCGCAACCCGAACCGCGCATATTTTCTTTGACAATTAAATCTTCGAGATGCAACGTTCGCCCTTTCCATGTTGAATATCGGTAATAATAAAGTGCCACACCAACTATTAGTTTTGTGTTTTCACTCTCGATTTCTGCGATAAAAGTATAAAAAAGCGGATTTTCGCAAAATCCATCACGTTGTAAATCTGCAACAGTTACAACCACAGCATTTGGCTCTTTTTCAAAAATAGCCAACTCTTTTATTAATTCTAAAACAGCTGGCATATCATTTAAAAGTCCTTTTCTAATATTTATTTTCAAAACTTATTTTTTCTTTTTAGTAACTTTTTTAGGCGTTTTTGTGGTTGTTTTTGCAGTTTGTTTTACATAAATTTTATATAATCCATCTGCTTCGGCACGACTTTTGGCAGTTGCAGCACGATCTCTTGGATCTGGGTGCGATGCCATCATTTTTGAAAGAAAATCGGCTTCGGCTCCAGCACTCATTCCAGCCAAAATATTAAAAGCCGATTCGACTGCATTGACATTATAACCATATTTTTTCATAAAATCATACGAATAAGTATCAGCATCAGTTTCTTGAGAACGTGTGTGACGGCTGTCTAACATTGCGCTACCCATTTGACCCAATTGGCTGTCAGTCAAAACTGCAATTTTGCCCGATTGCGAACTTACAGCATCAATTAAAGCTGCTTTTTTGTAGGCTGCTTTCATTCCGTCGCGTGAATCTTTATTGGCAACGTGACCAATTTCGTGACCAATAACTGCCAATAATTCATTGTCGTCCATAATATCCATTAATCCTGAGAAAACACGAACACTTCCATCTGCGCAAGCGAAAGCATTGATATCTTTGACTTTATAAACTTTAAAATTCAATGCCAAACCACTTTCGTTGGCGTGACGACCAAAAACTTTATTTAGTCGAATTGCATAAGGATCTTTGGCGGTTGCAACTGGATTTTCTGCATCCATTTTGACAATTGCTTCTCGTGCAATATTGGCGGCATCTTCATCAGAAAATGTAAAACCTTTTATTCCATTTGACAATGCACCAAGTGCTCGATCGCCTAAATTTATCTGAGCATTTATATTGGTTAAACCAAATACTGAAATTATTCCTGCTATTAAAAATGATTTGTTTTTCATTTGTTTTTATTTATTGTTTTTCATTTGTTTTTATTTATTGTTTTTTATTTGTCAAATGTAATTCGCATATCAACTTTATCATTAAATATAAGTTTCTATTTATGCTCATTTCATAATTTATTTTTAACAAATATAAAAATTAGTTTAAAGAATTAATTAAACATTTTTATTTTTTTAGGAAAATATGATAAACTATCGATTAAAAACACATTTACAAGATAATCTAATCATTTAATCTTCCAAAGATGCACTTTATTTAATATGAATGTAAAATAAAAAAACCGATATTTGCAAAAACTATATCGATTTCGCAAAAATGGAAGAACGCAATAAAACTTTAGGAGAATTTATTATCGAAAATCAAAACGCTTTTCAATATTCGTCGGGCGAATTGTCCAGAATTATTAACTCGATTAGATTGGCAGCCAAAGTTGTCAATTATAAAGTCAATAAAGCTGGTTTGGTAGATATTGTTGGTGCAGCTGGCGAACAAAATATTCAAGGCGAAGACCAACAAAAACTTGATGTTTATGCCAACGAAGTTTTTATTCAAACCCTAATAAATCGTGAAATTGTTTGCGGAATAGCATCTGAAGAAAATGATGATTTTATAACCGTTTCTGGTTCAGATAATAACCACAATAATAAATATGTAGTCTTAATGGATCCGCTTGACGGCTCATCGAACATTGATGTTAATGTTTCGGTTGGAACAATTTTTTCGGTTTATCGTCGTGTAACTCCAATAGGTACGCCAGTAACAATCGAAGATTTCTTGCAGCCTGGCACACAGCAAGTTGCTGCTGGTTATGTAATTTATGGCACATCGACAATGTTGGTTTACACCACTGGTCATGGCGTGAATGGTTTTACACTAAATCCTGCAATTGGTACTTTTTATTTATCGCACCCAGATATGCAATTTTCCAAAGATGGAACGATTTATTCTATTAACGAAGGAAATTATGTTCATTTTCCGCAAGGCGTAAAAAATTATTTAAAATATTGCCAACTCGAAGAAGAAGACAGACCATATACATCAAGATATATTGGTAGCTTAGTGTCTGACATTCATCGAAATATGATTAAAGGTGGCATTTATATTTATCCAACAACGACCAAATCTCCAAATGGTAAATTGCGTTTACTTTATGAATGCAACCCAATGGCGTTTATTGCCGAGCAAGCTGGCGGAAAAGCCAGTAATGGTTTTTCGAGAATTATGGAAATGAAACCAACCGAATTGCACGAAAGAGTTCCGTTTTTTTGTGGAAGTTTTAATATGGTTGCCAAAGCCGAAGAATTTATGAGTAAAAGTCACTTGTAATTGATTTTTTTTTCGTTATTTAGCATTTCAAAAAACAAACTATATAATGTCTAAGAATCAAAAAAACGAAGGCGAACCAATTTCGAATTCGACTTCACTAGAATCTGCGCAACGTTTAGAGGCGATTAAAAACCTGATTTTTGGGGAAAATATTGTACAAATAGATCAAGATTTTCAAGGTCTAAAAGATTTGATTAATAAACGCAAAGAAGAGCTTGAAACTTATATCGAAGATACTCGCAAAGAATTAAATCATACAATCGATAATTTATCGACCGATTTGAATATTCGAATTACCGATTTAGAAAATTCGATGAATGATAAAACCAACGATTTGAATCACAAAAAAGTGGACCGAAACCTACTAGGTTCATTGCTTGTAAATTTGGGCGAAAAAATGATGAAGGATTATTAGAGAAATTTTACATAAAATTATTTTAACTTTTCTACTAAAAAATTTAACATAAAATAAGTAAGATTTGCCACAAAGATACAAAAGTCTCGAAGACTGTCGATTTAATTAAAATTTAAGTCGTTCTATCAATATTACAATTAAAACTTTGTTTCTTAGTGTCTTTGTGGCAAAATGCATTTTTGTAGTCATACATAATTACAAATCTTTCAAAAATGACCGATACCGAAAAATTACTCCAACTTAAAGAACTTCTTCTGACTGAGGATCGAACTTTTGCAAATGATATTTTGCGAAAACTTGACCTTTTAGAAGAAACTGTTTATGTAAACGAGAATTTATCGGACAAAGTTAACCCAATAATAGATAGTAAAATTAATAGTTTTATTCTCGAAATGCCCGATAAATTAGGACCAACAATTACAGCAACTTTAAAATCTGAAATCAAGAACTCGCAAGATTCTATTGTTGATGCACTTTTCCCGATAATTGGCAAAATGATAAAAAAGTTTGTCCAACAAGAAATGAAAACCTTGTCTGATAATATTAATGCTCAGGTTCAAAGTACATTTTCAATAATAAAATACAAACGCAAAATAAAAGCTTTGTTTTTTCAAATATCAGAAAATGATATAATTTTAAGTGAATTATCAAATCCAAAAATCAAACAAATTTTTATTATCGAAAAAGGTTCGGGTTTAATAATTGCAAGTTATTCGAAAACTGATCCAAATAATGTCGAAAACGAAAATCACACAATCGACGAAGATATGATTGCTGGAATGTTAACCGCAATAAAAAGTTTTGTTGAAGATGCTTTTAGTGCTGGAAACCAAAGTCTTGAAAATATTGAATATGAATTATACACTATTCAAATTCAAAATTTTTCTACCTATTATATGGCAGCGGTCGTTTCTGGAGCAATCGATAATAATTTCAAGAGTAAATTTCAAGACGATATGATGGAATTCGCAGCACAAAACCTGAAAAACAATTTAGACAATCAAAAACTAATTTCAGAAAAATTAGAAAATTATTTTAAAGATGAGTAATTCCAAAAAAGTAGTTTTAGTTGGTCATTTTGGCGTTGGAAAGTCATCGTTGATTCGAAGATTTGTGCAAAACGAATTTTCTGATGATTATTTGGTAACTATTGGCGTTCATATTCTCAAAAAAGTAATTAATATTAATAATGAAGAAACAACCATAATTATTTGGGATATTGAAGGCAAAGAAGACATTCAAAAAGTGAGATCGTCTTACTTAATGGGTTCATCGGGATTTATATATGTTATTGATCCAACAAGAATTCATACTTATCAAAATCTTGATGAAGAATTGAAATTTATCAATAAAAATTATTCTAAAATCCCTGTTATTACTGTTGCTAATAAATCTGATTTGATTAATATCGAGGATTTTAAAAAAGAAATAAACGATAAAAATTTAAAAATAGATTATTTTTCGTCGGCAAAAAACGGCGACAATGTCGAAGAAATTTTTAGAGTTCTAACCATCGAAATGACCAAATAATGATTCAAGAAGTTAGAAATAAATATTTAGCAGATAAAATACAGACTGTAATTTTAGATAAAAAAGGATTTATTTTAGAATCTGATAATTTGCTTTTTGAAACCAAATTAAACACATCGATAGAAAATTTACATCCGTTTTTTGAATCGATTTTTGGTGATTTGTTAAAGAAAACTAATTTCGAAGATACTTTTTATTGCATTCATCTTGATGTGAATGATGTAAAAGGTTCGTATGATGTTTATTTTAATTCGGGCTCCAAAACCGAAAATCCCTATTTGATTTTTTATGATTTCACGCAGCGATATAGTTTCTTTCAAACAGTTGCGCAAGAAAAAAACGAATCGGTTTTGAATTTTCGTCAAGAAGAATTAAAAAACCATCAATTAAAAATCGAGAAAGATTTTAAAAATAAATTCTTAGCCAATATTAGTCACGATTTGCGAACTCCAATAGCAGCAATTTTAGGGTTTTTGGAAGTTTTGGAACATTCGCAGCTCAATTATAATCAGAAAGATATTCTGAAAACAATTTCGTTAACAAGTCATCATTTGAATGGTTTGGTCGAAGATTTATTGGATATTTCTAAAATAGAATTGGGCGAATTTACTATAAAAAATAAAACATTCAATTTCTTGGATTTAATGCATCAAATAGAGAAAATTTATTTGATGAAAGCAGCTGCCAAAAATATAGATTTAGTTTTAGAAATCGATTCCAAATTGCCAAGATATTTAATAAGTGATCGTGTAAAAATACTTCAATTATTTGTCAATACTTTAGACAATGCTATAAAATTTACCGAAAGCGGTGAAGTAAAATTGACTGTAATTCAGAATTTTCGTCGAGCAGATAATTTAGGTTTGTCGATTCAAGTTGCCGATACAGGAATGGGTTTTTCGTCTAAAGATAAAAATCTAGCATTCGAAAGTTTCACGAAACTGCACAAAAAAGAAATTCCAGGTTTAGGATTAGGATTATCGATTGTTCAAGAAATTGTAACATTAATGAATGGCACAGTAAAATTAAAATCCGAAATAAAAAAAGGCACAATTATAGAAATAACTTTGCCTGTAAAAATTGATTTAGAAATTTCTGCCAAAAACAAAAAAACCGAAGCCAAAGAATTTTTGTTGACCGATTTCAAGAAAAAACAAAACATTTTGGTTGTAGATAATAACGAAACTAACCAATTATTGTTGATGAAATTGCTGGCCAATCATGGTGGTTTTTACGTTGATATTTCTGATAACGGAAAACATGCAATCCAAATGATAGAAAATAATGATTATGATTTAGTGCTTATGGATATGGACATGCCAGTAATGAATGGCATCGAAGCAAGCATAAAAATAAAACAAAATTCTGATAAAAAAATTGCAAAATTGCCAATAATTGCATTAAGTGCCAACCCTACTGTTGACGAAAAAAGAATTTGTAAAGAAATTGGAATCAAAGATTATTTGCCAAGACCATTTACTCGCGAAGATTTATTCGTGACGATTTACAAGGTTTTAAAAGTTAAGAAGTTTTAATTTAATTTTTAACTATTAAGATATTAAAATTTATTTGATTTATTTGCCACAAAGAAGCAAAGTTACTAAGCATTTTACTGAAAATTTTAATAAGAATTTGTAGTAATTTAAAATTCGATAAATAAATTTCAAAGAAATTTACCTTTTTTTTTGAGTCTTGGCAACTTTGTGACAAATCCCAGTAAATTTTATGGTTAAAATTAAGTTCTGAAGTTATTTTCATTTAAACCTTTTTAAAACTTAAAACCATTGTTGTTCCTTTTCCGATTTCAGAATTTAGGACTTTAATTTTTCCTTTGTGGTATTCTTCGACAATTCTTTTGGTTAATGACAAACCCAAACCCCAACCTCGTTTTTTGGTTGTAAAACCAGGTTCGAAAATTCTAGAAAATTGATTTTTGGCGATTCCTTTTCCAGAATCGGTGACGAAGATTTTTACGAATTGATTTTTATTTTCTATAAGAATTTCTAGTTTGCCTTTGCCTTTCATTGCATCGACTGCATTTTTTACTAGATTTTCGATTGTCCAACTGTGTAATGCAGGATTTACATTGACCATTATTTTTTCGTTAGGATTTTTAAAAGAAAATACAACTTGTTTAGAGAATCTTGATTGCAAATAATCAACAGAATTTTTGGTTTCTTGAACAATGTCGACGTTTTCTAAAACTGGTTCCGAGCCAATTTTCGAAAATCTATCGGTTATGGTTTGCAGTCGATTAATGTCTTTTTCGATTTCGGAAATTGTAGTTTCATCGACATTATCGGCTTTCATGATTTCTAACCAACCTATTAATGATGAAAGTGGAGTTCCAATTTGGTGCGCCGTTTCTTTAGCCATTCCAGCCCAAAGTTTGTTTTGGGTTGCCATTTTCGAACTTCGATAAAAGTTATATACAACAGCTCCAAACAAAACAATTATCAACAACAATGCAATTGGATAATATTTGAGTTTGTTTAATAAATTGGAATCACCATAAAAAAGTTTTTGAAATTTTCCTGGAACATATTCTATAATAATTGGTTCATTTTGATTTTTTAAACCTTGAAGAAACTTTTTTGAATCAATTGGGTTTTTAATTATTTTTTCATCAATGTTCGTTGCATTAATTATAGAATCATTTTCGGTTAACATTATTGGAATGCTAGCATTTTGAAAAATTTTTAAAGGCAATTCAATATCAGTATTTTCTCCAGCATTTATTAAAGTTTTTTGCGCTTCGGCCCAAAATTCCATTTTTACACGTTCTTCATTTTTAAAAATCTGAAAAAATGTGTACGTATTCCATAAAATTAAAGAAATAATTACAAATGATGCCGCAACAATTAACGAACGATTTGAATTTGAATTTTGGTTAAATTTCATAAATAATTTTCAAGTTATAAAAGTAAATATATTTATCTTAAAAACATTGATTTTGAAATATTCTGTACTCAATAAATTCAATAAATAAATTATCAGGTCGAATAATTTCAAACAATATTAAAAAAATGCCAAATCACAATTCCAAAATCCTAAATTTTTATATCTTTACAGATTAAATAATAACGAATTTTTACGTTGCAAGTTGCAACATCCAAAATATATCATGGCTTGTACTAGTTGTTCAACATCAGATGGTGGCGCACCAAAAGGTTGCAAAAATAATGGGACTTGTGGCACCGATAGCTGCAATAAATTAACGGTTTTCGATTGGTTGTCTAATATGAGTTTGTCTAATGGCGAAACTCCGTTTGATTGTGTTGAAATTCGTTTTAAAAACGGACGAAAAGAATTTTATAGAAATACCGAAAAACTAACTTTATCGATGGGCGATGTCGTGGCAACCGAAGCTGCGCCAGGTCACGATATTGGCATTGTTACTTTAACAGGCGAATTGGTAAAAATTCAAATGAAAAAGAAAAAGGTAAAATTGGACAGTCCAGAAATTCTAAAAATATATAGAAAAGCTTCACAAAAAGATATCGATATTTGGTCGGCAGCCCGCGACAAAGAAGAACCAATGAAGGTTCGTGCTCGTGAATTGGCAATTGCACAAAAACTAGAAATGAAAATTTCTGATATCGAGTTTCAAGGTGATGGATCCAAGGCTACATTTTATTATACAGCCAATGATCGAGTCGATTTTCGTTTACTAATCAAAGATTTTGCCAAAGAATTCAGTTCTCGAATTGAGATGAAACAGGTTGGTTTCCGCCAAGAAGCTTCACGTTTAGGTGGCATTGGTTCTTGCGGACGCGAATTGTGTTGCTCGACGTGGTTGACCGATTTTCGCAGCGTGAATACATCTGCAGCGCGGTATCAACAATTGTCTTTGAATCCACAAAAATTGGCTGGACAATGTGGCAAATTAAAATGTTGCTTGAATTTCGAATTGGATACTTATATGGATGCTTTAAAAGATTTTCCAGATTTCGAAACTAAATTAGTGACCGAAAAAGGCGATGCAATTTGTCAAAAGCAAGATATTTTTAAGGGTTTAATGTGGTTTGCTTACACCAATAATTTTGCCAATTGGCATGTTCTGAAAATCGAACAAGTACGCGAAATTGTTGCCGAAAATAAATTAAAAAATAAAGTTTCATCTCTTGAAGATTATGCTTTAGAAATTGTAGCCGAACCTCAAAAAGATTTCAATAATGCAATGGGGCAAGAAAGTTTAACCCGTTTTGACCAACCCAAGCCAAGCAAAAACAACCGCAATAAAAAACGCAAACCCGAAGTTGCAAATGTTATTATTACCAATAAACCAAAGGGTGAAAACATTATTAAACCAAATGTTGCTGTTGCTAATAATATTCCAGATACTAATCTAAATTCAAGTCCAAAACCTGAATCGATTGTTATAAATCCGAATCAAAAAGCAAACACAAATAATCCGAATCAACAAAAAAAGAAAAAACCTAATAATAATAATTCTAAACAAAATAACGAAAAAGCCAACGCTAATAATCCGAATTACAAACCAAAATCTAATAATACAAACCAACAAGTTGCGCCAGAAATTAGAGTTAGTAACAAAATAATTCCTAACAAGAAAAATGAAACTAACGAGTAATATTTTATTGGTTTTTTTATTGATTTTGATGATTTCCTGCGATGAGAAACGTGTTTTTGATGAATACAAATCAGTTGGTTCGGCTTGGAACAAAGACAGTATTGTTAGTTTCGATTTGCCAAAATTAGAAGCCACAAAACCTTACAATCTATATTTAAATATACGAAACAACGATAATTATGCGTTTAATAATATATTTTTATTGGTTGCTTTAGAAAATCCCGATGGTTTAACCAAAGTTGATACGTTAGAATATGCCATGGCAAATCCTGACGGAACGTTGCTAGGTCAAGGTTTTTCTGACACGAAAGAAAGCAAACTTTTTTTTAAAGAAAATGTTTTTTTAAATAAAAAAGGGCAATACAAAGTCAAAATCCAACAAGCTATTCGTCAAAACGGAAAAGTAAAAGGCGAAAAAGAATTAAACGGAATTACAGAAGTTGGTTTTAGAATAGAATCAAATTAAAAAAAAATATGGCTACCAAAATAAAAAAAACATCAGAAATAATAACCAAAGATATCAATCATTATAAACGTAAATTTTGGAAATTTTTTATAGTCGGATTGGCAAGCGTATTTTTATTTTTCTTATTCACATCTTGGGGATTTTTCGGTTCAATGCCATCATTCGAAGAGCTAGAAAATCCAAATTCGAATCTTGCTACCGAAATTATTTCGAGCGATGGCGTTGTTTTAGGTAAATTTTATAATGAAAACCGAACGTCAATAAAATACAAAGATTTACCTAAAACCCTTGTTCAAGCATTGGTCGCAACCGAAGACGAACGTTTTTATGACCATTCAGGAATCGATGCTCGTGGAACATTACGAGCAGTTGTAAACCTTGGTAAAGATGGCGGCGCAAGTACATTAACACAGCAATTGGCCAAATTACTATTTCATGGCGAAGGTTCAAAATTTTTGCCTTTGCGTATTCTACAAAAAATAAAAGAATGGATAATTGCCGTTCGCTTAGAAAGACAATATACTAAACAAGAAATTATAGCAATGTATTTGAACAAAGCCGATTTTGTAAATACAGCAGTAGGAATTCGATCGGCCGCAAAAGTTTATTTTGCTAAAGAACCTAAAAATTTAACAATCGATCAAAGTGCGATGTTAGTTGGAATGTTAACCAATCCATCGCTTTATAATCCGGTAAAAAGACCAGAAAAAGTAGAAAAACGACGAAATGTTGTTCTAGGTCAATTAGTTAGAAATGAAGTAATTACCGAAAAAGAAAAAGAAAAACTTTCCAAAAGACCAATAGTTCTAGATTTTCATCCAGAAAGTCATTTGGACGGAACAGCAACTTATTTCAGAGAATTCTTACGAGATTATATGAAAAATTGGTGCAAAGAAAATAAAAAATCCGACGGAACAGAATATGACATTTACAGCGACGGACTAAAAATTTACACCACAATCGATTCGCGCATGCAACTTCACGCCGAAGATGCTGTCAAAGCACACATGAAAAACCTTCAAGAACAATTTTTTATCGAAGCCAAACAAAATAAAAATGCGCCATTCTTGAGTATTTCAACAACCGAAACCAACCGCATAATGATGGCCGCCATGAAAGCATCAGAAAGATGGCGCGTCATGAAAGACCAAGATAAATCTGATGAGGAAATAATTAAATCGTTTGGTGTAAAAACCAAAATGACTGTTTTTTCTTGGGAAGGAGACAAAGAAATGATAATGACACCAACCGATTCTATTCGTTATTACAAACATTTCTTGCAATGCGGTTTAATGTCGATGGAACCACAAACAGGCAATATCAAAGCATGGGTTGGCGGCATTGATTATAAATATTTTCAGTACGATCATGTTGGACAAGGCACAAGACAAGTTGGTTCGACATTCAAACCATTTGTCTATGCAACTGCAATTCAACAACTTGGCATGTCGCCATGCGATACAATTATCGATGGACCATTTATGATTCGCAAAGGTCGTCACAATGTAACCGCCAATTGGCAACCACACAATTCTGATGGTCGTTATAGAGGAATTGTTACTTTAAAGAAAGCACTAGCCAACTCAATAAATACAGTTTCTGCCAAATTAATCGATAAAACTGGTCCAGAGGCTGTTGTAGAAATGGCAAAAAAATTAGGAGTAACATCAGAAATTCCCATACAACCATCTATTTCTTTGGGCGCAGTAGATATTACAGTTCAAGAAATGGTTGGCGCATACAGCACATTTGCCAACGAAGGCGTTTACATGAAACCACAATTTATTTCAAGAATCGAAGATGCTAACGGTGTAGCAATTTACGAACCGTTGCCAGTTTCGCATGATGTTTTAAATAAAGATATTGCATTTGCAGTTGTTAAATTACTCGAAGGTGTAACCGAAGAAGGTTCGGGCGCAAGACTTAGGTACACTGGCGGTGGCGGATACAACCGAATGACAGGATTCCCTTACGCTTTCGAAAACCCAATTGCAGGCAAAACAGGAACGACACAAAACCAATCAGACGGTTGGTTCATGGGCATGGTTCCAAATTTAGTAACCGGAGTTTGGGTGGGTTGCGAAGATCGCTCAGCTCGTTTCAGGAGTATAACTTATGGTCAAGGAGCAGCATCGGCATTGCCAGTTTGGGGACTTTACATGAAAAAATGCTACGCCGATAAAGATTTAAATGTTTCTAAAGACGAGTTCAAAAGACCAGAAAATCTTTCTATAAATGTAGATTGCATTCGAGTTGCTCGAGTTCGTGATACTACATTAATCGAGCAAGATACCGAGGAGTTTGGGTTGTAATTTTAGATTTTTTTTTGAAGCTAATCGCGCTATCATTCCAAATCTTTAGTTCCAAAAACTTTTTTTCAAAGATTTTAAAGGAACTTCCGCTGGTCGTTCTTTAAAATCAAGAAAAAATAGCTTTTCTCTCTAAAGGATTTTCCCTTACATCACGGCTAGGACAAGAAATTTCTTAGAAAATTTTATTTTAAATAGAAAATTTTAAAAACACTTTAATGCGTTTTTTTAATGCTGAGTTGAAAGATTTAGTATAAAGTTATGTGACCATCCGTAACTTGCACCAAAGTTTTTTTAAAATAAAAATTGAATAGTTTTGTCATTTCGACGATAGAAAAAATCACATTAGTTGCTCGAGTAATGTGATTTTTCCTATCGTCGAACCCGAGCCTGAAAGTGCGAACTGGCGAAGCAATGAAAAATTCAGTCTTATTGGTAGTAGTTCAGTATAGTCATAAAATAAATTATCCCCTAAAAACATCTCTAAACTGATATAAAATTCTTTCTACCAGTCGTAAATCTTCGGTAATAATATCGCCTATTCCAGACATTTCTTGCTGAAAAGTTATTTGTTTTTTATAAGAAGTTTGCAAACCGTTTGGCAAAATAACATCAATTAATAAATTATTGTCTTTATCTGGCGTGAGCGAAATATTCTTTATTTTACCTTTTAACACTCCAAATTCACGATCAGGAAAATTTGCCAATCGAATATTCACGTCCTGATTAATTTTAATTTTTCCAGAATTTAATATTGGTGCTTTTAATTTGCCAATAAAGTCACTTTTGATTGTTGGAATTACAACAAAAACATTATCGCCAGCACTAACAGTTTGGTTTATTGACCAAAGTTGTAAAAAACTAACTTTTCCAGCAATTGATGACCGCAAAACATAGTTCATTTCCCAATCTTTTATGGCTTTTTTAACTGCATAAAACGCTTGAATTTGATTGCTTTCTAAATTAATGTTTTCTTTATTTTCATTAATTTTGGTAGTGCGAGAGTTTTTATTCAATTCAATCAATGATGATTTCAATGACGAAATTGAACTTAAAACGCTTTTATAATTTTTTTGCGATTGCAAATAAACCAATCTTTGTTTTTCGATTTCTTGTGTGGCAATAATGCCTTTTTTGTATAAAGTTTCAAATCTTTCTAAATCATTTTTTTGAATAGCAAGTTCACTTTGATTGATACTTTTTTGTGATTCTAATAAATTCAATCTTTCTTTTAATTGAGTAGCTTCATAACTTTGAGCCGTTCCATCAACTTGAAACGGTTGCAAATCATTATTCAAATTATTGGCAATACATTCTTTTTGATAAATTGCAAATGCACTTTCGATATCGCCAAATTGTGCGTTTTGGAAATCATCTAAGTTTATTGATTTTGATTCATTTGCATCAGTCAAAGCATTCGAAAGTTTGAATACGTCTAAATAATTTGCCGAATTTTCTATAATTGCCAATGGTTCATTTGTGGCAACAACAGCTTTATCAACAACCAAAATAGCTTTAATTTTCCCAGAAACTTTGGCAATTAATTTCTCTGGTGGAATGTTGGTGGTAATAACAATTTGAGTGCTAATAACATCAGGAAATTTTATAAGCCATGACACAAAAAATAACATGATAATTATTCCAAAAATCAAGACAGTTCCCCATCGAATCATCCAATTGGGTGCTCGAGTGAGGATTTCCTGAACCTCTTCGCTTCGAAGTTGGAAGTCTGGATTTTGAACGTGGGAGTTTGTTTCTGACACTTTGGTTTTATTTATTCGTATTTTTAAATTCTAAAATCACTATTCACTATTCAGTATTCAATATTGAAAATTCCATTCATTCCTTGCTTTTTTTTGAAATTCTAACGCATCTGTTTTCTCATTAGACATTTCAAAATGCTTTCGCAAACCAATATTTTTATCTTTATTAATTATTTTATCAAGTTTAAATTTAACTTGTTTTGCAGATAATTTTTATCAATAATTAATGTCATTTTTTTTGATTTTATCAAATGTAAAAAATTTTATTTACAAGTTGCTAATTCCCCCTTTGGGGGTTAGGGGGCTTTTTAACTTCCCAACTGCAACTGATTTCTAACCAATTCAAAATAACTTCCCTGCAGTTTCACAAGCTCTTGATGATTTCCAATTTCAATAATTTTACCTTTTTCGAGAACTACAATTTGATCGGCGTTCATAACAGTGCTTAATCTGTGAGCAATAACAACGACGGTTTTTGTTTTAAAGAAAACATCCAATTTTTGCATGATTTCTTTTTCGTTATTGGCGTCAAGCGCAGATGTGGCTTCGTCGAAAAACAACATTTCTGGGTTTTTATAAACTGCTCGTGCAATTAATAAACGTTGTTTTTGTCCAGTACTCATTCCGATGCCTTCCATCCCTATTTTGGTATTAAAACCCAAAGGATAACCTTGAATAAATTCCTTGATATTGGCAACATCAGCTGCATAAACCAGTCTTTGTTTATCGATAATATCTACACCAATTGCTATGTTGTTGGCAATTGTATCGTTAAAAATATAACCTTCTTGCATGACTGTGCCTACGTGCGAGCGCCAAGCGCGTTGGGTTATGTTCCCCAACCCGACCTTCCCCAAAGGGGAAGGAGCCGTTGGTGGATATGTGTTTCTTGATTCGTTTTTTATATAATTTTCTTGACAAATTTTATCAGCATTAGCATTTTCTACAACGGCTCCCCTCTCCTTCGGAGAGGGGCTGGGGAAGAGGATTATCTCACCACTATTCGGCTCATAAAACTTCAGCAACAACTTCATTAACGTTGTTTTTCCACTGCCGCTTGTACCAACAATTGCGGTTACTTTATTGGCTGGAATTGTCAAATTAAGGTTTTCAAGTACAGCAATATCCGAGCCGATGTACCGGAAACTTAAATCTTTTATGATAATATCGCAATTTTCTGGAATTTCGTTAGTTTGTGAGTCTGAGTTTTGGGTTTCGTCTTCTTTTTCGTGAATTTCAGACAATCTGGCTAATGATATTTTGGCGTCTTGTGCTTCACGAATAAAATTAATAAGCTGAATAATTGGACCATTCAAACTGCCGACAATACTGCTTATTGCAAGCATCATTCCTAAAGTAATCGAACCATCGATAACCAATTTGGCCGATAAGAAAATGATGATTATGTTTTTGAGTTCGTTAATAAAATTAGAGCCAATGTTTTGGGTTTGTTCTAAAACCAAACCTTTCATAGAAACTTTGAATAATCTGGCTTGAATAAACTCCCAACCCCAACGTTTTTGCTTCTCGGCATTGTGCAACTTTATTTCTTGCATGCCGTTTATCAGTTCAATGACTTTGCTCTGCTCTTGCGACACTTCGCTAAAACGCTTATAATCTAATTTTTCTCGACGTTTCAGGAACAATATTACCCATAAAAAATACAAGAAACTTCCCGCAAAAAACACTGCAAATATTTTCAGGTTATAATATGCCAAAACGCCGCCCATAATAACCATGTTGATCATAGAAAACAAGACGTTGAGCGACGATGTTGTCAAAATGCGCTCAATGCGGTGGTGATCGTTAATGCGTTGCATGATGTCGCCCGTCATGCGGACATCGAAAAACGAAATAGGCAAGTTCATTAACTTAATAAAAAAATCCGAAATTAACGAAATGTTTATTCTTGTCGATAAATGCAGCAATATCCAACTCCTGATGAGTTCTAGACCTGTTTTACCAAAAAACAAAAACAATTGCGCAAACAAAATCAAGTATATAAAATTGATATTTTGATTCTGAATGCCAACATCGACAATACTTTGTGTTATAAACGGAAAAATTAAATCGAGTAAACTGCTCGCAAGCAAACCAATAGCAAGTTGAACAATAAATGATTTGTAACGATAGACATACTGGTATAGCAAACCGAAACCAATCCCCTCCCCAGCCCTCCCCGAAGGGGAGGGTGACGAGTCTTGAGCGTGAAATTTTGGAGTAGTTTCTAATAATAATGCAATACCCTCTTCGGTATCCTCATTGGCGTTGTTGCCAATCCAGAATTTTAGAAATTCTTTTTCTTTGTATGATATTAACCCAATTGCTGGGTCGGAAATGTAGTATTTCAGGTCATGTTTCAGCAGTTTGTTGAAAATTCCAACTTTGGGGGATAGGGGGCCTTTATAAAGCACCACATAATGATTGCTATTCCAATGCAAAATGCATGGCAACGGTGCTTCTTGCAAACCCTGCAAACTAAGTTTTACACCCAAACTCCTGAACCCAATTTTCTCGGCTGCATCGCTAATATTGAGCAAGTTACTGCCCTCGCGGTTGGTCTCGGACAAGTCACGCAACTCTTGAATATTAATTGTTTTGCCAAAATGCTTGGCAATAATTTTTAGGCAAGTTGGACCGCAGTCTTTGGATTCGGATTGTTGGTAGGTTGGGAAAGGTTTCAATATTATTTGCTTTTTTGGAATTTAAGTTGATTCAAATAACATTTTGTTAAATAATAAATTTTGAGCTCATTGTATCTTTGATTTTCTGAAAAATGCCTGTTCATACTCATGTGAATTAAAAGCCAAGTATTTAAATTAATATTTGGTTTACTGACTTTTAATTGTTGCAAATAACTTTCTCTAAAATCAGGATTTTGCAAGAAACTATTGTACTGATAATTTGATAATTCAATTCTAATATCGGCAAATTCTTTATTAAAATCTTTTCGAAGTTGAGCGGTTAATTCAAATTCTTTTGAATAATTTAGGATATTAGTTTCGCAATAATCAATTGAATTGTCTAACGAAAAATTCAAAAATTGCAAGTAATTTTTTATTTTTAAGACTGCAATAATTTTTAACTCATTTACTTCTAAATCATTACAAATAATTTTTTCTAAAAAATTACGACTGTCAAGATTAAAAATTTCTTCAGACAAATTCATCATTTCTTCGCCACCATACCTGTAAGTTTCTGGTTCGTAAGGAACAATTAAATATTTACTGATATAATTATGCAATTTTAATTCATGAATCTTAGCAATTATAAACTTTTTGTTAGCTAATGTTTTTGTTTTAAAACGTAATCTAATATGTCTATCTGGGTTTGAATAATTTACAAAAAAGAATAATTCGCACTTGTTTTTTAATAGAATTATTTTTTGAATGTGTTTATAAATTTCGGTATCTGCATAAGCGTTGCAATATATTTCCAAATATAACCAATCATCGATAATTGGTGTTTTAGTTTCTTGATTAGCGACAATGTCAATGTTAGAATAATCGAAACTTTCACGATGATAATATGGATTTCTGATACTTACGACAATTTCGTGAGCAAAATTTTCATTATCTTTTACGACATCTGGCAAAAATGATTCATAAAGAAATTCAGAAACATAAATTCGTTTTTTGTTTTTAATGCTTTCTAAAAGAATCATTACATCACTATCAATTTTAGTATCTAAAATTAAAGTGCCTGTACTATCAGTCAAACTTACAATTGTAGTAAATTCAAATTTCAAAATTTCTTGATTTAGATAATTTTTAAAATCTTCAAAATTTGAATTATTATTAATAATTTGCAATTGTGCTGGATGCAATAAAACGTCATCATCTAAATAAATTCTTGGTATGTATTCTTTTTGAAATTCATAAGCATTAAAATTGAGATTTATTGCGAAAATCTCTTCGTTTCTTAAGGAAAAGTCTATTAAAAAAGCATTTATTTCTGAATTATGTGTATGATAATTTACTGCACTAGTTCTTCTTACAATAACTTGTTTTTTATGTTTTTTGGAAACTATTGAACAATTATTGTTGTTTAGATGGATATATAAATCTGACAAAAAAATTTGTTTAGAGTCCAAAATATAACTTGTATTTATAGGAATATTGTAATCATAGTATTGATTATGCGAACGAATATTTACCGATCGCAGATCGCCTATAAAATTTATTTCTGCTATTAATTGATTTTTATTCGTTTCTTTTTCAAAATAAACAATTTCTTCGCAAGCACTTTTGGTAATATTGTCAAATCTTGAAATAACATTTAATGCAGATTCGAAACCTATTTCTCGTAAATACAGTATTTCTTTCCCAGTTGATTTACATACTAACCTTTCAAATAAAACGCTAAAAGATGCGGGTAAATTATTCTTTTTAACTTCGATATTTGCTTCTTTAGATATAATATTTACAAATTTATTATCACGTTCTAAAATTATTTTTTGTAATTCTTCATGGAGTTTAATTGAGGTTGGAGTTTCATTTGCGGTATATTTTAATCCAATATTTGGGTTAAAAATTCTGTTTAGTGCAATAAAACCTTCATTAAAATTAGCATTTATTTTTTCTATAAATTTATTAATTGAAATATTATTATTTTTTGCAGCTGAATTATAATTAATTGTAAAATCAATAATTTTATTAATTTTTTTCTGCGTGTCTTTATCTAATTTTCCTGTTGCAGTTTCATATGAGTTAATCGAATGAGAATCTTTAATATTATTTTCTTTGCAACCAAAATTTAATCGGTCTTCAATTAAAAGTTTTTTTAGTTGCTGTATTTCATAATCGGTTTTCAAACTTCTGAACTCATTTTTAATTATTCTCGAATCAAATATATTAATTGATTCAAATAATTTTGAATTATATGGCGTAAACAAAAAATCTTCAATAACTAGCCCAATATCAATTAAATTGTATAAATAATCATTGACATCATCTTCAGCAAATCCGTTTAATAATATTTCTTCTTTAATTTCAAAAATTGGTGTTTTTCTTCTAAATTTATTTATAATCCAAGCCAAATCATCATCATAATCTAATTCTATATAATTTTGTTTTAAAGATTCGTTTTTCAAAAAAACTGATTTATAAAAATTAATTTTATTGTTTAATAAGCTTACGGTCGGATTTAAAGTGTATTTTTTATTTAACCAATCATTTTCTAAATTTGACAATAAGGCATTTGATAAAAAATTGTTGTCATATTTTACGGTTAAATAAACAGCATCTTCCTTAGTTATAATTGTCTTGTCCGACCAATTTAATATCCCAACGCTACTAAAAACCCCAAAAGGAGTTGAATTAAAATGAGCTCTTTTAAAATATTTTTTTAAGGAACTAATTGTTTTTGCGTCATTATCTTTTAAAACTGCTTCATAAAGACTTTCAGATGCATGTAATATTGCAAGTTGAAATAATTCATTTTTTTTAAAAAACTCTAAAATATTTTGATTTTTATTAAATGATTGAATAGAAAAATTATTAACCCTTTTAATAATATGATTGAAAAATTCCATAAATTTATTTGAGAAAAGTTAATGCAAATGAAACAATTCTAACCATTTAGTGTCAATTTGATAGTTTAAAGTTAGTATTGTTAAGCCCAATCCAGCAGCACCCTCTAATACATTGTTTTCGTTATTATTTTTGTTTTCAATTACATTATATGATAAGAAATTTTCATAATCGTTAGTTTGTATTTTAATAAAATCAAACCAATCTTTAATGTGCGAATCGAAGTTTATTCCTGTATTTTTATTTTGAGTTAAAAAGTATTGAATTATCAAACCGCTTGAGCCATGACACAAACCAAAATCGTTTATACCTGATTCTTGTCTATTTATTTTTAATGCATTTTCCATTAATTCTTTTGCGTGGTTATAATAATTGACATCGTTTAAATATTGGCTGGCATTGAACAAAGCATTGGCAATACCTAAGTCGCCTTGACACCAAGCAAGTCTGGAATCAATACATTTTTGTTCTGCAATGCAATAAACGTTTGGGTAAAAAAATCTAGATTTGTCAACAGTTTTTTTATATTCAAATAAAAAATCAATACAAGTTTTGAGACTTAAGTCTATTTTGAAATCAATTTCTAAAAAATGATTTTTTAAATAAATAAGATGGTTTATGTAACTAGCTACACCATGAGCCAAACCAAAACTGTAAAAAGCACCACGTTCTTCAGATGTTGCTTCAAGAACTTTATTTAAATTGGCATTGATTTTATCAATAAATGTAACTGTAAATTCAATTAGGATTCGATTGACATTTTCATTACTTGCATTGTGTTTGTATCTTTCTATAAAATACATCGATATGCCCATTGCGCCATGAAAAAAATCGTAATTATTTTCGTAGCTAAAGTCTTGTAATTGTTCTTGTAATAAATCATCAATATTTTCAAAATAACTTTCGTCAATTTCTAAATTTTCACTTTTCACTTTAAGTAACATTACACCATAACCCGCCAAACCAGTGCAGTAGGTTAATTGATAATTATTTTCTAATAAATCATCAATTTTTTCAACAATAGCTATTAATTTATTTTGGTGTTCATCTTTTTTGTGGGCTTCGTTTAAATAATAATAAAACAATGCTAAACCACTTAAACCGTCAAAAAGACCAATTCTGTTTTCCGTTTCGAATGAATTCCAAATAAATTTTTCGATTTTTTCGATTTCTTGTTGCATAGCTTTTATTGAGGCTTTTTTAAAATTTACTTACCAGTTTCAATAAATTTTAAAGCTCTATCCAAAACCTCGTCACGACCTTCTTGAATGCCTTTTATAGTTGGTTTGACTTCTATATC
>JAYWGV010000064.1:0-31800 GCA_043778105.1 Bacteroidota bacterium
GAAATATACAGACCCAAGTGGAGAGTTTACCTGGAGTGATTTGGTGTCTGGTTTGGCAATTGTTGCTGGTGCGATATTGGTTGTTGTCGGTGGTCCAGCAGGAGTATTGTTAGGTTACAAATTAATTGGTTCTGGAGCAGCCCATTTTTTAGGTACAGCTGCCAGGTTGGTTAATAATGGAAGCACATGGGACGAGGCTTCAAACTATGTTGGTTTTAATTCTCCCACAATAGAAATACCAACAAATTTAGGCGGCGGCGGCAAAAAAGATGTTGCTAATAACAATAATCCTGTTGAGGTTCATAGTTTTGTTTCATCCGACCTTGTGGATCAAAATCAACAAAAAAGTCCTTATAAACCATTAACAAAAAGTGGATTTTTAGATTGGTTTAAAAACACTTCTTGTCAAGACTGCTCTGAAGGATTACTGCAACAGAGAGCTGGTGCAAAATTTGAAAATTTATTTGAAGAATTCGTATTGAATAATAATAAATTTGTCCCTATCAGAATTCAAAAAAACACTATAAAGTTTCAAGGAGAAGTTGATTATACTGTTCCTGATTATGTTGGAATAAAATATAGTGCTCGAGATGCTAAGCAAGTTGAAATGACTTCGTTCTATGAATTACAAAATTTTTATGAATTAAAAGCAACTAAAAACAATATTGGGTTAGGCTCATTTGGTGGTCAAATTAGAACACAGATTCAAGCTGCAAAAAATATTGGAGTAAGAGAATTGATTTTGGTTACGACCTCAAATATTACGTTAACACAAAATTTAAAGAATTATGCAATGACGCAAAATGTTCTTTTGACACATTATTGGGCACAATATGCGTTTATTGGTGGTAAATTTACACTTAACTTTGTTATTAATACAAAATGAAACTAATCTTAATTTTTATATTAACATTTAAATATATTGGAATGGACGCACAAATAATCGACTGGAAAACTGCCTGTGATTTGAAAAATCATCCAGAAACAATCTTTCTTGAAAATATTCATACTAATTTTAGTGCTATTTATCAATTAAAAGATTGCAGTTATCTTGTTATTCCTGTCAATGCTTTTGGCAAAAGCCTTTTAACCAAAGACAAAGCAGATATTGAAAAATGGACAAAAGAAAAATATTTTCCAACGAACGAAAATATGAATCCGTTTTATGATAAAAACATTGAAATAATTAAAGAACTAAATAAAAACATTCCAAAACTTAAAAAAGAACTATTTGATGGATTAAACATTCCATACAAGAATGATGAAAGATTTATAACAGAAAAAGAAATAGATGCAATTTTTTTAGAACTAAAAAACAAAAGAAAGTATAATAAATATAAATTAAATTTTCTGGTTTTAGTTGCTGATTATTTGAATAAACAAGATAATTATAAATGGAAATTAGGAATTTTATCGATGAAACAATTACTTAATCCAGTATTTTTCGTTTCATTAATTTCTGAGAATAAGTATTATTTTAATATAGAAGAACGAACTGGTGCAAAACGATTTTGGGGTTTGAATGAAACTCTACAAGATTTCAAAAAAGGAGGTTTCGAAATCGATGAATTTAAAGATTTAATAAATTTAGAATAAAAACTTGATACCGTTTTTTGCCCCGCTCCCGCACGAACCCCGATCGCGCAGATATGTTTTTAGAATTCTAAAGTTTTTATTTTCGCAAGGATAGCCCCCGATGGCGCAGATATGTTTAAAATTTAAAGTTTATTTTTTCGCACGGATAGCGTAGATTTGCAATCTGTGCCCACTAACACAAGCACACAAAACAAAAACTACAACAAATAAAAATGTTGTAGTTTTTTTATTTAGATTTGTTAAAAAAACAAACTTATGAGTCGAAAATACAAATTCCACGAAAAGATGGGCGCCTATTTTATTAGCTTTGCAACTGTAAATTGGATAGATGTTTTTACACGTGATATTTATTTTGCAACTTTTATAGAATCTTTAAACCATTGTCGAAAAAATAAAGGAATGGAAATTTATGATTATTGCATTATGCACAGTCATGTGCATTTAATTTTTCGTTCAGCATTAGGTGACCCATCTGGTTTAATAAGAGATTTAAAGGGTTTTACAGCTAGAAAATTATTAAAAACTATTCAAGAGAATCCCGAGGAATCTCGAAAAGAATGGATGCTTTGGATGTTCGAAAGAACTGGGAAGAAAAATAGTAATGTAATACACGGACAGTTCTGGCAACAAAATAACCAACCAATAGAAATTTGGTCTTTAAAAGTTTTCGAGCAAAAATTAAATTATATTCACAATAATCCTGTTGAATTTGGATTTGTAACCGAACCTATAGATTGGAAATACAGTAGTGCTAGAAATTACGGAAACAATGACCATACAATTCTTGAAATAGATATTAATTGACTTTGATAATGGGTACGAGCGGGACGCTCGCACTAGCTTCAGTGGTTTCTAAAACTCAGACTAACGGGGACGCACAAAGGTTACGGCAACACCATGCCGATTGACAAAGAACCAGAATTTGAACGGCGTTGATATTTTGGTTACTAGAATTTAAAAATACATTATTGTACAAAAAAACACAAACTATTACTAATTAGTGCTTTTTTTATAAAAATATCAAAAAATTCCTACCCCAAAATAGCCTCAATTCCTGGCAATGATTTTCCTTCAAGCATTTCGAGCATTGCACCGCCACCTGTCGATACGTAGCTCATTTGATTTTCGAATCCAAATTGTTTTACTGCTGCAACCGAATCGCCGCCACCAACTAATGAAAATGCACCGTTTTGAGTAGCTTCTGCAATGAAATTGCCCAACTGAATGGTTCCGTTTGCGAAACTTGGCATTTCGAACACACCCAAAGGCCCATTCCACAGAATTGTTTTTGACTTTAAAATCACTTCTTTAAAATTTTCTAGCGATTTTGGACCAGCATCAAGACCTTGCCAACCATCGGGAATTTCTCGAACATCGACAATTTTGGTGTTGGCTGTATTCGAAAAATCATCGGCAGCAACAACATCAACTGGAATGTGAATTTGAACATTTTTCTCTTTTGCCAATCGCAATATTTCTAGTGCCAAATCTTGCTTATCGTCTTCGCAAATCGAATTTCCAATTTTTCCGCCAAGTGCTTTCACGAATGTAAAAGTCATTCCGCCGCCAATAATCATGTGGTCAACCTTGTCTAGAATGTTTTCTATAACTGTGATTTTCGATGAAACTTTGCTGCCGCCCAAAACTGCTGTAACTGGTTTCTGGCTGTCTTTTAGCACTTTGTTAAGGCTTACGATTTCTTTTTCCATCAATAATCCGAAACATTTTGCATCTGGAAAAAATTGTGCAATTATGGTTGTCGATGCGTGCGCTCTATGTGCGGTTCCAAAAGCATCGTTTACATAAATGTCGCCCAGACTGGCTAGTTGTTTAGCAAAATCAGCATTTCCTGCTTCTTCTTCGTCATGAAATCTTAGGTTTTCTAATAATAAAATTTCGCCATTTTGAAGATTTTCGGCATTTGCAGTAGCGACTTCGCCAACACAATTTTCTGAAAATTTTACTGGCTTCCCTAATACCTCAGCAACTTTATTCAAAATGTGTTTTAATGAATATTTCTCTTCTATACCTTTTGGGCGACCAAGGTGCGACATTAAGATTACGCTTCCGCCATCGGCTAGAATTTTATCGATTGTTGGTTTTGCAGCTTCAATTCTTGTTGCATCGGTTACATTAAAATTTTCGTCTATCGGCACATTAAAATCTACTCTAATAATGGCTTTTTTGTCTTTGAAATTGAAGTCGTTTAAGGTTTTCATTTTATGTATTTATTTATTTGTAACAATTGAACTGAATTAAAATTATTTAAAAAAAATCGAAAAACTGACACGAATTTCACAAATTTACACTAATCAAAAGTTGCTATGATTGCACAAATCTCGGTACTATTATTATAATTTGTGCCATTACATTCTGACACGAATTTCACTAATTTGCATTAATCAAGAGTTGCTATATTTGCACAAATCTACATAATAATTATTGTCATTAAATTTTAAAAATTAAAAATTCGTGAAATTCGTGTCAGAATTTTTGCCAAACATTTCGTGCTAATCATTAAACAAAAATACCTAACAGTTCGCCGCAACGCAACTGTTAGGATAAATTTAAATTTAGAAATAATGTTTAATAGGAATCTTTGGTCATGTATTGTGTACAAGGACAATTGCTTAATCCTTGGAAAATATCTAATCCAAGCGTTAAAATGTGTGTGCCAGAATTGAAACCCGACAATTCATTGGTTGTAATCAAATAGGAATATCCAAAGAAAAAATTCTTTTGTTTCATTCCTGCCATTGGTCCAATCATAATTGGTTTTAGCGATTGATCATTTAGAAAACGAGCCGAAATTCCTGCCCAATAATAATTGTCGTCGAGGTTTTTCTTGCGCAATTTCAGGTTTATATCGGTTGTCGATCGTCTATCGCTTTGATAATATTGATAAAAAACTGATGGCTCAATTTCTAATCCTTCAACCAAATCGGTGTTGAAAGTATAGCCTGAATAAACCTGATAATTTCTCAATAAATTAGGTTCGATTCCTCGAAAATTCTCAATATCCTTGGTTAATAAATTGGCAACATTAAAACTTGTGAAAAACGATTTGTTTCTATATAAAAACCCTAAATCGAAGTTATTATTGGCATTGAACCTATTATTGGTAATGCTTGGGTCAAAAATTGTTTTGTTGAATTCATCGGTGTCGATTCTAAAATTGTTGTAATTATATGATAAACCAAAAGACAAAAACTGACTTGAATAATAATCAAGAATAATGTGCTGGGCAAACGAAAATTTAGCTCCTGCTTGACGCGTAAATCCGTTTTTATCGTTGTATAGCGAAATACCTACGCCTGATCTATCTGCAATTCGCATGTCGGCATAAACGGCTTGGTTTTGCGGTGCATTTTTTATACCAACCCATTGTGACAAACCGTTGACACGAATGCGGACATTGTCGCCAATTCCTGCATAAGTAGGCGATACAACAAACGGGTTGTCTGCCAATTGCTGCGTGAAAATTGGCACATTTAGTTCTTGACAAATGCTTTTGGTAACTACTAACAATAATATTATGGTTATAATATTTCTCATTTTTGATTTTTTAAATTTAGATAGCATGATTTTTACTGATTTTTTTAAAAGAAGTGGTTTCAACTTTTTTAATTGAAGTGAAAAATTAGGATTTTTGTTACAGATTTTGGACTTTTTTTATTGGATAGCATCGCTATCGAATAAAAAAAATCCGAAATATGGGGCAAAAAGACAATTTTGCAACCAATTGAAAAAAGTTTAAACCACTTCAATGTTATCTATATAATGTAAAGTTACCTACAAACTCTCTCGAACTGCTTTCTTCGGTTTTCACAATGTACCAATAATCTCCTGTTGGCAATTCGGCACCTTCATATTTACCATCCCATTGTTGACCTTCTTTTAGCGACACAATTTTTCTGCCATATCTGTCAAATACATAGAACACAAGGTTTTTGTAATTGAAAGTATTTTGTGGGCTCCAACCATCATTTTCGCCATCGCCATTAGGAGAGAAGAAATTCGGTATAAAGATGTCTATGAAGTTAAATGGTTTTGTAACCGTTAATTTACAATTGCTGGTGTCGACAATTGTCACACTGTAATTTCCAGATTTATCATAAATATAAGTATTGTCCTGACCAGTCGAAACACCGTTGAACGAATAATTATATGGAGCAACTCCACCTGCAGCTATTGCAATGATTTGATTCAAATTACCATCGGTCAATTTTAAAGATAATGGATCGATGAATCTAATTTCGAATTTATTATTTGGAACTTTTGGCTGTCTGCAACCGTTTTTATGAATTACTTCGAAAATATGCGTTCCAACAGTCAAATTCTCGGCTTTGAAACCTAAAGGATCATTGCTTGGTACAAATGAACCACCGTCAATGCTAAATGTAACATCGGCAAGATTAATTGATGGATCTACTGTAATAAGGATACGGTTTTTAATGCTTGGTTCGTCCTCTGGACAAGGATAAAACTGGGTCACAACTGGATTTAAGAATACTGATTGTAGTAATTCAACAACATAAGGTAAAATTACGCAACCATTACTGTCTCGAACATACACTTTATGTGGCCCACCTTCTAATCCTGTAAAAATATGTCCAAATGGAGAACCAACTGTTGTTACATTTGCTGGGACATAAGTTCCTGTGCCATTATTATCTAAACTAACAAAATAAGGTGCAGTTCCGCCAGTAATAGTAATTGAGAAACTTGCGTCTTTATCATTTTTACAAAGTTCTTGATTCAAAATAAGTACACCTGCCAAATTAGAATTTAATTCAAATGGTTGATCAATAACAATTGGGTTTGATATTAATGTTCTGTATGGACAACTTGCCAAACCATTGAATACGTTATTGACCTGCAATAAATAACTATCAGGGGCTAATCCTGAGATTGTAAATCTTATACCTGTTCTAACTGGAATAACTCCTGGAGCTGATAGTTGAATAACAGGTCCTGAAAAATTAATAAACTGATTGGCACCGGTTGAATTGGTTAATGTAGAAATTGCATATTGCAAATTACCTAAAGCATTTTCAATTTCTAAAATAATCTTTCCGTCGTTGTCTCCAAAACATTTTACATCTACTGGATCAGGAATAACAATGAATTCTTTTGGTTGCAATAAAGTAAAAGGGAACTCAACTGGACAACTATTGGTCGAAACAACAGTAATATAATACACTCCAAGATTGGCACCAAAATTTAGGTTTTCGAAAAGACCAGTTGTATTGGTGGCTAATGAAACAACTGGACCAGTAGCTATTGAGGTAGTTGCAATACTATAAGAATAATCTACACTTAAACCACCTTGTGCTTTAACTTTAATGCTTCCGTCACTGCTACCAAAACATGTAATATTTGTTTGATTTTCTGATAGTAGTGATATTGGAATGATTTTTTGAGATATTCTAGAAATGTTTACAATACAGCCTAAATTATCTTTAATCACATAATCATATTTTACATCTGGTGCAACTGAAAAAGTTACAGGTAAGTTCACCGTAGAAAAAGTTACGCCACCGTTAGAACTATAAGTATATGGACCTGTTCCACCAGTTGCACTGATAGTAAACTGCTCATCTACATTACAACTTGGCGGCGTTGAAACTATTGATGGTACAACTGAGTTTGGATTGTTGATTGTAAATGGTCCAAAAGGTTTACTACAACCCAAACCATCTTCGATCAAAACTGTATAAGTTCCAGCACCTGTGTCAAAGAATGTGGCCGATGTTGGTCCTTCTAGCTTTAAAGGTCCGCCTACTGCCAACGCATCAAAATAATTAAAAGTGTAATTACCGCCTTGTCCACCAGAAACTCCCGTTACATTGATTGTTGTGGTGTCACCAGGACAATTAAGTGTTGATTGCGCAACTGTAACATTTGCTAAAATAGCAGTCGGCGCAGCCAATGTGACAAATGTAGGAAGATTCGGAACGCAACCGTTCGCGTCTGTTACAAGCACTTGATAAATACCCTCTTCTAAAGTAATCGAATTCCCTGCAAATGGACCAGCACCAAGTAGTACTGGAGTTGTGTTGATCAATTCAACTTTATAAGGTGCATCAATTCCATTAGTAAAAGGTGTTCCACCAGTTAATGTTGTTAATATTATTGAACCTCTCTTTGGACTACATCCAACAAGTGATCCTTGCGCTGCGACGACTGTTAGCGGAGCAGGCTGCGAAATGCTAAATATAAAACTTGATTTACACATAAATGGATCTGAAGTCAATGTCAACTCAGCAGTGTAATTGCCGAATGCTAACCCAGTAATTGGAGTTATTCCAGTCGAATTACTCGCAGAGTTTCCTGATTGAACTTGAACTCCAAGCGAATTCCTAATAATATAACGGAATGGTGCTGCCACAACTGGCAAGTTTTCATTTGGAATTGGTTGTGATAATGCGCCATTTACCATTCTGATAGTCGCAGAACCTGTTGAACCACCATTACATTTAACCGCAACAATATTTTCTATTATTACTTGATATACGTTAGGATCATTTACGAAATGGTTTATTGTTAAAAAACAATTAGTTGCTGTGTTTTTTATTGTTATTGTGTATTTACCGATTGGCAATAAATCAAATATACCAGAATTGTTAGTAGTTGCAGGATAAATTGTACCTGAAATTCCAACTATCGTATAATCAATAATTGGCGGAACATTAGGCACTCCAAATGGGAAAATAACTGTTTGACTCACTATAATTTTCTCAGTTAGGTTATTACATCTTATTGGACGATCAATAGTAACCGTTGCAACATCAATTTTAATAAACGGAGCAATTGTTATTGATAAAGAAGTTCCAGAACAACCTTTATTGTCAAATACTTTTACAGTATATATTCCACCTGAAAGATTTGCAATATTCAATAAATTGTTAGTTCCAGTTTGAACAACGCCTGTTGCGTTAGAAAACTCATAGACAGTATAAGTTCCTGAACCACCAACAACATTATTCACAAGAATAGAAGCTTGATTGCCAATATTGGTCGTTGCACAACCAAATTGTGTAATTGCAGGCAAGTTAACAACTATTATATCTGGATCATTAATTGTCACGATTTGTTGTGTTTTACAACCTATTCCAGATGTAACCTCAACAATATAAGTCGCTTCTGGTAAATTTAAAAACGTATTGTTAGTTTGATTTGCTCTAAATGGTATTAATAAAGGATTACTACTACTTGAAATAATCGCATATTGATAAACTGGATTAGGATTGGCACCGGTCAAAGTCGATAAATTAATCGTAATTGTTCCGTCTGTTCCACCGTCGCATGTAACGTCAGTTTTTGCAAATGGCGCAAGTGTAACTGCTGTAGGAATTGGCATAATAACTGTAACGCTTTTGGTACAACCTGTTACTAAGTCTCTAATAGTGAAAACATGCGTTCCGGCTGGCAATCCTGAAATTTCATTGCCAACAATCGTTGCTGTTGCAGGCGGAGTTGCCATTGATACAACAAACGAACCTGATCCTCCAGATGGGCCAAGTGTAATTACACCAGTCGGAATAACAGCTACAAGGTCACAACTTGTGAAAGTTGTAATTGTGCTTGTCGAGCTAATGTGGGGATAAACCGTTAGCGATTGCGCACCAACCGTTGATGTTGCAGTACAACCATTGGCATCTTTTACAGTCAATTGATAAACAACTGATCCAGTTGTTGGTACAGGCACCAGCGGTAAATCAGCTAGTGTGTAAAATGGTGTTGCTCCTGTTAACGAATAAGTCAATGGTGAAGTACTCGTTGTAAAACCAGTAGCATTTATTGAACTTGCATAAGAATAAAATGTTGCAGTGGCATCGCATTTATTATCTGCAAGAAGACCAAATGAAGTTATTACCGGGTTTGGTGTTCTAGCTATCGTTACATCAAGTTTATTCGATGGACAATTATTTACGTCTAAAGCATAAACATCCCAATTTAAATTAATTGCTGAATCTAAAGTTGCTTGTGCAGATGAACTATATAAACCTGCAGGCGATGCACCATTTTGAACAAATGCATAAGTATAACCACCAGCAGTATTGCCACCGCTTGCAGAAACTGTCACTATTGCACCAACATTACAATTGGCAAGTGTATTAGAAACCAAAGTCAAGACAACTGCACTTGCTGGTTGAACCAAACTAGCCGAAAGTGATGTTGCATTACAACGTGGAGCAGCCAATTCGGTAACTTTTACAACATAATTTCCAGCTGATAATCCAGTAACGGTTATTGTTGGTGTGCTTGTGTTTGCTGATGCACTTTGTACTGGATTAAATAAATCGGTAGTTAAGAAAACTTCGTAATTGTAAGCTCCAGTATAATTGCTAACCGCAAATGTCAACTGACTTGTTCCGCCATTACAGTCTATTACTGGTGTAGCAATAATTTGTACACCTAATTCAGGCAAAGGCAAAACTTCATAAGATGTTTGGAAAGTACACAATGTTTGAGTATTTGTAATTTCGAATGTATAATTTCCTGCATCAGGCAATGTGAAAGCGCTTGACGTTTGCGGCAATCCTGCTGGCAATAATCTGTAAGAATAGTCTAGCGCATTGGCTGGAAGTACTGTTATTACAACATTTTCGCCTTTGTTACAAGCTAATCTTGGCTCAAGAGCTGTTGTAGATAAAGCCACAGTTGCAGATAATATTTTCGGTAAAGGAGAAATTACAATCGCTGGCGCAACAACAGTTACACAACCATTAGCATCTTTCACAGATAAATTACTAAATGTCTGAGTTGAGCCATTGTCAATAATTTGGAAAGTGTTTTCTGAACCAAATGTTCCAGCAGCACCATTCAAACTGAATGTATATCCTGCTGGCAACACAGGCAATCCAGCCAGTTGTGGCGTGATTGTTATGGTTGCTGTTTGTGGCGTATTGCTCGTGTCGCACAAGAATGCAGTTGCCGCTGCAGTTGCTGTGAAAGCTTGTGGCGCACCAACATTAACGGTAGTATCTGGTGATATGAAACAACCCAAATTAGAAGTTACGCGAACTGTGTAGATACCAGTTGCTAAACCTGTAAATTCATGTGTCAAAGCATTTGTAACAAAAGGTGCAACAACTGTTGGTCCACCTGTTAATTGATAAGAAAATGGAGAATTTAAATTAGTGCCTGTTAAAGTAACTTTTATAGTTCCATCTACAGATGGAATTCCATTTATATTACATTTTACTATGGTTGGAATTACATTAAACGTTGGGTTCAATGGCTCAGTTAATCTGATAATATCAGAGATAATTGTACAATTGGTTATAGCATCGGTTACTGTAATTGTATAGTCAACATTAAAAGTTAATCCTGAGAAAGTATTTGTTACAGGATTAAAAGTTCCTGCTGATGGACTAATTATTGGCGGTGTAACAAAATTTCCAGAACCACCACTTGCGATAACTTTAATTTGGCCATCATTAAGTGGCACACAAGTTGGTTGTCTAATAATGTCTGTATCGATTCCTAATTTTGGATATACAATAACGTTGTCAGTAGCAATACAACCATTCGCATCTTTTACAGTTACGGTTACTGTTGTAATAACTGTTGGAAATGGAATATTTGGAATAGCAGGGAAGAAATTTACACCGTCAATTGAATAAGTCAATGTTCCCAATCCTCCAGAACCAACAACTGCCGGCGTGAAAATTAAACTTGTTGCCAATAAATCGCACTGGTTTGTAACTTGTGCAGGTAAAGTAATTGTTGGATCTGGTGTTTTTGTGATTGTAACTGTCAACGGAATTGCAATAATACAACCCAGATTATCTCTAACATAAACATCCCAAGTTGTGCTAGTTGCAAAATTCAATGATTCAAAATTTTCAATTTGGAATTGAGTTGCCAATGTTGGTGCAGGCGAACCAGCAACTACAAATGCATAAGTATAACCAGGTGTTCCGCCAAGAGCAGAAACAGTTACAACTGCGCCCGATGGCGGACAATTCTGTGCAATGTTAGTAACAGGATTTAATTGTAACGGATCTGGTTGCGTAATCAATATAGGATCAGAAGTTTTATCGCACAATGGCGTATTAGAAACTGTAACAACATAATTTCCAGCTGGCAAATTCGGTATCGAAACTGTTCCAACATTAGAACTTGCGATTGGGAAAAACGGCGTAGTACTTCCATCTTTATAAATGCCGTAGTTATAAGTTCCAATGAAATTAGTAACCGTGAAAGTAACAGAACCAGTCGAAGCAGCATTACAAACTACATTTGTTTTTAAAGTATTAACAGTCAAAACTGGCAACGGATTTACTACATAAGTCGCAAAAGTCGTACAAAACGATGTTAAATCTGTAACTTCGAAAGTGTAGGTTTTAGGCGTAATTCCTGCATTGGTCAATGAGAATAAATTACTTGCACCAGCTGGAATTCCTGAACCTAATAATTCATATTCATAACTTCCTGAACCATTAATAGCATTTACAATTACTTGCTCGCCTGCTAAACAAGTCAATGCAGCGCCATTTAAGGCAACAGTCGCTGTAACTTTGTTTAATCGCGTTAAAGTAACCGAATTAGTTGCAATACAACCATTGGCATCTTTAACATAATAATTAATAACCTGCGGAAGCAAGATTGTTCCTGTATCTGGAATATCAGTGAATGTGTTTGTTGCTAAATAATTTATACCATCAATGCTGTAAGTGTAACCCCCAACACCACCACCTGCGTTGATAATTATTGATGTTGTTGTGTTTGTGGTACAATTAAATGGTGCTGGTGTACCTAGTTGTAATGCAGCTGTAACTAATGGTTGTGTACCAACAGTTATAGTTAATACGGCAGGACAAAATTTCGCAGATATTACTGTAACTTCATATAATCCAGTTTGTAAACCTGTAAAAACATACGGCGAAACATTTGAAAAAACAGCAGGAACAACTACATAACCTGGAGGTCCATTCGTTATTTGATAACTATAAGATCCTGAATTCATTGTTGGATCAAGAGTAACTGTAATTGTTCCATTGGCGTTGTTGTTGCCATTGGCGTTGTCATTACAAGAAACTGAAGTTTGATCTAGACTAAAAACAACAGGTTGAGCTTGTGTTAATGGAATACCAAAAGTTTTTGAACAAAATGGAGAAGCGGTATCAGTAGCTGTAATTGTGTACGGTACTCCTGCTAAAATATTATTAGAAGATAATCCAGTAGCATTAAAAGTAATCAAACCGCCAGGATTATTGTCAATCGAATAAGTAAATGAACCTGAACCACCAGTTGCATTAATTTTAATTTGTCCATTATTATTTGATGGACAAGTTGTTGCAAGAACCTCAACAGCCGAAACCGATATTGGCGGATAAATAGTTACCGAAGCTGTGCCTGTACATCCATTAAAATCAGTAACAGTGACAACATAAGTACCTGAATTGTTAACTGTTATTGGTACAGCAGTTCCAGCAGTTGCACTTGTACCTTGAACAATACCATTAATAGAGAAAGTGTATGGTGCAACGCCATCTGAAGCTGTTGCTGTAAAAGTATAAATTGAACCGTCATATAAACATTGGTCTGTAACTGGAACTAAAGTAACTTGTGGGTTTGGAGTTGAAAAAACAGTTACAGACTTACTTTTCACACAGCCAGTTGCGTCTTTCACATCGACATTATATGTGATTCCTACAGGAAAAGGGCCACCCTCAACATTAAAAATACTAGTAGTTGAATATAGACCTTGACTGGCAATGCCGCTATCAGGTGTAATTTTATACTGAAAACCACCTGAACCACCTGAAGCCACAGCTGTGATTGTTCCTGCATTTAATTGGCAATTATCATTTGTAGCTATTGGGTCAGGTAATACTAAAAGTGCAGGAGCATCAACAATTTTAAAAATATCAGATTTGGTTTGGCAACCTGCATATGCTCCTCCAGCATTTTCAATCAATAAGAAAGAATATTGTCCAGGTGGCAAAATACCAATATTATTTATTGTAAACGGAACATTTGGCGTAAGTCCTGTTAAAGTAACTGATGCGCCTACGGCAACATTTAATGGCGAAGTAAATAGTTGATAAGTTAACGAAGTTCCATCAAAATTCTGAACAGTTAAATTACCCGAAGCATCATTGCTACCTATGCACGTAACATTATTGGCCGTGGTAATACCTTTTATTGGTGAATTTGATGCTACTTCATCATTGGCGATTGCTGAATAATAACATTTACCCGTATCACTATAAACAACAAATTGATAAAGTTCGTTGGCTGTTAATCCCGTAAAAATATACTCATAATAACCAGAAGGTATCGCACCAGTAGGAGGAAAATAGTTTCCTAAATTAAAAGCTAGGTTAGGAAAGGTCAATCCACCAGGTTGTTGAATTGCAAAATACCACAATTGTCCTGGTCCAACAACTGAACCTTTAGCTCGCACAATTATTGAACCAGAATTAGGTGTACAAGAAGGAGCTGGCACATTAATTGCATCTACAAATAAATCATTAGGAGGAGATGATATTAATATATTATTATTTTGTATTGTACAATTATTAGCGTCAACAACAGTCAAATTAAAATAACCAAACTCTAAACCTGTAAAACAATGATCTTCTCTTAAAATCGTAGTAAAAGTTTGTTGCAGTTGACCATTAGTCGGATTTAAAATGTATTGAAATGGAGGTAAACCACCAGTTAAGTTTTTAATACAAATTTCTCCATTTGCCGGTGTTGGATCATTCAAAACACATGTTAGTTCTTTTACACCAGTGACAAAAGCAATCTTCTCATACAAATTCATAACCGTTGCGCTTCCATTTTTTAAACAACCATTTGCATCTTTAATAATATAAGGATAAGTTGTGCCTGTTAACAATGGGTTGGCAGCAGTTAATCCAGAATATGATAAATTGGTGCTAAAAACTCCAGCTCCATTAAAATCAACTTCATAAGGTGCTTTTCCGCCTTGTGGCACGATTGTAATTGCACCTGTTGCATCGCCATTACAAATTACATTGGTAACAATTGGTGTTGCTTCGGTAATCGGAATTAATGGCGTAACGTTTATTAGGTTCGAATCTACTTTGCAACCATTGGCATCGGTAAATCTAATAACATAATAACCTGCTCCAGAAGCTGTTCCAGAAGTTGCTGCGTAGCTGTAATTCGTTATACCTGCTCCCAATGCAATTGGAGTTGCCGGAGAAAACACTGTCGCTGCTGGCAATGGCAAAACTGGTAAAGTAGCAGAATAATAGACTTGGTAACCATAATTCGGATAACCGTTGCTAACTGTTCCTGAAATTACTGCAGCAACTGGATTTCCAGAGGTATCACATTTTGCATTAGTTAAAGTTGTTGTAACTGTTATTGCTGGATTAATTGTGAAACTTGTTGCAAAAGAAACACATTGTAAATTGTCTTTTACTCTAATAGTATGTGGTGCAGCACTTGGCGCAACATTTACAGTAAATGGATTTGCAGTAACTGTTACAAACGTGCCATTGTCTAATGAATATTCAAAAGGTGGATTTACTCCAACAATAGTAGCTTCTACATTGGCTAAACCAGCCGTTACACAAAAAGTATTCGCATCAACAGAAACCGTAGGACTTACTGGTGCTGTTATAGTAACGTCTCTTGTAATAACACAACCAGCTGCATCTGTAATTGTTATGGTGTACAATCCAGCTAAAGTTAAACCAGTGAAAACATTATTTGGCGAAGTTTGAGTAACATTTGGCTGTGGGCTTGGTCTGTCTAAAACATAAGTATAACTACCTATTCCACCACTAGCATTGACAGTGATTGAAGCTGTACCAACTGGACAAGGCAATGGTGTAAATGTTGGTGTCGCTGTTAAAGCAACTGCTGCCTGAGTCACTTCTACAAAATCGGTTGCTGTACAACCTGTCGAGCTGGTAACAGTTATTGTATAAGTTCCTGCTAACAAATTTGGAAAATCAAGTACTCCAATAATTATTCCAGCACCAGTAAATGGTGTAGCTAAAACTGGGCTGGTTACTGTGTACGAATAATTTGGCGCAAATGATGAAACATTAAATCTAATGGCTCCAGTTGCTTCTCCCCTACATTTTACATTACTAATTAATTGACCAGAAACAGCAATTTGAACTGGCGGAGTAACGACAAAAGTTCTTTGTATTTTACAGTTTTTAGAATCTGTAATTTGGAAAGTATATAATCCAGAAGCTAAATTATTGAAAATATTTGGATTAGACGGATTTACTAAGTTATTATTAATTATCGCAACCGATGGCGCAATGGTTTCATATTTAACAATTGAATTTGTAAATGTTGCCGCTAATGTAACCGTTGCAGAATTTCCTGTTGGTGTACAAATAGAGTTTGATTGTGTAAAACCAATTTCTATAGGTGGGTTAATTGGGTTAATTGTTTTTGTGTCTAAAGTATAAGTACAATCAAACGCATCTTTGACTACGCAAACATAAGTGCCAGGTGTTAATGGTGTTGGATTTCCGAAGATATTTGTAGCTACAAAAGTTCCAGAAGTTCCAGTAATACTATATGTAAAAGGTCCTGTTCCAGCTGTTGGTGTTGCAAAAGTAATTGTTCCAGTTCCTGCATCGCAAGTTAAATCAACTGATGAAACTGTGCCAGTTACTGCGCCAGGCGAACCAATTGTTACATTATAAGTAATTGATGTACAACCTTTAGCATCTCTTACTTGGTAAGTATGCGCACCTGCAGCACCTGAATAAACATTTGTTGAAGTATAAGTAAAAGGGGAAACTCCGTCAAATCTATAGGTAAACGGTGGTGTTCCAGTTAATGCTGTAATAGTTACTGTTCCGTTGGCAGCACCACATGTGGCATCGGTCGGTGGAACATTGCTTCCAGTTACTGCCACAATTGGGTTGATGGTTATTGGTAAAGAATCTGCTACACAATTATTGACATCAATTGCTCTTACAATATAGGTTACCGCTGCGCCTGTTGGTGTTGGTGGCAAGAAAGTAAAAGGATTTACAGTCACAGCTGTTGCGGTTGGCAATGCTGGTAAAAATGTTGTTCCATCAGTACTTGTTTGATATCTGTACGGTGCAGTTCCTCCAGTAATAGTTCCGTTTATATTCGCAGTAGGATTTGTAGAACAATCTGTATCTTTAAAAGTTGTTTGTAGCGACAATTGTGGCTGAATTGTAAATGCTGGAATTGTAAAGATACAACCATTGGCGCCACGAATAATAATAGTATGAGAACCTTGCGATAATGGCAACATGAAATTATTGAAACCATCAAGCGAAATATTATTATAAGTTAAGGTTGGGAAACCTGCATTATCAAGATTATATTGATATGGCGCAAGACCGCCCGTTACATTAATAACAACATCGGCTGTGCTTCCGTTGAAACACAATGTTGTTTGTTTAACAGTTGCAACTGGCGCAACTGGATCGGCCAGTGTAAATGTAGTTTGAACCGTACAACCAAAATTATCAGTAACTGATCCGGTGTAAGTTCCTACTGCAGTTAAGTTTGTATAAAGTCCATTAGTCCCAGAAATTAATGCATTTGATGGCGATAATAACGAATAAGTATATGGACTTCCACCATTTATTCCATTTAATTGTACTTGTGCACCAATAAAACCTGATGTTGCACATTTAATCGTTGTTGGCGTGTTGCTTGCAGTTAGTGCAATTGCTGGTTCGGCAATTGTTAAATCAATATCATCTTTACAACCTGTTTGGGTGCTTGTTACTACAATTCTATAAGTTCCTGCTACTAAAGTATTAAAAATACCACCACTAATTGTTGGCGAAGTTTGACCAGTTTGAGATGGAATAGCCGTTGTTCCTGCAGTTAAGCCTGTTATTGCATAACTGTAAGTTCCTGGTAAGAAGTTAGAAACCGTGTAACTTAAAGTTCCAGAATTTGTTCCTTTACATTTAACATTGGTTTTAATTCCAGCAACCGAGATTGTATTTGGTGTTATAACGGTATAAGTGTTAGTAGCTTTACAATTTTTCGAATCGGTAACTTGAAAAGTGTAGGTTGTTCCAGCCAATAATCCTGTGAATATTCCTGATGTTGCACCTGAAACATTTGTAATTGCACTCGCCGGTAAAATTATGGCATAATTCGAAATTGTATTTGCAGATGTAACAGTTAATCGAACAGTCGCAGTTAATGTAGGAATTGTTGAGCAGCTTGCAGCAACAGTTTCAGTAAAATCAATATTCGAAGAAACTGGTCCATTTAATGGCGGAATTGTCAATATTCCTGCAGGTTTAGGACAATTGTTTATGTCTTTAATTATACATACAAAAGTACCAGCAGTATATCCTGCACCTCCATTATTAAAAATTGGACTCGATTGAAAATTTGCACCTCCATCTACACTATATAGATAACCTAATGCAACCGAATTGGCTGGCATTCCAGTAAAAGTAATTATCGAATTGGCATCGCAAGTGTAAGCCGAGAAATTGGCTGCACCAGTAATTGTTCCTGATGCACCTACTGTTACAGTACTTGCAAATTCGCAACCTTTACTGTCTTTAATTTTGTATGGATAAGTCGCTGGTGCAAGAAGAGGATAACTTGTTGTTGCTGTAAAAGCAGAATTATTAAAACTATAAGTAAACGCTGGTGCTCCTGCGGTTGCTTGTAAAATTACGCTTCCGTTATTGTTGCCACAAGTCGCAATTGTTGGTGTAGCTGTGCCAAGTACATCAACTCTTGGAGAAATGTTTATTGTTTGTGAAATAAATGTACAGCCTTCGCTGTCTATTATTTTAATTTTAATTGCACCAGAAATTGGCACTCCAGCAACAGTGACTGGAAAGTCAAAAGGATTGCTTGGTACTGGACTAGATGTACCATAATTAGTTCCATTATCTGTACTAACTTGGTAAGTATAACCTGGATTACCACCAGAAATACTTACTCGAATTATAGCAGCAGGACTTGCCGAACAATCGTAATCTTTAATTAAACTTACAACTGCGCTTAAAGCAAAAGGTACAGACGTATCAATAGTATCTGTACAGCCGTTTCTATCGGTAACAGTTATGGTGTAAGGTCCTCCTGGCGGAAGAGTAATATTGTTTCCAATAAAAGGTGCAACCGGAGGGCTTACTGTAAAACTATATGGTGGTTGACCATTGCTGCCACTTACGGTAATAGATGGTGGATTTGCAGCATTGTAACATTTTATTGGAAGTGAATTAATATTAACTTCTACAATATCAGCAGCAGCAATAGTTACCGATGCTAATGAAGATTGAATACAAAGATTAGAGTCTCTAATTTGAACAAAATAAATACCTGGTAACACGCCAGTAAACAAACCTGTTCCATTATTAATATTTGGGGAACCATAACCAAAACCAGAAACAACTGCCAAACTGCTGTTTAACAATTGATATTGATATGCTGGCGAACCACCAAGACCTGTTGCAGTAATTGTGCCACGACCATTGGTCGCACAAGTGGCATTGGTTTTGATAGCAGTAACTGATAATTGAGATGGTTGTGTAATTGTTCCAGTTAATGGGACACTACAACCAGTAACGGTAGAATTAAAACGAACTACAATGTTATATAGACCAGCACCTAAAGGCAATGATGGCGTCGATGTGGCAGAAATAACCACTGGTGAAACTGTGGAAGAATACCATGGCGGTGTACCACCTGTAAGACTATATTCAAAACTGTTATTAGGTGGAACTGAAGTTGCAGACACGAAATTTTCTGCAGAAATGGTTATTGCTGCTGTGTTGGTGCCAAAACAATCAACGTTTTTAACATTGTCAACTTTGGCTGTAAATTTCTTGTCGCAAGGAACATTTAAAGGAAATGTTTCTGAAGTTATACATGCTTTTGGTATTTGGTACACTTTTATGTCGTCGATGGCGGCGTCGTTACCATCTCGCCTTGTGCTTGCTGACCGCACATTAAAAGTTAAATAATCTCCATCTGGAACAATACCTGGATTAAATTTAACTTTTCTAAGTAACCAAGAGCTAGATCTAGGTAATAAAGGTGGATCAACTGGAAAAAGTGGGTCAGTGATTATAATAGGTATTACAACCCCTGAACTCGTTTGAATTTCAAAAGTAAAACCAGTGTCCGCAGGGGCACCAGCTCCAAGAAACAATAAATTAGTTACATAAGCTTCTACTATAATATCCTGATTATTTAGTACGTTAAAAATTCTTTTGCTGTACAAAATACCATTTGCGCCCGCGGCGTCACCAATGTTGATACCAAGAAATCTGCCGTTTGGATTATAAGTTCCAGTTGGGTTGGATGGACTTGGAACTGTTGATGTATGATCACGAGCTGGCCACCAAGCACCATTGTTAGGAATTATAGCACGTGTTACAACATATTGTCCATCTTCAAGTCGATCAAAATAATTATTGTTTTGGTCTGCACCAGGAGGACAAATTCTAGAACATTGGTCGTTATAGCAATATGCCGGACCAATTGTGTTAGAAGGCAAAGCTGTGTTAGACCCAACCCCAAAATCTTCGTTTAATAAATTACTAAATGTTGGTATGTTGGTGCTGCGGTAATCAATTCGAATTTGTTTGTCTAAAGTTGCACAAGGAACGTTTAAAAAAACATTTGGTTGTGCGGTATTTGGATTGGGTACAAACCCAAGAGTATCATTATTGTTTATAAAATATTGATATGCAAAATTAGGACCATTGGTAATGGTTACTGTACCAGTAGACGTTCCATTACAATTAAAAGAGGTATTGGTTACCGCAAAAGTTGGAGGTGTTGGTTTTGGCAATACAGTAACATTCATTTTGAATTTACAACCAGTAGTGGTGTCTAGAATATAAATATTATAAGTTCCTGGTGGAACAACTTTTTTGTTAGATGAAGTGTAATTAGCTGCAATATCGCCATCAAAACTATATAAATAATTTAATGGATTTCCAGAACCGCCTTGTGGGTTGGTAATTCTAATTTCGCCGTCGGTGCCATTAAAACAACCCGCAAGAGCAGAAACTCCACCAGTTGCAGATAAGGGTTGAAATTGTGTCCTTATTTTAACAGGAATTCCATTAACATCTAAAGGAAGGTTAACGTAGCAAACTGCTGTGCCAAGCGTACATTTTACTCTAACTAAGTAAGAATCTGCAACAAGATTTGGAATCGTTGGGCTTAAACTTGAAATCCAAGGGGTTGGCGTTGTTCTAAAACAACCACCGCTGTACTCATAGGCAAATGTAAAACCACCAGGATTAGTCAATGTCGTGAAATTCAACGCACCAGATTGTGGGTCGCAAACAATGTTGGTTGGCGTTACCGTAAAAGTTGGTGCGGCCGCAAATGGCATTGTAAATGGTATCGATGTAACGACACATTCTCTTGAATCCTTGACCTTGAATGTATGAGCGTTGGAATCGTTAATTGCAAATATATTCGAAGCCTGAAAAACGCCCGTATTATCTATTGAATATAAATAACCACTTGTGCCACCACCAGCTGTTACAACAATTTCGCCTGGATTACAAAAAGTAAAAGGCTTGTTTGCACCAGCAGCTGCTGTTAATTGTGATGGAACAGATATTGTGAAAGATTTAAAAGTAAAACAACCCGATTGATCTATTCTGGCAGTATAATTTCCTGCGCCCAAACCTGTGAAAGTTTCTTGTGTATTAAAAGAATTATTAATGGTTTGAACAACAGATCCAGTCTCATTACCGCTTCTAATAGTATAAATCAATGGAGTGCTATTTTGTTGTGCTTGAACCTGAACACTACCAGTTTCTCCAAAACAATTTGGTTGGGTAACTGTAATAACTGATTCAAGTGTTTTTTTAAGCACACTAATGTTCGGCACTTTGTACACGCAAGAATTGGGTGCAGCAGGATTTACTCTAATAAAAGCTGTGTAAGTTCCAGGGTTTGCAACGGCAATATTAAAGTTAGGACTTGTTTGCCAAGCTGTTAAAGTCGTTGCAGGAAATGGTCCTTGCAGTTGGTACTCATAATTAGCCGCAACAGGACTAGTAATTGTTATTGTACCAGCAGTATTACACAATATGTCGGTGTTGGTTGCAGTAGCGTTTACATCGCCTTTGGTTACTTTGAAATAGAATTCTTTAGTATCAGAACACGAATTTGGAAAGCTATATTTAATTACAATGCGATAATCCCCTGCAGTATTAGCAAGAAAATTTGGATCTGTTGCACCTGGAATATCAGTATAACAACTAGGAGTAGTGTTTGGACAATTTGCAGAAGCTGGTAAGCAACCAGTTGTGTTTTTTATTTGCCATTTAATAGAATCGAAAGCGGTCAAACCAGTTGCAATTAATCTAGAATCATTATCACCGCATAAGGCAATTACTCTTGTAGTAGTTCCAAAATTGACGCATGGTATTTCAGTATCTGCAACGCCACCATTAATAATTTCTTTAACTGGATGTAAAGTGGATAAAGACGCCGAACTGACATTTAATACTGAGTAAGTAATTGTTAAAGGCGAACAACCTGCGATTGGCGTGCATAAAACACTGAATGTTTCAGCAGAATTTATTGTTTGCGTAGCATTTGTACCTAATGTTAAGACTGTTGGCGTTAATCTTCTCCATTGATAAGAAGCATAACCCGCTGGCGCAGTCAAAGTTAAATTGCCACTACACCAAACAACAGTTTTTGTAAATGTACAACTGCTAGTATCAACACTAAAAACAGTCGGACTTGGTGTTGGTTCCAAAATACATCCTGCCGTTGTTTCAATATTTGCACTGTTCAAGTTGGTAACTATGCCATTACTGGTATAGGTCATTCGAGCAGTATTGCTGATAATATTAGAACACGGCCCTTCATATTTAGTACAGTCTTTTTCGACAATAACTTCAATATTAAATTCGGTTCTAAAATCATTTTTCTCGACCAAAGAATTTGCAATTGCAAAAGTCAATGTTCGTGTTACAGCATTGTATGATGTTAATGTTACTCCAACAGGCAAAACTAAAGTTGTTGAATCAAAAACAACATTGTCTGGTAAAACATCGGTAATAGTTACATTGGTTGCATCGTCAGTACCTATGTTTTGAAAACCAATTACATAATTAAATTGTTGCCCAAGCGCAAGAGTTGCTCCGTTGGCAATAAGTGTGCCATTTGTGTTTTTTATAACTTTTGTTAAAATTACTTTAGCATCGGCAATGTCAACCGAAAAAGTACTTAGATAGGGCGAAAAAGAATCGCCTGTGGTTCTCATTCTAACTTCAAGTGATGTTGATGTGTTGTCAAGAATGCTTTTACTAATATTGTCAACATTGACAATATCTAAATCAAAACCGAGTGTATTACTACAATTTGGCGACCGACTAATATTTATAGGGTTTTTGCTTGGAAAATTATTAGGGCGAGTTATAGTAGATTGAAAAAAATTGTTATCAGGATAGTCGGGTTGCGCTCTATTTAAATCATTACTTAAATTTACGAAGTTTCCTGCTTTATTTCTTACTTCAAATACATCATTTTTGTAATAATCGTTATTTGTTGGTCTATCGCCTTCAAGAGCAGCGCCACCAACTCTAGCATTTATTGGTCCTGTTGGCAATGTTTTAAATCCTGAAAAGGTGTAGCCAAATTCATTATTAGGTGGTGTCCCACCAGTGTCATTGTATAAAAGTTTAGCTCCATCAACAACCGATACATATTTTAAAGGATAACTAGGGCTTTCAAAAACAACAACAAGTGACCAACCACCAACAAGCCCTTCTCGGTCATTGCCTCTAGTTGCCAACATATCGGCAACAGCATAAGTTCCATTTGCATCCGTTAGGGATTTAAGGAGATTGGTTACATTTTTATAACATACATACATTTGACTGTTTGCATTTTCATCACTTCCTGGATAAGTAAAACCACTAAAAATAATATCATCTTCTTCGCCTGCTAAATCGGCTGAAGCATCGGCTGTTAATGTTTGGTATGTGCCAAGTGGCACTTTAAATTTAACTTGATTGAAATTGGTGTTTACTCTTGGATATTTAACTGATGAAATAAATCCAGAATTAGAATTATAGGTTGCGTTTATTCTATCAAATGGATAATAAGCCGACCAATATAAACCTGCATAAACTATTTTCTTACAAAATGTACCTGGAGTATTATTGGTTAAATCTCTAATTTCTAGGTTTGCCGTGCTTGAACTAAAAGTTGTATTATCTCCATCTATATCTACATATTCAAAATTCAATCTGTCATTTGCTAGACCACCGTTATAATTAGTATTGGCTCTTGTTGTTAACGCTGCTAAGTTGGTGGGTTGACCACTAGCGTTTAAAGTTGGGACAACATCTCCACTATTGGTACCTGCTGTACTTTCGGTGGTACGATTAAGAATTTGATTACCCGTAATCAAAACATCTCCTTTGACCTTTAGAAAATTTCCAAAACCTGGCAGTCTTGGCACCATTAAATTATATGGTCTCGCAGCTATGCCCATGAACTGTGCAAATGTATCTAACTGTTCATTTTGTTTTTTTGGGATTTCTTGTGCTGATAAAGAAGTATGGCACAATAAAAATATAATTATAAGAAACGAGGAGTAATTTTTTAATTTCATTTGGGACAAAATTTAATTTAACTTATAGGGGTTAAAGATAGCTAATTATATGTTAACAAATATTTTTTTATGTGAAAAATTTTAACGGTTAAATTTAATACAATAATTTTTGTTTTATTGAATGTTTATAGGTGTTTGTAGCATTTTTAAAATACCTAAAATTTAAATAAAAAAATATTTAACAATAAAACTTAGTGATTTATTATGATAAAAAACGTTAAAAATTGTTGATAAGTCTTTGAAAATAAGTGAATTTAGAAAATATAAAACGCTCTTTTGACATTCGAGAAGAATTTTATGTAAAGTGAGCAGGTAACGTAGAGAATTCTACAAATTAAAATTTGCTAAAATACTGACAAGTAATTAAAAAAACCATTTGAAAATCATTTTTGATTTTCAAATGGTTTTTTTAATTACTCTAGTTCTGTTACAGAATATTCTAAATTTTGAAAACTAGCAGTTTAATAGAGGAAACTACTATTTTTGTCATTTCGACCATAGGAGAAATCACATAACTTAAGCAACTAATGTGATTTCTCCTATGGTCGAAATGACAAAATATTATAGAAATTATGAAAACCCTCAACTTTCTAGAACATAACCAATAAAAATACCTAAATTTTTATCGTAAATCTGATATTTGAAATTAAATAAAAAGTATCTTCAAGTAATTTCGAATTTTTTTATTTTACATAAATACAATTTGAGAAGTTACCATAATCTGGATATAAAATACTATTATTTTTCCATATTCCCGTCCAACCACCTACATAAATAGAGCTATTATTTGAAACGACACAACTTCTTAATCCTACATATAATTTTTCTGTAGTGACTATGCCTGTAGTTTTGTTCATTTTCCATAATCGACCAGCCATGTTATTTTCATTTGGATCGTTCGTGTAGTCGCAACTTGCAGCGATGTAAATAAACGATTGGTCACCAGTTATACTTTTACTAAAGCTTCCATGTAAGTTCGTAGTTGGTAGAACTATTTGTATGCCATTTTTCCATAATTTAGCTCCACCATCAAAAAAACCAGTTATATAAACACCCGTATTATCGACATAAATTGCTGCATCTACTTGCGCATCATACTCAGGAAAAATTTGAGTTTGTGGAATAAAAAAATTTGTTTGATTGCCATTCTTCCATACTACAACAGAATATTTACCGCATTCATTCGAAGAAACACCCCCTACTACATATATATCGCTATTATAAACATATATTTTATAAAGTTTAACGTTCCCATATGAACAGGTATTTGATGGTTGACAAGTTAAATTATATAATACAATATTATTTTTATAAACACTATTTCCAAATATAAAATAAACATCATTATTTTGGGTAATAACAGATCTAACCTCCCCTCCGATTGAAGATGTGAAATAATTCAACCCATTTTTCCAAATTTTACCTTTAGTATAATTAGGCCAATAACTATTTGATAAATCTTCTTCATAACCACCGACATAAACGTCCCCAATATTTGAAACTGCCACAGTATTTGCACCAGAATTAATTGAAGACAATTCTGTTATTGTATTATCATTTATTCTTAATCTAGCTCTTTTTGGTAAGCTACCACCTAGACTATTTTGCACAATCGTAAAAGCAGAATAAACATTTGGAATAGCTGTAGCTGGCGGCAACCCCTCTTTTAAACTAAGATTGTTTTGGACAGCAACATTTTCTTTTGGAATTGATTCATTTTCATTCGAACAAGAACCAAGCACCAACAATAACAACAATAATTTTAATGTGTTTTTCATATTTTATGATTTTAAATTTCTAAATTTATTACTTTAATAAATTTTTCACAAAATTATTAATGTTTAGAAATTTAAGTATTCCGAATTTTGCTATATTTGAGCAATAAATTGCTAATTTTAACAAATCACTATGACTATTGGAACAAAAATAAAAAACTTGAGAAATTCTAAAAAGATGTCTCAAGGCGAACTGGCATTAAAGCTTGGAATCGCAACTAGAACTCTTGGAAGTATTGAAAGCGATGAAACAAAAAAAATAGATTTTCTATTAATGGACAAGATTTGCAAGGAATTTGAAGTTGGCTTTGACTATTTTAAGGATTCTATAAGGTTAAAACAAGTAAATAATAATAATGCAATTGGTTATATTGAAAACCAAATAATTAATAATCTATCTGATAAATTGTTAGAACAATATGAAGATAGAATTAAAGAAATGAAACAAAGAATTATTGATTTAGAATTTCAAATCAAGAAATATTAGTAAAATTAATGTAAAGTATTTTGTCATCTCGACCAAGGAGATTAGAGCCTGACCCGAGCGTGAAAGTTCGAATTGGCGAAGCAAAGTGCGAAGTAATTACAAAATTCATATTAGTATAAAAAATTAAACCATTTAAAAATCTGAAGTGATTTTTAAATGGTTTTTTTAATATTTAGTAATGAAATCTATTATTTACAGTACCCATTTCGACGAAGGAGGAATTATATAACGTGAGCAACTAATGAGATTCCTCTTTCTTCGGAATGACAAAACACTTAATTATTTTACTATATTAATTTAACAGAATCAATAACGTGAGCAACTAATGAGATTCCTCCTTCGTCGGAATGACAAAACACTTACTTATTTTACTATATTAAGTTAACAGAATCATAGAACGTGAGCAACTAATGAGATTCTTCCTTCGTCGGAATGACAAAACCCTTATATATTTTACTATATTAAGTTAACAGAATCATAGAACGTGAGCAACTAATGAGATTCCTCTTTCGTCGGAATGACAAAACATTTACTTATTTTACTATATCAAGTTAACAGAATCTTAAAGCTAAGACTTACTTAATTTATATTTTAGTTTTCTAGTTTGACAATGAACATTTTAGCATCATACGGTTTTTTGCCTTTGTTTTCCATCGCTATTGAAATTTCGTCTATGCTTTCGTATTTCTTGGCATAAATAAAATATTTACCAGATACAATATCGAAAAAGAAATCGGCGTTTACAACACCCATTGATACTAATTTAGTCAAGAATGCGTCTCTTTTCGAGGCATCGGTGTGCACCGCTAAAATTAAATAGAAACCAGGTTGTGTGTTTTCTATTTTCTTGAGAATCTGCATATTGTTTTGATCATCGGCTCCAAAATCGAAATCACTAGAAGACAATGTAGTTTTGGTCGGCTGCGTTGTTTCTTTAATTAATTTTAATGCTGCACGATCTTTATCATAACGGCTTTGACCACTTTCAAATGCTGCTCGTTTTATTCTCCGTTTTTTCTCAATATCAATGTCAGTTTTAATTTTGTCTAATTTAGTGATCAAATTAGATTTTAATTGTTCGTTTTTTAATTGGTCGGCTTTCAATTTATTGATCGCAGCAATATATGAAACATTGACTGGATCGGCTCTGTTGGTTACTTTTTTCAATCTTTCGTCTAACAATTCTTGGTATTGAGTAATGAAACCTGCTTGTTGTTTGGTCGATTCTGTTAATTCGTTTTTAAGTGATTCCAAAGCTTTATTGGCTTCGCTAGCACTTTGAAAAGGTTTTGGAGCTTTAACAATTCCTTTGTCTCCTAGGTCATTTTCTTCTTTTAAATCTTTCAAATCTTTTTCTTTGGTATCAACTGTCGCAGCAAGTTTGGTTAATAATGCTTTTGAGTTATTTGTTGTTTCATCGATGATTTTCTTAACATAATCTAATGATTTGTCCGTTTCAGATTTATTTGCATCTGCTAGGGCTTTTGCATCGGCATCGGCTTTGGCTTTGGCGGCATCAGCAGCTGCTTTAGCTTTTGCGTTATCTGCATCAACTTTTTCTTTATCTGATTTGGCTTTAGCATCAGCTAAAATCTTTGCAGCAGTATCTGCTTTGGCTTTGGCAGCATCAGCAATTAATTTGGCAGCAGCATCTGATTTAGCTTTTGCTGCATCAGCTAGTGCTAGTGCTTTAGCAGCGGTTGCATCAGCTTTTTCTTTATCTGCAATGGCCTTGGCTTCGGCTAATAATTTGGCATCTGCGGCAGCTTTTAATTTGGCAGTTTCAGCTGTGGCTTTTTGTTGGTCTGCTAATATTTTGGCGGCTTCGGCTTTGGCTTTATTAGATTCTGCAAGTGCATCAGCTTTTTCTTTATCGGCTTTGGCTTTGGCATCAGCTAATAATTTGGCGGCTTCGGCTCCTTTTAATTTTGCTGCTTCGGCTTCAGCTTTTAATTGATCTGCTTTAGCTTTAGCATCTGCAGCAGCTTGCGCTTTGGCAACATCGGCATCTGCTTTTTGTTGGTCAGCAAGAACTTTGGCAGCAGCGGCTTTGGCTTTATTTGATTCGGCTAATGCGGCAGCTTTTATTGCATCGGCTTCGGCTTTTTGTTTATCGGCTTTGGCTTTAGCTTCGGCTAATAATTTAGCTGCTTCGGCTCCTTTTAATTTTGCGGCATCGGCTTCAGCTTTAATTTTATCAGCTTTAACTTTAGCATCTGTGGCAGCTTGGGCTTTGGCAATATCGGCATCTGCTTTTTGTTGGTCAGCAAGAACTTTGGCTGCAGCGGCTTTGGCTTTATTTGATTCGGCAAGTGCGGCAGCTTTTATTGCATCGGCTTCGGCTTTTTCTTTATCTGCTTTGGCTTTAGCTTCGGCTAATAATTTAGCTGCTTCGGCTCCTTTTAATTTTGCGGCATCGGCTTCAGCTTTTTGTTGAATTGCTAATGCTTTCGCATTTGCGGCAGCTTGCGCTTTAACTTCTGCTGCGTCAATTTTTGCTTGAGCAATTGCTTCGGCTTTGGCTTTTGCATCTTCAATTGCTCTATTTTTTGCAACTTCGGCGTCGGCTTTTATTTTATTTGCTTTGGCTTGCGCATCTGCTATTAATTTGGCAGCCGCATCTGCTTTTGCTTTTGCAGCATCGACAATTGCTTTGGCTTTTGCATCTTCAATTTTTTGTCTATCACTAATTATTTTTGCTTCTGCATCAGCTTTAGCTTTATCAGCGTTAGCTTGAGCAGTTAATTTTTGTTTTTCAGCATACGCAATTGCATCTGCTTCTGCTTTGATTTTCGCATCGGCAATTGCTTTTAATTTAGCTTCTTGCGCTTTTTGTTTGTCTGCAAGAAATTTAGCTTCGGCATCGGCTCTGGCTTTGGCTTCGGCAAGAATTTGGGCATTGTCCACTTTTTCTACTGGAGTAACAACCACTGGTTTGGTGACATAGATTGGTCCGCCATCGCTTCTTTCTTCTGATTCTTTGAAATAATATGCCAAAACAAACTCATGAGCAAAACCCAATTTACCACTTTCGCCAATTCCGCGATCGAAATTATATCCCAAAGAAAAGTTTCTGGTAATGTTAAAACCAAGTCCAGCTGAAATTCCGTCAATTGTATTATATCCTGCCTGTCCCCAACCAAGATTCGGAATGTCTAACAATAAATTTCCTGATAGAACCAATTGTTCTCTTCGGCTTTCCACACGGGCTAATGCTGTAAATTTACTTTGGTCTAAAAAATCGCTACTTTCTAAATAACCAGTATACATGACATGACCCTGAAAACTTTTTAAAGGATCTAATGCGACATTTTGTGAAGTTGAAAAATTGTATTGTACTAAATTTTTAGCAGATAGTCCAAAATCTAAAATATCTGTACCATAATTAATTCCTGGATTTATAGCAAGAATAGTCGAAGATTGAAAATTGGCAATTAAAGGATCGGGGAAATTGGTTATGATTTTAGAAGTATTAATTCCGGTTTTGAATACAGATAAATTTAATCCAAAAGTCAAATTACTATCTTCATCGAATTCGACATTTCTAGCATAATTCAAAAGTGCTCCTTGACTTGTAATGATGGAGTAGTCTTGTTGAAATGCACCAACAGAAAACGCATTATTGTCTGCGAATTTAGTTGAATAATTCAATAAATAAGATACTGGCGCATTTTCAAAATCTGACCATTGTCTTTTGTTGAAAATACTGATGTAAGGATCTTCTTCTTTTACAAAACTAAAAGTAGGATTTATTAAAAACTTATTGAATTTTAGAGAATTTTGCGCAGGAATCTCAAAAGATTTTACACCATTGGATTGCGAAAAAGCTAAAAAATTGACCAACAAAAAAATATATGTAATTGTAATATTCTTCTTCATATTATTTTACGATTGTAATGGTACCTTTTTTAATGTCTCCGTTTTTGGCATTTATAGTATAATAAAAAACAGGGTTAATGCTGTCGAAATTAAATTCTGATTGAGGCCAATCGTTGATGTAATTGTCTGTTTCGAAAACGATTTTACCGTTCGAATCACGAATTGCAATACTGGCTCGATCTGGAACTATACCCGAATTGTAAATTTCTGGAATTTCCCAAAAGTCGTTCACTCCATCGTTGTTAGGACTAATTAAATTTGGAATAACTGTTGCCAAAGATGGTTTTTTGAGTTCAAGTAAAATTTTATTGGAACGGCTGGTGCAAATGCCGCTATATATCTCAAGAAAATATTCTCCTTCAATATCGGTTGTAAGCGATGTAGTGGTTTGACCATCGAGAATGTTGTTGTCTTTATACCATTGATAAAAAAATAGTTCATTGTTTTCGGTGCTTAGTGTTGCAGGAACACCTTCGATCACGACGTTGCCGGTGCTAGATGTTATAACCGTGTTTTGACCGCCTGTTGAAATGTTGACTGTAATTTCGTTTGAAACTACACCTCTAGTACCTGGTTGCCCTAAATTTGTGCAACCTTGGGTGCCGTAATCGACTTCACAATAATAAATTCCAGAAGAATTTACCATTAAAGATGTTTTTTTCTCATTTGGTATCAGAATATTATTTCTGTACCAATTATATTTTAAATAACTGATTGATGAAGGTTCAGCTGTTGGGTCATCTATTTCGATTTTACCAGCTGTCTCACCACATAACGTTAAATTTTGAAAATTATTTATAGAAAATTGATCTACAAAAATTCTAAAGTAAACTTCAAAAGCATTTGATTCTGGGCTTGTTATAACTGGTGTAGTTGTACTTTGAATTTTAAATTTAAAATTACTACCGCCTATAAAAGTTCTAGGAACTAAAAACCTTATCTTATTTATTGTTGAGTTTGGAGAAATAGATGTTCCGACAATATTAGGCGTATTTGGAAAAATTCCGTTTTCATCAGAAATTAATAAATTAAAAACGGTTCCAACAAAAAAAGAGGCGGGTGCGAATGTATAAGAAAAATTAAAATTATTATTGATATTAATGCCATCATCAAAAGCGCAAATTACTGTAAATTGCTCGGTGGGATTTGATCCCGCAACCGGCCTACTAATAGTTGGTTGCGAAAAACAATTAAAACTATTTGTAAAAAATAATAAAACAATAAATAATTTTAATAAAAAAGTAGTAGGTAGTTTTTTCATGATTTGGTATTGTTCCCCTCCCCAGCCCTCCCCAAAGGGGAGGGAGTTGAGACTTGTGTAACATTGATTTTAATTTTTTCTATTGCTAGCTCTAGCAGCAAGGAAAACAGTTTAGATTTGTGTATAATAGTTTTAATTTGTTCCCCTCCCCAGCCCTCCCCGAGGGGGAGGGAGTTGAGAATTGTGTAATATTGATTTTAATTTTTTCTCTTGCTAGCTCTAG
>JAYWGV010000065.1:0-31396 GCA_043778105.1 Bacteroidota bacterium
TATTTCTTAGAAATAGTCAATGACAAACTAGAAAAGCAAGTTTTTAAAATTTTGAAAGATTAACTTTATAAAAAAAATTACAACTAATATTTAAACAACTTTCGAACTTGCACGAAACATTTTTAATTCGTTCCACGTGAATTGATTGGGATACATTTCCATTAATCCATTTAGCGAATCTTCTTCGTAATCTTTAAAAATAGATTGCAAATCGTTTATTTTTTTAGTTGTTAAAATTTCTTGAATTGTAATAGTTTGGTTTTCAATTAATTTTATGAAATGTCCTTCGATTGTAGTTGGCGTCAATTTTCTAATTTTGGCAATTTCTTCAATATCATTTTTTAAATTCCACAGTTCAAAAGTTTCTAGAATTGTAGATTTTTTGGCTTCTTTTGGTGCTTTTTTTTCTTTTACATAACGCACAACATCATCAGAATTGTCAATTAAAGTAACATTTATTTTCTTGAATTCTTCACGTATAGTTTCGAGTTTACGGGTTTTATAAAATTTTATCGCTTCGCTTGATAATTTTTCTTTCGAAATTGTTTCGCCCGCAACAACGGTTTCAATAAGCAATTTGGCCTTCATTAATCGCATTACGGCTTTGGTTTGCAAATCTTCGAGTTCTAGCAATTCATCATAGAATTGTTTTACTTTCTTAATTGATTGCACTTCTTCAATTTTCCAAAGAATTTCATAGACCAAATTATCCATTGGTTGCAAAAAATAGTTAAAAGCTGCTTGTATTCGCTCATATATATAAACCAAATCTACATTTTCTTTGGCAAATAAACTATCTAATTGATTGACAAATTTTCTCGATGGTTCCAATAATTGTTCGATTGTTTCAAGCTGTTTCTTTGCCCAATCAATGTGTTTCGCTTTTGCGGATAATTCAGAATCGGCTTTATATCCAAAATAATGATTGCGCCATTCTTGGGTTAAATCTTGCCAATCGAAGCTGTCCTTCAAGTAATTATGAATAAAATTTTTGGTTTCTCGCTCCAGCGAATGCGCCAATGTTTCTTCCGATGCTTTATTTTCGGCATAATCCATCACATCTTGATCGTTAGAAATTCCATTCATTCGCAGTGGCGATAATAAAACCAAACCTTGCAAGGTTCGCAATCTTGATAGCGCAACATAAGCTTGTCCATGCATAAAAACTTGCGAAACATCGAGCGCAGCTTTATCAAATGTTAATCCTTGACTTTTATGAACCGTTATAGCCCAAGCCAATTTTATAGGATATTGAACAAATGTTCCTAAAACTTCTTCTTCGATTTCTTTCGTAATGTCATTAACGAGATATTTAATGTTTTCCCACTCGAATTTTTCGACTTCTATTGATGTGTTATCTTCGGAAAAATGAACAATAATTTCTTGTTTTGCGATAGATTTTATGACACCAATTTTGCCATTGAAATATCGTTTTTCGAGATTCAAATCATTCTTGACGAACATGACTTGTGCGCCAACTTTTAGTTTTAGATTAAATTCTATTGGATAGATTTTTTCGGGAAATTCTCCTGTGAGTTCAGCTTTATATACAATTTCACTTCCTTCAAGATTTTCCAAAGCTTGTGCATTCATTGCATCTGCCTTGGCGTTGTGCGTTGTTAAAGTGATGTAACCTTTATTGGATTTTAAATCAAAATCGGGTTTGACGTAATCGTTTAAAAAAATTAAATCATCTCTAGATATTTGGTTGTTTCTTAGATTATTTAAAATTGCAATAAATTGATCATCGGTTTGACGAAAAATCTTATCTAATTCGATATAAAGTGGTGGATTTCTGATGACTACGTGCGCATTGAAAAAGAATTTTCCAGAATAATAATTTCTTAAAGTGCGCCATTCTTCATCTCGAACAACTGGTGGCAATTGCATTAAATCCCCAATATACAGTACTTGAACGCCACCAAAAGGTTCGGGTTTTCGGCGAACGGTTTGCATCATAAAATCGATTGCGTCTAATAAATCTGACCGTAACATACTGACTTCGTCAATAATTAACAATTCCATATTGTTAATAACTGCACGTTTTATTGCGCTCATTCTAAAATGCCGACGAAGGGTTGCTTTGGTTTCGAATTTGGAACTTTCTGAGAATTGTGGTGCCGAATTATCGGGAATAAATCCGCCGAAAGGCAACTGAAACATAGAATGAATTGTTACACCGCCAGCATTCAACGCTGCAATTCCGGTTGGTGCAACAACAACTGTGTGCTTGTGTGTTGTAGCAATAATTTCACGAAGTAAAGTGGTTTTTCCAGTACCAGCTTTGCCAGTCAAAAAAACCGATTTCTGGGTTTGATTGATAAATTGTAGTGTAAATTGTGCGGCTTCGGTTATGGATTGCATTTTTAAGAAAATTATTAAAAAAAATAAAACTTAATAAATATCTTTTCTATGACCAACCACAACAACATCAATAATTAATTCTTTATCGAAGATTTCATAAATAATTCTATAAGATCCGACTCTAATTCTGTAACCATCTCGACCTTTCAATTTTTTATAACCTTTAGGTCTAGGATTAACTTTAAGTCCATTAATAGATTCAAATATTATATCAGCAATATCATTTGAAAGTTTATCTAACTGTTTTTGTGCTTTATTAGTTAAAACAATTTTATAATTAGACATATTTTTATTTTCTGTTTTTTATATAATCCTCAAATGAAATTCGTTCTCCTGTATCTTCTTTTTTCGCCTCATCATATAAATTAATATCATGAGCATCTTCAAGCTCTTCAATAATTCGGTTGTACTCTTTAATTGGTATTATTGCAGAAATTTTTTTGCCTTTTAAATCAGTGATGAATTGTGGATGATTTGCTGTCATTATAAATAGTTTTTAATACAAATATAAAAAAAGTTTTGATTATTTCTTAGCACGATTCTTATATTTAGCATTCAATAAGTCCAAAATTTCTTTAGTGATATCATATTTATCTTCGGCATAAAGCACTGTTGCTGGTTGCCCAGTTCCATAAATATAAGAATATCCGTTTTCTTTGCCGTAATCTTTAATGAATTTTTTAACTGCGTTGACAACTGTTTCACGTTCTTTGTCGCTTTTAACTTGTAGGTCTTCAAGCATTTGCTGTTGCAACATTTGTAATTGTTGTTCGCGTTGCTGCAAAGCTTGACCGTTTTTTTGCGCCCATTCTTGACCATTTGCTTGAGCATTTTTCTGGAAATTTTGCGCATCGGCTTTAAATTTGGCTGCTTCGCTTTCTAGTTTTTGTTGCGCTACATTAGCTTTCCCTTTGTACTTTGCTTCGATATCTTTGGCTTCTTGATAATCTTTCATCAATTCGCTGGTGTCAACATAGGCTGTTTTTAGAACTTCGGCTTTATCATTAGGAGCAATATTTGCTTTTGCTACAACTTCGGTTTTGATGGTTTTATCTTTGGTTACTTCTTTTTTATTACAAGAAATTAATGCTGTTGCAAATGCAAATACTATAATTAAATTTTTCATTTAGATTGATTTTTTACAAAAATAGTTTTTTTTTCAATTTTACTAATTTTTTTTGCCACAAAGTCACAAAGACTCGAAGTTTATTATATTATTTTGAGTTAAGTTTTGGTGATTTTGCAGCAAATTATGAATGATTTTGTTTGCCATAATGGCTCAAATATTATTGTTTTATTTTGCTTTGAGTCTTGGCGTCTTTGTGGCAAAAAATAGTTATGCGTTTTTTAAAATGTAAATATGCGAAGAATATTCTGATGTTTTACTCGCTTTCCAATTCGACTTTAATCCGATGAAAAATGCTTTGATGTAATTCATTTTTCCTGTTTTGTATTTATCTGATAATAACGAAACATAAAAAGCATCGAATTTCATTGGTAAAACTTTTTCGAGTTTCATGTTTTCTTTTTCGAATAACAATTTAATTGCTGTTTTCGAGAAATGCCAAAAATGAATTGGAACATCAAACGCTGCCCAATATTCTTTATAATATTTTGCATCGAATGATTTAAAGTTTGGAACAGCGATAACTAAAGTTCCATTTGGATTTAATAATCTTTTTAGTTCTTTAATTTGAAATTCAAGATTCGGAATGTGTTCTAAAACGTGCCACATTGTAATGATGTCAAATGAATTATTTTCTAAATCGGAGGTTTCATTTACAAAATTTACACCTTTATTAATTGCTATTTCTCTGGCTTTTTGGCTCGGCTCTACTCCTATTGTTTGCCAGCCATCTTGTTTCACGAATGCAAGAAAATCTCCGACTCCAGCCCCAATATCTAGAATTTTTCCTTTATTTTCAGATAAAGAATTAATTAAATTTAGTTTGTTTTTTAAAGCTATATTTTTGACTGTTTGATATAATTTCTCGAATAAAGATTTATTACCATCGGTATGCGAGATGTAATTTGGGCTGTCGTAATATTTTCCTAAATCCTCTAAACTTGGCTGTGGATGCGTAATCAGCATATCAAGATTTTTATCAAGATATAAATCGAATAATTCTTGCGAAACCGAATGGTCTTTTACACTAAGGAAAAAGGTTTTGTTTTCAGTTATCATATTAAATTGATGGTTTAAATGGTTTGTGTTGAATAACCAACATTAAGTCCCTATCGGAACATACTGACTACTAAATTAATTTAAAATTTAAAATCAACAAAAAACTCAATGATTACATGACTTAACGAATGAGTTTCACGTGGAACAATTAACTTTAAATATTAAATATTAGATATTAGATATTAAATTTAAAGTTTAATATCTAATATTCTATCTACCCATATAAATCAATAAAACCGAAATGTCGCTTGGCGAAACTCCAGAAATTCTCGATGCTTGCGATATTGTAACTGGTCGAATTTTAGATAATTTTTGTTTTGCTTCTATTGACATTGATTTTATTTTCTCGTAATCGAAAAATTCTGGAATTTTTACATCTTCTAATCTTGTGAGCTTGTCAGCATTGTTTCTTTCTTTTTCGATATAACCAGAATATTTGACTTGAATTTCGGCTTGTTCTAAAATTTCTTGATCTAAATCATTAGATTCAATATAATCTGAGACTTTTTCGAGTTGCAACATATCAGATAATTCAATTTGTGGACGAGATAAAATTTTAAATAATTTATCAGTTTGGTTGACTTCTGCAGTTCCCTTAGCAATTAGAATAGGATTAACTTCTTCGGGAGAAATACTTGTGTTTTTATAAAAAGAAACCATTTTTTCAGATTCGTTGAGTTTATGTTCCATTCTTCGCAAACGCTTTTCTGATGCTAAACCTAATTTATGCGAAATTGGAGTTAATCTAAAATCGGCATTATCTTGACGCAATAACGTTCGATATTCTGCTCTTGAAGTAAACATTCTATAAGGTTCTTCAGTTCCTTTTGTAATTAAATCATCAATTAAAACTCCAATATAAGCTTCGTCACGTTTCAGAATTAAAGGTTCTTTTTCTTGCACTTTTAATGCCGCATTAATCCCAGCCATTAATCCTTGCGACGCTGCTTCTTCGTAACCTGTTGTTCCATTAATTTGTCCAGCAAAGTACAAACCTTCAACCAATTTGGTTTCTAGAGTATGCTTTAATTGAGTTGGCGGAAAATAGTCATATTCAATTGCATAACCAGGACGAAAAAATTTTACTTTCTCAAAACCAACAACTGAACGCAAAGCTTTAAACTGAATATCTTCTGGTAATGATGTTGAAAAACCGTTGACATAAACCTCGCAAGTATTCCAACCTTCTGGCTCAATAAACAATTGATGTCTTTCTTTATCAGCAAAACGGTTTATTTTATCTTCGATAGATGGGCAATATCTTGGTCCAATTGATTTTATTCGACCATTAAACATTGGTGAACGATCAAATCCTTCTCGTAAAATATCGTGAACATCAAGCGATGTATAAGTCATGTGACAAGAACGCTGGTGCGCTAATGGTTTTGTAGCATCAGAATAAGAGAATTTATCGGGTTTTTCGTCGCCTTTTTCTTCATTCATTTTAGAATAATCCAACGATCGACCATCAACTCTTGGTGGCGTTCCTGTTTTCATTCTTCCGGCTTCGAAACCTGCTTTTATTAAATCTTCGGTAATTCCATAACTTGCACTCTCACCAGCTCTGCCACCACCGTGTTGCTTCTCGCCAATGTGAATCAATCCGTTTAGAAAAGTTCCGTTGGTTAACACAACCGATTTAGAACGAATTTCTAAACCTAAAGATGTTTTTATTCCTTTTACTTTTCCGTTTTCGATTATTAAACCTGAAATCATTTCTTGGTAAAAATCAAGATTTGGCGTTCCTTCGAGCATCATTCGCCATTCTTCAGCGAAACGCATTCTGTCGGATTGTACTCTTGGCGACCACATTGCTGGTCCTTTTGACTTGTTCAACATTTTAAATTGAATAGCAGTTTTGTCTGAAACCATTCCAGAATATCCGCCCATTGCATCAATTTCTCGAACAATTTGACCTTTGGCTATTCCTCCCATTGCAGGGTTGCAAGACATTTGAGCGATGTTTTGCAAACTCATTGTTACCAATAATGTAGATGCGCCTAGGTTTGCAGACGCCGCCGCAGCTTCTGAACCTGCGTGACCTGCGCCAACTACTATTACATCGTATTCTTCTTGAAACATTTGATTTTAGATTTCTGATTCTAGATTTTAGATTTCTGATTTAAAGAAACCTTCTAGAGTAATATTTGTTCCACGTGGAACGTTACTTTATTATTTTTAAATTTATTTCGCTTTCAAAAAGATGTTTTAGTGTTAATTTTAAAGTTCAAGATTTAAAGTGATTCGAAAATCTGAAATCTAAAGTCAACATTTGAAAATCTGAAATCTATTGTTCCACGTGAAACATTTTTAGTTTCTCTTCTTCTTTGTTGCGCATAAATTGTTCATCGGCTTCGGTTTTGTCTTTGAAGCCACAATAGTGCAAAATACCATGAAGCATAACGCGATTTAATTCTTCGGCAAATGGAACTTTGTAATCTTTGGCGTTGTCTTCAACTCGTTCTATGGAGATGAAAATGTCACCAGAAAGTTCGTTGCCTAGAGAATAATCAAAACTAATTACGTCAGTCAATGTGTCGTGGTTGAGATATTGCTGGTTGATTTGCAATAAGTATTCGTCATTACAAAAAATGTAATTGATTTCGCCTTCGGATTTGCTTTCAGATAAAATAACTTTGGACAACCACCTAGAAACCTCGGTTTCATTCGGTAATTCAAAGTCAGATTCGTAATTGTAATTAATCATTTTGCTTGAAATATTCTTGAACTTTCTGATTATAAATTGTGCGCAAAGGTAAACTTTGTCTGTTTAAAATTTCTATCGATTTTAAATAATCTTTTAATGCTGATGGCAAGGGTGCTGCACTATTATTAAACTCTTTTTTATTAGTTGTCGATTGGCGTTTTTCCTCTTGACCTTGCTCTTGAATTGCTTTGTCTAGTTTCAATAATTCTTGTTTTACGTTCAATATCTTTTGTAAAACTTCGTTTTTAAAACCTTTGTTGAGCAACTGTTTTTCAATGTCTTTCATTTGATTAACGGCGTTTTGACCTTGTCCGCCAATGCCGCGTTTTTTTAACTCTTCTTGAAGAGCTTCTCTAAGTTGTTGCTGTTCTTTGTAAATTTCCATTATTGCTTTGGCGTTGCCTTCGCCATCTTGACCGTTTTCTCCATCACCTTTTCCTTCTCCGTTTCCTGATTTTCCGTCCTTTCCTTTGCCGTCCTTTCCATCTTTGCCTTTTCCGTCTTTTCCTTTTCCGTCCTTGCCTTCGCCTTTTCCTTCTCCTTCTCCTTCGCCCTTGCCTTCTCCTTGACCCTTTCCTTCGCCAGATTTCTTACCTTCGCCTGGTTTTTTTCCAGCTCCTTCTTTGGCTTTTTCGCCAAGTTGTGCTTGTTTCTTGATTATGTCTGGCAATTGCATTTCGCCTTTTCCTGAACCTTTTTTGGGTTTTCCTTTTCCTGAACCTGACATTTGCATTTGCATATTAGTTAAAACATCAGCTAAATAATCAGCTAATTTGTTCGAAGCTGAAATTGCATATTGCTGATGAGAAATTCCTTTTGGGAAATTGGCTTCGACGAATGTTTCGAGAGATTTATCAACGTTGTAATGCACATTGCCAACTTCTTTGGTTATTTCTTCGGCAATTTTTGGGTTGCGTAAAGACATTGCAAATAAACTATCGTCAACGTGTGTGAATTGTTGTTTTAAATCTTGTTGGATTTTTAAGTTTTTATTGAATGATGGCGCACCACGTTTCATGTTTCTAAACTGACTCATTAAATCTTCTTCACCAAATGAGAATGCTAATAAATTATCAAGAATTTGTCGCAACATTGCAACATCTTCATCAAGTTGTTCTTGTTCGCCGCCTTCCATTTCTTGTTCGGCTTTGGTGGACATTTCTTTCATTTTCTTGGCTGCAGATTTTTGTTTTTTCTTAGCTGAATCTTTACTTTCTTTGCTATCTTTCTTTAAATCTTCAGATGCTTTCTTTAAATCTTCATCAATTTCTTTTTGCTTTTCTGGACTTGCATCAAGGTTCATTGGCTTTTTTAATTCCTTGTTTTCCTTGTCAACTTCTATTAATTCTTTTTGAATTTCGTCGAATTCTTTGTTGATTTCGTTCTGTTTTTGTTCTGTATTTTCTTTGTCTTTGTTAGATAAATCTTCTTGTTTATCAGATAATTTATCAAGCTTATCGAATATTTGTTCTGCTTTTTCTTTTACATAATAACGTTTGGTCAACTCGACCAATTGCTCTAAATTTTTGGCTTGGTTTTTAGATTCTTTCTTGAATTTATCAAGCTTTTCGGTTAACTCATCTTGCTTTAACTTGTCATTCAATTCTTTTAATTCGTCAAGAAGCTTCTTGTTTTTCTCTAACTCTTCTTTAGATTTTTCGAGACGTTTTTCAAGCTCTTCTTTAAACTCGTCCTTCTTTTCAGATTTGAATTTGTCAAGATTATCTTTCATTTTCTCGGCAAATTGTTTCATCATTTCATCTTGTTGCTCTTGCTTTTTGATAAAATCATTAATTTTTTGCTGGTCTTTAAATTCAAGATTGTCCTTCTCTTTATTGGTTTTTTGCAATTTATCTAATTCAGACATTTGCTTGTCTTGTGCTTTTAAAGATTTTTGCAAACCAGAAATATTCTCGTTTTGCTGTTGCAAAATCTGATCTTGTTTTTCGACATCGGTTGTTATTCTATTTGAAAAAACTGTAGATTTGGTAGATTTATAATTATGAATTGCATCATTATCAAAAACTTCAAAATAAAATTCATACGAAACGCCTTCTTTAACTGGCAACTTACTTGGAAATGAAAACACAAATTGGTCGTAAACATCTTTTTTAGAACCCAAAGTTGCTCGTTTGGCTGTGTTAGGTTTATCTTTTTCATAATAAACTATTTGTAATTTAGATAATCCATAATCGTCTGATATTTTTCCTAAAACATAATTCTTTTCGACCTTTAAACTATCGGGTGCATTGTCAACATTGATGGTCGGAAACTGGTCTTTAATTACCGAAATTTGATAATTGAGTTTTTCATAGTTTTTTACTTTTTCATTCGACGTAAGAATTTGATATTCTGTGTTTTGCGCTATATTTTTACTTAAAGTGAATGTGTTTTCCGCTTTCGCAAATGAATAACTCGAAATTGTATCTTTCCATTGCACATTTTGTGTTGCTTGCGTTTTCATTCGCCAAGTAACTTGTGTTCCTTCTGGAATAATTGCATTGCCGTTTCCTTTGATAACTTCAGATGATTTTTTTAAATATCTAGGGAAATTCAATTGCATTTCGAAATTGGCAATGCTAGGAACGGTTACAACATTTAGAACATATTCATTAGAAATAACATCGTTGGCTTGAACATTAAAATCAATATTTTCAGTTGGTTTTAGAAATTTATATTGAAACTCGCCTTCTTTGATTTTCTCCATAAAATAAGATTCTTCGCCAATATGAATCATTGCAGTTTCTGGCGTTATGTTACCTTCGGATTTTACTTTTAGAATAAAATCTTGGTTTTGTTCGGTTTGCAAGTCTTTATTTAAAACCACAAATTTGAAAGGTGCTGGTGGCGAAAATTGCTGTTTGTAATTGACCACTCGATTCAAACTTTGAGATAAAATATTGACATTTCCTGAAATATAAAATACAACAAATAACAAAATCGGAATTATCGCCAAAGGCAAATATTTCTTATTCTTATTAAAGTTTATAGCATTCTGAAACGGAATTGGCTGCAGTGATTTTGATTTTTGATCTATAGACGCCAATAACAATTCGGATTGATTTTTATCATTTGAAAGCTGAAGAAAATTAGTCAGCTTATCTGAAACTTCTGTGAAATGGTTTCCAATAATATTCGATGCTTCTTTAAAATCTATTCCTTTTTGAAGTTTGAATAATTTCGATAATGGAAAAAGAATAAATCTACCTAACAAAAAAAGTTCCACGACAATAAATGCGTAAAATAAAATCGTTCTAGCCGATGGTTTTAGCCAAAGGAAATATTCGACAAATAATGTAAATAAAAGATAAATTAAACCTAATCCTATAAAGAAAATGATGCCACGAATGAGTTCGTTGGTATAAAACTTCTTGATGAAAAGTTCTAATTTTTGATATATGATATTCGATTTTTCCAAAATGTAAATTAAGTTTTATTTTAACCGATAAAAGTACGATTTTATATTTATCAAATAAAAATATAAACTTTAAGATTTGTATATCTTTAACATATTAAGAAAATTGCTACATTTGGTTTAAAATGATACAGATATGAAATATTTATGGGCATATTCGATTCCAGTAATCGGAATTTTAGGAATATATTTTGGAGGAATTTATAGTTTTGGTGCATTAATATTCGCATTTGTATTCATACCAGCAATGGAATTAATGCTTCCGACCAACGTAGAAAATTATGATGCCGAAGAAACCGACGAACGCCTAAAAAATAAATTCTACGATTTAATGTTGTATTTAAATGTGCCAATTGTTTATGGTTCACTGATTTATTCGTTAATAAAAATAACATCAACAGAGATTTCTATATTAGAAATTGTAGGAATAACATTAAGTCTTGGTGTAATATTTGGAGCCAATGGAATAAACGTTGCGCACGAATTGGGTCACAGAAAATCATTATTCGAAAAAATTCTTGGAAAAGCATTATTGGTTCCGAGTCACTACACACATTTTTTTATTGAACACAATCACGGACATCATTTGCACGTCTCTACTCCTACTGATCCATCTACGGCAAAATACAATCAGAACTTGTATGCTTTTTGGTGGCAAACAGTTTCTGGAACTTATGTAAAAGCTTGGGAAATTCAGAAGAAATTAAACGATGTAAATAACACAAGTTTATTTTCTGTAAAAAATGATATGTTTTGGTTTACAATAATTCAAGTTGCTTACTTAGTTTTGGCTTATTCATTTTTTGGAATGACTGGATTATTATTTGTAATATTTACAGGAATTATAGGTTTTCTTTTATTGGAAACCATCAATTATATAGAACATTATGGACTGAAACGCAATCAATTAGCATCAGGAAGATATGAGCGTGTTTCTGAGAAACATTCTTGGAATTCGAATCACGTTTTAGGTAGAATTATTCTATATGAATTGACACGACATAGCGATCATCATTACAAATCACAGCGAAAATATCAAATTTTAGAATACCACGATGTTTCGCCACAAATGCCTTATGGTTATCCGACAAGTATGGTAATGTCGTTTTTTCCGCCACTTTGGTTTTCGGTTATGAATAAAAGAGTTCCTGTTGAGATGAAGTAACATTTGACAAAGATTTCACAGATTTCCACAGATTAAAATTTTAGATTTTAATTTGTGGATTTTTTATTAAATTTACATTATGGAAAATCTAGAAAGCATATTGAAACAATACAAGGCTATAAATGTGATTTCTTCGCTCGAGGGAGAGCAAGCTGAATTGTATGAATATGTTTATGCGACCAACCAGCTGGAAGGCAATCAATTAACACTGATTCAAACGACCGAATTGTTCAAAAGTGATACCGTTTCGGGAAACAATATTCGAAATTCGGATATTTTGGAACAAAAAGGAATGTATCGCGCTTTGAAGAGAATGCTTTTGGCAGTGAAAAACAATGAAGAATTATCGATAAAATTAATTTTAGAAATGAATTGGTTGTCTATAGGAAATCTTTGGAACGAAGATTATTATACTTCTGCAAAAGAAAAAGGGCAAGTTGTTAACGAATTTAAAATCAGTCAGAATGTTATTTCAATTAAAAAAAATGGAATTGAAATAGAGAAAATTATTCCAATAAGTTCGTCTGAAAATGTTTCGGAGAATATGAATAATTTAATTGATACGATAAATAATTCTGATAAAAATGTTCTTGATAAATGTGTTTTCTTGGCACAAGAAATATGGATTCATCAACCATTTGTTGATGGAAATAAAAGAATTGGAAGATTGCTAATCAACTTTTTATTAATGAAAAATGGTTATCCTTTATTCAGTTTCAACAACGAAAAATCGAATTATAACAGTTTACTCATGGAACAATATTATGATTCAAAACAAGATTTAATTAAAAATTATATTGTGGAAACATTATCTAATAAAATGAATTTCGTTTTAGAATCTTATTCAAAAATCAATAAAGATTTTAAGGGATTTCGATTGATGTTGTAAGTTATAATTAATTATATTTGTAATAAAATTATTTGCTATGGAAATGCTAACTCAAAAAAAAGAAATAATCGATTGGATTTCTTCATTAGATAATCCATTGATTTTAAATAATATATATAATATTAAGAAGGAATCAACTTTTGATTTTGATAAAGAATTTGCTAAAGGTTTGACTGTCGAAGAATTTAGAGCAGAAATGAAAAGAAGAATTCGTAACTATCCGTTAAGAAAATGATTATATTCAAAGATAGTGTTTCTGAATATTTAGATGATTTGGTTTATAATTTATACGATAACGAATATTTTGGCTTTGTTGATAGTTCAGAAGTTTTTGTTGATAAATTAATTGACTTTATATATGAAAATATTGGGAAATATCCATCATATAAAACACCAATAGAAATTAAATATTTAGGTGAAAATTATAGTTTTTACAAATCAACACAAAGAACAACTTGGTATGTGTTTTTTGAAGAAAAGAATAATAATTATGTTATCACAAATATCCTAAATAACAACTCCGAAGAAGTAAAGTTTCTTTAAAATCTGACAACTTCTGCCTATCTTTGCAAAAAATTCAATTAAAATGTCAAAACAAGTTCGTGTGCGATTTGCACCAAGTCCAACTGGAGCATTGCACATTGGTGGTGTTCGCACTGCTTTATTCAACTATTTATTTGCAAAGAAAAATAACGGTGTTTTCTATTTAAGAATCGAAGATACCGATCAAAACCGATTTGTTGAAGGTGCCGAACAATACATTCTCGATGCCTTAGATTGGTTGGGAATTGCGCCAAGTGAAACCATTGGAAAGAACGAAAAATTTGGTCCATACAGACAATCCGAACGCAAAGAATTGTACAAACAATATGCTGATTTATTGATTGAATCTGGAAATGCTTATTACGCATTTGACAAAGCTGAAGCATTAGATTCTTTGCGAAAACAACAAGAATCAGAAGGAAAAACCTTTATTTACAACCATACAATTCGTGAAAAATTAGATACTTCTTTAATTATTTCTAAAGAAGAAACTACTAAAAGAATTGAATCAGGAGAAGAATTTGTAATTCGTTTTAAAACACCAACTGACGAAACATTACATTTAACAGATATTATTCGTGGTGATATAAAATTCGAAACTGGTTTGCTTGACGATAAAGTTTTGTTCAAATCAGATGGAATGCCAACTTACCATTTAGCGAATATTGTTGATGACCATTTAATGGAAACAAGTCACGTGATTCGTGGCGAAGAATGGTTGCCATCGATGCCGTTGCACGTTATGTTGTATCGAGCATTTGGTTGGGAAGCACCAGAATTTGCGCATTTACCATTAATAATGAAACCAATAGGAAACGGAAAATTATCTAAACGTGATGGCGATAAACTAGGTTTTCCAGTTTTTCCGTTGCAATGGCAAACTGAATCTGGATTAACTAAAGGTTATAAAGAATCAGGATTTTTTCCAGAAGCAGTAATAAATTTTCTAGCACTATTGGGTTGGAATGATGGAACAGAACAAGAAATTTTTTCGTTAGACGAATTAGTAGAAAAATTCGATTTATCTAGAATTCATAAATCTGGAGCCAAGTTTGATCCAGAAAAAAACAAATGGTTCAATCATCAATATTTGCAAAAGCAAAGTGATGAAAGTTTGGCAGATTCTTATAGATTAATTTTATCAGACAAAGGCATCTCGACTGCGCTCGATGTGACAAAAATAGTTTCGCTAATAAAAGAACGAACTAATTTTGTTTCAGAATTCTGGGAAATGTCAGATTATTTCTTTCAATCGCCAAAATTATATGATGAAAAAGCATTAAAAAATTGGAAAGATGAAACGCCAGATTTAATGAAAAGATTGATTGACGTTTTACAAAATATAAACGATTTTACATCATTAAATGTTGAAAATATCGTAAAAAACTGGATTACAGAAAACGAAATCGGAATGGGAAAAATAATGCAACCTTTACGTTTGAGTTTGGTTGGCGCTTTAAAAGGTGCGCATTTATTTGATATTGTAGATGTTATTGGGAAAGATGAAACTGTTTCTAGAATTGAAAAAGCGATAGAAAAATTATGATCAGAAAAAAATTAGCATAAAAAAACTCCCAATTTCTTGGGAGTTTTTTGTTATTTTTAATTACAAGCATAATAAACTGGAGATTTGAAAACTCCAAGAATCGAAAGGTTTTTTACATCATCGTTCTTTTTATTAAAATTGGTAAAACGATTTAGTAAATCATCGCAATTTGGGAAATATTTGGTTGCAGTTGGCAAAATTTGATTCCTTAATTCAATGTTTTTAACATTTTTTTCTTCGTTGAAAACAAAATTTTCTAGTACTTTATTAGATTTATTAATAACCGATAAATGAAAACTCAATTGCTGATTTTCATCTTCTGGATCACCAATTACATCAACTTTACTTATTAAAAGTTTATCTAAACATTCTGAAAGAATAAAGTAACCATCTTTTGGTTCATTGTTTATCTTTAAAATCTGGAATTTGAATCCGCTGTAAAGCGCAAAATCAAAATCATTGAACGAAATTGTTTTGTCAGAATTTTTTTGATATTCTTTATAAACTAGTACTTTTTCAGTGGTAATAACTCTAACCGAAGCTGCTTCAATGTCAATTTTGCTTCCATCATTTTTTTGAATGTAAGAACTTTGCGAAAAAATGCTTCCTGTGATGAAAAATAATAAGTAGAGAATTGTTTTCATATATGTTAAAATTTTAAATTAAATGTTTATAGTAAAGCTATCTGATAATAAATTTTATAAAATACATATTTTTTATAGTATTACAAACCTGATAATTATATATTACTCGATAAAAGTACAATAAAAAACGATAAAATACAATTTTTTGATAATATATTATGTTTTTGATATTTATTAAATTTTGATTGTAACTAAAACATGTTTTGTACGTATAAATATTATAACCAAATAAATAACAAATTATGGATTTTATTTTAATTTCTTTTTTAGTTTTCGGACTATTTATTTTCTTCTCATGTTTTTTTACAGTAAAACAGCAAACATCGGTAGTTGTTGAAAGGTTCGGAAAATTTATCGGAATCCGACAATCAGGTTTGCATCTTAAATGGCCAATAGTTGATAAAATTGCTGGTCGTGTAAATCTTAAAATTCAACAACTTGACGTTATTATCGAAACGCAAACCAAAGACAACGTTTTTGTGAAAATGAAAGTTTCGGTTCAGTTTAAGGTATTGACCGACAATGTATATGATGCTTTTTATAAATTAGAATATCCTCACGATCAAATAACCGCTTACGTTTTTGACGTTGTTCGAGCCGAAGTTCCAAAGTTAATTCTTGACGATGTTTTCTTGCGAAAAGACGATGTTGCAATCGCTGTAAAACGCGAATTGAATGAAGCAATGACTACTTATGGTTACGACATTATTAACACTTTGGTGACAGATATTGACCCAGATATTCAAGTAAAAAATGCAATGAATAGAATTAATGCAGCCGAACGTGAAAAAACAGCAGCAATGTTCGAGTCTGAAGCTCAAAGAATTAGAATTGTTGCAAAAGCAAAAGCCGAAGCCGAAAGTAAAAAATTACAAGGTCAAGGTATTGCCGATCAACGTCGTGAAATTGCTCGTGGATTAGTAGAAAGTGTTGCAGTTTTGAACGAAGTTGGTATTAATTCTCAAGAAGCATCGGCACTAATTGTTATAACACAACATTATGATACTTTGCAAGCAATTGGCGCTGATACGAATTCGAACTTGATTTTATTACCAAATTCGCCACAGGCTGCTAGTGATATGTTGAATACAATGGTAACAAGTTTTACAACTTCGAACATTATTGGCGAGCAAATGAAAAAACAACCAAAACGTATAAAATCAAAAGATCATACATCGACAGATTATAATCCAAGTGATACGAGTGAAGCTGTTGAAATTAAAGAATAATGTTTTTTAAGATTAATATAAAAGAGTTCCAAAAATTGGAACTCTTTTTTTTGAAAAGTAGTTTTACAGTTTACTATAAACTAACAACTATAAACTAATCGATTTTTTAATTCATTTTTAACCAAAAATCAAAATAAAGCGATTTATTAGACGTTTTTTTATAAAACATAAAAATACTTAAATTAAATTTTTTATTTGATTAAAAGTGATTTATGAGTTCCACTTTTTAAGTGAAAAATCTATTATAAATTTATTTATAATAGGAAATACTTATAATAGGAAAATCCGTCGTGAAACGGATTTTCTATTATTAAAAACTATAATTTCGGTTTTATAATAATTTTAAAACTTTTTCATTTTTTTCAGAATTTTTTAAATCTGATAATTGAGATTGAAAATTAGATAAATTCTCAGAATCGGATTTTAAATTATGAATGGCAAAAATTCGAACATTTGCCAAATTACTTTTCAATGACATCGAATACAATTTTTGCAAACTTTCGGTTTCAATATCTTTAGATGAAACTTTATCAGAATGTTTCAAAATTAAATTTGAAAACAAAAGTGCATTATTATCGTTTTTAATATTTTTTATAACCGAGTTCACAATTAAACTATAATTATCAATCGATTTTATGTTTTCAATAATCGGAATCAGCAAGTTTTCGGCAGCAGTATCATCTTTTTCTTTTACATATTTATTGATTTCTTTTTGCATATTCATCAATAAATTTTCTTCTTTTTTGCCTTTTTCTTCCCAAGCGTCTTTGAGTCCAACGATTTTGTTAAATACTAATTTTGAATTAGTTGAATCTTTATCAACCACAAAATATCCCAAACGTTGAAACTGATAATGTGTTCCGATTTTTGCATCTGCGAGACTTGGTTCTACAAATCCTTTAACGATTTCGAGCGAATTATTGTTCATAAATTCCAAGAAGTTTTTCTCCTTATGACTGTCTGGTGCTTCGTCTATAAATAATCTATCATACAATCGAACTTCGGTTTCGATTGCGTGTTTTATAGAAACCCAATGCAAAGTTCCAGCAACTTTTCTTTGGCTGGCTTCGCTTCCACTTCCTGATTTAGAATCTGGATCGTAAGTCGCATGAATTTCGATAATATTTCCGTCAGCATCTTTTGTAACTGATTCTCCTTTAATAATATAACCATTTTTTAAACGTACCTCGTTACCAATACTTAGTCTAAAAAATTTGGCTGGTGCAACTTCAAGAAAATCATCTTTTTCGATGTATAATTCTCTTGAAAATGGAACTTTTCTAAATCCAGCAGCTTCGTCTTCTTGATTATTTTCGGCATTCAAAATCTCAACATTATCTGCTGGATAATTGGTAATTACGAGTTTTATTGGATCTAAAACCGCCATAACTCTTGGTGCAGTTTTGTTTAAATCTTCACGTAGGCAAAAATCCAAAAGCGAAACATCAATAATATTTTCTCGTTTGGCAACACCAATAGTTTCACAAAAATTTCGAATAGACTTTGCAGTATAACCACGACGACGCAAGCCAGAAATTGTTGGCATTCTAGGATCATCCCAACCATTAACTACTTTATCTTGAACCAATTGTAATAGTTTTCGTTTACTCATTACCGTATAATTCAAATTTAAACGCGCAAATTCGTATTGGTTTGGTCGAACCTTGGTTTCATTTGACCCTGAAACAAGTTCAAGAGAACCTGAAACAAGTTCAAGAGAACCTGAAACAAGTTCAGGTTGAATTTGATCCAAAAACCAATTGTACAATTCGCGATGCATTACAAATTCTAACGTGCAAATAGAATGCGAAATTTGTTCGATATAATCGCTTTCACCGTGCGCGTAATCATACATTGGATAAATTTTCCAATCGTTTCCAGTTCTGTGATGATGTCGATGCAAAACTCTGTATATCAATGGATCACGCATTAACATATTTTTGGAAGTCATATCGATTTTGGCTCTCAAAACATGTTTTCCTTCTTCGAAATTACCGTTTTTCATTTGCTCGAAAAGCATCAAATTTTCTTCGATAGAACGGTTTCGAAATGGTCCATCGATTCCTGGTTGCGTTGGCGTTCCTTTCTGCGTTGCCATATCTTCAGATGACTGAGAATCTACATAAGCTTTTCCATTATTTATCATCAAAACTGCCCAATCATACAACTGCTGAAAATAATCAGATGCATAACGTTCGTCTGCCCATTTGAAGCCCAACCATTGCAAATCTTCTTTGATAGCATCGACATATTCTTGCTCTTCTTTGGCTGGATTAGTATCATCAAAACGCAAATTTACTGGCGCATTGTACTTTAATCCTAATCCGAAATTCAAACAAATTGACTTTGCGTGACCAATGTGTAAATAACCATTTGGCTCGGGCGGAAACCGAAAACGCAATTTATTTTGAGGAAAACCGCTTGCTAAACTGTCTTCTATTATTTGTTCTAAAAAATTAAGAGATTTATCTTCTGACATTTGAAATTAATTTGAATGCAAAGATAAAAAAATAGATTTTAGATATTAGACTTTGAGATGAGAGACTTTGATATATTGAATAATTGAATAGAAATATTTTATATATTTGTTTAAATTATAAAATTATGAGACAAGTAACTTTGACTTTTCCTGATAAATCATATGATGAAGTAATTGGAATAATAAATAAATTTCCAATGGCAACTTTTGTCGAAAATAAAATTGAAGTAGAACCTGACTGGATTGACGAATTGGTAAAAGAACGAATTGCAAATTTAAAAGCAGGAGATTCTACAGATTATGATTTGAATTTAATTCTCGTAAAAAAAGAATTTAGATTAAAATAATTAAAGAATAAAATTTTAAATGGGTAAAATAAAACTAACAAACATTCGAACATTTTCTTACCACGGATGTTTGGTCGAAGAAAGCAAAATAGGTTCAAATTACCGAGTTGATTTAGAAATTGAAACCGATTTATCGAAATCTGAAATTTCTGATGACTTGAAAGATACCGTTGATTATGTTCTTTTAAACCAAATAGTTGTCGATGAAATGGCAATTCAAGCGAATTTATTAGAAAACGTAGCAAGACGAATTATTGATAGTTCAATGTCGAAAGTTCCGACTTTAACTTATATAAAAGTAGCAGTTTCTAAGCTAAATCCACCAATTGGTGGCGATGTTCAAGAAGTTACTATTGAGATAAAAGCCCCCTAACCCCCGAAGGGGAAATTACCAAGTAAACTTTTATAAATTTAAGAACATGAAAAATATCAAAATATATAACTATATATTTTTGTTTCTATTTGTTTTTTTTATGTTCTACGATCTTTTTTATTGTTTTATTCTAATCGGAATTTTAATGATTAAAGAATCAATCTATGGAATTATATTTTACATTAATTTAAATAAAAAAGGTGTAACAAGTTTTGGCAAGATAATATCGTATGAATATGATGATGGATATAAAATTCCAATTATAGAATTCGAAACAAAAGATGGGAAATAATTAGCAAAAAACCTTTTTTTTATGAATCATCAGATATAGATAAGTTTATAACCGTTAAAAACAATATAAACAAAAATATTCGAATAGTTTTCGAGGAAAATAATCCAGAAAAATTTGTAATAAAAGTTGATAAAGAATTTAGTTACGGCAACTTAATATTAATGATAATTATTGGTATAGTTTTTATATTTTTTGGAATTTATAAAGTTTTTCAAAATATAGATTTTTTCTAGTAAACCTTCAAATAAATTTCAAGGTTTAAAGGCAATCTTGGAGATTCGAACAATAACTTTATATAATTTTTTCTAAAAATTAAACATAAAAAATCCTTTCGATTGAAAGGATTTTAGAGGTATCGTCCAGATTTGAACAATAACTTTATATAATTTTTTCTAAAAATTAAACATAAAAAATCCTTTCGATTGAAAGGATTTAAGAGGTATCGTCCAGATTCGAACAATAACTTTATATAATTTTTTCTAAAAATTAAACATAAAAAAATCCTTTCAATTGAAAGGATTTTAGAGGCATCGTCCGGATTCGAACAATAACTTTATATAATTTTTTCTAAAAATTAAACATAAAAAATCCTTTCGATTGAAAGGATTTTAGAAGCATCGTCCAGATTCGAACAATAACTTTATATAATTTTTTCTAAAAATTCAAAAACCTCCAAATTTCTTTGAAGGTTTTAGAGGCATCGTCCGGATTCGAACCGGAGTAGGAGCTTTTGCAGAGCCCAGCCTAGCCACTCGGCCACGACGCCATTGTTTAAGTGGTTTGCAAAAGTAACATTATATTTTTAATATAAAAATATTATTTATCATTTGGCTCAATTTTTTCTAAAGCCTTCTTAACCAATTTTTGATCGGTTGGAAACCAAGCTTGCATCATTATTGATATTCCAAAAACTATTAATAAAAGGCTTGTCCATTTCTTGATTTTAAAAATATTGGTTGGTGTCATTTTACTTTTTAATTTTTTAGCCAACATCATTTTACCAATATCAACAACCAAATAAGTAATAATAACTGTCGAAAAGAAAATCATTAGTCTTGGAGTTTTTAACTGCATCACTGGACCAAAAGTTAAGAAAATCAAAAACCAAAATCCTAATACACCAACATTTATAAAATTTAGAAATAAACCTTTGAAATAAAGACTTCTATAATCTTTTGCACCAAGCGCTAGCTGAATATTTTCGTCGGATTCATCTATATTTTTTGAATCTTTTTTAAGTTTTAAATATGATATTATTCCATAAGTAATCATTATTAAGCCACCAAAAATATATAATGCTGGTTCGTCTTTAATGTTATTTATTAGTCTATAACTCGAAAAAACGGCTATTGCAATAAATGCAAAATCGGCAGTAACGACACCTAAATCGAAAACTATTGCAGCTCTAAAACCTTTGGTTGCAGCGGTTTCTAAAACAATAAAAAAAACTGGCCCTATTAAAAAACACAATAAAATTCCTAGGGGAATCGCCATTAAAACGTCTTGAATCATAAATTGATTTTAGAATTATTTCAAAAATAATAAAATTAAATTAATAATTACTGGTTACTTTCTTTAATTATTCCGCCAAGAACTGTTTTTTTGTTAATTTGTTTCGGTTTACCAAATATTGTAATGTTTCCACCAGCACGAGTTTTTGCATCGACAAAATCGGTTGCGAAAATATTGGCTTCGCCACCAGCATTGGCAGTTATTGTTGTTTGTGCTGTAATTAAGTTTTCGGCATCTAATTCGCCACCAGAATTGGTAATTGCATCTTGATTTTTAGCTTTTCCTTCAAGATTTACATTCGACCCATTCGATGAACGAACCGATACTTTATCTACATCTAAATTAATTTTTATTTGTGAACCTTCTTTAGCAATTACCTCGAATGCAATTTCTTTAAAAGTTTCTTGGCTAGAAATTCTAGAACCTTCATTGGCTTCGATTGCATCGATATTTTTGAAATATAAAGTTACCGAAACATTTTCGCCAGAAAGTAATTTGGTTAATGGCATTCTGATTTTTAATTCGCCATTTTTATTAATTAATTCGACTTCTTCGGCTCCATTTCCATTTAGAATTATTTTATTTTCTTGACCTCTTATCAATAAAACTTCAATTTGGTCAAACGAAGTTACTTTATTAAAATCACCTAAAGTTTTTGTGATTTGCCCAAAATTCATTTGAGAAATCATAATAAAAGTTATAAAAAGTATCTTTTTACTTATTCGTTCTATTTTATTTTTTTTGTATTGCTTCGCCAGTTCGCTGAAGCTCGTGTCGTGAATCTTCGATTTCATTATAATATTATTTTAAAAGTTATATTTTAGAATTATCTAATCATTCCGCCCCAAACATAGTTATCAAAAGTCGTGCTGTTTTTACCAAGAACGAATCCTTTTTCGATATTCACGTTTTTTGCCAACCGCATCATTCTGCGATAATCTATTTCTGATGCGGTTTCTTTTACTTCAAATGCTATTTTTTTATCGATAATAAAATCGATTTCTTGACCAGTTTTTAATTGATAATAACTTATTTCGCCAAAATGATGCAATTGATTAAAAATGGCATTTTCGAATTTTGCACCACTACTCAAATCTGCAAATTGTGTAGCGATTCCATTATCTAAAAAATAAACTTTTCTTGCTTTAACTATTTCTCTATCAGTATTTAAAGAATAAACTGGAATTGTTTTTATAAAATAAGTATTCTCTAATAAATAAATATAATTCTCGACAGTTGGTCTTGATAAATCTGCTAAATTTGAAATTTTGGTAATGTCAAGTTTAGATCCAATTCTCGATGCAAGTATTCTAATTAAATTAGAAATTTCTTTAGTTTTACGAATATCAGCTATTTGAACCAAATCGATATTGATGTATGAATTTAAAATATCTTGCAATAAATCTTTTTTTTCAGAATTATCTTTTGTTAAAACAACTTCTGGAAATCCTCCATAAGTACAATATTCTTCATAATTTACTTGTAATCTGCTACGCTCTAACTCAAAATTTTCTAATAAATTTAATTCTGTTAATGGTTGAAAATTTATATTTTTGAAAGTCAAATACTCACCAAAATCCAATGGATAGATTTCAAAAATTTTCTTGCGACCAGCCATCGATTCTTGAAATTTATTTTTAATATAATAAGAACTTGAACCTGTAACTATAAATTTTATATCATAATGATCGTATAGATATTTAATTACACTCGGAATATTTGGCAACAATTGAATTTCATCAATACAAATCATTACTTTTTTAGAAAAATTTATACCTCGTCTTTTTAAAATTTCAATTGTTAAATCATAATTATCATAACTAAAAAGTTTTCTGTCTTCTAATTTTTCTAAATCAAAAAATAATTTATGTTCGATATCCGACGCTTCCATTAGTTGTTTTACTAATGTTGTTTTTCCTGTTCGACGCATTCCTGTTAGAACAGTTACTTGTTTTACTGTTAAATGTTTTTCTAATGAACTGTAAATCTTTCTTTTAAAATACATTTTATTCTAATTTTAGCATACAAATATACTAAAAAAATAATCGTACTTTACAAATAGTATTACTATTTGCTAAGTATACTTTACAAATAGTATTACTATTTGCTAAGTACACTTTACAAATAGTATTTTTTTAACTAATCGTTAACTCTTAAAAAATGAAAATCAAGTTGTTTTTTAACCAAATCGGCAGTTTTTACTTTCACCCAAATTTCATCGCCAAGTTGCAATAAACTTTTGGTTGTTTGCCCAACTAAAGCATATTGTTTTTCATCAAATACAAAATAATCATCTTTTATTTCACGAATTCTAACCATTCCTTCGCACTTATTTTCGATGATTTCTACGAATATTCCCCATTCGGTAACGCCAGAAATAACACCAAGAAACTCTTGATCCATGTGATCTTTCATGTATTTTATTTGCATATATTTAATAGAATCACGCTCGGCTTTGGTTGCCAAACCTTCCATTTGTGAGCAATGCAAACATTTGGCTTCATACAATTCTTGATTAACAGATTTGCCTTGATCTAAATAAAATTGCAATAATCTGTGAACCATAACGTCAGGATAACGACGAATTGGCGATGTAAAATGTGAATAATAATCGAATGCTAGTCCGTAATGACCAATATTTTCGGTCGAATAAATGGCTTTACTCATACTTCGAATTGCCAAAGTATCAATTAAATTTTGTTCTTTTTGACCAGCAACATCTTTCATTAATTGATTTAATGCTTGAGCAACCGAACCAACGCTAAAATCGACAGTATAACCAAATTTCTTAATTAAATCTGACATTGCCAATAATTTATCTTCATTGGGCTCGTCATGAATTCTATATATAAATGTCTTTTTTTGACGACCAATATATTCGGCAACTTTTTTATTTGCCAAAAGCATAAATTCTTCAATTAAATGATTGGAATCTTTACTTTGTTTGAAATAAACGCTGTCTGGATTTCCAGTTTCAGATAAATTGAATTTTACTTCGACTTTATCAAATGAAATTGCTCCAGCGTTCATACGTTGGTCACGCATAATTTTGGCTAATTCATCGAGTTTTAAAGTTGCAAAAACAATTTCGTCCGAAACTTTGTAAAATGCTCCAGTTATTGAAGTTTCTAGTGGAATTATATTTTCTTTAGTTTCAATTATAAACTGCGCTTCTTCATACGAAAATCTTTGGTTGGAATCAATTACTGTTCTACCAAACCATTGGTTTTTTACTTTAGCAGATTTATCTAGTTCGAATATTGCCGAAAATGTATATTTCTCTTCATTTGGTCGTAACGAACAAGCAAAATTTGATAAAACTTCGGGTAACATTGGCACAACTCGATCTACTAAATAAACAGATGTTGCTCGATTATAAGCTTCATCATCGAGAATTGTTCCTTCTTGCAAATAATGCGAAACATCTGCAATATGAATTCCAATTTCGTAATTTCCATTATCTAAAACCTTGAACGAAAGTGCATCATCAAAATCTTTTGCATCTTTTGGATCTATGGTAAAAGTTAACGTTTGTCGCATGTCACGACGTTTTGCAATTTCCTGTTCTTGAATAGAAGTATCAATATTTTGAGCAAATGCCTCGACTTCGACAGGAAATTCTGATGGAAGTCCATATTCAGCTAAAATTGCGTGAATTTCGGTGTTGTGTTCGCCAGGTTTTCCAAGAACTTTAATGACCGATCCAAAAGGCGAATCGGCTTTTTTAGGCCAATCTTCAATATGAACTAAAACAACATCGCCATTTTCTGCTTCGCCAAATTTATCTTTCGGAATGAAAATATCGGTGTACATTTTAGGATTTGCAGTCGAAACAAATGCAAAATTGGGTTGAATAGCAATTACTCCAACAAAATCGGTTTTGGCGCGTTCTACGACTTCAATTACTTCGCCTTCAGGTCTTTTTCCTTTTCTGCGATTGTATATATAAACCTTTACTTTGTCTTTATCTAAAGCACGATTCAAGTTGTTGGTCGGAATAAATACATCTTCGCCAAATTCTGGACAAATAAAATAAGCAGTTTTTCTGCCTGTCATATCAATTGTTCCTTCATATAAATCATCGGAAACTGCTTTTACAAGATATTTTCCAGGTTCAGATTCTATGATATTTTTTCCGGCAGCAAGAATTTTTAAATCGTGAATTATTTCGTTTCTCGATTTGGTATCATCAACATCAAGAATTGCAGCAATTTGTTTGTAATTAAAGGCTTTATTGCTATTAGTAGTTAGAATTTTTATAATTTTATTCGAAAAATCTTTGGTATTATTACTCGGTTTACTTGGTTTTTTACTCATAATTATTTTTATAATAGTTGTAAAATTACAAAATAGTTATATGTTATAGGTTGTAAGTTGTAAGTTTTAATGAATTAATAACTTTCGTATATTTACAAAAACTTTAAAAATGGAAGATTTTCTAACGATTGCAACATTTAATTATCTGCACGAAATTGTAGTTTTAAAATCTATTTTACAGAATGAAGGCATAAAGTTTTTATTTCAGAATGAAAATTTAGTAGCAACCGATCCTTTTGCAAGTTTTGCCTATGGCGGTATTATTTTAAAAATTCATAAAAATGATTTCGAAATTGTTCAATCAATTTTAGATAATTTGAATAATAGAATGGAAATAGTTTAAAATATTTTTTTTAAATCTAATAGTTTTCAACAATTATTATAAACAAAATAAAAAAAGAATTTAAAAATTAATTTTTTGATGGTTATGATACCTTGTTGATAGTTACAATAAAAAAGTATAAAATTGATAATATTTTTAGTTTTAGTTTTTTATATTGATTTATGAACATAGTTTTTGATAACTAAATGATTCATTTTAAAGTGAATTGTAAATGTTATGAACATTGGTTAACAACAAAAACAACATGTTTTTTGTAGATAATATTTTATATAAAACTTGTTCATAAATTTGATTTTTGTATTAATAAGTTTTCTAAAAATAACTCAAACTAAATTAGGTTTTCTAGTTCTAGTTTTTGCATTACGATTTAAATCAATACAACCTAAAAATAGTTCTAAAAAACTATCTAAACTTATTAACAAAAGTTGTTAATTTAAGGTTAACTGAATATCAACGAATTGCGATTTGTTATAAACAAATTTTATAAAATATTGATTTACAAATATATAAATAGATAACAAAAATTAAACAATTGTTAATGAATGGTTTATATAAATTTATTTAAAACGAAGTTTTCTCTCTAAAATTTCGGCAATCTTCTTGAAATAATATGGGTTCGAATTTGCCTTTATTTCGTTTTAAATGTTCCACTAAAACAAATGATTTTTCTATGCGAAGTTCGGGATTTTTAACTTTCGAAATCAAGTAAATAATGCTTCTTTTTTTGCCAGAAGTTAGTTTTTCGAACAATGAATTTCCGTTAGGATCAGAAAACAAAACTTCTTGTAATTCTTCGCAGACGTTCATTCCATATTCGCTTGTATCAGGTTCAATTTCTACTGATATTTCATCGTTAATTTCGAGATTCAATAATTTAATTTTGTCTTTACTTAACATTATATATCGATATGTACCTTTTGGAAGCATACCACAATGAAAAGTCAAACTTTTATTAATTGTACAAATAATACGTTTGTTTGGAGCAATTTTTATCATTTCCAGATAAATTTCATTAGGAATAATGATTATTGATGTCCAATAAATTTCGCTTTCTTCGAATCTTGAAATATTTGCTGTGAATTTCATATTAGAATGATTAATTTTGTAAAGATAAAATTTTTATATGTCAGAATTAAATCATCTTGAACCAGATTATAAATCTTGGATTGGCGAATTAAAACTAAAGATTCGTTCAACGCAAATAAAAGCAGCAATTGCTGTCAACTCGACCTTGATTCAATTTTATTGGGAATTAGGCAAAATGATTTCCGAAAAACAATCTCATACCGCTTGGGGAGGAAAATTTTTAGAACAAATTTCTAAGGATTTGAAAGATGAATTTCCTGATATGCAAGGATTTTCGGTTACAAATTTGAGATATTGTAAATTGTTTTTTAGGTATTTTCTAATTCATCCCCAACTTGGGGATGAAATAGAAAACGCAATTCATCCCCAACTTGGGGATGAAATAGAAAACGCAATTCATCCTCAACTTGGGGACGAATTTAACACACAAAAAAACAGCGAATTATGGTTTGATTTTAATTTAATAAAGCAAATTCCTTGGGGACATATTAAATTAATAATAGACAAAATTAAAAGTTCCAAAGAAGCCCAATTTTACATACAACAAACCATTGAAAACAACTGGAGCCGAGATATTTTATCACTTCAAATAAAAAATAACCTTTTTAATCGACAAGGCAAAGCAATAACAAATTTTAAAGCCACATTGCCAAGTCCGTTTTCGGATTTAGCACAACAAACTTTAAAAGATCCTTATGTTCTTGATTTTATTATGGCTAACGATAAAATGAAAGAAAAAGATATTGAAAATCAATTAATAGAACATATAAAGAAGTTTTTGTTGGAACTCGGAAAAGGTTTTGCGTTTGTAGGACAACAATACCATCTTGAAATTGCTGATAAAGATTATTTTCTAGATTTACTTTTTTATCATATAAAATTAAAATGTTATGTTGTAATTGAACTCAAAAACCGAAAATTTATTCCCGAAGATGCTGGAAAATTAAATTTCTATTTATCGGCAGTCGATTCTTTGGTTAAAAACGAAGATGATAATCCAACAATTGGTTTAATATTATGTCAAGATAAAAACACAATCGAAGCCGAATTTTCATTAAGAGATTTAAATAAACCAATCGGAATTAGCGAATTTCAATTATCAGAAATTATTCCAGAAGAATTGAAAAGCAGTTTGCCAACTATAGAAGAGATAGAAAACGAATTAAAAGATAAATTACAATAAAACAATATCAACAACTATGAAAATCTCAATAGGAAACGACCATGCTGGTCCAGAATATAAATTTGCAATAGTCAAAATGCTCGAGGCAAATGGTCACCAAGTCACTAATTACGGCACAGATAATTCAGATTCGGTAGATTATCCAGATTTTGGTCACACTGTCGCAAATGACGTAAATGATAAAAAATCCGATTTTGGAATCATCATCTGCGGAAGCGGAAATGGTATTGCAATGGCTGCAAACAAACACCAAAACGTTAGGGCTGCTTTGTGTTGGACTAAAGAAATCGCAGTTTTGGCGCGTCGGCATAATAATGCAAATATTATAAGTATTCCAGCTAGATTCACATCGATTCCGCAAGTTCTAGAAATGGTTGATACTTTCTTGAAAACCGATTTCGAAGGTGGCAGACACGCTGCAAGAGTTAACAAAATAATGTGTCAATGAGATAATTTGAAAATTAGATAATTTTAAATTATCAAATTTCCTAATTATCTAATTATCTAATTATGCCCCACAACCACGCACATCACGAAGTAAAAGGTAAAAATCTTTTATTTTCTATAGTTTTAAATATTGTAATTACGATTGCACAAATCGTTGGCGGAATTCTGTCGGGAAGTTTGGCTTTAATTTCTGATGCTTTACATAACTTTTCTGATGTTTTATCGCTCGTTTTCAGTTACATCGCCACTGTTTTATCTAAAAAAAAGGCATCGTTAAACCAAACTTTTGGTTACAAACGAGCCGAAATTATTGCTGCTTTTGTCAATGCAATTTCGCTGATTATTGTTGCAATTTATTTAATATTTGAAGCATCGCAGCGATTTATGAATCCTGAACCAATAAAATCCAACTTGGTTATTTGGTTGTCGTTATTAGGGATTTTTGCCAATGGATTTTCTGCATTATTAATTAAAAAAGATGCAGAAAATAATTTGAATATGAAATCGGCATACACTCATCTTTTTACAGATATGTTGGCGTCGGTAGCAGTTTTAATTGGTGGAATTTTGATGAAATACTACCAAATTTATTGGATAGATAGCGTTTTGACATTTGCAATAGCGATTTATTTAATTTATATCGGATATGATTTATTAATTGAATCGACTAGAATTTTAATGCTCTTTACACCATCGAATATTGATATTAAAGAAATTGTTCGAGAAGTGCATAAAATTTCGGGCGTTAACAAGTTGCATCACATTCACGTTTGGTATCTTAACGATCACGAATTGCATCTCGAAGCGCATTTGGATTGTTCTGAAGATTTAAAAATGAGTGATTTTAATTTATTATTAGACGAAATTGAAGTTGTTTTGTTAGAAAAATTCGACATCAATCACATTAATATTCAACCCGAATATCAAAAAGAAGACCCTAAAGATTTTATCGTTCAGGACTAAAGAAAGTGTTCAGTATTCAGTCGCAGTTTACAGTAAGATGACTGAATTAATGTAAATTCAGTCAACGCACTGACCGAATTAATGTAAATTCAGTCAATGCACTGACTGAATTAATGTTTTTTTATTATATTTGTATCATAATTTTTAATTTTAAATTATGGATTTTTTAAATCGAGGTATAAATATTTCTTTCAATAAAAAAGTTTTACCAAACAAAGTTTTGATTTTGTTGGGTGCACGTCGTGTTGGTAAAACAGCATTTATAAAAAATTATCTTTCGAATATTCCAAAACAAGATTATCTGCAGTTGAATGGCGAAGATTTAGACGATTCAAACTTGCTAAAAGAACGTTCAGTAAACAATTATTCTCGCCTATTGGCAAATGTAAAATTGCTGGTTATTGACGAAGCGCAAAATATTCCAGATATAGGAATGATTTTAAAATTGATTGTAGATTCAATAGATGGAATAAAAATCATTGCAACAGGTTCGTCTGTTTTCGATTTATCAAATAAATTAGGAGAACCACTTGTTGGTCGAAAAAACACTATTTATTTGTTTCCGTTGGCACAAATGGAATTTTCTGAATATGAAAATTATAAAGAAACTACAATCAAACTCGAAGAAAGATTGCTTTTTGGATCTTATCCAGAATTAGAACAATATGCAGATTGGAATGATAAAATAATTTATTTGAAAGAAATTTTAAATTCTTATTTATTAAAAGATATTTTAATTTATGATGGAATAAAACAATCTGATAAAATTTTGGATTTATTAAAATTGATTGCTTTCCAAATCGGGCAAGAAGTTTCGTTGCAAGAATTAGCAAGACAATTGGGTCTTTCTAAAAACACGGTCGAAAGTTATTTAGATTTACTTTCGAAAGTTTTTGTAATTTATAAAGTGCCAGGATTTAGTAGAAATCTGCGCAAAGAGATTACAAAATCCAACCGATGGTATTTTTATGATAACGGTATTCGAAATGCAATAATTGGCAATTTCACACGATTAGATTCACGAACCGACGTTGGTGCATTGTGGGAAAATTATTTAGCATCAGAAAGAATGAAATATCAAAGTTATACTCAAAAAACAGTAACTAATTATTTCTGGCGCACCTATGACCAACAAGAGTTAGACTGGTTAGAAGAAAAAGCAGATAATTTAGCAGGTTTTGAATTTAAATGGAATGAAAATCGAAAATCAAGAATTCCCACAGCATTTGCAAAAGCTTATCCTGAAGCAAGTTTTGAGGTTATTAACAAAGGAAATTATTTGGATTTTATAACATAAATTTCTATATTTAGATAAAATTTTCATTTGATAAAAAGCGTAATAAAATGAGCCCAATAAAATTATTTGA
>JAYWGV010000066.1:0-31366 GCA_043778105.1 Bacteroidota bacterium
TTGGTATCAAAAAGATGAAGCAGGAAGAATTGCTTGGAATACGCCAGGAATTTGGTTTCTTGAAAATGATTTAGAAGTCGATTATTATTATGAATATGCTATGTAAACCTTTTTAAAAACGGTGTAGGATTAATTTCTGCATCGTTTTTTTTAATTGAATTCTAGAAAACGAAAATGTAAAATGATTAAAAATTATTACTATTTGACAGCCGGAGTTCTTGCAATTCTATTTTCAATTTCCCACGCTTGGAATGGGCAAATTACCGTTTTACCATTACTCAACATTACTGCAATTACAACCGAGACTAAAGCAATATTTTTTTATGTTTGGCATATTATTACAGCCGAAAATATGCTTTTAGGATTTGTGTTTTTATACATGTCTGTTCAAAAAGATGCATCCAAAATTACATTTATGGCTTGGGTTTTTGCGATTTTAATGATTTTGAGATTGATTGTTATAATTGGAGGAACATTGTTTTTTAATGCATCAGAACTAAAAAATATAATTTTGGATATTGTGGCAATTGTTATTTATGTTACTATTATTGTTTTAGGAATTGGTGAAAATTATAAAAATAAAGTTAGTCGTAATAGTTATTAAAATTGATTGTAAGATTTAGAATTTTAAAAGTATTTATGAAACCACCATTTACAGAAGAACAATTTCTCAACATTTTCAAAAATTATAATTTGGCTGTTTTTCCAATGCAAATTATTTTTTATTTAATGGCTTTTTGGATCGTTTTTTTGTTGATTAATCCCAAACCAAAATCAGACAAAATTATTACAATATTCCTTTCTTTTTTTTGGTTGTGGATGGGAATTGTTTATCATATTAATTTTTTCACATCAATAAATAAGTTCGCTTATGTATTTGGTGGATTTTTTATCATTCAAGGATTTTTATTTTTTATTTTTGGAGTTTTTCAAAATAAATTTTCATTTGTTTTTCAAAAAGATAAATATGGAATAATTGGCATTATTTTTATTGCATTTTCTTTAATAATTTATCCAATTTTAGAGTTAGTTTTTGGTCACATTTATCCAACTTCGCCAACTTTTGGATTGCCATGTCCGACAACAATTTTCACATTTGGCGTTTTATTATTGAATCAAAAAAAATGTCCGATTTTAATTTTAATCATTCCATTTATTTGGACAATTATTGGTTTAATGGCAGTTTTTCAGTTTGGTATATTCGAGGATTTTAGTTTGATTGTAGTTAGTTTAACTAGTATTTTTCTGATAATTTATCGAAATAGATTATGCAAAACAATGATTTATGAATAACCAATGCAAATTAATACTAATTAAAATCATCCACACCATAATTTGGATTTTCTTCAATATTACTTTGTTTTATATGGCATACGAAGTAATTGCAAACAAAATTGATTACTTTTTTTATTTAGGAATTGGATTAATAATATTAGAATTTTTCGTGCTTTTATATTTCAAAATGATATGTCCGCTTACAATTTTGACCCGAAAATATTCAAATTCAACCAAAGAAAATTTTGATATTTATTTGCCCAATTGGTTAGCTAAATATAATAAACAAATTTACACCATATTCTTTATTTTGGTAGTTTTAGGATTGATTTATAGACTTTTAAATAATTAATTATGAAGCCAAAAACAGCAAAAAATATTCATATATGCTTGCTATCGTTCCTCGGATTAAGCGCTTTTGGTGGTGGTGGACTATTAATAATTTCGCCATCTGGAAAGTTACTCGGCGGTTTACCATTGTCAATATTAGAAAATTCACCATTTAACAATTTTTTAATGCCAGGTATTATTTTGTTTATTGTGCTCGGAATTTTTCCTCTTTTTATTGTTTTTGCATTACTAAAAAAACTAAATTTTCAATTTGCCGAACGATTTAATTTATTTTCAGATATGCATTGGGCTTGGACATTCAGCATTTATATTGCATTTGCATTGATTATTTGGATTCAAGTTGAGACTATTTTTATTCAAGGTGTTGGTTGGTTGCAGACTTTTTATATGTTATATTCTATTCCAATGATTATTGTTGCATTATTACCACAAATTAAAAATATTTATAAAAAATGAAAACACCATATAAAATTCCAACCGAAACCCGCATAGGTCACGTACATTTAAAAGTTTCCAATTTGCAACGTTCACTAGAATTTTATTGTGATTTATTGGGTTTTGAAATCACTACAATGTACGGAACGGAAGCTGCGTTTATTTCTGCTGGCGGTTACCACCATCACATTGGGCTGAATACTTGGTACAGCAAAAATTTTCCTTTGGCACACGAAAAAGGCGTTGGCTTGTTTCATACTGCGATTTTATATCCAACTCGAAAAGATTTAGCGACAATTTACGACCGAATTCTCAAAGCCGATTATCCGTTTACTGGTGCAGCAGATCATGGCGTTTCGCAAGCATTATATTTGAATGATCCAGACAATAATGGCGTCGAGTTGTATTGGGACAAACCAAAAGAAGAATGGTTATATAACGAAGATGGAACAATTGTAATGTATTCGGCAGCATTAGATTTGGATAATTTATTGAAGGAACTAAAAGATTTATGATTGTAGATTAACGATTTTTGATTGCAGATTTGGAGTTTCTAAATATAAAATTGTCAATCCTATTTTTTTTTAAATCAGCAATCGTTAATCGACAATCTAAAATCTAAAATCTAAAATCTAAAATCTAAAATTTAAAAATGGACTCACTCACACACATTGCACTCGGCGCCTGTATGGGCGAAGCTTTTGCAGGTAAACAACTAGGCAAAAAAGCAATGCTTTGGGGTGCATTGGCACAAAGTATTCCAGATATCGATTTTGTAGCTTCGTTTTGGTTGGACACGTCGTCGAATTTATTGGCACATCGCGGTTTTACACATTCGTTTTTATTTTGTATTATCATTACGCCATTGTTTGCATTGGTTGCAGAACGTTGGCATAGACCGCACAATATTAGTTTAAGACATTGGATGTTGTTTTTTGGAAGCGTAATTTTTATGCATATACTTTTAGATGCTTTCAACAATTATGGCGTGGGTTGGCTGGAACCTTTTAGTCACAAACGGTTTTCGTTTAACATGATTTATGTCGTTGATCCGTTGTTTTCTATTTGGACAGGTCTAGCTTGTTTGGCATTTATTTATTTTAGAAAAAATACAGTTTATCGGAAAAAAATATGGCAATTAGGTCTTGGGTTCACAGCAATTTATCTTTTGATTTGTATTGTTATAAAATTTAAAATTGATGATGATGTCAAGCAATCTTTAGCAAATCAAAAAATAAAATACAATCAATATTTTACAACGCCAACACCTTTACAAAATAGTTTATGGTATGTGGTTGCTGGAAATAAAAACGGATTTTATGTAGGTTATAAATCGATATTTGACACCAAAAAAAGAATTAATTACACTTATTTTCCTCGAAATAATTATTTACTAAATGCAATTGAAAACAAAGAAAAAATATACAAACTAAAACGTTTTTCGCAAAATTTTTATACTATCGAAAAATGGAACGATACGCTAGTTTTTAATGATTTACGCTTCGGACAAATTAAAGGTTGGGAAAACCCAAAAGGAAAGTTTGTGTTTCACTATTTTTTGCAAGAACCTCACGATAACACCCTTGTAGTGCAACGCGGCAGATTTAAAGGTTGGAATGAAAAAACATTTGAATCATTATTCGAAAGAATGAAAGGAAATTGAAATTGATTTTTAAAATTGTAATTGCTATTGAATTTACTCTTGTTTTTTAAAATAAAATGTAAACATAAAAAACACAATTCTAAAAATTTTATAACATGCCCAATGGTATAATTGCTTGAAAATAGTATTTGTTTTATGATAAACTTCGTTGGTAATTTGAATGCAATCTTTTTTGATAATCGTATTTAAAGTTTGCGTAACTATTTTAGCAAAATTGGAATCATCAATGTCAATATTCAATTCAATACTTGCGTAAGCACTTATATTGTTGATGTTATAAGACCCTATTGTAACAAATTTATCGTCAACAACACACATTTTAGCGTGTAAAACAGTCGGTTGATACTCATAAATTTCTACGTTTTTTCTCAGTAACCAATCATACATCCATCGTTCTGCCGATTTTGCAATTTTCACATCAGATTTACTGGCTAATATCAATCTAACTTTTACACCTCTATTTATGGCAAATTTCAATAACTTTTTGGCTTTGCTACCTGGAATAAAATAACTGCAAATTATTGTAATTTCTTTTTCGGCTGTTTCTAAAATTTGTTTGTAAGTTGTCGATATTTCATTTTTAGATCTAACCCAATCGTTGCGCCTAATTCGGCATAATGATATTTCATTTTTCTTAAGTTCAAATGGAATGTTTTTTTCTGCATAAATTGTTTTATTGACTATAAATCCGTTCCAGGTTTTCCAACATAAAATATAAAGTTCTTTGGCAATTGGACCTTCAAGAAAAACTGCGAAATCCAGCCAAGCTATAATATTTGGACAATCGTTATATCTGTCAGCAATATTCATTCCACCAACTAGTGCATATTTGGCATCAATAACTATCATTTTGTGATGCAATCTTCGTCCAAAATAAAAATTATTATTTTTGAATAAAGGTTTAAAAAAGCGGAAGTTTATATTTGCCTTTTTGAGTTTTTCAATAAAATTATCCGATAAATCTCTTGAAGCATAACCATCGACTAACAAATAAATTTTTACATTATTTTTATTTGCAATTTTGAGAGCATTTACAATCGATTTTCCTGTTTCATCATCACTAAAAATATAGGTTTGAATGTGAATACTTTCGCTAGCATTTGAAATGAGTTCTAATAATAAATCAAAATAAGATTTACCACTTCGAATAAGTTGTATTTTATTATTAGTGAATGTATTATCTAAATATTTTTTCATTTTTAATTACAATCCATCATCTTCATATTCGCCTTTTTTATCTTTTGGTTTCAGATAATCGTTGTTCATTTCTTCTTCCATATTTTCTTCATCTTTTTGGTTGCGAATAATTGTAAATATAATTAATAGTATACCAAAAAAAATAACAATACTTATTACAATCAAGTTCATGATTTTGTGTTTTTAATTATTTTTATTACTGGTTTATTTTCATCTTCAATTGGATGCACTTTTATTTGTGTTGGATCTTCAGGATTGGGTTTTTCGTTATTAAAATCTTCGTTGGTTTTTACATACAACATACTGTCGATTTTGACTGGTTTAATTTGGTTCTTTTTCATTATATTATAATTAAATTTTAATTCAAAGTTTACTATTTTATTTTATAAAATTGTTATATAAATTAATATAATAATTGTAAAATTCATATAGAAGTATGGGAATTTTACAACTTAAAAATAAAATTTTATAATTCAAATTAATGCCAAATTGATAAACTTTGTTTTCACTATTTAAAATTAAAAAAGAACGCCTTGAATTAAATTTAGTAAGATGAAAACAATCATAATCATTATCGTAGTAATTCTTTTGGTTTTACTCATAGGAAAAATATTCTTTTCAACACAATTTAAAAATCAGGTCGAAAAATTATTTTTAAATACCGAAAAATCTAATAAAATTTATACCATACAACAGTTAGAAAATTTGCCCGAACCAGTACAACGTTATTTCAAATATGTTTTAAAAGACGGTCAACCTTACATCAATTCGGTTCGATTAACGCACAACGGATTATTTAAAACCAATTTAAAAAAAGACTTTACAAAAATTAGTGGCGAGCAATATTTTTCGGCTCAAAAACCACAATTTATTTGGAAAGGCAAAACGACATTATTCACTGCTAGAGATTTTTTTATTAACGATAAGGGCGGATTGATTGTTACTTTATTCAATATTTTTAATGTTGTTAATGAAAGCGGAAACAATTTTGACGAAGGCGAATTGCAACGTTGGCTTGCCGAAAGTGTTTGGTTTCCGACTAATTTATTACCATCAGAATATTTAAAATGGACAGCAATCAATGACAAATCAGCTAAATTATCTTTCAAATATAAAACAGTTTCATTCGATTTTATTGTAAGATTTAATTTAATAGGTGAAATCACAGAAATCGAAGGAACACGATTTATGATAGCCGAAAGAAAAGAAAAATGGGTTTGCAAAATGGCAAATTATCAAGTTCGAAATGGAATGAAAATTCCAATTTCTGACCAAGCTATTTGGCGATTAAAAGAAGGTGATCAAGTATATGCCAAATTCGAAATTCAAAAAATAGAATACAATATTTATGATAAATTTTAAATTACAAATTATGAAATCAACGATTGCTTCGCCCGTTTGCCTATTAGGATCGGGTCACGAATATAAAAAAAACAATTTTCTTAGCGTGAATAAAATGTTACTAATTCCGTTAATTGCATTATTAATTTCTTGTTCCTCAACCAAAATTGTTAGTACTTGGAGCGAACCAAATAAGAAAATTAAAATCAGTAACCTTAATAAAGTACTTGTAATTGCAAGATTTAAAACCGAAACTAGCAACCGAAAAGCCGAAGATAATATGGTCGAATATCTTAAAGAGAAAGGAGTTCAATCATACAAATATCTCAAAATCAACTTCAACAAAGATAATATTGAAGCTATTAGAACCAAAATTAAAAATGATGGTTTTGACGGTGCAGTGACTATGCAATTGATAGATGTCGATCAAGAACAAATTTCGGAACGCAATAATTTTAATCGATATCCAAATAATTATAGAGACTTTAACAACTATTTCTACGAAAGTCAAATGTCTTATGAAAATCCGAATTATTTTATGACAACCAAAATTTATACTATTGAAACCAATGTCTATTCCATCAATGAAAATAAAATTATTTGGACAGCTTTGACCGAAACTACCGATCCAAAAGGTGTTGAAAAAATGACAGCAGAAATTTCTAAAGTAGTTTATAAACAGATGGTTAAAGAAAGTTTTGTGAAATAATAAGAAAACAAAAATTTAATAAAACTTAATTTCTTAATGGTTATATAATTGTAAAACTGTTTAAATTATATGCAAAAAGCGACATTTATACTACTTTTAATTTTCATTTCATGCAAAGATAAATTCGATGAAACCAAACCCATAATTGGCGATGTAACTGAAAGCGTTTATGCGTCTGGAATTATAAAATCTGAAAATCAATACACCGTTTTTTCAATAGTAAGTGGCATTTTAAATAAAATTGATGTTGTTGCTGGACAAACAATTGCTAAAGATCAATTGTTATTTGAATTAGAAAATGACAAAGCCGAATTGAATACCGAAAACGCAAGATTAGCCTATCAATTAAGTCAAAATAATAGTCGATACATTCAAGATAAAATCTCGGAAATGGAATACAAAGTGCAATTATCTCGTGATAAATTGCTGGTTGATAAATCTTTATATGATAGAAATAATCGAATAAAAGAGGATCATATTATTTCGGAAGTTGATTTTGAAAAAGTGGAATTGGCTTATAAATCTTCGCAATTAAATTTAAAAACATCTCAAAAACAATTGTCACAACTTAAATCGCAATTGAATTTTGATCAAAACAAAAACAATATTTTATTGCAAATTGGTCAAAAAACACAAAATGATTATCAAATTAAAAGTGCATTTTCGGGACAATTATTTGATGTTTTAGTAAAAGAAGGCACCTTGATTTCGCCACAAATTCCGTTGGCAATTATTGGTCAAAAAAATGCTTTTTTATTAGAATTCGAAGTCGATGAAAATGATATGGCGCGTGTGCAACTCAATCAATTTGTTTTGGTCACATTAGACAGTTATAAAAACCAAGTTTTTGATGCCAAAGTCGATAAAATTTATCCGATAATGAATGAGCAATCAAGAACTTTTAAGATTGAAGCGCATTTTATAAATCCACCTCAAAAATTATATCCAAATCTTTCTGCCGAAGCCAATATTATTATTCAAACTAAAAAAAATGCGATTACAATTCCGAAAAATTATTTGTTAAAAGGCGATTCTATTTTAATCTCTAAAAAAGAAAAACGCAAAGTAAAAATTGGATTATCAGATTATCAGAAAGTAGAAATTTTAGAAGGTTTAAAAGCCGATGAAATTATTTATAAACCCAAAGAATGAACTACAAATTAATACTAAATATTGCAATTCATTTACTACGAGCACGACTCAAACAAACCATTGTTGCAGCAATTGGCGTAACTTTTAGTATATCAATGTTTATTGCTTTGGTAAGTTTTATGAACGGTTTAAACGATTTGCTCGATGGATTAATGCTCAACAAAACGCCACACGTTCGATTATATAATGAAGTAAAACCTTCTCAAAATCAACCAGTTTCTTTATCTGAAAAATATAAAAATAACATCAATTTTATCAATTCTATAAAGCCAAAAGATCGAGGAAAATCAATTTATGACAATAAAAATATTATTACAGATTTAAAACTCGACAAACGCATTATTGATGTTGCAGCCAAAATAAATACGGCTGTTTTTTTTAATTCTGGAACCATAGAAATTGCAGGAGTAATTAACGGAATTGAAATTGAACATGAAGAAAAACTATTCAAAGTTTCAGAAAATATTATTGACGGAAATGTGACCGATTTATCTCAAAACAACAGCATAATTATTGGTAAAGGTTTGGCAAAAAAAATGCTTTTAATCAAGGGCGATAACATCAATATTACATCATCAAAAGGAACTGTTTCGATGCTAAAAGTGGTAGGAATTTCTGAAATTGGCATTGCCGAAATCGATAATACGTTTAGTTACACATCGCTCGAAACGGCTCAAAAACTGCTAAATCAACCTACAAATTACATTACCGATATTCAAATAAAATTATTCGATATGCAATCGGCACCAGCGGTTGCAAAAGAGTTTTTACAAAAATATAATACAGATACAATTGATTATCAAACAGCTAATGCACAATTCGAAACAGGAAGTTCGGTTCGAAGTATCATTTCTTATGCGGTCGGATTTGTTTTGCTTCTAGTTGCTGGTTTCGGAATTTACAATATTTTGAATATGATGATTTACGAAAAAATGGATACCATTGCCATTCTAAAAGCTACAGGTTTTTCGGGCAGTGATGTCAAATGGATTTTTATTTTATTATCCTTAATTATTGGAGTTGCAGGAGGATTGTTTGGTTTGTTATTCGGATTTATTTTCTCGTCAATTATTAGCATTATTCCTTTCGAAACGCCTTCGTTGCCCAACATAAAAACTTATCCAATTAGTTATAACGGCATTTATTACATAATCAGTATGTTTTTTGCGCTATTTACAACCACAATTGCAGGGTTATTTCCAGCATTGAAAGCTAGTAAAGTAGATCCAGTCGAAATTATTAGAGGAAAATAGAAGAATTTTAGATATTAGATTTTAGATTTCAGAATATAAATTTTTAGATTTAAAAATACTTAATGAACCTTAATTTCTTAATGGTTTAAAAAAAAATAATGTTCAAAAAAAATTAAATGGAAACCAAAATTTTAGAAGCCATTAATATCTCCAAAACTTTTCACGAATCGATGGATGTAAAAGTTTTGTCAGATATTAATTTCTCAATAAACAAAGGCGAATTTGCTTCTATAATCGGAAAATCAGGTTGCGGAAAATCTACTTTATTATATATTTTATCAACAATGGATACCGAATTTGACGGCGATTTAAAAATCGATTCCGTTTCAATGAAGGATAAACCTGATGTTGAATTGGCAGTTGTTCGTAACGAAAAAATTGGATTTGTATTTCAGTTTCATTATTTGTTAAACGAATTTTCAGTATTACAAAACGTGATGTTACCAGGATTAAAACTAGCAAAATTATCCACCAAAGAAATCGAAGCCAAAGCCTACGAAAAATTAAAAGTATTGGGAATTGAAGACAAAGCATTGAGTAGTCCGAACAAATTATCGGGTGGCGAAAAACAGCGAGTTGCCATTGCTCGGGCTTTAATCAACGATCCTTTAATTATTATGGGCGACGAACCTACAGGAAATTTAGACAAAAAAAATTCGGAAATTGTCTTTGAAGTTTTTAAAGAATTGGCAGAAGTTTATAAACAATCGTTATTAATTGTTACACACGATAACGATTTTGCCAAACGAACGCATCGGATTATTGAAATGGAAGACGGAAAAATAATTAAGATGTAGTTTTAATTTTTCAGTTGCGTTAATAATTGTAGAAAAAAAGCTAAAAGTCATTAAAAAAAATATTAAGTGAAGATTTTAATTGATATAGAAATTGAAATATGAAACTGCAAATGAATATTGCGACTGAACACTGAAAACTGAACACCAAACACTGAAAACTGAACACTGAAAACTGAACATTAATCACTAAAAAACTAAATCTATGAATGTTACAACTTTTCGCAAAAGTTATATAACACCAAACAATTACATGCATCGCACCTTTGTACTCAGTAATCATAAATTTAAAAAAAATGAAAAAATTAATATTATTAGGTGTCTGCATACTATCAATATTTGCAGCGAAAGCACAAACAGAAGAAAAAAGGTGGAACATTGGTGTTCACGGTGGTATCACGCAATACAATGGTGATTTAGGTCGCGATTGGTATGAAACTACTAACACAGCCTATGGTTTTGGAGGATTGTCTATCTCTAGATATTTAGGAAAATTATTCGATGCTAACTTGTTACTTTCTAAAGGAACGATTGGTTATAATAATGGAACAACACAAGGTTTTAAATCTGATTTTAATGCAGCATCGATTAACTTACGTTTTAATATCGTTGCGCCAGAATATGTTATCAGACCTTATGTATTTGCTGGAGTAGGAGCAGTTTTGTTTGACAATCAACTCAATTTTCATCAAGAAAAATACGATTATATATTGCCAACAGCTGGTGCTGGTATAAATTTTAGACTATCGCCAGAAATTATGTTGAACTTGCAAGAAACTTTTATGTTTTCTAATAAAGATAGACGTGATGGAGTTGACAATGGCGTCGAAGATTTTAAATCTAAAGATGCTTATTTGACACACATGGTTGGTGTAACTGTGAATTTAGGTAATTCTATAGATACTGATAATGACGGAGTTTCTGACAAGAAAGACAATTGTCCAGACACACCAGCTGGAGTCGCAGTTGATAAAATGGGTTGTCCTTTAGATAGAGATACCGATGGTGTTGCCGATTATCAAGACAATTGTCCAGATGTTGCAGGTTCTAAAATGCTAAATGGTTGTCCAGATAAAGACAATGATGGAGTAGAAGATAGCAAAGATAGATGTCCAGACCAAGCAGGAACAACAATGTTAAAAGGTTGCCCAGATGCCGATAGAGATGGTGTTGCCGATATCGATGATAAATGTGCTAATACTAAAACTGGTACCAAAGTTGATGCAATGGGTTGCGCACAAGATAGTGATAATGATGGTGTAACTGATGACTTAGATCGTTGTCCAAACGAAGCTGGTGTTTTAGCACTTAAAGGTTGTCCAGATAGTGACAATGATGGTATTGCCAATCTAGATGACAAATGTCCAAATGCAAAAGGAAATGCAGATAACAAAGGTTGTCCTGAAATTCCTAAAGCCGAAATTAATAGAATAACTTTAATAGGTAGTAAATTATTCTTCGAAAATAATTCAGATAAATTAAAAGTAGCTTCGTTAACTCAACTTGACGAATTAACAAAAATTTTAATGAAATATGAAGGTGCAACTTTAACAATCGAAGGAAACACCGATAGCGTTGGCGCAGATGATTTCAATATGACTTTGTCTCAAAAACGAACAGAATCTGTTAAACAATATCTTGTAGGTAAAGGCATTGCAGAAAGCAGATTAATAGCGGTTGGAAACGGTGAAACCAAACCAGTTGCTGACAACAAAACGAAATTAGGCAGAGCCAAAAATCGTAGAGTTGAATTGAAAACGAATTATTAGGTAGTAGTAATAATTAATTAGTTTTGTTTTTTGAATGAAATGGTTGTCAAGCAATTGGCAGCCATTTTTTTTTGATTTATTTGGTTATGTTCTATAAAATTCTGATGCTATTTTTTCATTTTGAAGAAGGAGAAATTACATAACGTGAGCAACTAAAGTGATTTCTCCTTCGTCGAAATGACAAAAACTATATATTTATTGAAGAGATTAATGAATTTAAAAATCTACAATTCTGTATAACACAACCATTTATTTTAATTTGTAGTGACGCACATATAAATGAACAACGTTGTAATTAATATTTTAAAAATTGCAGAGAAGCACGGCATTGCATCAATTGTAAAATTCAAAATTCAAAATTTGATAAACAGAAATTTGTTTCCAAACTTCCAAATTTAATGTAAAAATCTAATATCTAAAATCTAAAATCTAAAATCTAATATCTAAAATCTAATATCTAATATCTAATATCTAAAATCTAAAATCTAATATCTAAAATCTAAAATCTGATATCTAAAATTTAAAATCTAACCTATGAATATCACAACAATTCTAAATAGTTATACAACAAGTTCTTTTATAAAAAATACAACCTTTATAAAATATTAATTCAAATAAAATCAAATGAAAATTTCAATATTACTACTATTTTTTAGCTTGATTTCGTCTAATTCTTGTAAAGAAAATGATGAGGCAGAAAACCAAGAAATTATGCAATTAATGCCAATGGATAATGAATTAATGCAATCTATGAGCAAAACAAATGCAACTATGAATAACGCAAAAATGAACGGCGATTTTGACTACGATTTTGCAAACCTAATGATTATGCACCATCAAATGGCGATTGACATGAGTCGAGTTCAAATCGAAAAAGGCAGCGACCAAACTATAAAAAATATGGCAAATGGAATTGTTGTCGCTCAAGAAATCGAAATTCGTGAAATGCAACAATTCATTAAAAATTATAAAATTCCAACAACCAATAATCAAACCTCGAACAGTTTTAAAATCGCAAAGGAAATGAAATCGATGATGCAAAAAATGAACGAAGTTAAAATCAGCAATGATATTGATAAAGATTATGTCGCAATGATGATTCCGCATCACGAAAGTGCCGTTGCAATGGCAAAAATGCAGTTGCAATTTGGCACACAAAACGTGTTGGTCGATTTATCTAAAAACATCATTGAAGATCAAACTTATGAAATAGACGAGTTTAAAAAATGGCAGCTTAAAATTTAATTTACAAATTATTACATCAAATCAAGTCAAAAAAATCACTATGAATATCAATACTTCAATTCTTAAATCACTATCATTTCCCGTTAGTTACCTGCAAGAAAAACAACAACTTAAAACGACATTATTCTATATATTTTCAATTTTAATTGTAATAATGTCGGTCATTATGTTACTAGGTTTTCAAATTTTTTATATTTTTTAAAAGCTAAAATTTATGTTAGAAGTAAAAAAAGAAGGAATTGTTTTAAGCAAATCTAATCAAGGTTTTGAAGTCGAAGGTGTATTAAATCCAGCGGTTATTCATTATGGCGATTACATTCATATGTTTTATCGTGCTGTTGGAAAAGGCAATTATTCTAGTATTGGTTATGCCAAATTGAAAAACCCTTTAGAAGTTGTAGAAAGAATGGATATTCCAATACTTTTTCCGCAATTCGAATATGAAGAACACGGTATAGAAGATGCAAGAATTGTTCGAATTGACGAATTATTCTATCTATCATATTGCGCATTTGATGGTGTAAATGCACTTGGTGCGCTTGCAACATCGACCGATTTAACTACTTGGGAGAAGAAAGGTATTATTGTTCCACAATTAATGTTTGACGAATTCAAACGTTTGGCTGGAACCAAAAGTAAGTTGAACGAAAAATATTTTCGGTACAACGAACACGAAGGTATTAAAGAAAAAGTTGGTAAAAAAGTTTTAGTTTGGGATAAAAATGTAGTTTTTTTTCCTCGAAGAATAAATGGATTGTTGCATTTTATACACCGAATAAAACCAGATATTCAAATAGTTTGTGTAAAAGAATTAAGTGAATTAACACCCGAATTTTGGCAAAATTATTTATTGAGATTTAAAGATTATGTAATGCTTTATCCAAGACTAAAACACGAAATTAGTTACATTGGTGGTGGTTGCCCGCCAATTGAAACCAAAAACGGTTGGCTGCTAATTTACCACGGAGTTTATGACACAATTCGAGGTTTTGTTTATTGTGCTTGTGCTGCATTATTAGATCTAGAAAAACCAGAAAAATTGCTGGCAAGATTGCCTTATCCGCTTTTTGAACCCGAATTAGAATGGGAATTAAAAGGCGAAGTAAACAATGTTTGTTTCCCAACTGGCGCAGTTGTAGTAGACGACAAATTATATATTTATTACGGCGCAGCCGATGAGCGAATTGCTTGTGCATCAATGAGTTTATCCGAATTATTGTCAGAATTAATGCTAAATCAAGAATGAAATGCAAACTAATATATCATCCAATCACAGTGCTGTTTTTTTAAACAGAAAAAATCGAAAAAGAAATGAAATCTCTAAACCAACAATTGTCAAAAGCCAAAATATTTTGCCTGAAATTGTATTTGTTACATCATATCCGCCTCGCGAATGTGGTATTGCAACTTACTCCCAGGACTTAATCTTTGCACTAAATAATAAATTTCGTAAATCATTCGATATAAAAATTTGCGCTCTAGAAAATCAAAATGACAATTATTTTTATGATGAAAAAGTTGATTATGTTCTAGAAACCGACAATCAAAATTCTTATTTAGAATTGGCAAAAAACATTAATAAAAACCAAAATATTTCGATGGTTTTAATCCAGCACGAGTTTGGTTTATTCAAATCTAACGAAGACGATTTTATTGTTTTTTTAAAATCATTAAATAAACCAATTGTTGTTGCTTTTCACACCGTTTTGCCAAATCCTGATGATTTATTTAAAGAAAGTGTTCAAGAAATCGATAATATTGTTGAATCTTTTATAGTAATGACAAAATCATCGGCTTTATTATTGGTCAATGATTATAATATTTCTATAGAAAAAGTTGCTGTAATTCCGCACGGAACACATTTGGTCGAACATACTAATAAAGATGTTTTAAAAGAAAAATATAACTTTTCTGGTCGAAAAATTATCTCTAATTTTGGATTATTAAGTTCAGGAAAATGTATTGAAACATCGATAAATGCGCTTCAAGAAATTGTTAAAGTGCATCCAGAAGTTTTGTTTTTGGTAATCGGAAAAACGCATCCAAATGTTATAAAAACCGAAGGCGAAAAATACCGTTTGAATCTTGAAGCAAGAATTGAAGCTTTAAATTTATCAGATAATGTGCAATTTATAAATCAATATTTGCCATTAAACGATTTGTTAGAATATTTGCAATTAACCGATATTTATTTGTTTACATCCAAAGATAGAAATCAAGCAGTTTCTGGAACATTTTCGTATGCAATTAGTTGCGGTTGCCCGATAATTTCTACGCCAATTCCACACGCTATCGAAGTTTTGCAAAACGGAACAGGAATTATTATCGATTTCGAAAATCCGAAACAATTGGCAGAACAAGTCAATATATTATTGGAAAACCATCAATTGCGAAAAGAAATTTCATCTAACGGAATTCATAAATTGGCACCAACAGCTTGGGAAAATTCTGCTATCGCACACGCTATTTTATTCGAAAAAATTAGCCATGAAAAAATCGAATTGCATTACAAAATTCCATTTATAAACTTGAATCATTTCAAGAATTTAACTACAGATTTTGCTATGATTCAGTTTTCAATTATCAACCAACCTGATATAGAAACGGGTTATACACTCGATGATAATGCACGTGCTTTGGTCGCTATTTGTAAGCATTTCGAATTGACTAATGATAAAGTTGATTTAGATTATATTGAAAAATATTTCGAATTTATAAAATTTTGTTTGCAACCCGAAGGTTATTTTTTGAACTATGTCGATGTTTATAAAAAATTTACAAAACAAAATTCCGAAAATCTTGCCGATTCTAACGGAAGAGCCATTTGGGCATTGGGATATTTAGTTTCAATTTCGCATTTATTGCCAGATGAATTGAATGAAAATGTTCGCAGGACTTTTCAATTGTCATTGTCCAATGTTTGTAAAATTCATTCGCCTCGCGCAATGTCATTTATTATAAAAGGAATTTATTACAGCAATTTAAGTAATTATTCCAATGATAACATTTTAGTTTTAAAACACTTGACCGATAAATTGGTTCAAATGTACAAGCACGAAAACAAACCAGATTGGCATTGGTTCGAAAGCTATTTAACCTATGGAAACAGTATTATTCCAGAAGCAATGTTGTGCGCATTTTTGGCTACTAAAAATGTTGTTTATCAAGATATTGCCAAAACTTCATTCGACTTTTTATTGTCTAAAATATTTTATAATGATGCAATAAAAGTAGTTTCTAATAAAGGTTGGATGCAAAATAGTGATTCTGCAAATGAACAAATTGGTGGCGAACAACCAATCGACGTCGCGTACACAATTTTAGCTTTAAGCAAATTTTATGAAACTTTTAATCAAGCCGATTATTTAGAAAAAATGGAAATTGCTTTTGATTGGTTTTTGGGTAAAAATCATTTGCATCAAATAGTTTATAACCCTTGTACTGGAGGTTGTTATGACGGTTTAGAAGACACGTATATTAATCTGAATCAAGGAGCCGAATCGACCGTTAGTTACCTGATGGCAAGATTAACAATGGAAAAATATTTCATACAAACTGAAAAAAAAAGCATAAAAAGGAATATTAAATCAAAAAAAACAAAACAACAAATAGTCATCTAAAAGACGATACTTTTTGTTACAAAGTTTCAAAGTCTCGAATTAAAATATAATACAATATATTTCTATATAATTAAAATTATTAAGTCCAAAACTTTGATTCTTCGAGCTTTTGTAACAAAAACATTAATTAATAAAACCAAATATTATGGCAATAAAAAAACAACATACAATCGCACCAAAAAAAAGCGATGCAAAAAAGAAAACCGAAATCGAAAACTCAAAAAAAAAGTATGATAATTCTAAACATACTATCAGAAAAAAATTAAATGAGTTTGGCGACAACGATTCATTATAAAATTCAAACATTATGACAAATCAAACCCAAAATCTATTTATTGTTGAAGATAATCAAGCTAATGCTTTGAAATTACATGCATTTCTCGAGAAAAGATTTGGAACAATTTATAATATTTTTACTTATACTAATGCCGTTCAAGCATTAACTAAAGTTGACAAAAATACAAGTATTGTAATTTTAGATTATGATTATTTTGGTGATGAAGGAACTAAAATAGTAAATTTTATTAAAAATATTAATGATAAAACTAGAGTTATTGTGCTATCTAATAATGATGATAATGTAATAGAAATTGAAGCTTTTTTTAGTGGAGCTGATAATTTTTTGCAAAAAGAAAAAGGAGTGAAAAAAGAATTAAATCGAACAATTTTTGATATTATTTCTTACCCAGCCAATTACATTCAAAAAAGGTATAGTGTGAGCCAAGCATTTGTTTATTTTGTTTTTACTTTCATAATATTTTCGATAATAGTTTTGGTCATGCAAATGTTTTAAAACTGTGAATATTGAAAATTTTTTAAAAAGTTAAGCAACAATAAATTAAGTTATTCACAGCAACTTTGTATTAAAATTAAATTAATATAACAATGAACAATAACGAAATTTTGAAAGAAAAATTCGAAAATTCTTTAGATACGTTTTTATCGAATAACAATATATCAATCAATGTATTAGGCGACGAAGTTACTTTGCAAGGAATTGTAAATTCGTATGACGAAAAAGAAAAAATAGAGACTATTGCTTGGAATACAATTGGTGTAAACTCTGTGAATAATGAGCTTTCAATATTAAATGAAATTTAACAAAAATGACACTCAATAAACACATTTTTGAAAACATTGCTAACGATATTACTGAAAATGACAGTAACATTTTTATTGATGAGTTATTGTCAATTTACGATTCAGAAAAAAAACTAAATTCGACTTTACCTACAATGATTCTCAATGCTAAATCAATTAAAATTGCAAATGGCCTGACAGAATATTTAAAGTTTACACAAGAACATTTGTTGCGATTAGAAATTTTTTTTAAATCAATAAATCAACCATTTCAAAATTAATAAAATTTAAATATATGATACCAAAAATCGGAATATCAGAAATCCATTTGCAACGCAGTATCGATTTATTATCGGTTATTTTGTCTGACGAAATGACTTTGTATATCAAAACTCGAAAATTTCATTGGAATGTTGCTGGCGAAAGTTTCATGGAGTTGCACAAACTTTTCGAAGGTCAATATACAATTCTAGAGAAAATTATTGACGAAGTTGCCGAAAGAATCAATAAGTTGGGTGGCAAAACAATTGGCACAATGAACGAGTTTACGTTGCTATCCAGAATTGTTGAGCATCCAAATAAATATCCAGTTCAAAAAGCCATGATTCTGGAATTATTAAATGACCATGAATTATTAATCGCCGAATTGCGCAAAGACATAGATATTTGTACTGACGATTGTCACGATGCTGGAACAGCCGATTTACTTACAGGAATTTTGCAGCAACACGAAAGTATAGCTTGGATATTGCGCCGGTATTTAAGTTAAGAAATGATTTAAAATACTTAGAATAACTTTTTTAGATTCAATTAAATATATTTATAACGTTCCAGTTTTCGGCTACCTTCCTTTTGGAAAGGCTGAGCATGGGCTAACTTCTAAAACTATGATACAATACGACAATTATTATTGGGGAATGAACATTATTTGGTGGGCAATGTGGATTATTCTGCTATTTTGGATTTTTGCAGTTCCGTATGATGTTCCAGGTCAAAGAAAGCGAAAAGATTCTGCTTATGATATTTTGCAAAAACGTTATGCTGGCGGACACATTTCTGAATCAGAATATTATGATAAGAAAAAGATTCTAGAAGAAGAGTTTAAGAAACTTTAAATCTAATATTGTTTAACAGTTGCGCCTTGGCGAATGTAAAGTATTTTTAATATTTCAACTTTATGAACCTTAATTTCTTAATGGTTCTAAAATTTTTATTGCAATGAAAAATCAAGAAAAATTTCCAAAATCATCTAATGAACAATTAGAAAAAGATGGTTATCCAAAATATCCTGAAAGCGAAGATATTTACAACAAATTCAATAAAGAATTCGATATTGATCCAGAAAATATTGCCAAAAATAAAGAAATTATTAATATCGAAAAAAATCCAACTTGGAACCAAAAAAATTTCAGTCAAGACCATTCTGGTGGCGACTTGGATATTCCAGGGTCAGAACTCGATGACGATCAAGAAGACATTGGCACCGAAGACGAAGAAAATAATGGTTACAGCATTGGTGGCGACAATCACAACGATTTAGAAGACGATAAACAATGAAAATAGCAATTTTTGGAACTCAATTTTACGAAAGAGAATATTTTACTAAATTTAATATTGGGAATAAACACGAAATGGTTTTTTTCGAAGAATCATTAAATAAAGAAACAACTAATTTAGCTAAAGGTTTTCATGCAGTTTGTGTATTCGTTACCGATAAAATTGACAAAAATTGTATTGAAAAATTAGCGAAAATAGATATAAAAGCAATAGTATTGAGAAGTGCAGGATATGATAATGTCGATATTCAATCTGCCAAAGTAAACAACATCAAAGTATTGCGAGTTCCTGCTTATTCTCCACAAGCAGTTGCAGAACATGCCGTTGCAATGATTATGACTTTAAATCGAAAAACGCACAAGGCATTTAGTCAAGTTCGAGAAAATAATTTTTCGTTACAGCATTTAATGGGTTTTAATTTATATGGAAAAACTATTGGAGTTGTTGGAACTGGAAAAATTGGTCGTGCTTTTTGTAATATTATGTTAGGATTTGGTTGCAATATAATTGCTTATGATATCAAAGAAAATGAAACAATGATTCAAAAAGGTGTTAGATATAAAACTTTTGATGAATTGCTTTTTGAATCAGATGTTATTTCAATTCATTGCCCTTTAAATCCAGAAACTTCCCATTTATTTGATAAAAAATCATTCGATAAGATTAAAAAAGGTGTTATGATTATCAATACTAGTCGTGGAGGAATCATTAAAACCGATGATGTAATTAACGCTTTAAAAAAAGAAAAAATTGGATATTTGGGACTTGATGTTTACGAAAATGAAGCCGAATTATTCTTCAAAGATCGTTCGCAAATGATTATTCAAGATGATATTTTCGAAAGATTATTGTCATTTCATAATGTTTTAATCACGCCACATCAGGCATTTTACACGCAAGAAGCAGTAACCGAAATCGCCAAAATAACCATCAAAAATTTTACAGATTTTGAACAAGATAGAGTTTTAGAGAATGAAGTTAAATAAGATTGTAGAATAAAGAATATAGACTAAAGAATAAGTACAAAAGACTAAAAACTAAAAAAAAATCTGCGGAAATCTGAATTATTAAAAGGCAAAAAAATATTATTATTATGATACGAACAGCAACAGCACATTGGGAAGGAAATTTAAAAGAAGGAAAAGGAACATTGTCTACGCAAAGTGGTATTCTCCAAAACACCAATTACAGTTTCAAGACTCGTTTTGAAGATGGTGAAAATGGTACAAATCCAGAAGAATTATTAGCCGCAGCGCACGCAGGTTGTTTCACTATGGCAGTTTCTTCTATGCTAAATACAAAAGGAATTACTGCTGATAAATTAGACACAATTGCAACATTAACAATGGAAGGACTAACCGTTACTGGAATGCATTTGAATATTAAAGGTGTAGTTTCTGGAATTAATGCCGAAGAATTTGCAACAATAACTAAAGATGCAGAGCAAAATTGCGTAATTTCAAAAACATTAAAAATTCCAATAACATCCGAAGTACATTTTGAAATTGAATAACAAATTCTGTTTAATCATTTATTGTTGATTTGTCAAGTTGGCGCAATTACATCTAAAACACTTGGGGTTTTCCAACTTTCCGCCGGTGACCAACGAATAGGTACACGAGTTAGATAGTCGTTAATCAAGTTATAAAATGATTATTCAGAATTTTTTTAAAAATAAATAAAAATAAAATAATATGAGCACAATAGAAAATTTGAATAGAGAAGAAGGAATTATCAAATTAAAAAAAATGGTCGATGATGTGAAATATTGCTTCTTTTCGACCGATTTAAAAAATGAAACCGAACCAACATCAACTGTAATGACAGCTCAAACAGTTGATGATGAAGGTAATATTTGGTTTTTTAGTGGAATTGATAGCGATAGAAATCAAGATATTAAAAACAATAAAAAAGTACAACTTTATTTTTCATGTCCAGAAAAAAATACTTATCTAACTGTAGTTGGCGATGCAAGTATCATTATCGATAAAGCAAAATTTGCAGAATTATGGAATCCATTATTGAAAATTTGGTTTAAAGATGGTATTGAAGATAAAAATATTTCACTTTTAAAGGTTGCTACAAATAATGCAAATTATTGGGATATTGAAGGCGGAAAAATGATTAATTTTTTCAAAATGATTGCTGCTGCAATTACAGGAACACAAGTTAACGAATCATCACACGGAACAATTAAATTATAAAATTATGAAAATATTAATCGTTTTAACATCACACAGCCAATTAGGAACAACAGACGAAAAAACAGGTTTTTGGATAGAAGAATTTGCAGCACCATATTACCTTTTTCAAGAAGCTGGATCGACAATAACTTTGGCCTCTCCAAAAGGCGGACAACCACCAATTGATCCAAAAAGTGATGCGCCAGAGAACCAAACTCCAGCTACAATTCGTTATAAAAAAGATAGTGATTTGTTAGATTTAATGGCAAACACTATTAAACTAGAAAACATATCTTCAGACGATTTCGATGCAATATTTTATCCTGGCGGTCACGGACCATTGTGGGATTTGGCAACCGATAAAAAATCTATTAAATTACTCGAGGAATTTTGGGATGCCAAAAAACCAATTGCCACAGTTTGTCATTCGCCATCGGTTTTATTGAATGTAAAAGATGAAGACGGAAATTATTTAATTCTAGGCAAAAAAGTCACAGGGTTTTCGAATACCGAAGAAGTTGCAGTTAAATTAGATGAAATAGTTCCATTTATGTTGGAAGACGAATTGAAAACTAAAGGTGGTATTTATTCTAAAAAAGAAGATTGGACAAGTTATGTAATCACAGACGGCTTACTAATTACTGGACAAAATCCGCAATCTTCTGAAGGAGTTGCTAAAGAATTGTTGAATCTTTTAAAAAAATAAAATCTATTCAAATAAAAAATTAATGTCTTTTTCTTAGAGTCTTTGTGACTTCGTGGCAAATAGAAGACAACTTTATGTCAATATTTTTATAAAATTGTTAAAAAAACATTCAATTGTGGATTACAAAGACTATTATAAAATATTAGAAATCGATAAAAAAGCCACACCAGCCGAAGTGAAAAAGGCATACAGAACTTTGGCTAAAAAAAATCATCCTGATAAAAATTTAGGAGATAAAAAAGCCGAAGAACGTTTTAAATTAGTCAACGAAGCCAACGAAGTTTTAGGTAACGCCGAAAAGCGAAAACAATATGACGAATTAGGAGAAAACTGGCAACAAAACCCGCAAGCAAAAAACCAACAGCGCAATCCAAATCAGCAATATCAACAAGGAAATCAAGGTTTTGGAGGTGGGAATGATGGCGATTTTTCAGATTTTTTTGAACAGTTTTTTGCACAACATCGAGGCGGAAATCAACAGCATAATCAAGCCCGAAAAGGAGGTGATTATGAAACTGAAATGGAAATTTCGCTCGAAGAAGCATTTGCTGGAACAAGCCGTATTATCCAATTAGAAAACGAAAAATTGCGAGTAACTACCAAACCTGGAGCTTATACTGACCAACAATTGCGCATTAAAAACAAAGGTGCAAAAGGCAGTTCGGAAGGCAATCGTGGCGATTTATTTGTTAGAATTCGAGTAGCAAATCATTCAAAATTTATTCGAAAAGGCAATGATTTACATCAAATATTAAACATCGATATATATGATGCCATTCTTGGAAATGATGTAATTATTGAAACGTTATCGGGAAAATTAAAAATTAAAATCCTTGCCGGAACTCAAAACGGAAAAACCATTAGATTAAAAGGAAAAGGAATGCCAGTTTATGAAAAAATTGACACTTTTGGCGACTTTTATATTTTGATAAACATAATAATTCCTGATAAACTCTCTGATAAGCAGAAATCAATATTCGAAGAATTAAAAGCAATTTCTTAAAACATTTCAAAATGAAAAACCACGCAATTGTTCCTTATGCAACTAATAATTATTTATTGTTTCTCAAAGATTTAAAAGAATCAATATTACATTCGACTTTAAAATATTCGGTTGCCGATTTACAATTAATTCAGGAAATGACAAATTATGAAATAGAAGAATCAATAAAAAATGCTATTGCGATTTGTCATTTAGTAGGTATAGAAAGTGTATATCATTTCAAGAAAATTTATGTATTTGACATCAATTATAATACCGTAAATATCGATTGGCGCATGAGCAAAAAAGGGTTTAATTTAGTTATTATGCAATTTCAAAAATTGAATCAAAAAAATGCTGTTTGGCTTTGGAAATTGGCTGATGTATAATGTCAGAATGTTTTATTAAATTTTGAATTGATATTAGTCAAAATACTTAATCTTCTACATTTTTCATTTTCATTAACAGTGTGTAAGCACCTTTTACAACGATGCTATTTGTGTTCAAATTTTCTGACAATATCTCTGTAAATTCATTTTCTGAGTTGCCAATGGTTACTTCTTTCATTTCAAATTGTTTGTTTTGTTTGGCAATAAAAACATAATTTTTGTTTTCGAAATTCACAATTGCATCTGATGGCAGCACATTCGATTTTTGGCTGTTTATTACAATTTCGGCATTCATATACATTCCTGGAAAAAGATTTTTATTGTATTTATTGAAATGGCAATGCATTTCAACACTTCGGTTTTCTGAAAAATCTTTACCAATTAAAATTATTTTGCAAGCATATTTTTTTTCAGGATTGGTGTTGGTATATGCTAAAAGCGACTGACCAATTGCTAATTTATTGATGTCTTTTTCAAAAACAGTTAGTGCCAAATGAATATCTGTAGGATCAACAATTTCAAATAAAACATCACTTGGGTTTACATATTTACCTGTGTTTACATTGACTTTTGAAATATAACCGTTTATTGGTGAATAGACGTTGATACTTTTTGAAATGTTTTTTGCCGATACTTTATTTGGATTTATCCCTGCAAATTTCAATTTTTCGCCATATGATTGTATCATTACAGATAGTGAATTGTACTCGGCTTGTGCCAGTTGATAGACTTTATCGCTACTTGCTTTGCTTTGATTGAGTTCTTTTTGGCGTTCAAATTCGGCTTTGGCATAATCAATTTTAGCTTTGGCTAATAGATAATTTTCTTGCAACTGAATATATTGTTGATCTTCAACAATGCACAAAACTTGTCCTTTGGTTACATGCATTCCTTCTAACAATTTTGTACTTTTCAAATAACCTCCCATTGGCACACTAATAGAAACCAAATTTTGTGGTGGCACATCTATTTTTCCGCTTAATTTGAGTGTTGAAGAAATTTCTTTTTGCTCTACTTTTCTGGTTTTAATTCCTGCATTTTTAATTTGTGCATCGGTTAGTGTTGTTGCATTTTCGATAGTTTCCGTTTCGGTTTTTACTTCATCAGATTTTTTGTTTCCGCATGAAATAAAGAATAGAATAGCTGTAATTGTTATAAATATATTCTTCATTTTATTTTGATATTAAGTTCATTAAATTAATTATGGTTTCATTTCCTTTTCTAACAGCTTCAATATATTTGCTTTGGATTTCAGTATTTTGATTGATAAGCATAACAAATTCTAAATAATTGATATCACCATTAATAAATTTTTTATTAACTGCATTTGTAACTAGATCTACATTTTTCAGCGCTTTGGTTTCGTAATAATCAATTGTTGTTTTATTTTTTTGGTATTCTTGCAATAAATTTTGATATTGGTTTTGGATTTTCAATTTTTCAAAATTCAAATTATTTTTTGCAATGTTAGAATTAATTTCCAACGCTTTTTTTCTATTATTGAATGATGAATTGAAAAATGGTAGTGACACTCCGAATTGTCCGTAAATCCCATTATAATTATCCTGTAAGTTTGAATTAGCATTGAAAGTCTGCCAATAAACACCACCAATTAATTCAGGCAATTTTTTAGATTTTTCTAATGCTATTTCGCTTTTATTAATGTTTATTTCTTGCTCAATTAATCGAATCGTTGGATAATTTGTGATTGTATTATCAGATAATTTTTCATTAAAATCGATTTTTAATTTAGTCGAAATAGGCACAAAATCTGTATCAGAATTAAGTAACATTTTAAACTGTGATTGCACAATTTTATAATCGCTTTGTACTTCATACAATTGTATTTTGATTTGGCCAGATTGATTTTCGGCAGTGGCTTTTTCTAAAATATTGCTTTCACCTTTATCAAAACGAAGTGTTGATTTTCGTAAAAACTCAGAATAAATACTATCACTTTTCAGTAATAATTTTTCTTTCTCTTTTAGATAAATCAGTTCATAAAATACACTTGTAACTTGTTTGATTAATTCCTTTTTTTGCAAAGCTTCGTTCCATTCGCCTGTTTTGGCTTGTGCTACTAAAAGTTGTTTTTGCCTTTTGTAAATTGTTGGAAATTTTATGTTTTGTGATACACCAATTTTCAAGTCATTCACATTACTATTGAACTGTCCATATTCAGAAATAATTCCTGTGCTAGGAATATCATAACCTGTTTTGGTCATTTGTTGTAAATAGTCTGAATTCAGTTTTTGATTTTTAACTTTCAAGTTGTTTTGCGAAGCGGTTTCAATGGCTTTATCAATTGAAATTTTTTCTTGTGCGTTTACGTTTTGAAATAAAAAAAATAAACCAAATACAATAATTGTTACTATCGAATTTTTCTTTTTCAATTTTAAGCTACTTCCTTTTTCAAACATTACATATAATATTGGTAAAACAAATAAAGTCAAGAATGTCGCAATTAGCAATCCGCCAATTACAACCGTTGCCAACGGTTTTTGAACTTCTGCACCTGAGCCATTGCTTAATGCCATTGGTAAAAAACCTAATGAAGCAACAAACGCCGTCATCAAAACTGGTCGTAAACGTATTTTAGTTCCTTGCAGTACAATTGCTTTTAAATCGGTTTCTCCTAATTTTCGTATGCTATTGAATTCAGCAATCAATACCAATCCATTCAAAACTGCAACACCAAATAAAGCAATAAAACCAACTCCGGCACTAATACTAAAAGGCATTCCCCGTAATGCTAAAAAGAAAATACCTCCAATTGCCGAAAGTGGAATAGCAGAATAAATCAATAATCCTTGTTTCACTGAATTGAATGCAAAATAAAGTAAAATAAATATTAATAATAACGAAACTGGAACTGCAATCATCAAACGGTTTTTGGCTTCGTTTAAGTTTTCAAAAGCGCCGCCATAAGTTGCATAGTAACCTGCTGGGAATTTTATTTGAGCTTCGACTTTACCTTGCAATTCTTTTACAATACTTTGCACATCACGACCACGAACATTAAAACCAACTACAATTCTGCGTTTTGCATCTTCTCGTTGTATTTGATTTGGACCTTCAGTTATTTCAACTTTTGCTACTTGTGATAAAGGAATTTGCGCACCATTTGACAAAGGAATTAATAAATTTTGAACATCTGCCAAATCCTGACGTTTTTCTCCTGCTAATCGAACCACTAAATCAAATCTCTTTTCACCTTCGTAAACAACACCTGTACTTTGTCCTGCAAACGCGGTATTTACCATTCGGTTAATATCTTCGATATTCAACCCATATTGCGCTATTGTTGCCCGATTATAGTCAATAACAATTTGGGGCATTCCCGTAACAGTTTCTACATAAAGATCAGATGTCCCTTGAACTTTAGTTACAATTTTACCTAATTTATTAGCATACAATGCCAATGTATCTAAATTCTCACCAAATATTTTGCAAACCACATCTTGTCTTGCACCTGTCATTAATTCATTAAAACGCATTTGCACAGGATATTGAAAACCATAGGAAACACCTGGAACAGCTTCTAATTCTTCTGCCATTTTTTCTGATAATTCGTCAAAAGTTTTGGCAGAAGTCCATTCGCTTTTGTTCTTTAAAATAATCATCATATCACTGGCATCAATTGGCATTGGATCGGTTGGCACTTCGCTACTTCCTGTTTTACCTACAATTTTTTCCACCTCTGGAAATTTTTCAATAAGTATTTTTGCACCTTGTGAAATGGCTGTCATTGAAGTTTGTAAATTACTTCCTGGTAAAACTCTGGTTTCTACTGCAAAATCGCCTTCTTCTAATGATGGCATAAATTCTCCACCCATAAATGAAAGTGTAATGAGTGATAAAAGAAATAATCCCAAAGTTGTTGCAATAATTGTTCGAGGAATTGCTAATGCTTTATTTAAAAGTGGTTGATAGAAATTTTCTAATTTTTCCATCATTCTATCTGAAAAAGTTTTCTTGTGGGAGATATTTTTATTTAAAAATAAAGCGGTCATCATCGGAACATAAGTCAACGATAATATAAAAGCACCAAATAATGCAAATGCAATAGTTTGTGCCATTGGCAGGAACATTTTTCCTTCGATGCCACGCAAAGTAAAAATTGGAATGTACACTATAAGTATAATCAACTCGCCAAAAACCGAAACGTTTCGCATTTTTATTGACGTTTTTAACACCGTAGTATCCATTTCATTTTGCGATATTTCTCCTTCTTTTCGACTGTGTAAACTGAACAAACACGCTTCAACAATAATAACAGCTCCATCTACAATCAATCCAAAATCCAATGCGCCTAAACTCATTAAATTTCCGCTGACACCAAATATATTCATCAATATTACTGCGATTAACATTGCCAACGGAATAACTGATGCCACAATTAATCCAGCTCTTAAATTTCCTAAAAAGAAAATTAAAACGAAAAGTACAATTAATGCGCCTTCCAATAAATTGGTTTCTACCGTTGAGATGGAATTATTGACCATTTTGGTTCGGTCTAAAAACGGTTCTAAAATTACACCTTCGGGTAATGTTTTTTCGATTTGTGCAATACGATCTTTGATGTTTTTTATAACGACATTGCTATTGGCACCTTTTAACATCATTACAACTGCACCTGAAACTTCGCATGCTATTACACCTTTTTTATTAAAAGTCATTGCACCATAACGGATAGCACTCCCAATTCGAACATCGGCAATATCACGGATAAATAAAGGACTACCGCTACTACTGTTTTTAACAGCAATATCTTTAATATTTTCGATAGAGTTAATTAATCCTTCACTTCGGATGTATAAAACTTTTGGACCTTTTTCAATATAAGCACCGCCTGTATTCTGATTGTTTTTTTCTAAAGCAGTAAAAACATCGGCAACAGTAATATTATACGATTGTAGTTTATTTGGGTCAACGGCAATTTCAAATTGTTTCAATTTACCACCAAAACTGCTTACTTCTGCAACGCCTTCAACACTCAATAATTGACGTCGAACAATCCAATCTTGAATGGTTCTCAATTCGGTTACATCGTATTTTTTTTCATAACCGGGTTTCGCTCGAACAGCATATTGATAAATTTCGCCAATTCCTGTTGTAACTGGTGCAAGAAATGGATTTCCAATTCCTTTGGGAATTTGGTCTTTAACAGCACTTAATCTTTCGGTTACTTGTTGTCTAGCCCAATACACATCTGTTGCATCATCAAAAACAATTGTTACTACAGATAAACCAAAACGAGAGAAACTACGAATTTCCTTCAGTCCTGGAATGTTACTGTTGGCTTGTTCGATTGGAAAAGTAATGAGTCTTTCAATATCTGTTGCACCCAGTGATGGTGCTGATGTAATGACTTGTACCTGATTGTCCGTAATATCAGGGACTGCATCAATAGGTAATTTGGTAAATTGATAACTACCATAACCTATAAGGGCAACAATAAATAAACCAACGATGAGTTTATTTTTTATAGAGAATTCTATGATTTTATTCAACATAGTTTAAAAATAATGAAATTAATAAAAGCGCTATTTGCTATAAATAAATAGCAAATATCATTTTAGTATTTAATAAGCAATAGTGTAATATTACAGATTAATTATTAGAAAAATCATTAAATTAATTTAGGCGGAAGCCAAATGCAGGCAAAAACATTGGAAGTATAAAATTCTTCGTGAAAAGGAACAATATTTTTTAGAGAAATAGTAATTGATTTTCTTACTAAAAAAACAGGTTGATTATCAAACGCAAGAACAATATTTATATTTGAATTAAGCGTTTTGAAAGGTAAGTTTTGATGCTCATCGTGTTTATCAGTATCAGTATGCTTTTCCTTATTATTATAGTGACTTTTTACAAAATCAAAAAAAGATATATTGCGTTCATTTTCGTGATTGTGATGCTCGGTAAAATGTACTATTAAGTTGGGTAACTTCAATAACTCACCTATTTCTGTGTTGGCACACAAAAACATAAACAAAAATGATATCGCAATTATTTTTTTCACGATTGTAAAAATAGGATTTTTTAATTACAAAAAATAAAGTATCTTATATTAATTAAAGTATCTTGTTTTTTTAATAATTCAAATTCACACCAACTCCCAATCCCATATCGCTATCATAATGAGTAGTTACTCCAAAATTTCTTCTGATAATATATCTAAATCCCGCCATATATTCTTTGTCGGTATTCCACATTAAATTCATTCGCAACCGTTTGGAAACTGGAATATCCATTCGTTCAAATTGGAGTCTGAAATTTCCATCGGTAAAAACTTCGGCTTGCGCTTTGATGAGCATAGGCATTGTGTATTCTAAACCAGCACTAAAAACGGCTCGAATATCTTTTGTACTTCCTTGTCCGAAAAGATTTTTTTCTGCTTCGACATCCATTTTTCTGTAACGCCAATCGAAACCTACAAACGGCATTAACCATTGCATTTTTCCGAGATATCTACCAACATGAGTTTCGGTTTCGTAACCGTGATGGTCATTGTAACCCAATCTCCATTCAGTGCCGATGCTCCATCGCGTGTTGCTAAACATTGCCATTCCGTCGTTTCCGTTGGTAGCAAAATCATTTTCGCCCATAAAATGAAATTTTCGGTCTTCGCCAAATAATTTTCGTTGTGCCAGTTTTGGATTTGGGATTAACGGATTTGATGCTTGATTTTCGTAAGTAAAAATGCGTCCCATACCAGCCATCATATGGTATAAAATGTGACAATGAAAAAACCAATCGCCTTCTGCATTCGCATTAAATTCTATAACATCGGTTTCCATCGGCATAATATCGATGATATTTTTGAGTGGCGAATAATCTTCTTGACCATTCAAAACCCTGAAATCGTGACCGTGCAAATGCATTGGATGTCGCATCATCGAACCATTATATATAGTAATTCTAACATTTTCACCTTTTTTAATTAGAATTTTATCCGTTTCAGAAACGACTTTGTTATCTAAACTCCAAACATAACGATTCATATTTCCAGATAATTCAAATCTCAATTCCTTAAGCCCCCCAACTCCCGAAGGGGGAGTTGGAAGATTGGTTTTGAAAGGCGATTTTAACATGGCATAATTTAATGTCACAATTGGTTCTTTTTGCTCCCCTCCTTCGGAGGGGTCGGGGGAGGCTTCAGGATACATAACCACATTCATATCCATTTGATTGTATGCCATTTTCATTCCCATGTCGTCTAAATCTCCATTCATTTTCATCATTGAGTTCATCATTTTCATTCCTTCAAAATATTTTAATTTTGGAAGTGGCGCAGTCAATTTTTTAATTCCTTCTCCTATATATAATGATGTCGATTTAATTCTGTCTTCGGATGTTGCCAAAAATTCATAGGATGTTTTATTATCTGGAATTTCTACAATTACATCATAAGTTTCCGAAACTGCAATGAGTAATCTATCGACCTCTACTGGTTCAACATCATTTCCATCACTAGCAACAACTGTGATTTTTCCTCCAGCATAAGTCAACCAAAAATAAGTTGATGCGCCACCATTTGAAATTCGCAAACGCACTTTAGCCCCTCCCAACCTCCCCAAAGGGGAGGAGCTTTGAAAAGGATTTATTGAAATTTCATTCTTTCCATTTATTAGAAACTTTTCATAATATATATCGCTAACA
>JAYWGV010000067.1:0-30280 GCA_043778105.1 Bacteroidota bacterium
TACCGTTTTTGCACATTCAGCAGAAGCACACGGAAAATGGGACGGAAAACAACCTTTTATTTCTCACGCAACATTGGCATTAGACAAACCAGTTATGGTGTTGACTCGTGCGAGTATTAGAATTACGAAATTAATTTCTTTTTGGAGAAAAGTTGGCAACGTTAGTAAAAGCTTGGAAGATTATAAAGGATTGGTGCTTTCTATTGGCGTGGGCGAATGGCCGTTAATACAACAAGCGACCTTAAGTATTTGGAAAACCCAAGCCGAAATGATTGATTATGCTTATAAAAACGAAAAACATAAAGAAGTTGTTCGGCTTACCCGAAAACTTAAATGGTATAAAGAGGAAATGTTCGCACGATTTATTCCCTATAAATTTTCTGGACAATGGAATAGTAAAAATGTAGAAAATTTATTGGATATATAATTTTATTTTTTTTTAAGTAAAAAAATTTTTAATAAAAACTCCCAAATTTTATTAACCCAAATTACGTATTAAAGAATTTTTTTAGTTTTATAGACCTTTGTCAAAGTTTTTTAACAAAATGAAATTGAACTTTGACAAAGGTCAAAATTTTAAATAGTTCTAATGCGTAATTTGGGATTAATATTTTGAATTTAGGAGTTTTTATTTAAACCGTTTTATGCCCCGAAAACTTTTTCCAACCCAAATAAATTATTAAAAAAAGAACTCCAAAAATGCCTAACATATATTGAAATGGCAAGTAAGAGAAAACTACAATGTGGATTTTCTCGAGCAACCACATAAAAAACATCGTTGCAAAAAGCATTAACCAAAGTCCAGAAATTTTATCGAAACCAGGAATAAAACCCAATTTAATATTGTTTCGCATTATAGAAACTGTGATTATTAACGACACGATTGGCAAAACTTGCAGCAATAAATCGGTTTGCATAATGTCGCCACGCTGGAATAAAAATTTATAAATACTCAACGCAACTGCAAAAATCCCTGGAATACTTATCAAGTAAATTAAAACCGTATAAATGTATTTGTATGGCGATAAATGGTCTTTGGTGCCGCCAATTAATCCAACAAGAAAAGCCAAAATCGGAATTATTACAAAAAACGCAATTGTGTAATTTTGGTTTTCACCAGCAATCAGAAATAAGTCTTTTAATGTCATTATTTTAATTTTTTAAGCAAATATAAAATATTTATTTTGAACTTTACCAAAATTTCATTGACGGCAAATGATGATAATCTTTATCGCCAATATTAATGTTTATTGCAAAAGATGTACCGCGAAAATCTTGAGAATTGTAGCTGTAATTGTAACCGATTTTTAATTTTGCGGCATTTAGTAAATTAATCCCAATACTTGGATTTACTGCTTTGGTTGTTAATGAAATTTCGCCCATCAAAATCATTGCAGTATAATTGGTATGAATTTCTGGAACAAATTCCAGTTTTGAATCCAAATTCGAAATATAACTTCCTGCGCCAATATTGATGTAAATCCAATCATTTTGAGGGTCAATTCGTTTGTCAAACCCAATATAACCATAATTTTTACCAAAATAAGCATAACCAGTTTGTAAAGCAGTTGCATCGACAATTTTATTGATTGTTTTCTTCATTTGCGAATGCAAGAAAATTGAAAATAGTATTGCGAGAATTGTTAAATGTTTTTTCATAGAAGTTTTAAATTAAGATTTTCCCATGTTATGTAAATGTTTGAAATGCGAAATCATCATTTGCAATAATGTTTTGTGATGATAAGGAAAATTATATTCGGCTGTTGTTTCTTTAATAATATTATTTATTTCGCTGTAATTAGTATGGCAAATGTTAGGGAACAAATGATGAGCGGCGTGACAATTCGATCCGCCACTCAGGAATCTTGCCCAGCTATCATTGGCATTCCAGTCGCAACTTGTCGATAATTGATGAACTGCCCAAGTATGTTCTAGAAACTCACCTTCTGGTTCAGGATAATCGGCTCCTTCAAAAAAATGGGTTCCAACAAGCATAATTATGAAAATTAATGATGTAAAAGCACTTGCTGAAAAAAATGTTAGCAAGATAAATCCAAAAGAAAAATCTGCAAATAGTAATGGTAATATTAAAACTATCAAGAAATAAAATAATTTATACAATAAAAATCTTAGATATAATTCGAATTTTGAAATTCCAGTTTTCATCCAATCATATTCATTAGAAAATAAATAAACCCAATCACTCATAAAAATCGAATGCAATAATGTAAACATATAAACAATGGGCGCATAAAATGCCTGATATTTGTGTTTTGATTGCCATTGATGAGTTGGACTCAATCTCAAAAACGGATTTTTATCAATATCTACATCGCTTCCTTCTACATTAGCATATAAATGATGCGAACGAATGTGTCGCAAACCCCAAAGTAAAGGATCAATGCCAATTGTTAAAAAACTAAAAAAATGCAGAATCGAATTTAGTTTTTTATTTTTAAATGCAGTATTGTGCGAAGCATCGTGTCCAAAACTAAATCCAATTAAAAGTCCTGATAATTGAAAAACTACAAATATTATCCAAAATTCGATTTTATTTAATGATTTAAAAAACAACATCGAATAAGAAAAGTAACAAATAATTGTCCAAAACAAACCTTTTGTCCAAAAACTAAAATCTCCAAAATTTACTTTTTTACCTTCTAATTTCGTTTTTACTCTTTGCTTCAATTCATAAAAAAAAACTTGCTCTTCTTTTGACTTACTAAAATATTTTGCTTTCATAATTTCTATTTATTTATAATTAACACTGCAAACCTATTGCGATTTTTAAATATAAATTAGCTATAAATCATTAATAAAATTTATATATTTGTGAAAATCGCAAAAATATGAGTAATCAAGATGTTTTGTTAAATCAAATTAGAAAGCAATTATCTGAAAAAGAATCTATTAACGACGAAATTGCTTCGATACTAAATATTAGTTACGATGCTGCTCATAGAAGGGTTTCTGGGAAAAGCAAATTCTCAATTGATGAAACTGTGCAATTATCGAATCATTACAACATTTCGATGGACAATTTGTTTTTTCAAAATGAGAAAATTATTGTCGAGAAAACCATCGAAATACAATCATTGCAAGATATGTTACAATATTTCAAGAATTCGGCTACTCAAATAGATAAATTAACGAGTTTGCCAAATTCGGTTTTATATTATTCTGCCAAAGATATTCCACTTTTTTATTTTATGGATGGCACAATTCTGTCGAAATTTAAAGCTTTCGTTTGGCTTAAATTACTTAATCCAGATATTTCAGAAATAAAATTCGAAGATTTCGTTTTAGATGAATTATTTCTAGAACATTCATCGAAACTAAAAAAAGCTTATGAAAATGTTGCTGTAAAAGAAGTTTGGAATGATACAACAATCAGCAGCAGTTTGCAACAAATATTGTATTTCTATGAATCTGGTTTATTGAGTTTTAAATCAGCAAATGCACTTTTTAAAGATTTAAAACGAATTATATTATCGATAAAAGAAAAGTCTAATAAACCCAACTCTAAATTTTCGATTTATTACAATGAATTGGTTTTGTTGAATAATAATTTGCTTTTCGAATCTGATAAAAAACTCACAATGTTTGTCCCATATACTTTACTTGGTTATTTTATTACTGATAATCAAGAAAGTTGTCAAAATGTTCACAAATGGTTCAACCAACAAATTTTGAATTCGAAACCATTAAATTCATCAGGAATTAAAGAACAAAACTTGTTTTTCAATAAAGCCATTCGAAAGATTGATTATTATGAAGATTTGCTTAAAAATCAGGTTGATGTTTTATTTTAAAAAATAATTTACCTTTTTTGTAACTTTTTTTCTATGCTTTACGTATAAGTATAGAATACATAAAATTGTAACCTACAAAAACACAATGAGACAATTAAAAATAACCAAGCAAGTAACCAATCGTGAAACTGCATCGTTAGACAAATACTTACAAGAAATTGGAAAAGTAGATTTAATTACCGCCGATGAAGAAGTAGAATTGGCACAAAAAATAAAAGCTGGCGACCAAGCAGCTTTAGAAAAATTGACAAAAGCAAACCTTAGATTCGTAGTTTCGGTTGCAAAACAATATCAAAACCAAGGACTTACACTTCCCGATTTAATTAACGAAGGAAATTTAGGTTTAATTAAAGCCGCACAACGTTTCGACGAAACTCGTGGTTTTAAATTTATATCTTATGCAGTTTGGTGGATTCGTCAATCGATTCTTCAAGCATTGGCAGAACAATCTAGAATTGTGCGTTTGCCATTAAATAAAATTGGTTCTATTAATAAAATTAATAAAATGTACGCATTGTTGGAACAATCTAACGAGCGTCCGCCAAGTGCCGAAGAAATTGCCAAAGAATTAGATATGACTGTTAACGATGTTAAAGAGTCAATGAAAAACTCTGGTCGTCACCTTTCTATGGATGCGCCACTTGTTGAAGGCGAAGATTCTAACCTTTATGATGTACTTCGTTCGGGCGAATCTCCAAATCCAGATCGTGAATTAATTCAAGAATCTTTGCGTACAGAAATTGAGCGTTCACTAGAAACATTAACGCCTCGTGAGGCCGATGTTGTACGTTTGTATTTCGGTTTGGGCGACCAACACCCGATGACTTTAGAAGAAATTGGCGAAACTTTTGACCTAACTCGAGAACGTGTTCGTCAAATTAAAGAAAAAGCAATCCGCAGATTAAAACATACATCAAGAAGTAAAATCTTGAAAACCTATTTAGGTTAAAATGTTAAAATTATAACTTTTTAAATTTGTATTTAAAAATTATGTATTTTCGCATCGCAAACAGTCTGATTAACTGTTCGTTTTTTGATTGATGATTGAAACTCCGGCTGATTACCGGAGTTTTTTATTGCATTTTATTGAATCTTCTAGTTTTTAGTCAATATTTATATAATAACATAAAATTCACAAAAATAGTATATGATTTCAGAAATATTATTCCAAGTAAAACTTGACGAAAATAAAGTTCCAGAAAAAATAATGTGGACAGCCGAAGATGGCGGCGTTAAACTCGAAGAAACCAAAGCGATTATGCTTTCTGTTTGGGATAACAATGCGCAAGAAACTTTGAGAATTGATTTATGGACCAAAGAAATGCCAGTCGACGAAATGAAAAAATTCTTTCATCAAACGCTTGTTGCTATGACCGATACTTATAATCGAGCCACTGGCGATGATAAAATGACTGACACGATGAAAGATTTTTGCGATTATTTTGCCGAAAAATTAGAGTTGACAAAATAAAAATATTAGCTAAATATGGAATCAGATTCCATATTTAGACAGTTTTAGAAATTTAATTCGTGTATACTTCTCCAATTAATTATTTTGGTTCCATTGCTTCGATTTTGCGATTGATTTCCAGAATAAATTACGATTGATTTAGTTCCTTTGCTCAAATTATTCCAATATTTCAAATTTTTGAAATAGTCTGAATTAATTGTTTTTCCAGATTTAATTTCAATTGGTGTCAAATCATCAGCAATATCTATAATTACATCTATTTCGTGACCAGTTTTGTCTCGCCAATAAAAAACATTAGCAGGCAAACCAGCATTTGTAAACTTTTTGACCAATTCAATAACAATCATAGTTTCGAAAATCGCACCTTTCAATGGATAATTTTCTAATTGTTCAAAATTAGTAATTCTTAGAAATGAACAAACTAATCCAGTATCATAAAAATAAACTTTAGGTCTTTTGATAATGGTTTTATTAAAATTTTTAAAATGTGGTTTTAATAAATAAATAATGAAACAGCTTTCTAAAATGCCAATCCAAGATTGAATAGTTTTTAAATCTACTCCAACATCATCACTTATTGATGATAAATTTAATTCTTGACCAGTTCGACCAGATAGAATTCGCATAAATTTTTCGAAAATTAATAAATCGGTAACATTTTTTATTTGACGTACATCTCGTTCTATGTAAGTTCGAATATAATTCGGAAACCAATCAATTGGACTAATTTTTTGATCATAGATTGGAGGATAAAATCCGTTAAAAAGTAATTCTTCATAATTTTCAGAAACTAAATTTTGGGTTTGCAATTCATTAATCGAGAATGGCAGTAAATTCAAATAAGCAATTCTTCCAGCCAACGATTGTGAAATGTTTTCTTGCAATAAAAAATTATTTGAACCAGTTAGAATGAACAAACCTTTAGTTTTGCTGTTATCTAAAATTTCTTGAAGATATGAAAACAGTGATGGAACACGTTGCACTTCGTCGAGAATTGCGCCTTGTTTAAAGTTATCTAAAAAACCTCTTGGATCTTCTTCGGCAAATTTTCGTGTATCAAGATTTTCTAAAGATACATAAGGTTTGTTAGGAAATGTAGTTTTTACTAAAGTAGTTTTACCCGACTGCCTTGGACCAACAACTGCAATAGCCTTGAAAGTTTTTGCTAAATGAATCAGTTTCTGCTTTGCTTCTCGTTGTATCATTATGCAAATATATGGATAAATATGGAATCTGATTCCATATTTAGACAGTTTTTTGATTAATCAAAAAAAATCCCAAACTCAAAATGTGAAAAATTGAATTTGGGATTTTAAATATTCGTATAATTAAATCTTAAAAAGCACCACCATTCTTAAAAATATCTTCATTAACTTCTTCTATATATCCTAAAATTAAATCTTTTCCCGTTTGTTCGGTAGCTGAACTCACGAAATATTGTGGCATCTCTTCCCAATTATTAGCAAACATTTGTTTTTTGTATGCTGCAATGTGGCTGTCGATTTTGGTTTTAGAAATTTTATCGGCTTTTGTAAAAATGATACAAAATGGAATTTCGCTTTCGCCCATATAACTCATAAATTCAATATCGATATTTTGCGCTTCGTGGCGAATATCTATCAACACAAATGCACAAACCAATTGCTCACGAGTTTCAAAATAATCAGTAATAAAAGCCTGAAAAACCGATTTTGTTTTCTTCGAAACTTTCGCATATCCATAACCTGGCAAATCGACCAAAAACCAATTGTTATTTATTTTAAAATGATTAATTAATTGAGTTTTCCCTGGTCTTCCTGATGTTTTTGCCAAATTTTTATGATTCGTCAGCATATTTATCAATGACGATTTCCCAACATTCGATCGTCCAATAAAAGCATATTCGGGCAAATATTCTTGAGGACATTTTGCAACCTCCGAATTGCTGATTATAAATTCTGCGGTATTAATTTTCATTTTTTAATTTTTGTTGATAACGATAAGTAAACAAAATAAGTAAAAAGCTTTTTGATGTATCTAAAATCAAATTATCCAATTTATTGAAAGAAAAGTAAACTCCAAATCCTAATAAAACCCAGAATAATCCTAAACAATAAATAAGATTAAAAGAGGTTTTTTCATTATTTTTCAAGTAATAAATTGCTAAAACAATAATTGATGAAACAAATAAGCAAAGCCATCCAATAATATATCCCAGAAAAATAGTTTGAGGAGTAGCTTCAATTTTAAAAATTTTTAATGCTAATGTTGGAGAAAAAATACAAACAAAAGACAAAATCAATTCTACTAAAAGTGACAAACCAAGAATTGCTAATACTATTTTTTTCATAAAAATATTTAATTAATCACACTGAAATCTGAAATCAAAAATCTGCAATTTAATGTGCCAAATGACTTTCTCCCAACCATTTTTCGACAATAACATTAAATTCCTCAGGACATTCCATCATTGCGGCATGACCACATTTGTCAATCCAATGCAACTCACTGTTAGGCATTAATTTATGAAATTCTTCTGCAACATCTGGCGGCGTTACAGCATCATTTCGACCCCAAATCAAGCAAGTTTTCACATGCATTTTCGGTAAATCTTTCGCCATATTGTGTCGAATCGCACTTTTGGCAATTGTTAATGTTTTTATAACTTTTAGGCGGTCATTTACAATCGCAAAAACTTCATCTATCATTTCTTTGGTCGCTACTTTTGGATCATAAAAAACGACTTCGGTTTTGTTTTTTATATATTCATAATCACCACGTTTTGGGTAACTATCGCCCATTGCACTTTCATAAAGCCCTGAACTTCCAGTAATTATCAATCCGGCGACTTTCTCAGGATACATTTTCGTGTGGTATAAAGCAATGTGTCCACCAAGCGAATTGCCTAACAAAATTACACGCTCAAGTTTTATAAACGTAATAAAATCTTTTACATATTTAGAAAAAGCTTTTACGTTGGTTTTCAATAAATTCATCGAATACAATGGCAACTCAGGAATAATTACTCTATAACCTTTGCTCGAAAAATAATCAGCCTGAGATTGAAAATTACTTAAACCACCCATTAATCCGTGCAAAATCACTATCGGCGTGCCTTCGCCAGCTTCGTAATAAGAATATCTGCCTTCTTTTTTAAAATTTCCTACCATAAATATGTCCTAACTTTTCAGTTTTCACAAATATAGAATTTTATTAATGATTTAAAAATTTTGCTTAGTTTAATTGATGAAAATTTAATTGTTTCACAATCCTAACAGCTTTTTAAAACCTGTTAGTTATTTTTCATTAACAAAGAATAGTTAAACAACCGTTAAACAGTACACTTTCAACGTTTTTAATCAAAATTCATAAAACTTATCAACAAAGTGGTATATTGTGGTATATTGTGGTAAAATATTTTATATTTTTGCTTTTATAATAAAATTTTCTAGTGAACACAATTATAGGTACATACGAATGCAAAGTCGACGCCAAAGGACGTTTACTTATGCCTGCGCCCTTAAAAAAGCAGTTAACTACCTGTTTACAAGAAGGGTTTGTTCTAAAAAGATCCATATTTGACACATCATTAGAACTTTGGCCAATGTTAGAATGGAATGTTATGATGGCAAAAATCAGTAAACTCAATACCATTAATAACAAGAACAACGATTTTATCAAAAAGTTTTTGGCTGGTGTAAAAGTCATCGAAATTGACGATTTAGGTCGATTATTGGTTCCAAAAGATTTATTGGCTTTTAGTAAAATTTCTAAAGATGTTGTTTTCGCATCCAAAATAAATATTATCGAAATTTGGGACAAAGATTTATACGAAAAAGCAATCGATTTTAATGATGCCGATTTTGCACAACTCGCCGAAGAAGTTATGAATAATGTAAATAATACTGAAAATGGAATATCATAACCCAGTTTTATTGAATCAATCTATCGATGGTTTGAACATTAAGTCAGACGGAATTTATGTCGATGTTACTTTTGGCGGTGGTGGTCATTCTCGTGAAATTTTAAATCGTTTAGGTACAAACGGAAAATTATTCGCATTCGACCAAGACCAAGATGCTTTGGCAAACACAATCGACGATTCAAGATTTACTTTAATCAATGAAAATTTTAGATATATAAAAAGATTTCTGCGTTTTTATGGCGTTAAAGAAGTTGATGGAATTCTTGCCGATCTTGGTGTTTCATCACATCAATTTGACGTTCCAGAACGTGGTTTTTCAACTCGTTTTGATGCCGAACTTGATATGAGAATGAATCAAAACAGCGATTTGAATGCTTACAAAATAGTAAACACTTACACCGAAACCGAATTGAAACGCATTTTTTATGATTATTCAGAAATGTCAAATGCGCCTGCAATCGCGAGAGTTATTTGCGAAGAAAGAGAAATCGAACCTATAAAAAATACCGAACAATTAAAAATTGTTTTAAGCCGTTTTTTGCCAGTTCACAAGAGCCATAAAATATTGGCACAAATTTATCAAGGAATTCGCATTGAAGTCAACCAAGAAATTGAAGTGCTCAAAGAATTTCTAGAACAATCACTAGAAATTTTAAAACCAGAAGGTCGATTGTCAGTAATTTCATACCATTCGCTTGAAGACAGATTAGTAAAAAGATATCTAAAAAACGGATTATTCGAAGGCGAACCAGAAAAAGATTTCTTCGGAAATTTCTCGGTTCCTTTCAAAAACATAGGGAAATTGATCATTCCGGATTTCGCAGAAATAAAAACAAATAATCGAGCGCGAAGTGCAAAATTAAGAATAGCGGAGAAGAAAGCCCCCTAACCCCCAAAAGGGGGAATTTGGAGAGCAACATTTTATATAATAACAATCAAGACTCGGATCCCTCTCCTTTGGAGAGGGCTGGGGAGAGGCCTATGAACGGAGTTTACAGCATATTAAAAGCAAGATTTCTAATAAACGAAGATGCCAATGCAACTAAAAATTGGCGTTTCATTGTTTTTTTAATTGTTCTAGCCATTTTAATGATTGCAAATACGCAAAGATTCGAACAAAAAGTATTTAAAATAATTGAACTGAGTAATGATGTAAAAGAATTAAGATCAGAATTTGTCGACAGACGATCAGAATTGATGAAGTTAAAAATGGAATCGACAATTTCTAGAGAAATGGAAGCCAGAAAGATTTTGCCAGCAATCGTTCCGCCTGTAAAAATTAAAATTAAAAAAATTGAAGAAAAAAGTTTTTTCAAAAAATTATGGTAAAAGACGATAAAAATAGTTCAACCAGAATTTATATCGTGGCATTTGTTGTCTTTTTGATGACAATTGGCATTGTTGTAAAATTGACCAATATTCAATGGGTCGAGGGCAATTATTATCGAAAATTAGCCAAAGAAAGAACAATTAAAAATTTTATAATTCCTGCCAATAAAGGCAACATTTACTCATCTGACGGAAGTCTTTTGGCAACATCTATTCCAAATTATAATATCAGATTTGATGCTTTGGCACCAAAACTAGAAGTTTTTGAGAAAAATATTGTCGCATTATCTGACTCATTATCAAATGTTTTAGAGAAATCAAGCAGTTATTTTCAGACCGAATTGCGATTAGCTCGTTCCAATAAAAGCCGTTATTATTTATTAGCAAAAGGTTTAAGTTTTACTGAATATATGCGAATAAAAAATTTCCCATTATTTAAACTTGGAGCTTATAAAGGCGGAATGATTACCGAACAATTCACAGTTCGTGAACATCCAATTGGAAAAATTGCCGAACGAACAATTGGCTACGAACGTCGAGACGAATCAGGAGAATTATTGCAAGTTGGCATTGAAGGCGCATTTGGAAAATATTTGAAAGGCAGCGACGGAAAAATTCTAAAACAAAAAATTGCCAAAGGTCAGTGGAAACCAATTTCTGATAATAATGTAGTCGATCCGCAAGATGGTTACGACATTATTTCGACCTTAGATGTTTATATTCAAGACATTGCGCACCATGCTTTATTGAAACAACTAGAATTGTATCAAGCCGATCACGGTTGTGTTGTTGTTATGGAAACCAAAACAGGAAATGTAAAAGCCATTTCAAACTTAGGTCGTGATGTTGATGGATCGTATTTCGAAACCATAAATTATGCCGTTGCCGAATCGCACGAGCCAGGTTCTACCTATAAACTTGCTGATTTAATGGCTTTATTAGATGATAAAAAAGTAGACACCAGCGCAGTTTATGATACCAAAGGTGGAATAATTAACTATTCGGGTCAAAAAGTACGTGATTCACATATTGGCGGTTATGGAAAAATTTCGTTGGCACGTGGTTTTGAGGTTTCATCGAACACGGTTATGGTTCAGGCGGTTTATCAAAATTATCGAGAAAATCCAAGCGAATTTGTCAATCATTTAAACAATTATGGATTAAATAAACGATTGGGTTTGCCGTTTCAAGGCGAAGGATATCCTTATATTCCGCAACCAAAAGACAAGCGTTGGAGCAATATTGCACTTCCGTGGATGGCGTTTGGATATGGAGTTTCGATCACGCCTTTGCAAACTTTGACCTATTATAACGCTGTCGCAAATGATGGAATAATGGTCAAACCACAATTTGTATCAGAAATAAAAGAATGGAATAAAACCATCAAAAAATTCGAAACCGAAGTAATTAATCCGAAAATATGTTCACAAGAAACTAATTTAAAATTGAAAGCTGTTTTGGCAAATGTTGTAAAACGAGGAACAGCAAAAGCATTGTATTCTAAAGATTTTTCAATGGCTGGAAAAACTGGAACAGCAGCTGTAAATTATACTAAAAACGGTGGTGCAGATAAATATTATGCTTCGTCATTTGTAGGATATTTTCCTGCTGAAAACCCAAAATATTCTTGTATTGTCGTAATTCATAAACCCAATACAGCCAATAATAACTATTATGGTGCCGATGTTGCTGGACCAGTTTTCAAGCGAATTGCTCAAAAGATTTTTACAGATGCACCAACAACCAATGAAATTAAAAATCTTGATAAAAAGAATTCAAATCAAGATAAAAATTATGCAAGATATTATTCAAAATCTCTTGAAAAACCGAATTTAATTCCAAACGTAAAAGGAATGTCAGGAATGGATGCTGTAGCACTTTTAGGAAATTTAAAATTGAAAGTAAAAGTAGTTGGTATTGGAAAAGTAAAATCACAATCGATTTTGCCTGGTCAGAATATTGTTAAAAATGCAACGATAGTTTTGGAATTGAGTTAAAGCCCATCCCGACCTTCCCAAAGGGAAGGAGAAAAAAAAGAATAAATATGAATAAAGTTTTATCTGAAATATTAAAAAATGTCACAATCGAATCTACAATTGGTTCTACTGATGTTGCTATCAATAAATTAGAATTCGATTCTAGAAAATTGGTTGCAAACGATGTTTTTATTGCCATTAGAGGTTCGGTTACCGATGGTCACAATTTTATTGATAAAGCTATTTCGTTAGGAGCAATTGCAATTGTTTGTGATACTTTTCCGAATGAAATTCAAGATTCAATTACTTACATTCAAGTAAAAGACACCAATTCGGCAATGGCTTTTATGGCAAGTAATTATTTCGATAATCCATCAAATAAATTAAAATTAGTCGGAATTACTGGAACAAATGGAAAAACTACGGTTGCTTCATTATTGTATCAATTGTTTAAAAAAGCAGGTTTCAAAGTCGGATTATTATCGACAGTAAAAATATTGGTAGACGAAAAAGAATACAAAGCTTCGCACACAACGCCCGATTCAATAACGATAAATCATTATTTAGATGAAATGATTAAAAAGGAAGTTGAATTTTGTTTTATGGAAGTCAGTTCACACGGAATTCATCAAAAACGCAGTGAAGGATTGACTTTTGTTGGTGGTGTTTTCACGAATTTATCGCACGATCATTTAGATTATCATCCAACATTTGCCGAATATCGTGATGTCAAGAAATCATTTTTTGATCATTTGCCGAAAGACGCATTTGCATTGTCAAATATAGACGATAAAAACGGAATGGTAATGATGCAAAATACATCAGCCAGAAAATTGACTTATGCATTAAAAACCTATGCCGATTTTAAAGCACAAATTCTTGAAAATCAATTATCAGGTTTGTTATTAAAAATTAACAACAACGAAGTTTGGGTCAAATTAATCGGAACTTTCAATGCTTATAATTTATTGGCGATTTTTGGAACTGCAACCCAATTAGGATTAGAGGAATTAGAAGTTTTAAGGTTATTGTCAGAATTAGAAAGTGTTTCTGGAAGGTTCCAATTCATAGTTTCAGACGAGAAAATCACAGCAATTGTTGATTATGCCCATACGCCAGATGCTTTAGAAAACGTTTTGAAAACCATAAACGACATTCGAACCAAAAACGAACAATTAATAACAATTGTAGGTTGTGGTGGCGATCGTGACAAAACCAAACGACCAATAATGGCAAACATTGCTTCAACAATGAGCGATAAAACCATTATTACATCAGATAATCCAAGAACCGAAAATCCAGAAACGATTATCAATGAAATGGAAGCTGGTGTCGAACCTCAAAATTTCAAAAAAACATTATCAATATCAGATAGAAAACAAGCTATAAAAGCGGCTTGCCAAATGGCAAATGCCAATGATATAATTCTAATTGCAGGAAAAGGTCACGAAACCTATCAAGAAATTAATGGCGTTCGCTACGATTTTGATGATATGGCAATTGTGAAAGAGTTTTTGGAGTTGAGGTATTAAAAAACTAAATAATGAGTAGCATTAAATTATTTGGAGAAAGAAAAGTTCGTTCCATATGGAATGAAGATGAACAGCAATGGTATTTTTCTATTATTGACATTATAGAAGTTTTAACCGAAAGTTCTGTTCCAAAACGTTACTGGTCTGATTTAAAAAAGAAATTAATTAATGAAGGAAGTCAGTTGTACGATAATATCGTACAACTGAAATTAATTGCAAACGATGGAAAATATTATTCGTCAGATACAGCAAATACTCAAGTAATACTTCGATTAATTCAATCTATTCAATCACCAAAAGCAGAACCATTCAAACAATGGTTGGCAAAAGTTGGTTCAGAAAGAATTGCAGAAATTGAAAATCCAGAATTGGCACAAAAAAGAATTCGTGAAACCTATAAAGCTAAAGGATATTCTGATGAGTGGATAGAAAAACGAATTAGAGGAATTTTAGTTCGAGATGAATTAACAAAAGAATGGAAAAATCGTGGTGTAAAAGAAGGAAAAGAGTACTCAATATTAACTGCTGAAATTAGTAAAGCTACATTTGGAATCATTCCAAGTGAATATAAAGTTTTAAAAGATCTAAACAAATCAAATGAAAATTTGAGAGATCATATGACAGATTTAGAATTAATCTTCACAATGCTTGGAGAGGCCTCAACTACTGAAATCGCAAAAAATAAAAATGCAAAAGGATTTTTAGAAAATAAAAAAGTTGCAAAAGCTGGCGGTAGTGTCGCTGGAAAAGCAAGAAAAGATTTAGAGCAAAAATCGGGTACTAAAATTGTAAGTAGTCAAAATTATAAAGATTTGATTAGCAATGAAAATCAAATTTTACCATCAAATAAATAATAAAAGTATATGTTATACTACATCTTCGAATATCTAGACAAAGTATTAAACGTTCCAGGAACTGGCGTTTTTCAATATATAACATTTCGATCTGCGCTAGCAATAATTATGTCTTTGTTGATTTCGACAGTTTTCGGAAAACGAATAATTGAATATTTACGCAATAAACAAATTGGCGAAACGGTTAGAGAATTGGGTTTAGACGGTCAAAAACAAAAAGCAGGAACGCCAACAATGGGTGGATTAATCATTATTCTAGCAACATTGGTTCCAGTTTTATTGTTAACTAAATTGAATAACATTTACATCATTCTATTAATTGTGACCACAATCTGGATGGGTTTAATTGGTTTTCTAGACGATTATATTAAGATTTTCAAGAAAGACAAAGAGGGTTTAAAAGGAATTTTTAAAGTAATCGGACAAGTCGGACTAGGAGTAATTGTTGGTTCGGTTCTTTATTTTAGTCCAGCAGTTACAGTTCGAACTGATATTCAAAAATCAAATTTAATAATCAATCAAACCGATAATACAATTAAACAAACACCAGTTTACGAAAAATCCACAGCTACAACTATTCCATTTTTCAAAAACAATCAGTTTGATTATGCAGAAATTTTATCGCCAATCGGCGAAGGTTATCAGAATTGGGCTTGGTTAATATTTATTCCAGTAGTTATTTTCATTATTACAGCGGTTTCTAATGGAGCAAATTTAACAGACGGAATCGATGGTCTAGCTGCAGGAACATCAGCAATATCAGTGATTGCACTTGGAATTTTCACATTCGTTTCTGGAAATATCATTTTCTCAAGTTACCTTAATATAATGTACATTCCAAATGCGGGTGAAATGACGGTTTTTATTGCAGCATTTGTTGGTGCATTGGTCGGATTTTTATGGTATAATTCTTATCCAGCATCAGTTTTTATGGGCGATACTGGCAGTTTAACAATCGGCGGAATCATTGCGGTTCTTGCCATCGCAACCCGAAAAGAATTATTAATTCCGCTTTTATGTGGCATTTTTCTAGCCGAAAATTTATCAGTGATTTTGCAAGTTTCCTATTTCAAATACACAAAAAAACGATTTGGCGAAGGAAAACGAATTTTCTTAATGTCACCATTACACCATCATTACCAGAAAAAAGGCTACCACGAAAGCAAAATAGTAACACGTTTTTGGATTGTAGCAATAATGCTGGCAATTTTATCAATAGTAACATTAAAATTAAGATAGTAGCCTCCTAACCCCCAAAGAGGGAATTAAATGCGATAAAAAAAATGAAAAGACTAGTAATTCTAGGTGGTGGCGAAAGTGGTGTAGGAACCGCAATACTCGGAAAACTAAAAGGTTACGAAGTATTTGTATCTGATTTTAGCAAAATAAAAGACAAATACAAAGATGTTCTTACTCAAAATGAAATACCATTTGAAGACGAAAAACATACAGAATCTTTGATTTTGAATGCGACTGTTGTAATGAAAAGTCCAGGAATTCCTGAGAAATCGCCAATTGTCAAGAAATTATCAGAATTAAAAATTCCTGTGATTTCCGAAATTGAGTTTGCTTTTCCTTACACGAATGCCAAAACTATCGGAATAACTGGTAGCAACGGCAAGACAACAACAACAATGTTGACCTATCATTTGTTGAAAGAAGCTGGATTAAATGTTGGACTTGGTGGCAATATCGGTAAAAGTTTTGCTTGGCAAGTCGCAACCGAAAGTTTCGATTATTATGTTCTGGAATTAAGCAGTTTTCAATTAGATGGTTGCTTCGAATACCGACCAGATATTGCAATAATTACCAACATAAGTCCCGATCATTTAGACAGATATGAATACAAATATGAAAATTACATCGCATCAAAATTTCGAATAACGCAAAATCAAACAAAAGACGATTTTTTAATTTTTGATGCAGATGATGTCGAAATTTCAAACTGGTTCCAAAACAACAAAACAAACGCCCAATTAATTCCATTTTCGTTAACAAAAACATTTGAAAACGGAGCATTTATAAAAGATAAAATTATGAAACTAACTATCAAAAATCAAGAAATCATTGAAGAATTCGATATGGAAACAGCAGTTATGGCTCTTGAAGGCAATCATAATTTTAAGAATGCTATGGCCGCAAGTTCGGTTGCTAAGTTGCTTCAAATTCGAAATAAAACGCTTCGCGAAAGTTTAGGTAATTTTCAAGGTGTAGAACACCGTCTTGAAAAAGTGATGAAAATTCAAAATGTTCAATACATAAACGACAGCAAGGCAACTAATGTAAATTCAGCATATTATGCGCTTCACAGTATGGAAGTTCCAGTAATTTGGATAGTTGGCGGCGTTGACAAAGGCAATGATTATTCTGAATTGACCGAATTGGTTTACGAAAAAGTCAAAGCAATTATCTGTCTTGGTCTTGACAATAATAAAATTATCGAAGCATTCGGAAACATTGTTGAAGTAATGGTTGAAGTCGATAAAATGGAAGATGCCGTGAAAATCGCACAAAGATTATCAGAAAAAGGCGATGCCGTTTTATTGTCGCCGTGTTGTGCTAGTTTCGATTTATTCGAAAATTATGAAGATAGAGGAAATCAATTTAAGAGAGCTGTGCGAGGACTTTAGAATTTATTGTTTAATGTTGTTTAAAAGTTTAAAGTTGTTCAATTCAGTGATGAAACTATCTTAAATATTTTAAACAATTTAAACTTTTAAACAAAATGAAAGAGATAATAAAAAACCTAAAAGGAGACAAAACCATCTGGACATTCGTGGCCCTTTTGGCGTTGTTTTCGTTTATGCCAGTTTTTAGTGCGAGCAGCAATTTGGCCTATATGAATCATGGCACAGGCAACACTTTGGGTTATTTGCTAAAGCATGCATTGCACATTGTTGCAGGATTTTTTATTTTGTATAATATTCAAAAAGTTCCTTATCATTATTATCGAAGTTTGTCTCGAATTGCATTGCCAATTATTTGGTTATTATTGGGTTATACATTATTATTCGGAGTAGAACAAGGCAGTGCAACACGATGGATAAAGATTCCGTTTGTTGGAATTTCGTTTCAAACATCAACATTGGCATCGATAGTTTTGATGGTTTTTGTAGCCAGATATTTGTCTAAATCCAAAACCGAAGTCGTCGATTTTAAAACATCATTTATAGATTTATGGATTCCGGTCGGAATAACTTTAATGCTCATTTTACCAAATAATTTTTCGACAGCAGCATTAATTTTCTTAATGGTTGTAATGTTGACTTTCGTAGGAAATTATCCAATGAAACATTTGGCGATAATTATTGGACTAGGATTATCAATGTTTGTATGTTTTATTCTTGTTGCCAAAATTTACGAAAATACCAATCCTAATAATACACCAAGACTTTTTAAACGTGTAAAAACTTGGGAAAATCGTTGGGTAAATTATCAAAGTGACAATAAAGACAAAGAAACTTCCGATGAGGATTATCAAATAGAAAAAGCCAAAACAGCAATTGCAACTGGTGGAATTTATGGACTTGGCCCTGGCAAAAGTGTTCAAAAAAACTTTCTTCCTCAATCATCTTCCGATTTTATTTATGCAATAATTGTCGAAGAATATGGATTAATAATTGGAGGTTTGGGCGTTTTGTCATTATACTTATTATTGTTTTTCAGATTTGTAATTGCTGCACATAAAGCAAACTCAATGTTTGGAAAATTACTGGTTGTAGGTTTAGGTTTCCCGATGATTTTTCAAGCATTAATAAATATGGGAGTTGCAGTGCAATTGCTACCAGTTACTGGGCAAACGCTTCCGCTAATAAGTTCTGGTGGAAGTTCTATTTGGATGACTTGTATTGCATTAGGAATCATCTTGAATGTTACTAAAAAAGACGAAGAAATTGCCAAAGAAATATCCGATAAAGAAAAAAGAGAAACAATTCTGCAAAAACTTATCGATGAACAAATCGCAAAAGAAGAAGCATTTGAAAATCAAGATGAAGAAGATGTAGATCAAGAATCTGATTTTTCAATTTCTGATGATTCTAAAAATCCAATGACAGCAATCGAAGGAATTCGAGTTAAAAAATAAAAATACATTTTTACAATATACATTATACAATGCAAAAAAAGAAATTCATACTAAGCGGTGGCGGAACTGGTGGACACATTTATCCAGCAATTGCTATTGCAAATGAGTTAAAGTTGCGTTTTCCAGATTCAGAAATACTTTTCGTCGGGGCGAATGACAAAATGGAAATGCAAAAAGTTCCGCAATCAGGTTACAAAATCGAAGGTTTGTGGATTGCTGGTTTGCAACGAAAATTGACTTTGCAAAACGCTATGTTTCCAGTAAAATTACTTTCAAGTTTATGGAAATCTCGCAAAATTATCAAGAAATTCAAGCCTGATGTTGTTATTGGAACAGGCGGATTTGCTTCTGGACCGCTGTTGCAAATGGCAAATATGATGCGTATTCCAACCGTAATTCAAGAACAAAATTCTTATCCTGGAATCACAAATAAATTATTGAGTAAAAAAGCCAATAAAATATGCGTAGCTTACGAAAATTTAGAATGCTTTTTTCCTGCTAATAAAATGATCCTAACCGGAAATCCTGTTCGTCAAGATTTAATCGACATTGATGGAAAACGACAAGAAGCTATAAAATATTTTAATTTAGACGCCAATAAAAAAACACTTTTAATTCTCGGCGGAAGCCTTGGAGCTAGAAGAATCAATCAATTAATCGAAAAAGAATTACCGTTTTTCGAAAAACAAAACATTCAAATTATCTGGCAATGCGGAAAATTATATTTCGATGAATATAAAAAATTTGATACCAAAAGCACCTCCTTTGGAGAGGTTGAGGAGGTTCAAGTTTTAGCCTTTATTGATAAAATGGATTTGGCTTATGCTGCCGCAGATATTGTAATTTCTAGAGCTGGCGCATCATCAGTATCTGAATTGTGTATTGTTGGCAAACCAATAATTTTTATTCCATCGCCCAATGTTGCCGAAGACCATCAAACAAAAAACGCAAAATCAATTGTCGATAAAAATGGCGCATTAATGTTGAAAGAATCAGAATTAGACGAAAAATTCGAATCGGTTTTTAGTGATTTATTATCCAATCAAAACCAACAAAACGAATTAAGTAAAAATATAAAATCATTGGCTTTGCCAAACGCAACTAAACAAATTGTTGACGAAATTGTTAAATTGTTATAGATTAAAAACAGTTATGGAATTATTTTTCGACATACAAAAAATCTTACAACAAGCACGACAAAAGGCATATCAAAGTGTCAATTTGGCGATGGTTCAAGCTTATTGGCTCGTTGGAAAATGTATTGTCGAAGACAGTCAACAAGGACAAGCACGTGCCGAATACGGAAAGTCAGTTCTTATTGAATTATCAAAAAAATTAATAACTGAATTTGGAAAAGGTTTTTCTGTTGATAATTTGACTAATATGAGATCTTTTTATTTGCAATTTCCAAAATCCGAGACAGCGTCTAGGATTTTGCCAGAAACTAAAAAACTAATTTCCGAGACAGTGTCTAGCAAATTAAAAATAATAAAATCGCAGACAGTGTCTACGATTTTAGAAGCACCAAATTTTGACTTGAGTTGGTCTCATTATTTAATGTTAATTTCGATTGATGATTTAAATGAAAGAAGATTTTATGAAATTGAATCAGCATCAAATAATTGGAGTTTAAGAGAATTAAAAAGACAATACAATACCGGATTATATATGCGAATTGCTTTAAGTTCCGATAAAAAAAGTGTTCTAGAATTATCAATAAAAGGGCAGATATTGCAAAAACCAATTGATTTAATTAAAGATCCGTATGTATTAGAATTTTTAAAGTTTAAAGAACATTATCGATATTCAGAAAATGATTTAGAAAAGGAATTAATTGACAAATTAGAATATTTTTTACTTGAACTAGGCAAAGGCTTTACATTCGTCGCAAGACAAAATCGAATTACATTTGACGACAAACATTTTTATATAGATTTAGTTTTTTATAATAGATTACTTAAATGTTTTGTAATAATTGACTTAAAAATTGGTGAATTACAACATCAAGATATTGGTCAAATGCAAATGTATGTCAATTACTACGATAGAAATATAAAACTTGACGACGAAAATAAAACCATCGGAATAATTCTTTGTCAAAAGAAAAGTGATGTTTTGGTCGAAATGACATTACCTGACAATAATCAACAAATATTTGCAAGTCGTTATCAGACAATTTTACCAACTGTTGAACAATTAAGAGAATTATTAAAAGCAAAAGAAGAATAATGAACCTTAACCAAATACATAACGTCTATTTTATTGGCATTGGAGGCATCGGAATGAGTGCGTTGGCTCGGTATTTCAAAAATATTGGCAAACAAGTTACTGGTTATGACAAAACCGAAACCGAATTGACCAAAGATTTAAACCAAATTGGAATCGAAATTCATTTTGAAGATGATATTAACGCAATTCCTAAAGATTTTTTTGTCGAAAATACTTTGGTAATTATAACTCCAGCTGTTCCAAAATCGCATTCTGAATGGAATTATTTTTTAGAAAGAAATTTCGAAGTTAAAAAACGTGCCGAGGTTTTAGGAATTATTACTAAAGATACATTTTGTTTTGCAGTCGCAGGAACCCACGGAAAAACAACAACGTCGAGTATTTTAGGTCATATTTTGTATGAATCTGGAGTTGATGTAACCGCTTTTTTAGGTGGAATTGTCGAAAATTATAATTCGAATTTAATAGGTTCTGGAAAAACAATTACGGTTGTCGAAGCCGATGAATTTGATAGATCATTCTTGCATTTGCACCCAAACATTGCGTGTGTAACCTCAATGGATGCAGATCATTTAGATATCTATGGCGATTCGGCTAGTATTGAAGCATCATTCGTAGAATTTGCAGATAAAGTTCAAGATAAATCTAAATTATTCATTACAAATGACTTACCAATCGAAGGCGTGACTTGTTCTATTGACGAAAACCCTGTCAGGGTTTCAAACCCTGACAGGGTTAATAGCGAATTTACGGCTTTTAATATTCGAATAGAAAACACAAGCTATGTTTTTGATGTGCAAACACCATCAGAAACTATAAAAAATATGCAATTCGGATTGCCAGGAAAACACAATTTAATGAACGCATTAATGGCTTTGGCGATGGCAAAAACTTTCGGCATCCCAAACGAAGACATCGCCAAATCATTAATTTCATTTAAAGGAATAAAACGTAGATTTTCGTATCAAATAAAAACCGAAAATCTCGTTTATATAGATGATTACGCACATCATCCAACCGAAATTAACGCTGTGAATCAAGCCGTTCGAGAATTGTATCCAAATCAAGAAGTTTTGGCAATTTTTCAACCGCATTTGTTTAGTAGAACCAATGATTTCGCTGATGATTTTGCAAAAAGTTTGTCTCAATTCGACGAAGTAATTTTATTAGATATTTATCCAGCACGAGAATTACCAATGGAAGGCGTTACATCGACTTGGTTAATGAGTAAAATGACCAATAAAAACGTAAAATTGATTCAAAAACCAGAATTAATAAACGAAATATTAAAATCAAATAAAAAAATAATTGTCACAATTGGAGCTGGCGATATTGGCGAAATGGTTTCAGGTATTAAAATGGCTTTAATTAGTGGTCAGTAATCAGTGGTCAGTTTTCAGTCGCAGTCCCAAGTTTACAAAAGTAAGAATAAATCAAAATCTGTGAAATCTGTGAAATCTGTGTCAAATAAATAAATTATTATGAAAAACATAAACTGGCAAAATATTAGATTAATCGCAATTTTCGGAATTGTAATTTTCCTTTTTTCTTTCTCATCAAAAAGAAATGAAATTCGAAAATTAACAAAATCCGAAGTAATTTTTGTTGGCGAAAACAACCTTTTTGTAAAACAAGAAACGGTTAATAAGATGTTAATAGATTATAAAGATTCTGTAATAAACATTAAAAAAGAAAATTTAGATTTGTTGAAGCTTGAAAAATCCATCGATAAACAACCAATGATTGAAAAATCGCAGGTTTTTGTCTCCATCGATGGCGTACTAAAAGCAATAGTTAAACAAAAAACGCCTATTGCAAGATTGTTTACAGAAAACGGCTCATCATATATTGACTATCAAGGAAATACAATGCCAATTTCGGAATATTTTACAGCAAGGGTTCTACTAATTTCGGGGGAAATTAATAAAGAAAATAAAAAACAATTATTCGATTTATTTAGAATAATATACGACGATGAGTTTTTGAAGAAAAACATCATCGGAACACAAATTTTGCCTAACGGCAGCTTAAAAATGAAGAATAGAAATTTTGATTTTGATATTATTTTTGGAAATCCAATAAATATCGAAGATAAATTTAAAAATTATAAAGCATTTTATCAAAAAGCATTTGCAGATAAAACTTTAGAAAAGTACAAAAGCATTAATTTGCAATTTACAAATCAAGTTGTTTGCACAAAATAATTAGAATATGGAAAAAGAAAATATTGCAGTAGGATTAGACATTGGCACAACCAAAATCGTGGCAATGATAGGCAAAAAAAACGAATACGGAAAATTAGAAATACTAGGAATTGGGAAATCTAAAAGTCTTGGTGTGGCTCGTGGCGTTGTCAATAATATAACTCAGACAATACAATCAATCCAGCAAGCGGTTGAAGAAGCCGAAAATAATTCTGGTTATAAAATTAAAGATGTTGTTGTAGGAATTGCTGGGCAACACATTCGCAGCATTCAACACAGTGATTATATTATTCGTAGTAATTCTGACGAAGTAATTAGCGGAAATGACATTCAACTACTTATAGATCAAGTTAATAAGTTAGCAATGTTGCCAGGCGAGGAAATTATTCACGTTTTGCCACAAGAATTCAAAATCGATGGACAATCTGGAATAAAAGAACCAATCGGAATGTATGGCGGACGACTAGAAGCTAGTTTTCACGTGGTTGTTGGTCAGGCAGCATCAATCAGAAATGTTGGACGATGCATTCAAAGTGCTGGAATTGAACTTTCTGGATTAACATTAGAACCACTAGCATCGTCAGACGCAGTTTTGAGTTTAGAAGAAAAAGAAGCAGGAGTTGCATTGATAGATATTGGTGGAGGTACAACAGATTTGGCAGTTTTCAAAGACGGAATTATTCGCCACACGGCAGTAATTCCATTTGGTGGAAATGTGATTACCGAAGATATAAAAGAAGGTTGCTCAATAATTGACAAACAAGCAGAATTATTAAAAGTAAAATTCGGTTCGGCTTGGCCAGGCGAAAATAAAGACAACGAAATTGTTTCAATTCCAGGATTAAGAGGTCGTGAGCCAAAAGAAATTTCTTTAAAAAATCTTTCTAAAATCATCAATGCTAGAGTTGTAGAAATTATTGAATTGGTGTTCACAGAAATAAAAAATTACGGTCACGAAGATCCTAGAAAAAAATTAATTGCAGGAATTGTGCTTACTGGCGGAGGTTCTCAATTGAAACACATTAAACAATTAGTAGAATACATTACTGGAATGGACACCAGAATTGGCTATCCAAACGAACATTTGGCTGGCAATTCATCAGAAGAAATTTCTAGTCCTTTATATGCAACCGCAGTTGGATTGGTTATGAATAGCGTTGATAATAATTCAAGAAGCGCAGTGAAAATTCAACAAATTGTTCCTGAAAAAACATTCATTCAACGTGAATATCAAGAAGTTCCAAAAGAAGAATACATTCAAAAGGAGGTTGTTGAAAAACCAGAACCAATTTTTGAAGCCGAAACAACCGAACGGAAAATAAAAAGTTCATTCATAGATAAATATGTCGATATAATCAAAGATTTTCTCGACAAAGCAGAATAATAATTGCATTAGAGTTGCACGGTTGTTGAGATGCACGTTTGTAGAGATGCACGGCAGTGCATCTAATAATTTTTCAAAACAAAAAATGTTATTTTGTAGAGTTGCACGGCAGTGCATATAATAAAATTTAAAATTAGGTTAAAAACCATCAATAAAAGTTAAAAAAAATAAACACATTAAAACCAAAGTTATGACAAGCGAATCAGAATTTGGAAATATTTCATTCGATTTACCAAAAAATCAATCCAATGTAATCAAAGTTATTGGAGTAGGTGGCGGCGGTAGCAATGCAATCAACCACATGTTCAAGCAGGGCATTAAAGGTGTAGATTTCATAGTTTGCAACACCGATTCTCAAGCTTTGCAAAGCAGTCCAGTGCCAAATAAAATCCAATTGGGACAATATTTGACCGAAGGACTTGGAGCGGGAGCCAACCCAGAAGTTGGACAACAATCAGCAATTGAAAGCATTGCCGACATCGAAAAAATGTTGGACAGCAATACCAAAATGATTTTCATCACAGCAGGAATGGGTGGTGGAACAGGAACTGGTGCAGCGCCAGTAATTGCTCAATTAGCCAAAGAAAGAGACATTTTAACGGTTGGTATAGTTACAATTCCGTTTCAATTCGAAGGGAAAGTGCGTACTGAACAAGCAATTCTTGGAGTTGAAAAATTGCGTGCACAAGTCGATTCATTAATTGTAATTAACAATAATAAATTACGTGAAGTTTATGGAAATCTTGGTTTCAAAGCTGGATATTCAAAATCTGATGAAGTTTTAGCAACCGCATCTCGTGGAATTGCCGAAGTAATCACGCACCATTACACGCAAAATATAGACTTGAAAGATGCCAAAACAGTTCTTGCCAATTCTGGAACTGCAATTATGGGATCGGCAACTGCAAGTGGCGAAAACCGTGCAAAGTTAGCCATCGAGAATGCTTTGGATTCTCCATTATTAAATGACAACAAAATTCAAGGCGCAAGAAACGTATTGTTGCTAATCGTCTCAGGATCAAACGAAATAACAATTGATGAAATTGGCGAAATCAATGATCATATTCAAAACGAAGCTGGTCACAATGCCAATATTATTATGGGTGTTGGCGAAGACGAAACTCTTGGCGATGCTGTTGCAGTAACCATTATCGCTACTGGTTTTAACATCGAGCAACAAAATGAAATCGTAAATACCGAACCAAAAAAAATCATCCATTCGCTTGAAGATGACCAAAAATTGGTGCGTGATTTGACCATAAAACAAGTCGAAGCATTCCAGATTGAAAATCAAGAAGTTGCAAGTACTGATAAAATAGTATTTGATCTAATCGAAGACGAAATTAAACCAACCGTGACAATTTCTGAAAACGAATTGATGGTTATGTCAGAATTTATAAAAAATCTTGATATAACTTTCGAAATTGTATCGCCAATAAAAGCACAGGATTTTCAAATAACAAGTCCAATTATTGAAAAAGTAGCACCAATTGCAACATTCAAAGAAGAAGAGCAAATAACTTTTTCATTTGATATGCCAATAGTTAAACCAACAATTATTGAAGCACAAAAAGCACAAGAAAATCATATTTTCTTTGAATTGACCAACGAAACTCGTGACATAAAAGTCAATCAACCCGTTCACGTTGTGCCAATTACCGAAGTCAATCAAAGTGGCGTGGTTAAATATTCGTTAGAACATTATATGGAAATCGAAGAACAATTAACAACCTCTAAACCAGTTGCAATTGTCGAAGAACCAATTGACGAAGAAATGAATTTCACAATGAAAAAAGTCGATATTAAACCAAGTTTCGAACCAGATTTCAGTCAAAATTCATCGCCAATGGAAATGTCAATCGAAGATACAATGAAATTTGCAGCCGATGAAAGACGCCGAAAATTAAAAGATTTCAATCATAAATTCCACAACGCCAGAGTCGACGAATATGAAAAAGTACCAGCCTACAAACGTTCAGGAATCGATTTAAATAGTGAGCCAACAAGCAATCAAAATTCAAGAATTTCGCTAGGATTAGACAGTAATAACGACAATCAATTAAGGAGTAATAATTCATTTTTGCACGACAGCGTAGATTAGTTTTCAGTCGCAGTTTTCAGTTTTCAGTCGCAGTGATTAGTTTCAAATTTTAGGCGTAAGTCTAAAAATCTTAAATCTTAAATCTGCAATCTGCAATCTGCAATGTTTTAGGGCCTGAATCCAGCTTTCATTCCAAGCTTTTTTCATAAAATGTTTTTTTCTAATAATTTAAAAGAGCTTCCGCTGGTCGCTTTTTAAATTCAAGAAAAAATACATTTTCTCAAAAAAAGGCTTTTCCCTTCAATCTGGGGCAAAAAGATTGCAGATTTTAGATTAACGATTTTAGATTTCAGATTTAGTAATTAAAATAAAATTTAATTCTAATTTTTTAAAATCTTTTAGTCTTAAGTCTACAAGTCTCAAATCATAAATCGTTAATCTAAATTCAAAAATCTAAAATCAATATGAGTTTATCAGTAAAAATAATGGACGAAATGAAAACTGCAATGCGTGCCAAAGACACCGTTGCGCTTGAAGCATTACGAGCCATAAAATCAGAAATCTTGTTGGCACAAACCGCAACAGGAAGCAAAGAAGATATAACCGAAGCAGACGAAATCAAAATTTTACAAAAATTAGTAAAAATGCGAAAAGACAGTTTCGAGATTTTCACAACACAAAATCGTCCAGACCTAGCCGAACCAGAAATGGCTCAAATCGCAGTAATAGAAAAGTTCTTGCCAGCACAATTATCAGAATCAGAAGTTGAGGCAATTGTAGCCAAAATTATCTCAGAAACTGGCGCGTCAGGAATTGCATCTATGGGAAAAGTAATGGGTTTAGCTTCTGCTCAAATCGGCGGAAGCGCAGAAGGAAAAACAATTTCTACAATTGTGAAAAAATTGTTGGTTTAAATGAAAAAATAAAAGTCACTTTAATTCCCCCTTCGGGGGTTAGGGGGCTAAAGGCTGCGTAGTTCAACTGGATAGAATATCAGATTTCGACTCTGAGGGTTGCAGGTTCGAACCCTGTCGCGGTCACTTTTTTAAACGCAATCACTTATTATTAAAGGGATTGCGTTTTTTATATTTTAGCGATAGTCAGTATTTAGTCAGTAATATTAAAAAACATAAAGATTCGAATAATTTTTCAAGTAAAAAAACCTCTCATTTCTGAAAGGTTTCGGTTTTTAATTTATAATGCTGATAGAATTGCAATCAAAATAATTAATATAATCAACTGCGGTGCTAAGTCTGTTTTGTTTTTTGGTTCCATGATTCTTATTCTTATTAATTATTATTTCTTTTATCTACTAATAGGTCCTACCACCCTTATTTCTTTTTGTAATAACGGACCATGTCGTACTTCGTCCCATTCAAGATATAGGTCAAGTACAAAGCAAATTCATTCGGCCCTACCTCTCTTAAAGGTGCCTTCATATTTTGATATTCCAAAAATCCATTTTTATAGGTATAAGGAAAAGTTTCTCCGCTTGTTGGTATTTTAGCGGTGCCATCAGCGAAGAAAACAATGGCTACTCCACAATCAAAATCGGAACCATAAACACCGCAATCTAAGTACTTCATCGACAAATCGCTATTTTGAAGAACACGTGTTTCTTTATAATGAATCCATTCCCCTATTATAGAGAAAGAAGTTTTAGTTGTTTCGCCGTCATTACTGCATGCTAACATAAAAAGTATTCCAAATAAAATTCCTAGAGTTTTTTTCATTTTTTATGATTTATATTAATTAAACGTGAGTAACTGCTTGTCAGTAAATAAACAATTAATAAGTATAAACTGCAATACCCACTTTTAGTGATATTTAGATTTGATTCATGATGTATTTGTTTTACTACTGTGCAAAAAAACTCAAAAAATTAACTTGTTCAAGTGGGTAAATCTTAATCTGTTTTATATTCTGGTTGCTATTTGTATTCCGGATATTGTGTGCAATCTCTTTTATTTGTGTTTCGTAGTCCGACGACGACCAACGATTTGACAAATACCGTCTTTTGATTTGTTCAAATACTTTTTTGTTGTTTTTGTGATAGTATTTCAGTCCAGTGTGTGAGAGTAGAACACTATTACTTTTCTGCATCGAAATATTAAAACCCGTCACTTTACAAAGGTGTTTCTTTAACTCTTTTGAATTATCTAATACTATCCATTTTGACTTTATAGTTAAAGGGTCAATTTGGATAGTCTTACTATTTAGAAAATCAATTTTTTTACTCATGATTTCGGTTATCAAGTCCTGTATTTTATTTGAGTTTCTAAGAGTGATTTTCTTTAATTGATTTTTATGATAGACAAAGTTTTTACTTTGATTGTTCGCGAGTAATCCAATCCAGTAATTGGGATTCGAATACCCTAAAACTGCTTTTTTTAATTTTGTGGTTAAACGGTCAATTTGGATAGTGTTATCATAATACAACACATTTTGCCATTCATTCAGAACCTCGTCTTTGAAATTATGTAAACCATAATTTACTAAATCCTGTAAACTATAAATTCCACGTTCGTTTAGTTTTTGCATCTTTAGATATTTAATTTCAAAACGCATTATTTCGGTGCCAATATCAAAATGCTTTTCGTATTGCAATGCCTTGTTATATAGTTTAATAATGTATTGAGAGTGTCGCCATTGTTTGTAATTTCCCTCGTCTGATTTGTACTTATGCTCAAAAGTTTTTGTTTTATGTAAAAAACAATTGTCTATAATTACATTTGTGTGGATTGGCGGAAAAATGTTAATTCCTACCTCTAAACACTTCAAAATACATTGTTCGGGTTCTATGTTGAATTTCTTTTTCAAGTCCCGTAAAACCCATAAAACGGCCACATTATTAAAGTCATTGTAATTGTGCGCTCCATTATTCCAGTATTTGTGCAAACTTCCCGCAATAGTGATAGTTCCAGAGTCGTAAATCTTAAATTCTAAACCGTTGTAGGTTGCGTTTTTTGAAGGTGTAACCTTTTGGCCATTCCTATTGATTGTTTTTATTTCTCCGGTTGATAGATTTACGGTATCGTAAAAATCCAATAATAAATTTGCCTCTAAAATAGCGGGGTTTAAATTCTTTATAATAATTTTAATATAGTCAGTCAATTGAGTATCTTTGATTAAGTTTTTTACAATGCCTGTTGAAAACTGAACTTTTGAACAAAGTATAAACGAGCCCTTTAACAAGGCTCGTTTTTTGTTTTTAAGTATTTAGTTTATGAATCTTAAAACTTCGCTTAGGTTGGCAGTATAATAGCCTTTGAAGTAGTAAACAGTCAGATCTCTTTCGTAGTTCGAAAGTTTAACAATCAATAAATCCTCTTTTCGATTGTTGTTGCCTTTGTCGGCAAAATAAAAACCAGGAGTAGTAGTTTTGAAAAGTCCTGTAAAGTTTTCCCAACGCTTCCCATTTCTGATTTTTAACCAAAAGTTAGGGGCGGATTTTGCAAAA
>JAYWGV010000068.1:0-29444 GCA_043778105.1 Bacteroidota bacterium
TCGTAAAAAGAAAATCCGTAGTACACAGCTCGGAACTCAAAAAAAATAATTTGCAGAATTATAAGGTATTTGAAGACGAGTAGCTGCAAGTTGGGTTAAAGGTTTTATGCCGTTAAAATTAATTTAACAATTTAAAAAATGAAAAAAATTTTATTGATTATTATTTTGGGTTTTATTATAAATTCTTGTAGTAAAAATGAAGAATTAGAAAACTTACAAGTAAAAGAAGATGCTAATAGTACTGAAACGATTGTGCAATCATTACAACAAAAACCTTTACAAAATGCAAATTTACTTCCTCTTTTTGATTGGACAGCAAGTAGTTGGACAACATATTTTAGGAATTCAATAGGGACGATTGGGGTAGTAAACACTTTAAATCCTTTTATTGACGGAACACAGTCAATCTTTGGAAATGTAAATATCACTAATGCTGATATGAATCCTCAAAATGGGTGGGTTTTGGTAGCGCGAGATTTTGGATCACCAGATCAAGCTAATACTTATCCTTTTATAATGCTTTACAATAAGTTCAGAGGCGTTTTAAGAGTTTGTATTTTAAGAACCTATGATAACCTAACTTCATATCAAAGAATGACTTTAAGTTTCGCCAGTTCCAATCCTGTTAATCCTGTTTTATTTAAATATGCTAGCAACCCTGTTAGTTATAATTCCTCTTCGTTTACTAACAATGATAATTCAAATTTTAAACAGTGTTCTGTTTCAAAAGCAGGATTAATGCAATGGATGATTGGAGAATTTAATGTACAAGGTTACCAGCCTACTATTGAAAGTAATGCTTCAATAGTTGTGAATTTAGATGAAATTGCAGATTCAAATATGGTATTATCTGGTAACATTAGTCTTGATGGTACAATACAACCTCAAACGCAAGGAAATAGTTTGTGGAGTGGTTTAAAAACATTAGGAACTGCTGTTGCCTCTAGTTCTAATGCAACTGCAATAAAAGCAATTACCGCACAGAACGCCACAGCTGAAAATATTGCTTCGGGTGCTGGGACATTATTGTCATCTATAAGTAATGTAGTTACAGGATTTACTGGTGGTAAAAGTGGAAGCACTTATAATATTAAACTGGCTGGTACTATAAATTTGTCAGGTTCAATTCAATTGACAAATCCAAGAACATCATTTAGTGTTTATTTAAATCCTCAACCCTCGAATCCAGATGCTTATAGTGCATTACAAAATATTAAATGGGGTGTTTTCAATTTTATCCCTTTACCAGCAAGTAAATCTGTTAGTTTTGGTTCTTTTTATTCAACAGTTACCGTTACAACTCCTGTAAACTATATCAGTAATTGTTTGAATATTAATCCTAATATTCAACAAAACATTAATAATATTAAAGTAAAAATTGATCAGTATTCTACTGGTTATTATGGTCCACCGGGTGTATTAACAACAACAGGTTTTATCCCACTAAATCAATATGATTCAACAATAAAAACTTACATTGAATATATTGGAGGGCCTATTCCATTATATGGTCAGTCTGCTTTACTCCCTCATCTTGCAGTAAATTTAAATATTGGTGTGCAAATCACTTTTAATGATGGATCTGTTGTTTATCAAATGATTAATAATGTTCCATTAAAATAACAAAAAATTAATTCAAAAATTATCCACCATTTACAATTTAACCGACACCCAAACTAAAACATTTAATTTCAATTCTAGTTTGGCTTCAAGATGGCAAGCACAATTTGGACTAAGATATATTTTCTAATTTTCTAAAAATTTTATAAATTTGGTCTTTTTGAAAAAAGAGACCTTTTTTTTTGATAAAAAATTGATTTTTTTGTCTCCCTGAGCGCAGTCGAAGGGCAATCATAAATCATAAATCTAAAATCATAAATTTAAAAATGAAATACCAAAGATTAACCAAAGAACAATTCGAAGAGTTACACCAAGAATTTGTCAATTTTTTGGCAACTCAAACTATCGATAAAATTGAATGGGATAAATTAAAACTCGAAAAACCCGAAGTTGCCGAGCAAGAACTCGATGTTTTCTCGGATTTAATTTGGGAAGGCGTTTTGACTCGTGCCGAATTTCTTGAAAATTTTTCTAAAAATCATATTTTTCTTTTTCAATGTTACGATACTTATGTGCAATCTATAGTGTTAATTTCGCAAGTTAAAGAAATAGATTTTCTAACAAAAGAGGGTTTGCAATGGTTAAGCGACAATATGTTTACAGGTAATATTGAAATGAAAATTGGTGAAAAACAATTTACAGATGAACGTAATTCATCTATTTTCGAATTAATTCAACAAGGATCATTCTTGAGTGATGGTCAACTCTTTAAACAAATAAATTCGATTGTCGAAGGATAAATTATTCAAAAATCATTATATTTGATAAATAAATATTTTTAATATGAAAAATACAGTTTCTGTTGAACTTAAAAATGAAAATGCTTTGAATCTTTTGTATGATTTAGAGAAAATGGATATTCTTTATATTATGCGAGAGCCTGAAATTGAAGAATTAAAACATATCGAAAAAAATAAAATTATTTCTGAGAATGAAATGCCTGAAAGCATAAAACTTTCAGATAGATTAAGAGGATTATTAACTAAAGAACAAGGATTAGATTTAAAAAGACACGTTGAAGAAATGAGAAACGAATGGAACGATATATTATAGATACAAATGTTTTTTCTGACTTTTTGAATCATTCATTTAGTCAAAATGGTATGAGTTTTTTATCAAATTTAATTGATTCCGATTCAAAAATTTCAATTATTACCAAAATTGAATTATTATGCTGGAAAACCGACTCAAACACTGAGTTTTGGGTAAAAGAATTTATTTCAAAATCTGAGGTTATTGGAATAGCTGAAAATGTTGTTCAAAATTGCGTAAACATTAGAAGATTTAAAAAAATTAAAACTCCTGATGCAATTATTGCAGCAACAGCAATAACATTTAATTATACAATTATAACAAACAATGCCAAAGATTTCGAAAATATTGAAGGATTAAAATTTCTTAATCCTTATAAATTATAATGGAAAATAATATTACACAACAAATCCAAAGTCTACGCGAAGAATTAAATCTTCACAATCACAATTATTATGTTTTAGATAATCCATCGATTTCTGATTATGATTTTGATTTGAAACTGAAACAACTACAAGATTTAGAAAATCAAAACCCTGATTTTTTCGATGAAAATTCGCCAACGCAAAGAGTAGGTGGAACCACAACAAAAAATTTCGAAACTGTTGCGCACGATTATAGAATGTATTCATTAGACAATTCTTATTCAAAAGAAGATTTAATTGAGTGGCAAAATCGAGTTCAAAAAGTTTTAGGAGATGTAGATTTAGAATATACTTGCGAGTTAAAATATGATGGCGCATCAATATCAATAACTTACGAAAACGGAAAATTAATTCGTGCCGTAACTCGTGGCGATGGTTTTCAAGGCGATGATGTAACTAATAATATCAAAACTATAAAATCGATTCCTTTAAAATTGAAAGGTAATTTTCCTGAGCGATTTGATATTCGTGGTGAGATTATTTTGCCATTTGCAGGATTCGAAAAAATGAATCAAGAATTGATAGAAATTGGCGAAACTCCATATTCGAACCCGAGAAATACAGCTTCTGGAAGTTTAAAACTTAAAGAAAGTGCCGAAGTTGCCAAAAGACCTTTGGAATGTTTATTGTATTTTTTAATTGGTAAAGATTTACCTTTCAATTCTCAATTTACTGGTTTGCAAGAAGCAAGAAATTATGGTTTTAAAGTTCCAAATGAATCGAAATTAGCCAAAAATCTTGATGAAGTTTTTGAATTTATAGATATTTGGGATAAAAAACGACACACTTTACCTTATGAAACCGATGGTGTTGTGGTAAAAGTAAACTCATTTGCACATCAAGAAGAATTGGGTTATACCAGCAAATCGCCTCGTTGGGCAATTGCTTATAAATTCAAATCGGAGCAAGTTTTTACTAAATTGAATTCAATATCTTATCAAGTTGGTCGCACGGGTTCAATAACTCCAGTTGCCAATTTTGAACCAGTTCAATTGGCTGGAACTATTGTAAAACGTGCTAGTTTGCACAACGCAGATCAAATTGCTAAACTCGATATTCGTATAAATGATACAGTTTTTGTAGAAAAAGGAGGCGAAATAATTCCAAAAATTATTAATGTTGATTTAGAAAAACGCCCAAGTAATTCGCAACCAACAATATACATTACTCATTGTCCAGAATGCAACACCGAATTGGTTCGAACCGATGGCGAAGCCAATCATTATTGCCCAAATTTTTATGGTTGTCCGCCACAAATTATTGGTCGAATTCAGCATTATATTTCTAGAAAAGCAATGGATATTGAAGGTTTGGGTGGCGAAACAGTTGCACTTTTATTTAATAATGGTTTGGTTAAAAATTATGCCGATTTATATGATTTAAAAGTCGAACAACTTTTGCCGTTGGAACGAATGGCGAAAAAAAGTGCCGAAAATATTGTAAATGGTGTTTTAAAATCCAAAGAAATTACGTTCGATAAAGTTCTTTATGCAATCGGAATTCGATTTGTAGGCGAAAATGGTGCCAAAAAACTTGCTAAACATTATAAAAATATCGATGCTTTGCAAAACGCATCATTAGAAGAATTGACAGCTGTTGAAGATTTTGGTGGGAAAACAGCACAAAGCGTTATAGAATTTTTTCAAAACAATGAGAACATTCAAACAATAGAAAGATTAAAAAAATCAGGAATTCAGCTTGAATTAATCGAAAAAATAAATCTTGATGCAACCAATAAATTAGAAGGCAAAATATTAGTTGTATCTGGCGTTTTCGAGAAATTTTCTCGTGACGAACTCAAAAAATTGATTGAAGACAACGGCGGAAAAAATGGAAGTTCGATTTCTGCAAAAACCAATTTTGTCTTGGCAGGCGACAATATGGGACCAGCCAAACTAGAAAAAGCAAATCAATTGGGAATAAAAATTATTTCGGAAGATGATTTTATTGAAATGTTGAAATGAATTTTAAAATAAAATTATGAGATTAGACCGGTTGTTTTTATTTCTATTTATAATATGTTGTTTGTTGTGTCTGACTGCTTTTATAATTAATGATCAAAATCTTTTTTTGATTGCTAAGACAATGATTTTCCCTACTATTACATTTTATTATTTTGATTTAGTTAAAAAAATAAATTACCTTTTTGTTTTCGCTTTATTTTTATTTTATTTGGCAGATATTTTTATTTTATTAGACACGCTTTATATGACTTTTGCACTTGCTATAATACTAAATATCAGTCATTTATTAATATTAAAATTAGCAATTCAAGACATTAAATTTCCCATAAAAAAAGATAAATTATTTTGGAGTTCAGTTTTGTTTTTGTTTTTTGTTCAAAGTTTGCAAATACCAATATTTATATTAATGCGTGATTCTAATTTTGTTTTGGGTTTATTTATTTTTGTTACAAATATTGTATTATCAACGACTTGTGGTATAGCTTTTTATAATTATTTTTTAAAAAAGTCTAGTGCAAGTTTATATTTTTTAATTACATGTGTTTTATTTGTAATATTATATTTGGCATTTTATATTTACAAATACATATATTTTGTGGCTTTTTTAAAATATTTGAGTATGATTTTTAAATTAGCATCTTATTTTTTTATTGTAAAATATATGATTTCTAAAGATAAATTTTTAATTGAAAATTAGTTTAATTCAAATTATAAATTAATCTAAGGTAATAATTTTAATTCCTATTTGATTTTGGTAATATCAAAAAATTATTTATTAATTATTCCGATTTTGTTCCTAATTCTTTATTTTGGAGCTGGAATTTTTTACGACCCAAAATATGTGTTTTTCATTAAACCATTTATTATTCCAACTTTTATGATTTATGCAATTGTTACGAATTATAAAATGTTGACTTTAAATTATTTATTATTTACCTTTTTTTTTTATTTAGGAGAAATTTTTATTCTTTTTGGTTATAATTCAGAAATATCCATGCAAATTGGTCTTATTAGTCTTGTTTTTTGTTATACTTTCTTAGTTTTTTTATCCAAAAGTAAATTAAAAAGCAATAAATTGGATACTTTTTTTCAAGGTTTTACTTTAATTGTTTTTTTGCTTAATTGTTTGGTTTTATCAATAATACTTTTTGTTTTATTAGAACAAATTCCAGATTTTTTAACTGATATTATTGTTGTTTTCAATGCGATTTCTGCTGTAATTGTTGGAGTAGTTTCGGTTTTGTATTTAAGTTCTGGCGTTTCGACCGCTGCATTTTTATATTTTTTTGGTTCTTACACATTAATTATGAATGATGTAATTTCTGCATTAGAAACTTATTATTTTGAAAGTATTGTTTTAAATTCAATAGCACGAATATTACATTTTGTTGCCTTTTATTTAATATATTTGTTTGCTATCCAAAATAAAGTGACTATTAAAGGTTTTCCCCAAAAAACTCTTACATGAAATTCCCTAATTTTTTTTTAATATTATTTATATTTTTCACAGCATTGTGTTTTGTTGGGATTATTGCAGAAAATGACATTATTTTTATGGTTGGTAAAACTGCAGTTTTTCCTTGTTTAGTCTTTTATTATATTGATCACATAAAAAAAATAAACCCAATTTTTTTATTAATTTTATTAATATTTTATATTACAGATTTAATAATTGTTGCCGATTTTATCAATAAAGAACAATATTTAGAAATTCTTTTAAACTTCAATCATTTATTAATATTGTATCTCACATTAAAAAACATAGAAAAAAAACCAATTAATTATAAGATTTTGGGCTTTACGGTTTTTATGTTTATTTTGGGAACAACAATAGAATATTTGATATACGATTTAATGAAAGAAAAATATGCCGAATTAGGTTTAAGAATTTTTCTTTCAGGAATATTAATTTCTATTTTTAATAGCATTTCATTGTACAATTACTTACTTAGAAACTGTTATGTATATTATTATTTTGGTTTTGCTTGTTTAAGTTTGGCTTTGATGTATTGTTTTTTTAATGTTTATCGTTACATTTTTAACTTGCAAGCACTTAGATTATTAAGTTTAAGTTTCAAGATTTTGACTTATTTTTTATTCGTAAAATATATGATAGCCAAAGAAAGAAGAGATTTAAAATTAATCCATTTTAAACAACAATAGTTCGCCCTTTGGTAGCCATATCTTTATTAGAATCTAAATAAAAATCAATACGACCAAGATTTATTCCATAGCAACCAACTTGATTAACAAGCACATCTTTACCATCTATATTTTTCACGATTGTTGGTTTGTCAAGAAAAGTATGCGTGTGACCGCCAATTATCAAGTCAATATCTTTGGTTAAAGCGGCTATTTTTAAATCGCAAATTCTATCAGGATCGGTTTTGTAAGAATATCCAATATGAGAAAGACAAATCACAATATCGCATTTTTTTTCTTTTTTAAGAACCTTAACCATATCTTGCGAAACTTCTAACGGATTGTTAAAAACTGTTTCTTTATAATTTTTTTTATCGACCAGTCCAGCCAATTCGACGCCTAGGCCAAAAATGCCAATTTTAATTCCGTCAATTATAAAAATTTTGTAAGGTTTTACAAAACTGTCCATAATTGTATTTTTAAAATCATAATTGGCAGACAAAAATTCGAATTTTGCATTTGGCATTTGCGAAAACAAACCTTCTAATCCATTATCAAAATCGTGATTGCCAATTGTCGATGCGTCGTATTTCATCATCGACATTAATTTGAATTCTAATTCGCCACCATAATAATTAAAATAAGGCGTTCCTTGAAAAATATCGCCAGCATCGAGCAATAAAACATTTGGATTTTCTTTGCGAATTTCAGTTATCAAAGTTGCTCTTTTGGCCACGCCGCCCATTCCAGGATTTCTTGGATCATCCAGCGGAAATGGATCTATGTAACTGTGAACATCATTAGTATGTAAAATCGTAATGTGTTTAACATCAGCAGTTTTAAAGCTAGAAAGACTCAGTCCGCCAAGTGTTAAAAATGCCGAACTTGCTGCCGTTTTTTGTATAAATTCTCTTCTTTTCATAATATTTTCACTAAATATAAATCACTCAATACATAACATTTTATTTCACTAAAATTCTTGGTGTTTTGTCAACAACAACAGTTTCTACATCTTTTAAATAATCAATTAAAATGTTTCGAAGTTTATAATCTAAATCATGACTTCCAACATTTTTCTTAAAAAAATTCATATTATCGCCACCATTCGACAAATAATCCGATGTGCCAACTGAATAAATTTTATTTAAATCCAAAGGTAATTTTTGAATCATAATATTGATTGGTTTTTTATTAGAATCTATCGTAAAAGTCATTCCAGCCAAAGGATGTGGTTTTTTTTCATTGACATAATAATTGCACATTTCTAGAATTTGTTCGCCTTTTAATTCCATTACATATAATGTATTTTCGAATGGCGCAATTTGGTACGCATTGCGCAATGTCAAGTCGCCTTTTGGCAAAATAGATCGAATGCCACCGTGATTTAAAAGCACAATATCTATGTTTTTTTGAAATCTTTTTTGATATACTTTATTGCCGTAATTCATAGTCATATCTGCCAAAAGCATTCCGAGATTGGATTGCCATTCACCAGATTTATCTAGAGTTTCGGGATTAATAGCCAAAACTTCGCTCATATCTTTATTGATTTTATCACGATATGGTTTTATGAAATTGTCAATTTCGTTATTTTGAACAGATTTATCGGTTAACGGAAGTTTTTTTCCTTCGATTTTGGTAATATAATTTTTTTGCTCAGCACAAGAAAATATCGTTAAAAATGTTAAGATTAAAACAAAATTTTTAATTATAAAGTTATAGTTTTTTAGTTTTACCATTAATAATGTGACTTAAATTTATTAGGTTTGTATTAAAAGTAAAAGTAGTATGTTTTTGAGTTACATAAAAGATTTTTCATTAAAAAAATTATTAAAAAATAGTTACCAAACATTAAAAAATAACCAATCTGTAAATCCAATTAAATCAGTAGGTTTGCTAATCGATAATAATTATTTTTTAAATAAAGACGATTTAATTAGTGAATTAATAGCAAATGGATTTAGTAAAAATCAAATAAAAGTTTTAATTTTTAAAGAAAAATCGGATGTAAACGATGTCGTTAATTACCTTACATTGAGTTATAAAAACATTTCTTGGAATGGAAATTTTACCAAGCAAAATATTTCAGAATTTATTGAAGAAAAATTCGATTTATTAATAAACTATTATGATGTAGAAAAACCAGTTTTAATGTTAATAACCAACAAATCCGAAGCTAGTTTTAAAGTAGGTTTTTCGAATGTTGACAAACGTTGCAATGATTTAATGATTAATACAAATGTCGAAAATTACAAAGTTTTTGTATTCGAATTATTTAAATATTTAAAAATATTAAAAAAAATATAAATATGCAATCACTTATTGGCACTGGCGTTGCGCTTGTTACTCCTTTCAAAAAAGATTTTTCTATTGATGTTGATGCATTGATAAAATTGGTAGATTTTCAAATAAAAAACGACATAAATTACATCGTTATTCTTGGTACAACTGCCGAAAATGCAACATTAGATAATAATGAAAAAGAATTGGTAATCAATACAATTATCAAGGCCAACAATAATAGAATTCCTTTGGTTCTAGGAGTTGGTGGTAACGATACACGTCAAGTTGTTAATGAGTTGAAAAATAGAGATTTATCAAGTTTCGTCGCAATATTATCGGTTTCTCCTTATTATAACAAACCAACGCAAGAAGGCATTTATCAGCATTTTATGGCTGTTGCCGATGCAAGTTCAAAACCAATAATTTTATACAATGTTCCAGGTCGAACATCAAGCAATATGCTGCCAAGCACTGTAATTAGATTGGCAAATGATCATAAAAATATAGTTGCAATCAAAGAAGCCGCTGGCGATATTGTGCAAGCAATGAAAATCATTCAGAATAAACCCAAAGATTTTCTTGTAATTTCTGGCGATGATATGATTACTTTACCAATGATTTTGGCTGGTGGAAGTGGCGTAATATCTGTAATTGGCGAAGGATTTCCTAAACAATTCTCCAAAATGGTGCAACTTGGTCTAGAAAGAAAAGTCGATGAGGCATATAAAATTCATTATCAATTAGCCGATAGTATTGACATGATTTTCGAACAAGGCAATCCGGCTGGAGTAAAAGAAATTCATAAAACGTTGGGATTGTCCCAAAACACTGTACGATTGCCGTTGGTCAATGTTGATGATAATTTGGCAAAAAAATTAAAAGATTTTACTGAAATTCTAAAATCTGAAATCTAAAATCCGAAATCTAAAATTCTTAGTGTTATTATTATCAAAAAAATATTTCATACTAATTATTAAATACTTAAATTTGCACTCGCTTAAAATTGTACAAATCCATCAATTAATGAATAAGATTTTATTTTTTATATTTATTTCTGCTTTTTTTTTATCATGCAGCCCATTTCAGAAAGCATTAAAATCTGAAGATTTAGAAGTAAAATATACCGAAGCAACCCGATTATACGATTTAGGAAAGTATTCTAAAGCTTTGCGACTTTTTGACCAATTAGCATCAGAATATAAAGGTAAACCTCAGGCAGAAAAGATGTTTTATATGTATTCTAAATCATTATATGCAATAAAAGATTACATGTTAGCTGGTTATCAATTCGAGAAATACGTTTCGAGTTATCCAAAAAGCGAAAAAGTAGAAGAAGCTGCATTTTTAGGTGCAAAATCATACTCAGAATTGTCACCAGTTTTTAGCTTAGACCAAGTAGATACTGATAAAGCTGTAGATAAATTACAAAATTTTATTGATGCTTATCCAGAATCTCAATATCTTGCTGAAGCAAATTCTAAAATGAAAATTCTTAGAGAAAAACTTGAAAGAAAATCTTATGAAAATGCAAAATTATACAATTCGATATCGGATCATAAATCTGCAATTGTAGCTTTAGATAATTTTGTTATTGATTTTCCTGGAACAAATCTTAAAGAGAAAGCACTTTTTTATAAATTTGATTCAACTTATAAATTAGCAATAAATAGTGTTTATAATAAAATGGAGGAAAGATTAAAAACTTCTAAAATTGCGTATGCTAATTTAATAAAATTCAAAGCAGATTCCGAATATAAAAATCAGGCTGACGAAATGTTAGCAAGACTTGACAAAGATTTACAACAATTTTCTAAATAAAAAGTAATGGATTTAAAGAAAACTAATGCGCCAGTAAACACAATTACATACAATAAAAGTGTAATCGAAGAACCAACTGGAAACGTGTACCAAGCAATTACAATCATGGCAAAACGTGCCAACCAAATTAATTCTGAAATTAAAAAAGAATTGACCGAAAAATTGGAAGAGTTTGCAACCTACAACGACAGCCTAGAAGAAGTTTTCGAAAACAAAGAACAAATCGAAGTTTCTAAATTCTACGAAAAATTGCCAAAACCACACGCTTTAGCAGTTCAAGAATGGTTAGAAGACAAGATTTATCACAAAGACTCAAATTAGTATTCAGTGATCAGTTTTTAGTATTCAGTTTTATGAATCCTAAATATAAAAATCCTTAATCCTAAATTTATAAAAATGTCAGTTTTAAAAGGTAAAAAAATTTTATTAGGAATTTCTGGTGGAATTGCTGCTTACAAAACTGCATCTTTAGTACGATTATTTATAAAAGCAGGTGCACATGTCCAAGTGATAATGACACCTGCTTCTAAGGATTTTATAACGCCGTTAACACTTTCGACACTTTCTAAAAATCCAGTTTTTTCGTCTTTTTATAATGATGATGAAAAAGAAGCACATTGGAACAATCATGTAGAATTAGGATTGTGGGCAGACATAATGGTTGTTGCTCCTGCGACAGCCAATACTTTATCAAAAATGGTAAATGGCAATTGCGATAACTTGCTTATTGCTTGCTATTTATCGGCAAAATGTCCAGTTTATTTTGCGCCAGCGATGGATTTGGATATGTACAAACACCAATCTACTATTGCTAGTTTCGATGCGCTAAAAAGTTTCGGAAATGTTATAATTCCAGCCGAAAATGGCGAACTCGCAAGTGGACTTTCTGGAGAAGGTCGAATGGCAGAACCCGAAAATATTATTGCTTTTTTAGAAGCCGACTTAAATAGCAAATTGCCTCTAAAAAATAAAAAAATTCTTGTAACTGCTGGACCAACATACGAAGCTATTGATCCTGTGCGATTTATTGGTAATCATTCATCAGGCAAAATGGGTTTCGATATTGCCAATTGTGCAGCCAATTTAGGCGCAGAAGTTATTTTGGTTTCTGGACCAACTCATTGCAAAATTGAAAATAATTCTATAAATTTAATTTCGGTAGTTTCTGCACAAGAAATGTTCGATGTTTGTAATCAATATTTTAACGATGTTGATGTTGCAATTGCAGCCGCCGCAGTTGCCGATTATCGACCAAAAGTTGTTGCATTGCAAAAAATCAAAAAAAAAGAAGCAAGTTTTACATTAGAACTTGAAAAAACTAATGATATATTGTCATCTTTAGGACAAATTAAAAAAAATCAATTTTTAATTGGGTTTGCTTTAGAAACCGAAAATGAAATTGAAAATGCAAAATTGAAAATTCAGAAAAAAAACCTAAATTTGATTGTTTTAAATTCTTTGCAAGACCAAGGCGCAGGATTTGGAAAATCTACCAATAAAGTTACTTTCATAGATAATAATTTCAACATTGAACCGTTTGAATTAAAGTCCAAAGAGCAAGTTGCACAAGATATTATCAATAAAGTCATTCAACATTATGCGTAAAATATTTTTTTTTATATCAATAATTGCATTTAATTTTTCGAACGCTCAAGAATTGAAATGCGTTTTGAAAGTCAATGTCGATAAATTGGGCACTGCATCGACCCAAAAAATATTTAAGACTCTGGAAGTTTCTTTAAACGATTTTGTTAACAATACAGTTTGGACAACCGATACTTACAAACAAAACGAAAAAATTAATTGTTCTATGACAGTTGTTATGGAATCGCTAGATGGCGATAATTTTTCGGCATCGATTCAAGTTCAATCATCACGAACTGCATTTAATTCGACTTATTCGACACCAGTTTTTAATATTAATGATAAGAATTTTAATTTTAAATACCAAGAATTTGAGCCTTTGTTGTATAATCCGAATGGTTTCGATTCTAATTTAATTGCTGTTATAGCGTTTTATTGCAACATGATAATTGGTTTAGATCAAGATACTTTTGCTAATTTAGGCGGTTCTAAAACTTTAGACCAAGCCCTAAATATTGCTAACAATGCTCAAGCAAGTGGCAACAAAGGTTGGACACAAAACGATGGACCAAACAGCCGATATTTTTTAATAAATGACATGTTGGCGACTAATTTTTTATCATATAGAGAAACCATGTTCAAATATCATTTTAATGGAATTGATATTATGGAAAAATCTCCAAAAACAGCCAAAGAAAATATCGCAAATGCAATTTCTGGATTAAATAAAATGCAAGATGTTAGACCAAACTCCTACTTATCAAGAGTTTTTTTCGATATAAAGTCCGATGAAATTATTGCAATTTTTACTGGTGGACCAGCCGTAACAACAACCGATTTATTATCAAGTTTAAACCGAGTTTCACCATTAAATGCCGAAAAATGGAGCTTGATTAAAAGATAGATATTAGATATTAGATTTCAGATATTAGATTTTAGATTATAGATATTAGATTTTAGATATTAGATTTTATTTAAGAAATTTTTTAATCAACCTTAAACAATTTTTAAACAATATTAAACTTATTAAACAACCTTAAACAATTTTTAAACAACATTAAACTTATTAAATTATCTTAAACAATTTAAACTAAATTTAAAAAATGCTCGTCAAACTTTCTATAAATAATTTTGCATTAATCGAAAAACTGAATATTGATTTTTCGGATAAATTGTCAATTATTACGGGTGAAACTGGTGCAGGAAAATCTATTTTGTTAGGAGCATTGGGTTTGGTTTTAGGAAAACGTGCCGATTTAACTTCATTAAAAAACAAAGAAGAGAAATGCGTAATCGAAGCCGATTTTGAAATTTCGAAATATAATTTACAAGATTTATTTACCGAAATTGATGTCGATTACGCCGACAATACAATTCTGAGAAGAGAAATTTTACCAACAGGAAAGTCACGAGCTTTTGTGAACGATTCGCCCGTTAATTTGCAACAACTTCAAGATTTAAGCGATTATTTGCTTGATATTCATTCGCAACAGCAAACCAGAGAATTATCAGACGAAACTTACCAATTTCAGATTATTGACGCCATTGCGGGCAATCAAGAAGTTATCATTAATTATCAAATTAAATTAAAAGAATACAAAAAATCTAAAATTTTATTAAATCAATTACTTGAAGACCAAAGCAATGCTATAAAAGAATTAGATTATAATACTTTTTTATTAGATGAATTATTGGCTGCAAAGTTAATTACAGGTCAACAGCAAGATTTAGAAACTTCGTATGAAGAATTGAATAATGTTGAATTCATTAAGGAAAATCTGGTTAAGTCGCTTCAAATTGCCAATAACGAGCAAATAGGAGTGAAGCAAAACCTGAAAGAAGTAAAAAATTCATTGCAGAAAATTGCAATATTTTCTGAAAATTACAGTCAATATTTTGAAAGAATAAATAGTGTTTTAATAGAATTTGATGATGTTTTTAGTGAAATTGAACAACAATCAGAAACACTAGCATCTGATCCTGAAAAACTCGAATTATTAAACCAAAAATTGCAAAATATTTATAATTTGCAAAAAAAGCACAATGTTCAATCTATCGAAGAGTTATTAATTATTCAAAATGAATTGGACGAAAAAGTAGTTTCGGTTTCTGATTTAGAAATCAGAATTAAAAAAGGCGAACAGATAATCTTGAAATTCGAAGAAGAATTAAATACATTTGCCAAGAGAATAAACGACAAAAGAAACAAAGCTATTCCGATATTATCCGAAAAAATAATTAAAATTTTGGAACAATTAGGCATGCCAAATTCCAGATTCAAAATAGATTTATTGCCAAAAGAACAATTTTTAATTAACGGAAAAGACGAAATTTCATTTTTGTTTTCTGCCAATAAAGGAACTGATTTTGGTTTACTAAAAAAAGTAGCTTCTGGCGGAGAATTATCAAGAATTATGTTAGCTGTAAAAGCAATTTTGGCACTATATTCGAAATTGCCAACTATAATTTTCGACGAAATTGACACAGGTGTTTCAGGAGAAATTGCTAATAAAATGGGCGAAATCATGAAACTTATGAGTAGAGAAATGCAAGTATTCGCAATCACGCATTTGCCACAAATCGCAGCCAAAGGAAACCAACATTACAAAGTTTTTAAATATTCGCAAGGCAACAACACTATTTCGGAATTGAAATTATTAAATAGCGACGAACGAATAATCGAAATCGCAGAAATGCTATCTGGTAAAGATATTTCCGATTCAGCCTTAAATCATGCAAAAGCATTATTAAATTAAAAAAACTACAGCAATTTCAATAACAATTTCAAGCAGTATTGATTTGTCATTCTGACGAAGGAGGAATTTCAATAAAGTCGAGCAACAAATGTGAGATTTTTTTTTCGTCGGAATGACAAAATACTGTGAGTAAGAAAGTTGATTATTAAAGTATCATTAAAATTTCATTAAAATAATAAATTAAATAATACAAAACATATAAAATACATTATACAAAATACAATATACAAAAAATACAAAAAAGTTATGATAATAGAACCAAGAATGCGCGGATTTATTTGCACCACAGCTCACCCAGATGGTTGCACACAAAACATTAAAAATCAAATTGCTTACATAAAATCGAAAAACACAATCGATGGACCAAAAAAAGTTTTGGTAATCGGGGCATCTACAGGTTTCGGTTTGGCATCACGAATTACAGCAGCTTTTGGCTCTAACGCTGCAACTGTTGGAGTATTTTTCGAGAAAGAACCAACCGAAGGAAAAACTGCATCGCCAGGTTGGTACAATTCTGCAGCTTTCGAAAACGAAGCCAATAAAGCAGGTATTTATGCTAAAAGCATTAACGGTGACGCGTTTTCTGATGAAATCAAAGCAAAAACTATTGATTTGATTCAGAAAGATTTAGGAAAAATCGATTTGGTAATTTATAGTTTGGCATCGCCAGTTCGATTGGATCCAAAAACTGGAATTTTACATCGTTCGGTTCTCAAACCAATTGGCGAAGTTTATACTAACAAAACTGTCGATTTTCATTCTGGTAAAGTATCGGAAATTTCTATAAATCCGTGCGAAGGCGACGATATCGAAAACACAGTCAAAGTAATGGGTGGCGATGATTGGGCAATGTGGATTGTCGCTTTGCAAAAAGCAAATTTGCTGGAAAATGATTTCAAAACCGTAGCCTATTCTTATATTGGTCCATCATTAACCGAGGACGTTTACCGAAAAGGAACTATTGGCAAAGCCAAAGACCATCTTGAGGCAACAGCTTTCGAAATAACTGAATCTTTAAAAAACATAAACGGTCATGCATTTGTATCAGTTAATAAAGCATTGGTAACTCAAGCAAGTTCGGCAATTCCGGTTATACCTTTATATATATCGTTATTGTATAAAATAATGAAAGAAGATGGCACGCACGAAGGTTGCATTGAGCAAATCGAAAGATTATTTTCTCAAAGATTATACACAGGCGCAACAATTCCAGTTGATGAAGCAGGGAGAATTCGCATTGATGATTGGGAATTGAATCCAGAAATTCAGGCAAAAGTAGCCGATTTATGGAAAATTGCCACAACCGAAAACTTGCCTGAAATAGGTGATTTATTGGGCTATCGAAGTGATTTTCATAATCTTTTTGGTTTTGGGGTTGCTGGAATAAATTATGCCAAAGATGCCAACGAAATGTTGATGGTTGTGAGTATTTCTTAAAATTTGACACATTTTTTAAGAATATTTATTTTATGTTAAAAACAGATTTTTTTATTTATACCGCTTAATTCTATTATTTACAGCATTTAATAAAAGCTAAATTTGTTGATTTGTTGTCATTCCGACGAAGGAGGAATCTCATAAGTTGCTCACGTAATGTGATTCCTCCTTCGCCGGAATGACAAAAGCTGTAAATAATAGAGTTAAGCCTTTTATACAAATAAAACCATTTGCATTAATTTGTAAATGGTTTTTTGGTATTTATTAAAATTTCATAACATTAAATTAACAGTAATTACCTTTCGTCGTTAAATATCTACTTGTTAACGAAAATATAAAATAAAATTAATATTGTTAAAATTTTAGTAATATATTGCTAGAATTATTAACAAACTAATTTTATTTACTATGAAAAAGTTATTTTTTATGTCGCTTTGTTTAGCGATAAGTTTAAGTTGGGGACAGGGGCAAGAACCAAATAAATCTAGAGGTGCTATAATTGGCACTACTGGGCCTAGTCCTACGTTCTTATTAGATGCAATACCAGTTTTGCCCTCACCATTAGGCAGCATCGGTCTTGGAGTAGAGGCATTTAGGTTTAAAGATGGATTAGTTACACAATCTGACGCAGGTGGTACTTTTAATTTTGAAACCACTGACAGATGGTTTTCATTAGGAAGGTTAAATATTGGTTCACCTACAACTGGAAGAAAGCTTTATGGATTTAGATTGCAAAATTTAGGTCAGGGTTTAACGATGGGATACTCCAAATCAAATGAAACTCCTATTGCAGCGACCAATCCATTTATTGAATGGATAGGAAATAGCACTGCACTTAGCGGTGCAATTGGTGCGGGTGATTTTCAGTTTTTTACTGCTACTAATCCCGGCGTTCCAGGATCTAGAAAATTATCATTTACATTAAGATCAGATTTGACCGCTTTATTTGGGGAGACAGCTACCGCCAGTAATTTACCTAAAGTTGAAATTAATTCTGATGTTAAAACATCTCTTTTTGTTAATACTGATAATTTTGCTGTTGCGACTATTTCAGATCCAGTTACTGGTATAGCACCATTTGATTTAAATGCATCAAGTTTTAATTGTAAAAATAAGACGCCAGGTGAGTGCAACGCTATTTCTGTTAGAACACAAAGTAATCAACGTGGAACTTCAACGGGTATAAAAATTTCAACTTTAGAAGGACTTGTCAATAATGCAATAGTTGCAAATGTTCCAAGGTGTGGTTTAAAACAGAATGGTGTTGTAATTAATATGCAAAGTCAAGTTTGTAGAATAATTGCTGTGTCTCCAAGCGATCCAAGACAAGTTCCAGAAAATATTGGTTACAGAGTTAACATTGATGGGATAAGTAATGTTGCTTTAGAAAATAATTACGGATTTTTTAGCAATATAATTGGAAGTACTAATACAAATAGTTTAAATTGTGGAGTTTATGCAAAAGTAACTGGTGCATCCGCAGTAATCCCAGTGTTACCATCGATTGCAACAACAGGAACTTTTGCAGGATATTTTGATGGTTTGTTGTACTCATCATCACAAATTTCATCATCAGACTCATCTTTAAAAAAAGATGTTAAAAAAGAAGAATCTAATATTGAAAAATTATCTAAACTAAATCCAGTATCTTATAATTACATCCAAAATAACGACGTTGGTTTAAATTTACCTGCGCAGTTGCAACATGGTTTTATTGCGCAAGAACTAGAAAAAGTTTATCCAGAATTGGTTCAAAATTTATTACACCCAGTTTTTAATGATAAAAAAGAACAAACTGGTACTAAATCTTTGAAAGGTGTCAATTACATGGGTTTAATTTCTGTTCTTGTTTCATCTGTAAAAGAACTTAATACCGAAATTGTAGTTCTAAAAGAAAAACTTGCTGCAAACGAAAAAATTGTGGTTGTTAGAAGTAATAAAAATTTATCTAATAGCGACATTGAGTTGATTAATGAAAAAGGTTATTTTTTAGGTCAAAATACACCAAACCCTTTTAAAACATCAACAATTATTGAATATTCATTGCCACAACAAGACGAAGAAGTTTCTTTAATGATTTTTAATTTAAATGGTCAAACTATCAAAGAATATAAATTAAATGATAAGAAAGGTTCAATAAACATTAACCAAGGCGAATTGTCTAAAGGTATGTATTTGTATAGTTTAATTACTAATGGTCAAGAAATTGCTACTAAAAAAATGTTAGTCAATTAGAAATTTCTTTCAAAAAAACAAAAAAGCCATTTGCATTAATTTGCAAATGGCTTTTTTATAATTCTACTTTATTTTATTTTTTTAAAATAACTGCATTTTATTTGTCGAAGTTACCTTTTTTTATTTACATTTACTTTATTAATTAAAAATAATTTATACTATGAAAAAAATTACCTTATTATTATGTATGTTGACAGCAGGCTTTTACTCGCAGGCGCAATCAACAATTTTCGAAGATTCTTTCGAATCTTACACCGATTTTGCAATTTCGGGTGTTGGTAATTGGACATTGACCGATGTTGATGGTGGTGCTACTGGAAATGTAGGTACTACTGTCTATCCAAATGGTGCAGTTCCGCAGGCTTTCCAAGTTTTTAATTCAACAACAACGGTGCCAGTTTTAACCTCCTCACCAACTGGCAATTGGTCAGCACGAACAGGTATCAAGAATATGGTTTGTAAATACAAAAGCTCAGCACCAAGAGTAAACGATGATTGGATGATTTCTCCTATTGTAACCTTAGGAACATCAAATACAGTTTCTTTTTGGGCAAAGGCTTGTAGCGGTGTTGCCATAGAAACATCTGAAAAATTTAATGTTTGGATTTCAAATACTACAACTGCTATTCCAAGTTTTATAAAAATATCAGCAGGTGAATTTGTTGTAACTGAAGCACCAGGTATAACATGGCGGGAATATACATATAGTATACCAGCTACGTACAATAATAGCTCAGTATATTTGGGAGTTCATTGTATCTCTGAAGATCAATACGGTTTTGCAGTTGACGATTTCAAAGTAACTGGAACAGTTGCATGTGCTGCTCCACAAGCAGGTACATCAGTTGTAAACACTACTGCTTTGACAGCTGCATTATCTTGGACAGCTGGTGGTGCATTTAACTCAGAAGTAAAAGTGCAATTAGCTGGAGCTGGGGTTCCTGCAACAACCAATGATACAGGTGTAAATGTTTCCGCTACTACCTACACAACAATGCCTTTGTTAGTAAACACTAATTATGAATTTTGGGTTCGTGACGAGTGTACCGATGGTACATTGTTTAGCTCATGGTCAGGACCGTTTGCATTTAATACTAATTCAGTACCAAATTGTGCAACTTTAGTTGCTCCTGCCAATGCTGCAACTGCAGTTCTATCAACAGCACCAGTAACTTTGTCTTGGACAGCTGCAACAACAGGTGCTACTGCAACGTCGTATGATTTATTTTTTGGAACAGCTGTTGTTCCTGTAACTCTTGCAGGTAATTTTACTACTTTGACAACAACAAGACCTGTTGCTGCTTTAACAACTTATTATTGGAAAGTAGTTGCTAAAAATGCTGCTGGAAGTGCAGTTGGTTGTACCGAAGTATTTAGTTTTACAACTGCTCCAAATGCTTTTTCACCTTATTGTGGACCTGTAACATTTACAAACGTATTAGAACCAATCACTTATGTGAATTTTGCTGGTATTGATAAGACTTATTCAAATGCGACAGTTCCAGTGGTTACGGCAGTACACCATAAAATTTTTACAGATATTGCAACTGTTGCTCAAGGAAGCACTAATGTTATGTCATTAAAAGGAATGACTGATGGTGGATTTACTAATAGATTTATAGTTTATATTGATTGGAATCAAAATGGCGTTTTGAACGATTCAGGTGAGGTTTATTTTGAAACTCCTGAATTAACAATAAACGGTTCTACAGGTTTGCCAGCGGTTGCACCAGTTACAGGCGATATTCTTGTTCCAGCAACAGCACTTTTAGGAAACACAAGAATGAGAATTAAAAAAATATTTGGTGGTGTATCTGCTGGATCATTACCTTGTACGGGAGCAGCATTTGGAGAAATTCATGACTATAATGTTACCGTTACCTTACCAAATGTTGCAACTAACACATTTTCATCGACAAACTTTAAATTTGGTCCAAACCCAGTTAAAAATGTTTTGGAAATGTCTTACGACAAAAACATTACAAACATTTCTGTAATTAACTTGTTGGGTCAAGAAGTTTTGGTTTCTAAAGCAAACGCTACAAATGCAACAATCGACTTGTCTAGCTTAACCGCTGGTGCATATATGGTTAAAGTATCTGCTGACAATGAAGTTAAATCAATTAAAGTTATTAAAGAGTAGATTTTACATTTTAAATTTTTAAAAACCATTTGCATTAATTTGTAAATGGTTTTTTTTATTTGTCATGGTTTAAATACATGCAAAGCAAAATACTAATTTATCCTTACACAACAAACTATTGTTTATTGTTCGCAAATTTTGTATTTTTATTTATAATATTATTTAATTTACAAAATGCCAAAAATTTATGAATATCTAGGATTAATATTTTATTTTTATTCAAATGAACATGAACCTATTCGTGTTCACGTCACAATCGCTGAAAGAGAAACAATATTTGAAATAATACTTGAAAATGGTTTATTATTAACAATTAACAAAAGAATTTCAAAAGGGAAAAATCCATTAACTATAAAAGAAGAAAAGGATGCAGTTGTTTTCATAAATGAATTTTATAAAAAAATTGTTGAAAAATGGATAAATTTCTTTGTGCTAAAAAAAATTATAAAAGTTTCAAGAATAACTCGAAAATTAAAATGAGAACAATTAATATATGTAAAGCAGAATATTTAGGTGAATTGTCAGTTAAATTTTTTTTTAATGATAATACATTCAATATTATCAATATTGGAAACTTTATCAATAAAAACCCCCATCCACAATATAATAAATACTTAAAAGAAAAAGAAGCTAAAAAATTTAAATTAGAAAACGGCAATATTGTTTGGGGTAAAAATTGGGATTTAGTTTTTCCATTAGAACAACTTTATGATGGCAAAATCAATTAATTTGTTTTTAAGACTTTTTAAGCGACATAAAAAACATTAGCTGGAATTAGTTTTAATCTTTAAATATATTTTATAATTTCAGTATTTAAAATATCCATTTGCATTAATTTGTAAATGGTTTTTTTATTTTTTTATATTCTGAAAAAATCCAAAAAATATTTACTACTTTTGAAATCTAAAAAATAACTAAAATGGCTTCAATAACTCTAGGAGGAAATCCTATTAATACAACAGGCGAATTGCCAAAAGTTAATTCAAATGCACCAGCATTTTCATTACTAAAAAATGATTTATCTACAGCGACATTGGCTGATTATGCGGGAAGTAAATTAGTTTTAAATATTTTTCCAAGTGTTGACACAGCTACTTGTGCTTCATCAGTTCGTAAATTCAATGAATCGGCTAGTCAATTATCAAATACTAAAGTGTTGTGCATTTCTAGAGATTTGCCATTTGCTCAAAAACGTTTTTGTGGTGCCGAAGGTTTGGAAAATGTAGAAAATTTATCTGATTTTAATACTGGAAAATTTGGTAAAGATTATGGTTTAGAAATTGCCGATAGCGTTTTTGCGGGTTTACATTCAAGAGTTGTAATTGTTTTGGACGAAAATGGCGTTGTGAAATATGCCGAACAAGTTTCAGAAATTGCCAATGAACCAAATTATGAAGCTGCCCTTTCAGCACTGTAATTATTGAGTATGGAATTTCAAAAAGACAACACTTTTTTTACGGGAAGATTAAAAAGTATGAAGTTTGCGTTAATGGGAGCAATAAAACTTATAACGACCGAACATAGCGTAATGGTTCAATTTTCATTGGGAATTTTAATCACTATTGCTGGTTTTATTTTCAATATTTCGCATGAAGAATGGTTGATTCAAACGTTAGCAATTGGTCTAGTTCTAAGCATCGAAGGATTGAATACTGCTGTAGAAAAAGTTGCCGATTTTATTCATCCTGAATACCACGAGCGAATAGGTTTTATAAAAGATATTGCAGCAGGTGCAGTTTTTTTCGCAGCAATGACTACAATCGCTGTTGGATTAATGATTTATGTTCCTAGGATTTTATAAAAAATAAATAAAATTTTTTACTTCGTGTCTTTGTGCCTTCTTGGCAAACATTAGTATTAAAAAATATGGCTAAAGTCCAAAAAACTGTTTCAGAAAAAAAAACTGATTCAAAAGTAGACGATAAAAAATCTTTGAAGATTAATAGGCAACAAAAATTAATTTTTGGATGTTTGATTGTGGCATTTGCAATTGCCATGATGTTGTCTTTTGTTTCATTTTTTATTTACGGACAAGAAGATCAAAGCGCAGTAAATTCAATTGAAAATAGGAGTGAAGTTGTTAAAAACTGGCTCGGAAAATTCGGTGCATTTGTTGCCGATTTATTTATTTATAAAGGTTTTGGCGCAGCATCTTTTTTATTGGTAAGATTGTTTTTTTTGACAGGCGCATTTTTGGTTTTGGATATTTCGATGAAAAAACTCAAAAATTCGTGGTTTTGGGATTTATTTGTAATTATTGTAATCTCAATTTTACTTGGTTTTTTTGCCAGTACTTTACCAGAATTAGGCGGTACAATTGGTTTCGAGTTAAATTTGTTTTTACAAGATTATGTAGGTAAAACTGGTACAGTAATTATACTTGTTCTTGGTTTATTAACTTACTTAATTTTTAAATTAAACATTACACCCGAAGGAATAAAATCATATTATGATAAAAAGAAAAATGATTTATCGGATGATTTGAATCAAATAAAAAACCAATCCGAAAAAGGAAAATACAATTTAGAAGAATTTGCAATCGACGACTTTGATGATGATATTGATGAGCCAATTTTTAAAAAACAATCGCAATTCGAAATTAATAAAGATGATTTGAAACCTACGATTTCAAACTCATCAGAAATTAATATGGAACCAACTTTAAAATCTGCAAAGCTAGAAGTAGTTCAAAATATTTCGATGGAAATTTCGAATCCTGAGCCTGAAATAATTATCTATAAAGAGGAAATTCTTGAAATCGAGAAAGTCGAAGAAGAAGATATTGTAGAAGAAAACCTAGCTTCACGATTAGTTGCCGATTTTGGATTATTTGATCCAAGATTAGATCTGTCACATTATAAATTTCCGACTTTAGATTTATTAAAAGAATATAACACAGGCGGAATCACCATTAATCAAGAAGAACTCGAAGAGAATAAAAACCGAATTGTAGAAACACTTCGCAATTATAAAATCGAAATTGCTCACATAAAAGCAACGGTTGGTCCATCAGTAACTTTGTACGAAATTGTTCCAGAAGCTGGAATTCGAATTTCGAAAATCAAAAGCCTTGAAGACGATATTGCTTTATCGTTATCAGCTTTAGGAATCAGAATTATTGCTCCAATTCCAGGAAAAGGAACAATTGGTATCGAGGTTCCGAATAAAAATCCGACGATGGTTTCTATGAAATCCGTAATTGGTTCGGCTAAATTTCAAGAAGCTGAAATGGAATTGCCAATTGCACTCGGAAAAACAATTTCAAATGAAACGTTTGTTGTCGATTTGGCAAAAATGCCCCATTTGTTAATGGCAGGCGCAACAGGTCAAGGAAAATCGGTTGGTTTGAATGCCGTTTTGACTTCATTATTATATAAAAAACATCCAGCAGAAGTAAAATTTGTTTTGGTCGATCCAAAAAAAGTCGAACTGACATTATTTAATAAAATTGAACGTCATTATTTAGCCAAATTGCCCGATACCGAAGAAGCAATTATTACTGATAATGCCAAAGTTGTAGCCACATTAAACTCACTTTGTATCGAAATGGACAATCGATATTCGCTTTTGAAAGATGCAATGGTTCGAAATATCAAAGAATATAACGATAAATTCAAAGCTAGAAAACTAAATCCCGAAGCTGGACATCAATTTTTGCCATATATTGTATTGGTAGTTGATGAATTTGCCGATTTAATAATGACTGCAGGAAAAGAAGTCGAAGTTCCAATTGCAAGATTGGCGCAACTGGCTCGAGCTATCGGAATTCATTTAATAATTGCAACCCAACGACCATCTGTTAACGTAATTACGGGTTTGATAAAAGCCAATTTTCCAGCTAGAATAGCGTTTAGAGTAACGTCTAAAATCGATTCTCGAACAATTCTTGATACTGGCGGCGCAGACCAATTAATAGGTCGTGGCGATATGTTGTACACCAATGGAAACGACGTTGTGCGTGTGCAATGCGCATTTGTAGATACGCCCGAAGTAGAAAAAATTGTGGATTATATTGGTGGTCAAAAAGCCTATCCAGATGCATTTTTATTGCCAGAATTTACTGGCGAAGAAGGTGGTGGAAGCAAACTTGAAATAGATATTTCTGAGCGTGACGTGTTGTTTAAGGAAGCGGCCGAAATAATTGTTACTGCACAACAAGGCTCGGCATCATTATTGCAAAGAAAACTTAAACTAGGTTATAACCGCGCCGGAAGATTAATTGACCAACTTGAAGCAGCTGGAATTGTTGGACCATTTGAAGGAAGTAAAGCCAGAAATGTAAACGTTTCTGATTTGAGTTCGCTTGATAATTACCTGAGTAATGAACAGAATTAAATTTTATAGAATGAAAAAATTTGCAATAATTGCTATTTTATTTTTAGTTTCGTTTGGAACAAATGCACAAGATAAAAAAGCCAAAAAGCTTTTAAATGAAGTCACAGCCAAAATAAAAAGTTATCAAAACATCGTTATTGATTTTAAATATACTTTGAATAATGCCAAAGAAAATATCAATCAAGAAAGTAAAGGTAACGTGACAATTAAGGGCAATCAATATGTCTTGAACCTCATGGGCGTGACGAAAATGTTTGACGGAAAAAATATTTACGCCATAAACCCCGAAGACGAAGAGGTTACAATTTCTAAATTTAATGAAAAAGACGAAAACGGAATTACGCCAAACAAAATGTTGACTTTTTTTAATTCGGGCTATAAGTTTGCTTGGGACATACAACAAGATTTAAAAGGAAAGAAAATTCAGTATGTAAAATTAATTCCAAATAATACCAAAGACCAACGCAAAGAAATTTTGTTAGGAATTGATACAGCGACCAAAAACATATATAACATTATTGAAGTCGGAAAAAACAAAACCAAAACTACATTGGTTGTTAATTCTTTCAAAACCAATCAAACATTGCCAAAAAATCAGTTTATTTTTGACACTGCAAAATATGGTAAATATTATATCAATAAAATAGATTAAAATTTAGTGAAAATTCTAGATAAATACATTCTTAAAACTTTTGTAACTACTTTTTTATCAGTATTTATAATACTTTTTTTAATTTTTATTTTGCAAACCGTTTGGTTATTTATAGCCGAATTGTCTGGAAAGGGATTAGATTTTGAACTTGTTTTGAAATTTTTATTATACAAAATGCCAAGTGTTGTCCCATTAGTAATTCCACTTTCGGTTCTTTTGGCTTCAATAATGACGTTTGGTGATTTAGCCGAAAATTATGAATTTGCAGCTATGAAATCTGCTGGCGTTTCGTTAAAAAGAGCCTTGAAAAATTTATCTATTTTTATGTTTTTGTTTAGCATTGCAGCATTTTTCTTTGCCAATAATGTTATTCCGTTTGCCGAATATAAATTTGTAAATCTTCGTAAAAATATTGCTCAAAAAAAGCCATCAATGGCAATCGCCGAAGGACAATTTAGTACAATTGGTCCCTATTCTATAAAAGTTGATAAAAAATCGGGCGAGAACGGAAATAATTTAACAGGTATTACTATTCATCAAAAATCATCGACAGGCGAAGGAAATAAAATAGTAATAAAAGCTGTTACTGGTCAATTAATTGGCGACGATAATTCAAATTTATTAAAACTAATTCTAAAAAACGGTTATTATTACGAAGACATTATTCCCAAAAATTACGAAGACCGTCCGAAATTGCCATTTGCTAAAGCAAGTTTTAAAACCGACATTATTAATATTGATTTAGCTAAATTAAATAATGTTGACTTGAACGACCAAAGTGTCACCAACACTGATGCAATGCTGAACGTTGCCGAATTGAAATATACGATAGATTCTTTAAACAAGAATTATAAAAAAGATGTAATTTCATTTGCCGACAATATTTATCCAAGAACGGGAATATCAAATTTAAATAAAAAAGTAAAATCTGAATCAAAAAAACAAGATATTTTGTCAAAATTTGAAAAAACAAAACAAATTGAAATACTATTAAACGCCGTAAACAATGTTGAAAGCACAATTTTTTCGATTGATGGTTCAAAGTTAGATCTAGAATACAAGCAAAAAAGCATCAACTCACATTCAATTGCAATGTATGACAAGTTTGTAATAGCTTTTTCGTGCTTATTGATGTTTTTTATTGGCGCACCACTAGGTGCAATCATTAGAAAAGGTGGTTTGGGTTTGCCAATAGTTTTTGCTGTTTTAATATTTATAATTTTTCATTTCACAAATACATTTGGAAAAAAAGTAGCACAAGAAAGTGGAATTTCTCCACTTTTAGGATGTTGGTTATCGACATTAATTTTGTTACCACTAGCAATATTGCTTACATATCGAGCTACTAATGATATGAATGTATCGATAGATTTTGATTTTATTACAAAACCATTAAAAAGTATTTTAAGTAAAATAAAACCAATCAAGAATTTAAATTAATATTTGGGCAATCCGGCAAAAAAAGCCGTCGGGCTATCATTCCAAATCTTTTTTAAATTGCAAAAAAAGCAATTTGAAAAAGGATTTTCCCTTCTATCCCTATTGCAAAAACACATAGTATTGAAAAAATTAGATTAATAATTTAAAATGTCAGAAAAAATAAAACTCAACACAATCGAAGAAGCCTTTTCTTTAATTAATTTTTTATAAAAATTTTATCCAAATAATAAAATAATGTCAGAAAAAATAAAACTCAACACAATCGAAGAGGCGATCGAAGACATTCGACAAGGCAAAATAATTATTGTAGTTGACGACGAAGATCGAGAAAACGAAGGCGATTTTCTCGCTGCTGCCGAAAAAGTTACACCAGAAATGATTAATTTCATGGCAACGCACGGTCGCGGATTAATTTGTGCTCCATTAACCGAAAGTCGCTGCAAAGAATTGGGTTTACGACCAATGGTTTCAAACAATACAGATCACATGGAAACAGCATTTACAGTTTCGGTGGATTTAAAAGGAAACGGAGTTACAACTGGAATATCAGCGTCTGACAGATCAAAAACCATACTTTCATTGGTCGATTCGAATACCAAACCATTCGATTTAGCGCGACCAGGACATATATTTCCATTGGTTGCTAAACAAGGCGGCGTTTTAAGACGTACAGGTCACACCGAAGCCGCAATAGATTTTGCAAGACTCGCAGGATTTAAATCGGCAGGAGTAATTGTCGAAATAATGAATGAAGATGGTTCAATGGCTCGTTTACCACAATTGGTCGAAGTTGCAAAAAAATTCGATTTAAAACTGGTTTCAATTGAAGATTTAGTGGCATACAGAATGCAACACGACAGTTTGATTGTTAAAAAAGAAGATTTTGATATTGAAACTCGATTCGGAATTTTTAGACTTCGCGCTTACGAACAAACGACTAATAAACAAATTCATATTTCGCTAACCAAAGGAACATGGAACATTGGCGAATCAATTTTGACAAGAATTAATTCTTCGCAAGTTAATAATGATTTGCTAGGAACCTTGACCAATAATGCCGACAAACAACTCGATGATATGTTTAAGATTATTAACGATAATGGCAAAGGAGCAATTATTTTTATCAATCAAGATATGCAGTCAATTAATATGATACAACGAATTTCTGAATTAAAATCATTGCAAATTAAAGGCGTAATGAAAGCCCCAAAAATAATTATAGACAGTAAAGATTTTGGAATTGGAGCACAAATTCTTCACGATATTGACATTACTAAAATAAGACTGGTATCCAATGCTGAACATTCCAAAAGAGTTGGAATGATTGGTTATGGACTTGAAATCACAGAATATGTCAATTATTAGTTACCATAAAATTATAAAAGTCAATCATTTAAAAATTATTTTTAATTATTTTTAAATTTAGGATTGTAAATAATAAAATAGTGTTATATTTGCACTCGCAATAACAAATTTTGCACGCTCAAACTGGAGAAATGGCAGAGCGGTCGAATGCGGCAGTCTTGAAAACTGTTGACTGTCACAGGTCCGGGGGTTCGAATCCCTCTTTCTCCGCCA
>JAYWGV010000069.1:0-74089 GCA_043778105.1 Bacteroidota bacterium
GGGCTAACAGCTTATTTTAATTGAGTTTTTCTCTAAAAAACATATTTAAGACCTAATTTTATGTTTTTTTTAACATATTGCCTGCAACTTGGGTTAAATCTACTTCTTCTTGAGTAAAAAATTCTCCATTTGCAAATTGTTCTCTTGATTTTGCAAGTTTTTGTAACTGAAAATCTGTTAGAACATAAACCTTTTTTTCTTTTTTATCGACAATTTTTTTGATTTTGTTTAAAACAGAATCATCATCAATTAAATTTATTCTCGAAACTAAATATTTTTTTAAGGCAATTGCTGTCATAACACAAGAATTTATTGATACAAATTTACATATAATTTTAATTCGAATAGTTAACTTGGAATTTTTTAAATTTGATATATTAGAAAAACTACAAAAGTTTCAAAATTTCGATTTCTAATAAATCTGGATTTCGACGATTGTCCCAGAAAAGTACAATGTCAATTTTGTAATTGTCAAAAAAATAAAAAATTGAATAATCAAGATGAATTAATTATCTAACGTTTTCATAGTCAGTTGGTTTTCCTAATTCAGGAAAAACAGAAAGATTAAAAGTTGCTTCTTTAACTGATGCTAATAATTTTTTGCTGTAATCATTATTTTTGTTTCTTTCAGAAAAATAATTTAAAATAGTTGCAAATTGATTTTTTGCGCTAGGTTGCCATTTTACATTATAAAATTCCATAAATTGCTTCAAATTCTTTCATTACAATATCATTGGCAACTCCTTTTCCAGCATTCATTTCCTGAATACCAATATTAATAAGTTCTTTTTGTAATTCTGATAATTTTGTAGGTATTTCTTCTTCAGAAATTAAGTTGCCAGAAGCGATATCAAGTTCGCTTATCAATAACATTTCTATTTGTTCATCTGATAATGATAACATTTGCGAAGGCTGATTTGTTTCAAATATAACATCTACTGCAAGAAGTAATTCTTCGTTTTTTGATGCTAGAATTCTACTAATAAGTCTATTTTTGGTTTTTTGAATTGCTGTCATGACAAGATAATTTATTTATACAAATTTAAATTTAATTTTGATTGCAAATCGAAAAATTTAGAATTATTTGTAAAAAGCGAAAACTACAAAAGTTTCAAAATTTCGATTTCTAATAAATCTGGATTTCGACGATTGTCCCAGAAAAGTACAATGTCAATTTTGTAATTGTCAAACATTCTTTAAAAAATCTAATAATTTATTATCATCTTGTCGATTATCCCAAAAACCATTAATTATTATATAATTTTCTGAGAATTGATACAAAATACTGTAATAGCTCACATACAAAACTCGTGTGTTAAAAAAATCAGTAGCAATCCCAAGTTCAGGAAAAGATTTTAGAATTGCAATACGCTCTTTGATTTTTAAATTAAGTTTCTTGGAATATGAATTACTTTTATTTGTATAATTCCAATATTCAAAAACGTTATTCCTTTGTTTTATTGCTGTTTCTGTCCATTTTAACTTCCTAATTACATCCATTCTGAATCTAACTTTTCAAGTTCTTCTTCAGAAATTAAGTTTCCAGAAGCGATATCATTTTCGCTCATCAATAACATTTCTATTTGTTCATCTGATAATAATAATATTTGCGAAGGCTGATTTTTTTCAAATATAACGTCTACTGCAAGAAGTAATTCTTCATTTTTTGAAGCTAGAATTCTACTAATAAGTCTATTTTTGGTTATTTGAATTGCTGTCATAATTATGAAATTTGAAATTCAAATATACAAATTTATTAAATGACTTCAATAATTTCATTTGTAAATAAAAACTTAATTCGAAATTCTAATTAATATTTGTAAAAATCACATTTTAAGTAGTAATTTGTATTCTATTTATTTATCAAATGAAAAAGTCGCTTCTCATTATACATATTCTTTTTTTATGCTTTACAGCAAATGCACAAATTGACGATAAATCAAATGATGTTTTTCCGAAATTCGATAGCTGTAAATCATTAAAAAATATTGACTTAGAAAATTGTTTTTACAATAATGTTCAAGATTTTGTATTCAATAATTTTAAAGTTCCAGAAAATCTATCATCATATAAAGGCAATATAATAGTTCTTTTCGAAGTAATAGAAACTGGCAAATTCAAAACAATTTACATCGATGCTAATGAAAAAGATTTAAAAGACGAAAGTCAACGAGTTTTTGATGCAATGCCAATAATCGAAGCTCCAACTTTTAACGGCAAATCGACTTATGCTAAATATACCATAAAAATCTCAATTCCAGTAAAATCAGCTGCGCAAATTGCTAGTGAGAAATCAGATGAAACCGCAAAATTTGAATCATCATTAGCATATAAACGAAATAAAGAATTATCAGAATTTGACAATATTATTTATAAAAAATTCGAAAATCCGCAGTATCAAAGCCATCTAAATGTACTTTTTTCTCATTCGCTTTATGCGCAATTTGACCAATCGTTAAACCAATTGGGCAGCAACAACCACACAAGTTCCAAACCTTTAATTTATGCCGAAGTTAACAAATATTATGATTTTGCTAAAGCCAATGAACCATTAAAACTAAAAGCCGAAGGTTGGTGGAAAAGAAAATTGTTCAACGAAAACATGGTCGAAATTCAAGGCGATAATTATTGGTTTACCTTTAACCCAATTCTTGATTTGCAAGTTGGCAAAAGCGCATCTGCAATAAATACAACATCTTACGTTAATACTCGTGGCATTCAGTTTCAAGGCGGATTAGGCAAACAAGTCAATTTTTCGACCACAATTTTCGAAACGCAGGGCAATTTTGCAAATTATTACAACCAATATTCAGAAAGTTTGAAACCTAGCGGTGGCAATTTTGCACTGGTTCCAGGCGTTGGTATTGCGAAAGAATTTAACGGTAAAGCGTTCGATATTCCATCTGCAGAGGCGAACTTGACATTTACACCAAACAAATTTTTCAGTATGATTTTGGGTTACGGTCGCAACTTTATTGGCGATGGTTACAGATCATTATTGTTGAGTGACGGCACAAGTCCTTATCCGTTTTTTAAATTGAATACCAGTTTTTGGAAAATTAAATATACCAATAATTTCATGTTCTTGAAAGATGTTCGACCAGAAGCTACTATCGAAAAAACTTATACAAGCAAATACATTGCCAATCATTACTTGAGTTTGAATGTATCAAAAAGACTTAATATTGGACTTTTCGAATCGGTTATTTGGAGCAACTCCAACAGTCGTGGGTTTGATGTAAATTTCATGAACCCAATAATTTTTTATAGAACAGTCGAGTTTGCATCGTCGGCACGAACCGGAAATGCAATATTAGGTTTGACTGGAAAATACAAAATTAACAATCAAATTAACGCTTATGGTCAATTTCTAGTCGATGAATTTTCGGTTGGCGATGTTACAGGAGTTTCTGGCAGTTGGAAAAATAAATTTGGTTATCAAATTGGCGCAAAGTACTACAATGCATTCAATGTCAATAATTTACAATTTCAATTAGAATATAATTATGTGCGACCTTATACCTATTCGCACTTAGCGGCATTGACCAACTATGGACACAACAATCAAAATTTAGGGCATCAATGGGGCGGAAATTTTAATGAATTGGTCGCAATTGCAAGATATCAAAAAGGACGATACTATGCCAATGCCAAATTCACAATTGGAAAACGAGGCATGGATTATGACGCCGCATTTGACAACAACAATTATGGCAGCGATATTTATAGAAGTTACAACGAGTCTAGACCCAAAGATATTGGCGTTGTAGTTGGTCAAGGCAATAAAACAAGTGTTTTTATAGCCGATTTGCAAGCTGGTTATTTAATGAATCCAACCACTAATATGAAAATTTTTGGTAGTTTTCTTTATCGCAGTTTTAAACCTTTGCAAGACACATCAGCATTTAAAAATGACACTACAACTTGGGTTTCTTTTGGCATTCGCAGCGATGTTTTTAATTGGTATTTTGATTATTAATATTTTTTAAAATAATAAATTTTTAATAATGTTTCTAAAAAACATTTTTTACCTATTTTTACATTCAAAAAAATTAAAAAATAAAATTTATTCTAATGCACATAGCAATAGCAGGAAATATCGGAGCAGGAAAAACAACTCTAACAACATCATTGGCAAAACATTTTAAATGGGAACCTCATTTTGAAGACGTTGTTGACAATCCATATTTAGATGATTTTTACCATCAAATGGAGCGATGGTCTTTTAATCTGCAAATTTATTTCTTGAACAGTCGTTTTCGTCAAGTTTTACAAATTCGCGAAAGCGGCAAAAAAATCATTCAAGATAGAACTATTTATGAAGATGCTCATATTTTTGCGCCCAATCTTCATGCAATGGGTTTGCTGACTAATCGAGATTTCGAAAACTATAAATCGCTTTTCGAATTGATGGAAAGTTTGGTCAAAGCGCCAGATTTATTAATTTATTTGCGAAGTTCGATTCCAAATTTAGTAGGTCAAATTCACAAACGTGGTCGCGAATACGAAAATTCGATTTCGATTGAATATTTAAGCCGTCTTAACGAACGTTATGAAGCTTGGATTCAAACTTATGATAAAGGAAAACTTTTAATTATCGATGTCGATAATGTCGATTTTGTAAATAATCCCGAAGATTTGGGTTTAATAATCAATAGAATCGATGCAGAAATAAACGGTTTGTTTTAGAGTTCATTGGTTTTGTTTAGAATATTGTTGACTTAGGAACAATTACTAACATATTGTCCTGCAAGGTCTTTTTTGACCTTGCAGGTATTTTAGAAATAAATTTAGACCTACAAAAGTTCAAAAAAGACCTTGCAGGATTAACACAACAACAATATGCAATAATATAACCATTTTATATTTATTCAAATAAAAAAACGCTTTTGAAAATAGATCAAAAGCGATTTTTTTGTAATTTATGTTTTGGCTAGTTTATCTTTCTTTAATTTTACAATCATTGGTTTTTTAGCTTCATTTTTTGGTTGCAAATCACTTAAAACATTCAATGCTTCGTCAATATAAGCATCTTTCGATAAATATTTGTGCCAATCGTCGCGTTTGTCTTTTAATGATAAATCTTTTTTCATAATATCAATTTCATAAGGCAAAGATTTGAATTCTAGATTATTAGAATATTTGCTCATAACCTTAAATTTTTTGGCATAATTTTCTAATTGTTCTCTTTCGATTTTAAATGATTTTAGGTCTAAATTAAAATCATAATCTTCGTTTCGCTCTTCAAGCCATTTTGCATTTTGTTCAATTAGTTTTAAATAATCGTTATTCTGAATTCTTTGTTTGCTATTGGCAATTGCAAGGTCAAGCTCTTCGGCTTTAGGCCAAATATTGTATTGAGCTGGTTCTATTTTATCCCAAGGAAGTGCATTTTTCGAATCGCGTTCGCCATTTTTTAAATACATATTTCGGTCTGGCATAGCCACGTCGCTAGAAACACCTTCGAGTTGTGTTGAGCCACCATTTATTCTATAAAATTTTTGAATAGTTGTTTTCATTGCTCCAAGATCATTTCGTTGAGGCATTAATTGTTTAAAATCTACAATATTTTGAACTGTTCCTTTGCCATAGGTTTGTTTACTACCAATAATTACACCACGCTTATAATCTTGAATTGCCGCCGCCAAAATTTCCGACGCCGATGCCGAATATCCGTTAACCATGATAACTAATGGTCCATCCCATTCGATTTTATTATTTCTGTCAAATAAAACTTCTTGCGTTTTATTCGATGATTTTATTTGAACAATTGGTCCTTCATTAATAAATAATCCAGCAATATCAACTACAGTTCTCAATGAACCACCGCCATCGTTACGAACATCAAGAATTATTCCTTTAACATTTTGTTCTTTCAGACGTTTTACTTCAATGGCCATGTCTTTTCCTGCATCGCGACCGTCTTCATTCTCAAAATTAATATAGAATTTCGGCAAATAAATCACACCATATTTCACACCATTTTTCTCGACAATACTTGATTTTGCGTAAGTTTCTTCAATTTCTACAACATCTCGAGTAATTGTAATGTCTTTTATTGAGCCGTCGTCTCTTTTTACAGTCAAAGTAACTTCTGTTCCTTTTTTACCTTTAATTTTTTTAACAACATCGTTTAGTTTCATTCCAGCAACTTCAATTTCGTCGCCATTGCCTTGCGAGACTTTCATTATTAAATCGCCTTCTAGCAATTCTTTTCCACGAGATGCTGGTCCACCAGAAATTAATTCAGAAATTTCGACCAAATCGTTTTTCTTTTGTAATCTTGCTCCAATTCCTTCTAAAGTACCGCTCATGCTCACATCAAAATTTTCTTTTTCTTGTGGTGCAAAATAACTTGTGTGCGGATCAAAAGTTTCGGCAATAGTGTTAATATAAATTGAAAACCAGTCTGATCGTTCGGTTTCATTAATATTTTCGTAGTATTGATCAAGTGCTTTCGAGGCTTCTTCGCGAGATTCTTTCTCTAAAACTTCATAAGATTTTGGTGCTTCATCTTTTATGGCTTTTAACAATTTAGCTTTTTTATAATCAGATAAATTTTCTTTTAATGAATCAACAACGCCATTTTTTTTATCTTCTTCGAATTTTATTTTATCAGATAATGTTGATAATGTCGATAACTTTATTTGCATGCGCCATTTTTCCATTAATTGTGCCAAACTTTTGCTGTATGGTGCTTTTTCATAATCAACATTAAACTCTTCTTTTATTTCATAATCTATTGGTTTGACCAAAATATACTTATAGAAATTTTTACTTTCTTTCATTCTTTGCATCAATCGGTTGTATGTCAAATCAAAAAACGCAATATCTTTATTGTTTATCTGATTATCGATTTGTGTTTCGAAAGCTGCAAATTCTTTTATATCAGATTCAATAAAAAATCTTTTTGACGGATCTATTGCTTCTAAATAATTTTTATAAACGCTTTTTGAAAAATTGTCATTAATATCTTTTGGGTTATAATGCAGTTTATTAACAACATAGGTCAACAATTCTATCAACAATTTATCTTTTTCTGGGTCTTGAGTTGGTTTTTTTGGAACAAAGCTCCACAACACAACCGAAATACCTAAAACAGCTAGCAACGATTTGTAATTCCTTTTCATAAAATTTAAAATAACATTCATTTATTTTTTCTACTAAAATACATAAAAAACTATGCCACAATTACTACGGGCTTTTAAATTTTTGTTAAAGTATAGATTTCACAAATTTAAAACTATTTTACAGATAAAATTAATAATATTGTGTTATTTTGCAACATAATATTTTTTTTATGAACCATAAACCTTTAATTCTAGTTACCAACGATGACGGAATAACTGCCAAAGGAATTTTGACATTAATCGATATAATGTCCGAAATTGGCGATGTGATTGTTGTTGCACCCGACAAACCTCAAAGTGCTATGGGTCATGCAATTACAATCAATAACATGTTGCAATTGAACAAAATTTCTAACGAAAATGATACAATAATACAATATAGTTGTTCTGGAACACCAGCCGATTGTGTTAAAATTGCTGTGTCCGAAATCATGCATCGAAAACCCGATTTGTGCGTTTCGGGAATTAATCATGGGTCAAATTCGTCTATAAACGTTATTTATTCTGGAACAATGTCGGCTGCTGTCGAAGCAGGAATCGAAGGAATTCAGTCGATTGGTTTTTCACTTTTAGATTTTGATGCTAACGCCAATTTTGAACATACAAAACCATTTGTTAAAAATATTGTCAACCAAGTTCTTAAAAATAAATTACCAAAAGGAATTGTATTAAATGTTAATATTCCAAAATTGTCTGATAATGAAATTAAAGGAATCAAAATTTGCCGTCAAGCAAATGCGCAATGGGTCGAAAAATTTGACAAACGACAATCGCCTTTCGGCAAAGATTATTATTGGTTAACTGGTACTTTTACGAATTTTGATATTAATGCCGATGATACTGATGAATGGGCTTTGGCTCATAATTACATATCGATTGTGCCAGTGCATTTTGACATGACAGCGCACCAAGAGATTGAAAATTTAAGAAAGTGGGATTTTTAGACATTTAGACTTTAGACATTTAGACTGTAGATTTTGAGATTTTTAGACTTTGGATTAAAGATTTTGAGATTATGAAACTTTTAGACATTAGACATTTAAACAAGAGATTTTAAGACTAAGAATTTTGAAAAGATGATATCAAATATTAAATAAAAAAATGAATAAAAAATTGATTCTCAGAGATTTAATAATCGGGTTATTAATCGGGTTATTTTCGGCAACTTTGGGTTGCTATTTATTCTTGAATTATTATACAAATTATGATTTTATCAATGGTATAAAAGCCATTAAGCAAGAAGGTTATCTTGGCAAATTAATAGCTTTGAGCGGCGTGATTAATGTTCTTGTGTTTTTTATTTTATTAAAATTTAACCAAGAAATTATGGCTCGAGGCGTTGTTTTTGCAACTATTTTTTTGGCTGTTTTGACTATGTTTTTGTGAAAGTAAAAGTTTAAAAGTCTAAAGTCTAAAAGTCTAAAGTCTAAAAATCTAGCATCTAAAAGTCTTAAATTTAAAAACTAATAAGTAAATGAAATACTACATCATTGCTGGCGAAGCATCGGGCGATTTGCATGGATCGAATTTAATGAAGGCTATTTATCTCGAAGATCAAAACGCCAATATTCGATTTTGGGGTGGCGACTTGATGCAAGAAGTTGGAGGCAAACTCGTAAAACATTATCGTGAATTGGCTTTTATGGGTTTTGCCGAAGTGGTCATGAACCTGAAAACAATTTTCAATAACATAAAAATTTGTAAAAACGATATTGAAAAATTCAAACCCGATGTGATTGTTTTTATCGATTATCCAGGTTTTAATATGCGAATTGCAAAATGGGCCAAAGCCAGAAACATAAAAACACATTATTATATTTCGCCTCAAATTTGGGCTTGGAAAGAAAACAGAATTACAGCCATAAAACGAGATTTCGATAAATTGTATGTCATATTGCCATTCGAAAAAGATTTTTACGAAAAGAAACATAATTTTCCAGTCGAATTCGTTGGTCACCCATTGATAGATGCGATTCACAATCGAAAAAATATTGACATTGAAACATTTAGAAACGAAAATAAGCTAGATTCAAGACCAATAATTGCGATTTTGCCTGGAAGCCGCAAACAAGAAATTACCAAAATGTTGTCGGTTATGCTGTCGGTTGTTAATGATTTTCCAGAATATCAATTTGTAATTGCTGGTGCACCAAGTCAAGAATTTTCGTTTTATGAAAAGTTTTTAATTAACCAAAACGTAAAATTTGTTTCAAACAAAACCTATGATTTATTGAGTCATTCGCAAGCGGCATTGGTCACATCAGGAACTGCAACTTTAGAAACGGCGCTGTTTAAAGTTCCCGAAATTGTGTGTTACAAAACCAGTTGGGCATCCTATCAAATTGCAAAAAGAGTGGTTACCTTAAAATTCATTTCGCTTGTAAATTTAATTATGGATAAAGAAATCGTAACCGAATTAATTCAAGAAAATTGCAATCAAAACACATTAAAATCAGAATTGCAAAAAATTCTAGAACCAGTTCACAGAGAAAATCTCTTGAAACAATATGAGATTCTTGAAGAAAAATTGGGTGGCATTGGCGCAAGTCAAAAAACGGCTCGGTTTGTAGTATTCAGTTAGCAGTGTTCAGTGTTCAGTGTTCAGTGTTCAGTTTTTAGTCGCAGTTTTCAGTTATTGAGTTTTCAGTATTTTATATTTTGTTTTAGTCGCAGTTTTCAGTTTTTAGTGTTCAGTTTTCAGTTTTCAGTATTTAGTATTCAGTTAGCAGTTTTCAGTCGCAGTTATTTAGTTTTCAGTCTTAGAATTATATTATTAAAATAAAGTTTTTAATCTTAATATGTTAAATCTATAAATTTATATTATATTTTTCTTTGTCAAAGTTTCAAACTTTGACAAAGATTTTGATAAAACTATTTTTCTGATGTAAAGATAAATTTTCGGTTTAATATAAAGGTTTACAACTCGTAATTCACAACTCAAATTTTCAATATGAAAAATTTTATTCTAATTATAACAATTCCTATTTTATTTTTCAATTTAAAGCTTTACGAAGCGAACAAAATCGTTGAAAATAAATTAATTATTAAAACCATTTCAATTTCAAAAAAGAAAACTTCCGAAATATCTCAAATTCAGAATTTCGATACTTTAATTCCGATCGAAATAGTTAACAAAAAAAGCAAAAACGTTTATAAAAAATATGGACTAGAATTTACAGGCAATTGTTATGCCTGCGATTTAGCAGAATTCAAAATCAAAAAAAACGCAATTTCTATAATAAATGTTTGCAATATTCAAAACATAATAAACTTGCCAATTGTCAATCAAAAAAGTGATGAAAACCAGATAATTATTGAAACCAAGACCTATAAATTTATTTTTAAAAAGATCGAAACCGAACCAATTTATAAATTAGAAATTGTGAATGGTAAATTCGACAAGAAAAATTTAAGAATAAGTCAATATTACACATTCAAAAAAAATCTTCCAAAATTCGAAGTTCATGATTGTGGCGATTTTCAAGGATAATTTTTTAGTTTACAGTTTACAGTCGCAGTCGCAGTTTTCAGTAGTTAAGTTTTCAATATTTTATATTTTAGTTTCGGTTAAATTTTTCAGTGAGTAATTTATAAGTGAAAAGTGACATCGAAACCTGCGACTGAAAACTGAAACTTGCGACTGCGACTGCGACTGAAAACTGCGACTGAATACCGAATACTGCGACTGAAAACTAAAAACTGTTTACTAAAGAAACTCCTTCAACTTTTCGTAAACCAAATTACTTTCATAGCCTTTGCGAAGCATGAAATCGCAGAATTTCTTCTTTTTTTTATTGACATTGGTTTCTCGAATCGATTCCCAATTTCGCTCAGCTAGGTTGTGAAAAGCTTCTTGATATTGCGCATCGGTAAATTCTTTCATAGCAGTTTTAATGTTGAATGCCGAGATGCCACGAAATTTCAATTCATTAACAATTCTAATTCTTCCCCAAAATTTTATGCGTTGTTTTCCTCGAGCAAATGCCTGCGCAAATCGGGTTTCATTCAAAAAATTATTTTCTATCAAATACACAATAACTTTGTTTCGTTCAGGTTCTTGAAGCTTGTATGAAAATAATTTAGAATTGACTTCGCTGTGGCAACGCTCTTGATAAGAGCAAAAATATTCCATTTTTAATTTGACCTGCGAGACGGTTAAAGCTTCGTTCATTATTGATTTTGGTTGTGTTATAGAATATTGTGGATTTAATTAAAATATTCTTATATTTTGTCATTTCGACGAAGGAGAAATCACATTAGTTGCTCACGTTATGTGATTTCTACTTCGTCGATCCCGGACCTGTAATTGCGAACTGGCGAAGCAATTACAAAAGTATTAGTTTCCTCTATTACAGTGCTAGTTTTTTTTAAATCTACAATATTCTGTAACAGAACCTTAACTTTTAATAAATATTATTAAATGTTAACAATTTAACAATACAAATATATTGAAAATAAACAATTTGAGATTAATTTTGTATTCTGAATTCATAAGTTTTTTTAGGAATAAAATTAATAATTATTATGAAAATTAAACTACTACTCGTTTCGATATTATTTAGCTGTTTTTCTTGGGGGCAAATATTAATTCCAAGTACAACTCCAGTAACACAAAACTTCGATTTAATTGGAAATGCAGGAACTGCAACTTTGCCAACAGGTTTTAAAGTTAGTACAAGTGCAAATTATACAACAGGAACAACCGTAACTACTTTAGTGGCTGGTACAACAGGTGCAGGCGCTTTAACTGGTACATCTGGTGGTGGTGTTTATAATTATGCGAATGGTATAACAGCTACCTCAACAGATAGAGCCGTAGGCTTTTTGACTTCTAGCGGTTTTGCGAGTCCGAGAACTATAATGTTAGCTATTCAAAATACCAATGCAAGCACAATGACTGATTTGTCGATTACATTTGATTATGAAAAATACAGAACTGGAACAAGGGCTTTTGATTGGACATTTTTTCATGGAGCAACTGCAACTCTAATAAATACATCGACCGTAACAGGAAATCAATCTTATGGAGTTGACGGAGCAAATGCAGTTGTAAATCCTCCAACTTCAATTTCAAAAACAGTTACATTAACAGGATTAAGTATTCCTACAAACGGTTTATATTACTTTTGTTGGACTTATACTGGTTTAGCTGGTTCAACAAATTCACAAGGATTAGGTTTAGATAATTTAAGTATTACAGCAGCTTTTGGCGCCGCCACTCCAAACCTTGCAATTACAGGAACGCCTACCAATCACGGTTCAGTTTGTACAACTGCATCAGGTGCGTCTATTCAATACACAATAACCAATTCAGGATCGGTCGCTGCAAGTGGCGTTACAGTTGGTTCAAGCGATCCTCAATTTGCAGTGTCAGGATTATCATCTACTACAATTGCAACTTCAGGAGGAACAGCGACCTATAATATTACTTTTACTCCCACATCTGCAGGAACACAAAATGCAACAATTACGGTTTCAAGTTCAACTGTTGGCAGTAATTCGCCAAATAATGCATTATTAGGAACAGGAATTACGCCTGTCACACCAACAATTACTACCAATGTTTCGACAAATGTTTTGTCTAGTACAGCCACAATAAATGGTACAAATGTTTTGGGGGTTTGTCCTTCAACGACTGTTCGAGGTTTTGTTTATGCTCCAACAGCAACCAATTCTAATCCGCAAGTTGGTGGCTCGGGAGTAATTGTTAATAATTCAAGTATTGGTGCAGGAAATTTTCTAGCCAATCTATCAACTTTGGCACCAACAACGCAATATTCTTTTGTGGCTTATGTTTTTGATGGAACAACTTATACTTATGGTGCAGTTTTAACTTTTACAACGACCATTTTGACAAGTAATTCTTCTGATATTGTTTCGGTAGCATCATCTGAAAGCCCAACAATTTCAAGTTTAATTAATGATGTTGCACCATTAACAACTTCAACAGGAGTTCAAGTTTGGCAATTTAAAGTGCGTGATGGTGGTGCAACTTTGAACGATGCAGATACTTTTCCAACAATTCTTACAGATTTTACTATTGCACAGGCTGGTGGAAATACAGTCAGTAACTGGATTGATGGCATTAACACAATTGCACTTTTTGATGGTTCAATATTTATTGCATCCGGAACCGTAACTGCAACAAGTATTGTCTTTTCTAGTTTAAACTTTTCTGTTGATGACAATACCGAAAAAACACTTTCATTAAGATTATCACTAAAATGTCCGCTTGGCGCAAATGCATTTGATGGAGAAGATTTTGGTTTTTCAGTTAGCAATGCAAATGTTACATTTTCGAATACTGGATCGACTAAAGCTGCTTTTAGTGCTCAAACGTCATCTAATCTTGGTGTAAATATAATTAGTGTTGTTGCGACAAAATTAACATTCACATCGCAGCCAACAAGTACTGGAATAAATGCTGCAATGACAAACGTCGTTATAACAGCAACTGACGTTTGTAACAACAAAGACTTAGGCTTTACTGGTACAGTTGTGTTGACAAGCACAGGAACAATGACTGGTTCGCCAATCAACCTTGCTGCTGTTGCTGGTGTTGCAACTTATTCAAATTTAATTCATACAGCGATTGGCACAAATTTAATTTTAAGCGCAACCGCAACTGGATTAACTGGTGCAACAAGCAGTTTATTTGATATTTTAGCTGTTACAGAGCTAACCCGAGGTGATTTAGCAATTTTGGCGGTAAATATTAATACAACAAATGGCGGTTCTGGTTCAGATGAAATTGTGTTCGTATGTTTTCAAGATATATTAATTGGAACAACTTTTTATATAACTGACAATGGTTATGAAAGACAATTTGCAGGAAAATGGGGAAGTTCGGAAGGTATTGTATCAATAACTCGATCAGGTACTACATTACCTAAAGGGACAGTTATAGTTTTTAGGGCAAATACTCCCAATGTGTTGAATTCAACACATTTTGATATATACACTTGTGGTCTTATTGATTCAAATTGGTCAAAAGGAATTGTAAATGTGGTCGGAGACACTGGATCAGGTGGTTTCAACCTAAATGGAAATGACGATATTTGGATTACACAAGGCGGTGTATGGACTGATGATACTACAACAAATCATAATGTTACTTATAACGGAACTGTACTATATGGCTGGACAGAAAGTGGTTGGGATGCTGCACCTGGTGGCGCTAGTCAATCAACAGCATGGTCAACATTATTCCCATCTGCTGATTGTTACGTAACAGTTGCGCCAACTGGCGATGGCTTTGTGAAATTCAATGAGCCTGCGCCAAACTTTGCCAGCACTTCGCTTTCTAAACTAGATTGGATATTAAGAATAAATACAACTTCTAATTGGTCAACCTATGCCGATAATGCTACTTATGTTGCAGGCGGTTTTAATTATTTTGCTTCGACACTTTGTCCATTGTTGAATATTGTGCCTGACACTTTCGTAAATGGTAAATGGACTGGTGTAAAAAGCACAAACTGGTTTGATTGTGCCAATTGGGACACGCTAGTTGTTCCTGATGAAACTGTTGATGTTCAAGTAGGCGACAATACATTCAATAATCAAGCAACTATTAGTGCAACTGCACCTTTTGCCAATGATTATGGTAATATTGCAAAAGCTAGAAATTTAATAATTACTGGCGAAAAAGTTGAACTTGTAGGTAACATAGCTAACAAACTCGAAATAAACGGCAACTTAATAATCGACGCACCAGCTGGTGTTTTAGATATGGATGATAACACAATAGCAAATGATGGCGAATTGAAAATAACTGGAAATTGGATTAATAATATAGGAAACACAGCATTTGAAGAAGGAAACGGAACAGTCATTTTTAATGGAACAACTCCGCAAATTATTAACAACATTTCGCCCGAAGGAACAGAAGTTTTCTTTAACGTTACTTTAAATAATAACTTTGACACATCTGTTTCTAATAATTTAATTGCAACTGGAAGTTTACAACTTGATGCTACGAAAACATTAACAATTCCTGCAAATAATTATGTGTCAATTAATAAAGTTTTGACAAATAGCGGCATAATTAATATTGCAAATAGTGGCTCTTTAATACAAACTGAAAACGGATTTTTAAATCTTGGCTCAGGCACAACCAACGTAACTCGAATTACACCAGCTTTCGATAAATTTGATTACACTTATTGGTCATCGCCAATTAAAGATGACAATCTTGGAACACGATTTGCAGCTTGGAATTTGAATCAAACTTATAATTTTGTTACCGAAAATTATTCTGATCAATTTAACGATGCAAGTTATCCGCAAACAACTGGCATTCCAGATGCATTTGATGATACCAACGATGATTGGGTAAATATTGCTTCGCCAACATCAACCACAATGACCGCAGGCGTTGGATATGCTGTAATGGGCGGAACTTCTGGAAGTTTCCCAAGAGCAGAAACGGTAACTTTTTCAGGAAATGCCAATAACGGAATTATTCCATTTGCCTTGAAACAAAGTGCAAACCTTGTCGAAACTGCCGATGATTATAACTTGGTTGGAAATCCTTATCCGTCATCAATAAAAGCCGACGATTTTATAAAAGCTAATATTTTGCCTCTAGGTTCTGGCAACAACATTTCTGGAACGCTATATTTTTGGACACATGGTGGCAATTTGCAACCAGCATTGACCAATCCAGGACCAAATGTGAATAATTACAACGCTAACGAATATGCTTTGTATAACTTGACTGGATCAATTGGCACTGCTGCCGGAAATCCCGGAAACCCAATAAGTGATGCTCCAAATGGTTTTATTGGAACTGGTCAAGCATTTTTTGTAGAAGCAGAAAACACAAGCGATTTGGTTTTTAATAACTCAATGCGAAATAAATTACATACTAACATTCAGTTTTTTAGAGGTGTGAATGCCGACGAAACCAAAGACCGATTGTGGTTAAATTTCCAGAATATTGACAACATGTTCAGCCAACAATTAATTGGTTATTTGCCAGATACTTCATTAGATTTCGACTATGGATATGATGGTCGTGATAACAAAACTCAGAATTATGTAAGTTTTTATTCGTTCATAAATGCAGCAAACAATGATTTATATAAAATTCAGTCACGATCGGATTTTAATGCAAACGATTTTGTTAAACTTGGTTTTTTTAGTGCAGTTTCTGGACAATCGTCAATAAGTATCGATAGATTCGAAGGTGTTTTCGCTAATCAGAATATATACTTACAAGATAATTTGTTGAATATCACACACGATTTGAAACAAGCACCATATTCATTCACAACCAATTATGGCACTTTTAATGACCGATTTATTTTGAAATACAACAACACAGTTTTAGGAAATTCGGTTTTTGAATCAGATGAAAAGAATCTTAAAATTTTTGTAAAAGACAATAAAATTAATTTGATATCAGACAAAAACATTAAAACAATCGAAGTTTTCGATTTATTAGGTCGTCGAATTTTTGATAATCAAACAATAAATTCTAAAACTTTTAGCGTAGAAAATCTGAATATCAAAAATCAAACTTTGATTGTGAAAACCAAACTCGAAAATGGTCAGATTTTCACGAAAAAAGTGATTTTGTAAAGATTAGGAATTAAAATTTTATAAAACTCGCAATTTGATTTTGCGAGTTTTTTTATTTTTCATTAAAATATTCAACAAAAAAATATTACTAAATATTGTCTTTTTTTGCCACAAAGTCACAAAGACTCAAAGAGAAATAGTGAAAATGCAATAAAAGAATTTACCTAAACATTAATGATTTATGTTAAAAATTTTGTGTCTTCGAGACTTTGTGGCAAAACAGTATTAGTTTTTTGTTAGACTGAGAATTGTTGATTTTTTGGCTTATTGTCCCGTTAGGGACTTAATATTGGTAATTATAAAGTATCATGTTTTAAAATGTCCCGTTAGGGACTATATGTTGGTTAATCTCCAGTTTTTAACCAACATATAGTCCCTAGCGGGACATCAACTAAAAACTTTTATCTCATAATTACCGATATTAAGTCCCTAGTGGGACAAGTTAAAAATCAAGTAAAATCTACAATACTACTTCACACAACCCTTAATTTTATTGATAATACTTTGTTTGATAAATATTCACAAGATTAAAATTTTCATTTAAATAAGATTTTAATATGTCATTTTATTAAAACATTTACTATCATTGTATAAAAAAATTGAAAAACATAATTTTAATTTTTTTAAACCAATAAAATTAAAAATGGATATAAGTTACGTTATTAAAAAAAATGAAAAACTAATTAATTTTTTTTTAATTTTTTCTTTAATTTTTTATCCTTTTGTTTTTATTTGGCAATGTGGAGATTTGACAGACACTGGATATGCTGCATATATTTATGATAATTTTTTCAGTAATTTAAATGACGGAAAAATATTTAGTCTCGTTTTTTTGAATGATTTAATCGGTGCAACTTGGTTCAAAATGTTTCCTAATCTTGGAATAATTGCATTGAAATTACTTTACTTGTTGTTTTTGTACCCGATTATTTTTGTTATTTTCGAAATTTTAAAAAATTTTACAAATAATAAAACCCTTGTTTTATTTAGTATTTTTTGTGGTATTGTCTTTGCAGAAAGATGTTTTAATTTTGTTTTTACAAAAGATATATCAAGTTGGTTTTTTTTAATTTTATCAAGTTATTTTCTTATCAAGGGTATTGAGCAAGAAAAACAAAAGCACATTTTTTTTTCAGGAATGTTATTATTTTTATCTTGTTTATGTAGATTTCCATCAATAATTTCAATTCTAATTTGTCCTGCAATTCTTTTTTATAAATTTTTTTACAAAGTAGATAAAAATGCTAAAGACCAATTTAAGATTTTATTAAAAACCTATTCTTTTTTTTTAATAGGATTTATTTTGTCTTTTACTTTATTTGTAGTTATTTTAAAATTTACTAATTTGTCAAATGTTTTTTTTAATAATTTTTATTCTGTTAATGAATTAAGTCAAAATAGTTATTCTCCATTTCTTTTGTTAATAAAAATTGCAAAAGAATTTTGTTTTTTTATTCCTTGTGCAATTGTTGTAATTTCATTTTTAACATTAAGTTCAGTTATTTATAAATATTCTTTAAAGCAAAATAACCTTATTTATTTTTGTGTTTATGTACTTCTAGTTCTTTCATTGACAATGATTTTAGATCATGATTTTACATATTTTAATAAAATCATGTATTTAGTTCCAGCATTTTGTTTATTACCATTATTGTTTTCATTGATTAATAAAGATAAATTTAGCACAGCAATTTTAGTATGCTTAATGTATACGGTTTCTCAAGTTTTTGGCACTAATACTGGTTTTTTTTTAAAGTTATTATATGGACTAATGATACTTTTTCCTTTATCGATAATAATTTTAGCTAACTATAAAGTAATGGTTATTAATAAATTAAGATTTTTGACCTTGCCATTTTCTATAACAGGAATTGTAGTTATTGTTTTCATAAGTATTTTAGTAAGACTTTCATGGATATATCATGTAAGTACAGGTGTAAAAAACAGAATATCCGCTAGATTTTATGTAAACAATGAAAAAATGAAAGGAATTCTAACAACATATCAAAATTCAGTTTACATAGAAGATTTATGCGAAGCAATTAACAACTCAATTAAAAGCAATAATTCATTATTTATTTATGGTCATCAACCAATTTTTTATTATTTAACAAATAAAAAAGCTGTAATAGATAATTTTTGGATGTCAGACAACATGCAACAGTCAGAAGAATTGTTTATTAAAATTAATAAAAACATTATTAAAACAAAAAAATGGCCATTAATTGTTGATACTAAAAATAATGTATTAGGCGAATCAGGTGAAAAACACCTAAAAAAATTCCTTAAACAAAACAATTACTATTGTAAAATAAACAACCCAAATTTTAACATTTGGATTAAAAATTAATGATTGTGTCCTAGAAAATTGTAGGTTTTTTGGCTTATTGTCCCGCTAGGGACTTAATATTGGTAATTATCAAGTAAAATCTACAATATCACTTCGCACAACCAAATTAATCAATCAATACTCAACCTTTCGATTGCGCTTTTGCAAATAATAATGCCAAAGTAGAAAAGTCGCCATACTGCGATAAGGTTGCCAATTAATGGTATAAGTTTCCATTTCGAGTTTGTCGTGAATATCTAATAATTCTTTAATTGTGTTGACGACCGCAATATCGCCAAGTGGCAAAATATCTATCGAATCTAACGAAAACATCAGGTAAATATCAATAGTCCAATTGCCAATTCCTTTGATTTTAATGAGTTCTTGGCGAACAACTTCGGCAGATTTATGAGCTAAACTTTCTAAATCGATGGTTTTTTCCAAGATTGCTTCGGCGAGACATTTTATATATTTGGTTTTTTGACGGCTCACACCACATTCACGATAAATTTCATCGGGCAAGACAATTAAATTTTCGGGTTGAAATTGTTCAACTCGATTTTTTAGTTTTAAATAAGTCGCTTTGGCAGAATCGATAGAAACTTGTTGTTCAAGAATTAATAGTGCCAAAGTTTCGAAACCTTGCTTGCGTTTCGGAATTGCTGGAATGCCATATTTTTCGATAATTATTCGAAATATTGAATCTTTATTTGATAAAAAATCTATTGCTTGTTGCATAATATTTTTACGGAATATTTTTTCTAAAACATACAAGAAATATAAGACAATATAAATTGTTGTTTTGTAACTGTTTTATTTTTAATGATTCTACAACAAAATGTTGGGTTTTTAATTTATAATACAAAAAAACCACAAATTACAATAATTCTCACTTATAAAAGGCGTATATTAATTTCACAAATCCAAATATTAAGCCTTAGAATTTGTGTAAATTTGTGTAATTTGTGGTAAAAATTTTTATCCACACAATTGTGGTAGTGCCTTTTTAATTATAAAATTTAATGGAATTTGCCACAAAGTCGCTAAGATTCAAAGGGGAGAATGTTAAATTTTTTTAAATTTATATATTGTATATTAATTACTCTTAAATATGTGAAAAAAATTCGTGTCTTTGAGTCTTTGTGACAAATAAATCTGATTAATTTGATGTTTGAATAATTATGTTGTTTTAAGTATCCAAAAAGTTTATTATTTATATAGCTTGTAAAAAATTAAAAATCAGGAATAAAACCAAATCGAACACCAAAAGTTGGTGGAACCAATCCATTAATATTACTGAATTGTGTGCGCCAAACAAAATCGATTCGAATTGGTCGAAAATTACCAACACCTATGTTTTCGAAACCAAAACCAAACTCGGCAAAAGCCTTTTTATTGGGCGCATTATAATTGATACTCGAACGATTTATTGCAATATTATCATTAGAAATATCGCCAACAACTGCTCTATAAAAAGCAACTTCACGAAGTTTTAATTTTTTTATTAACGGAATTCTATTAACGATATAACCATTAAAATGATGTTCTAAATGTAAAGCCGCAAATTTATCGGTCGTAAAATCATAAAAATCTATTAATGAAAATGCATTAGATTGTAACGAAAATGCTTGATTGGCAACGACTGGCGTTAACAAAGTCAGTGGCAAAGTTTCGAAAACTTTTGCAGCATCAACAGTTACTCTTAAAATTCCGAAATTGCTTATTCGTAATGGTTTTTTGATGTTTAACTGCAGTTTATTGTAATTAAAATCTCCGCCTAAAACATTTTTAAAACCTTTGGTATATTTTAAAGTATAAGTCGGAAATAAATTTACTCCAAAAGCTTGTTCGACACCAAAACCAAAAACATCACGCTTTGGCGAATAAACCATTGTTAGACTAGTTACAAAATCGGTTAATTCATTTTTTACTTGTTCGCCAGCGAATTGATAACCAATCGAAAAAACTTTTTGATCAGCCGAACTCATGTCACGATGCACGCCTTCGATGATGGTTTTAAATTCGTTCGAATAAGTAATATCATAACTCAATGCTTGTTTTCGCATTTTGGTTAGCGAAAAATTTTCGCCTCTTGCAATCAGAACATTTGTTCCAGCATTGGGTGCCAATTCGCTTTCTTGCAAACCAAGTCCGCTTAATTGCAAATTGTCTTCTACGAACGATGCGCCGATTGTCATTCGTGGTTCGTGATTAAAAAGATATTTGGCTTCTAGACCATATTTAAATTTTTTGTCTTTGGTGCCATAAGCCACATAACCTTTGGTTCGAAATAAATCGTTTAGCGTTTTAAAAGTTCGAAAACCAGCACGAAGCCTTAATCCTTCAATATTATTATTGGATATTGCTTGCCAAAACGAACCAATTTGTACATTTTTAAACAATCCAAAATATCCAGTTGTAAGTATTGTAATAAAATTCGACACACGTCTGATTCTTTTATTAGAACCTAAATCACCAATAATTTTTCGTGTATTATTCAATCCAGCTTCGCGATTGTTTAATGTTTGCCAATAATCGTCGGCTTTTTCGAATTGTTTAGCTCTAGTTTGTTTTACTTGAATGTCATAAAAAGTTGGTTCTTGCGTTTTCTCGAAATCATAATCAGAATACAAAATATTCTTTTTTACATACAAACCTTTTTCGTTGTCACCTTTACTAATAAATGTAAAATCGCCTTCGTAATAATCTCTTAACGGTAAATAAATGCTGTCATTTTCTTGCGAAAAAGATTTTTCTATCGACAAACTTCGCACGAAGTTGAGGTTCATTTTGCGGTTATTTTTTAATAAAATATCGGTTATTGCAAATGTTTTAGAATCAACTTTAAAACGACCTTCGAACAATAAATCTTGCGAATTTCGTGGGAAATATAAAATTTCATAAAACTTTTTATTGTCTTCGAAAATACTGTCTCGCAATAAATATTCGTATTGACCATAACCACGACTCGAAATTGGCGACACGAACGATTTGTTCAAAATTTCGATATCGTCATTATAAATATCGACAGTTTGCATGAGGTTGCTCATTCGATCCAGAACAAATCCTGTTTGCACAATGCCAGTGTTTCTTTCGCCTTCGACATCGATTCTTTCTTTTTTGATGATATTATCGCCAAAAACTTTTTCGTTGGTTTCTTTTAAATAAACCGGAATAATAAAATTTTTCTGTTTCTTGTCTTGTTGCGCAATTTTTATAACGCTGTCATATTGTTTGGTCAATATTTTCTTTAAAAATGCACTATCAAGATTGCTCAAACCTTGGGAAACTGTTGTATATTTGGTATATTGATAACGTTTTGCAAGCAATAAACCGTTTTTACGCTTGTTTTTCCAAATGCCTTGCAAGATTTTATAAGCAGGATTTTCTTCTTTTTTCAAATGTTTTTTTGGTTTGCCAATAACAACAACTTCTTTAAGTTCTTGTTCGTTGAGCATTTTGATTTTTACATTTTCGGTTGTCGATGTGGTTAACGCATATTCGAAATCTTTGAAACCCGAATATTTAACAATTATTGCAGTAAAATCTTGTTTGGATTCAATTTTAAATTTACCGTTTTCGTCAGATTCTACGCCGGTTTTATTGCCTTTAAAATAAATATTTGCAAATGGCAAGGTTTGATTGGTATCATCATAAACAACGCCTGAAACTTTGGTTTGCGAAAAAATTAAATTGGAGAATGAACAAGTAAATATAAGACTGAAGACGAAGTTTTTTATCATTTTATGAAAGTAGGCGTGTTAATTTTAATTTTCAAATATAACAATTATTGTTAATATCGTATTAGATGTTAAAATTAATTTTTGTTAACATGTACGAAACTGTTTAAAATAAAATATTTGACACAAATTTCACAAATTAACACAGATTAAGTTGATAGTTGTTTGAAAGTTAAATTAAAATTTAAAAATCTATGTTTTAAATTTGTGAAAATTTGTGAAATTCGTGTCGGTTTTTATAACTTTTTCAAAATCTATAGAATATCTAAATCAGTAGCTATTTTTTATTGATAAAGTCAATTGCAAAAATTTTATCTGCTTGAATTTGAGATTTCAAGGCTTCTAAACTGTCAAATTTTTGTTCGTCACGAATAAATTCTAAAATCGAAATGGTTAATTTTTTATCATATAAATCGGCATCGAAATCAAGAAAATGAACTTCGATTGTTGCAGTTTCATCGCCAATTGTTGGTTTAATGCCAATATTCATTATTCCGAAAACGACTTTATTTTCGATTATCGATTTTACAATATATACGCCAAATTTAGGAATGAGTTTATAATTTTCTGCTACATATATATTAGCGGTTGCAAAACCAATGGTTCGCCCAAGTTGTTTACCTTTGACAACAATTCCAGAAATTTGGTATTGATATCCCAGATATTCATTTGCCAAAGCAATATTTCCTTGCAGAATTGCATTTCGAATTTTGGTCGAACTAACAGCAACGTCGTCAATTTCTTGAGCTGGAATTTGTTCGACATCAAAACCATATTTTTCACCAAAGCCAATTAAATCATCAAAATTGGCCGATCGATTTTTACCAAAACGATGGTCGTGACCAATAATTATTTTTTGAATATTGAGTTGTTTAACCAAAACATTTGCTACAAAATCTTCGGCAGAAAGTTCAGAAAATGCTGTATCGAAATTCTGAATCACAAGATTCTGAATGTTGTTTTGATTTAGTAATTCTGATTTTTCATCAATAGTATTTAATAATTTAATATCTGATTTTTCATTAAGAACCATTCTTGGATGCGGAAAAAAAGTCAGAATAACCGATTCTAGATTTTCTGATTGGCAATTTTGAACGATTTTTGCAATTATCTGTTTGTGACCAATATGAACACCGTCAAACGTGCCAATAGTAACAATTGTTTTTTTATTAGAGAAAAAATCTTGTGTTGAATGAAATATTTTCAAATGAAATTAATTTTAAAAAATGCAAATTTAGATTTTCTAATTGAATAATATAAATTTAAAATCCGCTAAAATTTTAAAAACAAGGGAAAAGTGCAAAAACTTGTCAATAAATTATTTAGTTTCGAAAATTTTTATAGATTTGTAAGCTATATCAAAGTCACATTATTATGAAAAAATTATTACTATTATTAACTGCAATTGTTTCATTTGCATTTAATGGATTTTCACAAAACACCAATTGGAGAAAAATTGACAGTCCAAACATCTCTGAAGACAGCAAATTAGCGAGAGGAACACAAGTTAAAGAGTTTGCGATTTATAAGTTGGATTTAAATAAAATTAAATTGCAATTAGCAGCTTCTCCAAAAAGAACAGCAACCGCAGAATCAGACGTTATAATTGCTTTCCCGAATTCAGAAGGCGAAGTACAAAATTTCAAGATGTATGAATCATCATCATTAGAACCAGAAATTGCTGCTAAACATCCAGAAATTCAGTCTTATGTTGGTAAATGTATTGAAGATCCAACAGCAACGATAAGCATTTCGACTACTATTTTTGGTTTTCATGCCATAACGCAATCAGGCAAATTAGGTACAGATTATATTGATCCATATACCAAAGATTTTTCTACTTATATGGTTTACAATAGATCAAAAAGAGAAACATCAAAAACTTTTTCTTGCGAAACTATAGATGAACGAGACATTAAAGATCAAATCGATGAAAATCAAACTTTAGCAAGAGCCAATAACAGTTTGTGGAAAGTATATAGATTGGCTTTGGCTTGCACCAAGCAATATGGTTCTTTTCATGTTGCTGCTGCTGGTTTAACAACTGCCTCAACATTGGCACTAAGAAAAGGTGCTGTTTTGAACGCTATGGCGGTTACGGTTGCAAGATTAAATAGTGTTTATGAAAGAGATCACGCTATGAAACTGGTTTTAATTAATGCCAATATTAATCTTATAAATGTTAATTTAACTGCCGCAGAAATTGCTGCTGGAGTACCAAATCCAAATCTAGACGATGCAAATGTAGCGCCAGCATATACACTTTTGAATGGCAACCAAGCCTATGTTGACGGCATTGTTGGTTTTAATAGTTATGATATTGGGCACATTTCAAGTACAGGTGGTGGCGGTGTTGCACGAAGCGGTGTTTGCACTTCAATAAAAGCCGAAGGTGTAACAGGTTCATTCTCGCCAGTCGGCGATAGTTATGATATTGATTTCGTTGCACATGAAATGGGCCATCAATTGAGTGGTTCTCATACTTTTAATAGTCAAGCTGGAAATTGCGCTGGCAGTACCAGAGTTAGTTCTTCTGCTTATGAAGTAGGAAGTGGTTCGACAATTATGGCTTATGCAGGTATTTGCGGTGCAGATGATATCCAAAGTAATTCTGATGCTTATTTTCATGCAAGAAGCATGATTCAAATTAATTCGCAAATTAATGGTTTAGCCAGTCCTGAAACCAATTGTGTGCCTGGAATTGCAAATAATAATACGCCACCAGTTGTTTATTCAAAACCAAATTTGACTAATGGCAATAGCGTTGTACCGATTGGTATTCCTTTTAAACTAACTGGTTCAGCGACTGATGTTGACAATCCTTCTGGAAATGCATTGACTTATTGTTGGGAACAATATGGACTAGGTTCTGCTGCGGGTGCTCTGGTATCTACCAATACAACAGGGCCAAGTTTCAGATCGTTTTCTCCAACAACATCGCCAACCAGATATTTTCCTAAATTATCATCCATTCTTGCTGGCAATACTCAAGGAACTCCAAGTTCATGGGAAATGTCGCCATCTGTAGCACGAACAATTACATTTTCATTGATTGTTAGAGACAATGGTGGACCATTAGGCGGACAAACACAACGTGTGACTAAAACTGTTCAATTTGTAGATACATCTGCTTTTGGAACATTCAAAATAACATCGCCTGTGTCAACTAATAATCCTGCTACTTGGGCTCAAAATAGCAATCAAAATGTAACTTGGGATGTTGCAGGAACCAATGCCAACTTGGTTAACGCTTTGAATGTAAACATAAGATTATCTACAGATGGTGGATTGACTTATCCTACTTTTTTAGCTACTAATACACCAAATGACGGTTCAGAATCAATTTTAGCTCCAAATTTATACACACAAACAGCAAGATTAATGATTGAAGCCGTTGAAAGTGATTTCTTTGTAATTAGTCCAAGCAATTTCTATATTGGATATAGCGTAGTAAATAATTGTACAAATTATACCGGAAACACAACTGCTGATAATGTTTTTCCGTTCGCCTTAGCAGACGGTGTAACATCTTTTACTCAGAAAAAGTTTGTTTTACCAGCAATTCCGAATGTTACTGATGTGAATTTGTCATTAAACATAACACATCCAAATCTTCAAAATCTTAAAATTGATATCGTTAGACCAGGATTAATTTTGTTTAGTGTTTACAACCAGCAATGTCCAGGAAATGCCAATATGAACATTAAGTTTGACAGTCAGGCTGCCGCATTTGCATGTACCAATCCAACAACAGGAACTTATGCTTTGCCATCTGGATCACTAAACACAATTAACGGAAATGTTGCCGCAGGTCAATGGATTGTAGCATTTAGAGACATTGTTACTGGCGATGCAGGAACAGTCAACTCGATTGATTTAGAAGTTTGTTCTTTGACAATCACACAATTGCCACCAGTTGTTGTTGCCAACGAAAATTTTACTTTCCAAAATTTGACAATTGCACCAAATCCAAGCAATGGCAATTTTAATGTTAAGTTTGATTCTGGTACCAATAACAAAATAAATATTGCAGTAAACGACATTCGTGGTAGAATTGTTTATGAAAACAACTACCAAAACACAGGTTTTTTCTCTGAAAATCTTGAATTAAATAATATTCAAAAAGGTATTTATTTAGTAACCATAAAAGATGGCGAAAAACAAATCGTTAAGAAAATTATTGTTGAATAATTATTGGAATATATTAAATATTAAAAGCGTCTCTTTTGGGACGCTTTTTTATGTTGCAAATGTTCAAATAGTTAAATTTTTTAAAATTTTTTAATGCTTCTTTTTTAACCCAGATTTACGCATTAGGATTCGCTACGAAAACGATTTATACAATGATATTTGGGGCTAACGGAGTTTTTTAGAACAAAAATATATGTTATATGTTAAGGTCTAAAAAATGAATAATTGCCAAATTTAGCAGTAGAAAATGTTTGTAGTAGATTTCTAATGTGTAATCTGGTTTAAAAATTGCAAGATTATTTTTAAAGTGGTTTTAATTGTCAGTTTTAACTATATTAGAGAATAATTTGTAAATCACGACTGAGATCTAAGTAATATCAAACGCTATTATAAAATAATCCAAATATCATCAAAAAAAATATAATAATTATCGCAGATGCTAATTACTTCTTTTTTGCTAGTTAAATTAACCATTTCAGAAATAAAATCTTCTACTTCTTCTAATTTTTTGTAAAATTTATTAGAAAAACTCTCTTACATTTCGCCCATATTTTTTTTGCTGGATTAAGTTCTGGACTATATGGATTAATAAAAACTAATACAATATTTTGGGGAATAATTAGTTTTTTTGCTTTATGAAATCTACCATTATCTAAATACCATTATTTTAAGGTCGGTTGGGTTTAGATTAGAGAAATTGTTCAAGAAAATTTGAAAATTATCAGCATTGCAATGTCTTATACCAAATATTCCATATTTTTCATATAAAGTTTACCAATTCTGAACGCTATTAGGGTCAGCCCCAGCGATTTTATCAACTTCACGTTTAGAAATACTTTCCTCTTCATTTTGTTTTAAAATTAGCAAGACTCTTAACCGTTGCCCAATAAATGGAATTGAATCTTTAAGAAGTTTTTTGATTTCCTTTTCAGTTTCTTTAATAATCAAATTTTTAGTTTTTGCAATAATTATTATTATAATATAGTTCGAAAATAATAAAAAAATTCCAATTATAATATTGGACTATTTTAAATTTGCATTTGGTTTAATTTTATTGGTTGTGTTATAGAATAATGTTGGTATTTCAAACCCTATATTTTATTGAAATAAAACTTCTTTTTGTAATTTCGACGATAGGAGAAATTACATAAACCAAGCAACTAATGTGATTTCTCCTATCGTCGAAATGACAAATTACCATATAAATTATGAAAACCCACAACTATCTAGAACATAACCATTTTATTTAAAAAAACAACTGTTAATTTATTAATCCTTTTTTGAATAGCGGAAGTTTTTTTTATTATTTTATTCTGAAATGATAGTATTAAGATAAGTATTTTAATTCTGAACCATTAAATTACATCCACGAATATCAGAATTATCGAATCGGCCCAAAATCTCGAAACTGCCATTGGCATATTTTTTACCTAAATCTTGCGTAGCAATAAAACTACATGTATTTATATTTGATAAATCAATAACATTTATGCCACCTGTTTTTCCATCGTTTACATAAGTTAATGCATCTTGGGTGTCACGAATCAAAATTTGCATTTGGCTTGGACAATCGAAAATTCCGTTGCCTAGTGAATAAGCTTGCGAGAGCAATTCGGTCATGCCATATTCTGAGTGGATGCTAGAAACTCCAAAACCTTCGTACAGTTTTTGGTGCAAATCTTCGCGTATCATTTCTTTTCGTTTGCCTTTCATTCCGCCAGTTTCCATGATAATACCATTAAATTCATTTAGCGGAAAATTAATTGATTTTGCGAAATCTATTAGGTCAAGTAATGCGTAAGTTACTCCGATTAAAAGAACGGATTTATCTGAATTTTTCAGAAGTTGCAATTTCTTTAATAATTCTAATTGATTGTTCAAATAAAAACCGCTATCAGAATTATTGGTTCGTTTTATTAAATCATTGAACATATAAATTAATGAAGATCCTGATCGTTCTAGATAAGATGGCAAAAATGCCAAAACCACATAATCTTCGATATTGCCATAAAATTGCGAAAATCCTTGGCGGTAACTATCTTCATATAAAGAAATATCGGTCACAAAATGTTGACTATTTATTGAACCAGAAGTACCCGAACTTGTGAAAATTTCTTGAATTTTATTAGTATTTGAAACAACTTTATGTGATTTAAAAAACTGAATTGGCAAAAAAGGAATTTGTTCTAACGACTTGATTTTTTGAACTTCGATTTTTCGAAAATCGCAAAATTGTCTATAGACCAAATTATTTTCGTGTTGGAAACGAAAAATTTTTAAAGCCAATTTTTCGAATTGCTTTTTGTTGGAAATTGAGAATATGTTGGAGTTGGAAATCAATGGATTACTTAAAAAGTAATTTAAAATTAGTAGTTTTAATTACTGTAACTTTTGGAAAATCGATTTTTTTTAAAATATTAAAATCTTTGTCGTGGCTTACGATAAATTGTGCATTTGAAGCAATTGCACAATCAACAAATTTATTATCATCTGGATCGGTAAGTAAATTGAATTTATAATAATTGATAATAAATTCGACATTAGGCAAATTTTGTAGTACACCCATTGCACTTTCACTAGCAATTACGCCCATATGATTTTCAATAATTTCTGCATATTCTAACAATATATCTGTTGAGATGCATAGAATGAATTTTCCATTTATTAAATTTTCAAAAATCCAATGAAGGTTTGATTTACTTGAAATTGAAACTAAAAAAACATTTGTATCTAAAACAATTCTTTTCAATTTAAACTTATTTAGATTTTCTTAATTTTTTGTTTAGTAGTTCATTAACCTTTGCATCATTAAACGATTCCTTTTCCCAGAAATCATCAGCATGTTTGATAAGCCTTTTTGAAAAAAATTCAGCTAATTTTTTTTTTAATTCAACAATATCATTCATTGACAAATCATAAGAAAAAGTTTTAAGCAATTCTAATTGAACATTGGTTAAAGGTTGTTTTATTGTTGCTTCCATAATACATTAATTTTATTCAAAGATAATAGTAAATTTTTAAAATAACTTAATTAACAGAAACAAAAAAAACTCCAACTTTGAAATTGGAGTTTTTAAAATTATTTAAAATATTGCTATTTATTGAATAACAACTTTCAAAGTACTTGATTTACCGTTTTCAGAAACTTTAACAATATAAATACCGCTAGCTAATTCTGCAACATTAATTGGGTTACCAGAAGTTGTAGTGTTGATAACTTGTTTACCTAGAACGTTGTAAACTGAAACTGATTTCAAATCGTTGTTGTCAGATTGAATATAAATCATTTTATTTTTCACAAATAAATTTAATAAATTTAATTTTGCAAAATTATCATTTGCTAAAAAAACTTCTGAACAACTTTGTGGATTAGTAACAACAGATTGTAAATCGTTTAATACATTCATCAAATTTACTTCATCACAATTTGAACAAGTTAATACTTTGTTTTTAATAAATGAAAAAATACCAAAGGTCTGGAAAAGAGCATTCAAAACAATGATTGGCGAAAAAATAAGAAAAATTAGAAACATAAAAGATTGTTCGCAATATTATATGGCTATTGAACTTGGGATAAAGCAACCAGCTTATTCTGATATTGAAAGTGGAAAAACCAAACTTACATTACAGAAAATAGAAGAAATTGCCAAAATATTCGGTATTGAGGTTGACGATATTATTAATTTCGATGAAAATCAAGTTTTTAATAACACTTTTAACGAAAATTCAAAAGGGTTTTTTAATGTTAAAAAATATTTTAATGAAAGTTTTGAATTCGAAAGAAAATCATACCAAGAACAAATACAATCTTTAAAAGAAGAAATTGTTTATTTGAGAAAAAAGCTAGACGAGAAATAAAAATATTTTTATTTTAAAATTTATTTTATACTTTCGTGAAATGGATTGGAGAATAAAAGCATTATTACAAAAATTTTTATCTTTAACTAATATTGGAGATAAAATTAATCACTTGTCTGTAATCTCAAATGCTAAATATCATGAAAATGTTTTTATTTATCAATTTCATGAATGCCTTCGTAAATTTAGTCATTACAATTTAGTACTCAATAAAAATGCTGTTGCACTAGAAATCGGTACAGGATATTCTATTATATCTTCTGTTTTATTATCATTAATGGGTTTTCAGAAAGTAATTTCAGTTGACAAAACAGATGACATAAACTTTGCAGCTTTTAAAAAACAAATATTATTTATAAATCAGCAAAATTTTATTGTTGCAATTTGTGAAAAAAGTACTTATTCTGAAATTGAATTAACAGAAAAAATCGAAACGTTATTAACGAAATCTAATTTTAAAGAGTTATTTGATTTTTTGAATATAGTTTATTTAGCTCCCTATAACTTTGAAGATATTGATAAACAATCTTTAAAATTTGATTATATTACGTCTCAAGTTGTTTTAGAACACGTGCAACCCGAAATTTTAGAGGTTTTATTTAAGAAAACAAATCTATGGTTAACTAATGTTGGCTTTTGTGTTCACACAATTAATTTTATTGACCATTTTGCAAACCCTGGTTTTTTTCAAGACAAATCGATATCGGAATTTAATTTTTTAAGATATTCAAATAAATATTGGAAATTTTGGGCTGGAAATTCAATTGCCTATACCAACAGGCTATCTTATTTATATTATTTAGAGCTTAGCAATAAATATGATTTGTCAATAATTGATTTCATTGGAGAAAATTATCGTCAGAGAGTTGAATTAAATCCAAATTTGATTCATAATGATGTCATTAATAAATATAGTTTTTCAGTTGATATTAATAAATTAACGAAATATCAACGAGGTACATTGATTTTAAAAAAAAATAAATTAGCCTAAAAATTTTTCAATGAAAGCTTCGAATTCGAACGAAAATCATACCAAGAACAAATACAATCTTTGAAAGAAGAGATTGTTTATTTGAGAAAGAAATTGGACGAGAAATAAATGTTAAACAATTTTTGTCATTTCGACGTAAAAGAAATCACATCATTTGCTCACATTAGTTGCTCACGTTATGCGATTTCTCCTTCGTCGAAATGACAAAAGTTTAAAAAGCAAGAACTTAAAGAGAACCACAGCATTTACTCACGTTATGTGATTTGCTTCGCCAGTCGCACTTTCAGGCTCGAGTCTCCTTCGTCGGAATGACAAAAAAACGCAAATCAATTATTTATGATTTTAAATCCGCAGTTAGGTTTTCATAGTTATTATATCTACATTATTACAAATAGTTATCGGTCAACCTATTATATTGGTATGACTAATAATTTAAAATTGAGATTGCAACAGCATAAACAAAATATAATTGATAAAAATAAAACATTTGCGTCAAAATATAATTTGGAATTTCTAGTTTATTATGAAAAATTTGTTTGGGTTGAAGAGGCAATTGCAAGAGAGAAAGAATTAAAAAAATGGCGTCGAGATAAAAAATTAGATTTAATTAGAACAATTAATCCAAAATTTGAGTTTTTAAATCATTTATTTGAAGATTTTAAAGAGAGTAATTAAAAACTCTCCATTTTTTAATTTTTATAAACGGTTTGTCATTTCGACGATAGGAGAAATCACATTAGTTGCTCACATTAGTTGCTCACGTTATGAGATTTCTCCTATCGTCGAAATGACAAAACCAAATAAAACACAATAATCAAACGATAAATCACATTAGTTATTCACATTAGTTGCTCACGTTATGCGATTTCTCCTATCTTCGAAATGACAAAACCTAATAAAACAAAAGAACTTAAAGATAAATCAAATCATTTGCTCACTTTATGAGATTTCTCCTATCGTCGAAATGACAAAAAACATAAACCATAAAAAAACCAGCAAAAATTTCGCTGGTTTTGATTTTATATAGAAATATTAAATTTACTGAATAACCAATTTTCTAGTGGCAGTTTTACCTTCTTCGGTAACTTTAACGATGTACACACCAACATTAAGGTTGCTAACATTTATTTCATTTCCAGAAGTTGTTGTGTTTAAAACTTGTTTGCCTAATAAGTCAACAACCACCACATTTTTAGTTTCGTTAGCTGTCGTGTTTACATAAAAAACACCTTTAGAAACTGGGTTTGGATTGATGTTCAAACCAGCGATTTGGTTTTGGTTAACCGAAAGATTAGCAGGAGTAACTTGCGAAAATGAATTTCCAACTCTTATTTCATCTACTTCAACATTACCTGAACCAGTAGTTACTGTACCAACTTGACGAATCACAAATCCAGCAATTTGAGTAGGAGCAACGGTTGTTCCTGTTGAATTTGTAGCTGAAGCAGCTGGTTCTGAACTACCTGGCGTAGGATTTACAAATAAACTAGCAATATTAGTGGCAAGATCAAATTTAACAACTAGTAAATGTGTTGTATTTACAGCTAAGCCAGTTGAAATATAACTTGGTGCTGCAGTTCCTCCACTATTATTTAAAACACCGACACTGAATGTATTAGGGGTTGTACCTTGTTTAGTATAGATTCTAGCTTGAAATGTTGTTGTTGTTGCAGTTGCAGCATTTGTAAGAGCAAGTCCATAACTTCCTATTGAACTATTTAAATCTAATTGTGTTGCATCTAATACTTTTATAAGGGCAGAAAAATAAACTACACCAGTTAAAGGCGTTGGGACTGCAAAATTTAAATCTTCACCGTTTCCTGCAACCATAGAAGTTCTATTTCCAGTTGATGCTGCTAAACCATTAAATGATAAACTAGTTCCACTATCACTTGGCGTAGAAAGTATTAATGTTTGTCCTGCAGTACCACTGTGTACAGTCCAGCCATTAGCATTTAAAGCACCAGTTCCTGTGAAAGGGATATAAGTTTGAGCGAAAAAGTTGGTTAAAGAAGCCAACAGCAATAAAGTGTAAAGTTTTTTCATAATTAAATTTTTTATAAATTAAGCTACAAATATAGTAAGTATTCTTATAGAAAAAATAATCGTGTGTAAAATAATTGTTATTTGTTGGGAATTAGCAAAATGGCATTACAAAATCTCAAAAACTTTCTTAACCGAAACTTTCAAATTTGGGAATGTTGGACTAATAATTTTCGAATCTTCAAGAAATGGTTTTAAACCAATATATCTCTCGTTTTCAAGAACATAAACTAAAATAGTTTTAGTGAACGGATTAACAATCCAATATTCTAGAATTTTGTTTTCTTGATATAAATCGAATTTTGTATCCATTTCTTTTTTGGAATTGCCTAATGATAAAATCTCGACCACCAAATCTGGCGAACCCAAACATCCTTTTAAATCTACTTTTTTACGGTCGCAAATAACGCATAAATCGGGTTGCACAACCGACATGATTTTGTTTTCTGGAGTGCTATCTTTGAAATTTATGAGTCTTACATCTAAAGGTGCAAAATATAATTTGCACGGTGTTTTCGAAAAAACTTTATTAAAAGTTATAGTCAAATTCATCAAAATGTCTTGATGCGAACTACTTGGCGCTGGACTCATCTTGAAAATTTTACCTTTTATCAATTCGACTCTTTCAGAAAATTGCCACAACAAATAATCGGCATACGAATAAGTACCTTTTAAATCAAGTTGACTGAATTTTGTGATTATTGAACTCATAAATATTATTTGTTATACAAAAATAACAATTTTAGAAATACAATCAAAAACTATCAATTGGAAAATTGCTGTTTATTATCTTTATTTTAAGAAAAGTTGATAAAAAAAGAATAATCGAAATTTGAATAGTAGAAATAATTATCTTACAATCAATTTGCGGGTTGAAGTCGCTTCGTTTTCACGAATTTTAATAATGTAGACTCCTGGTGCAAGTACCGAAACACTAAGCTCTTTGGTTGCAAGTGCAGTTTGTAAAACCAGTTTACCTAAAACATCAAAAATAGAAATGTCTTTGTTTTCTCCAGATTTAGAAGTAATATAAATCTTGCCTGTAGTTGTTGGATTTGGGTAAAGTGCCAAACCATCTATTGATTGTTTATTATCTTGCGCATTGGCAAAACCTGTAAACAAACAGACAAACAGAATTATATTTAGATATATGTTTTTCATTATTAAGTACAAAGATAATATATATATTTCAAAAATTGTACCAAAAAGCAAAAATTTAAGTTTTATCAACCTTTTTCATATAACTTGGAAATTCGAAAAGTTCAAGAATTTTAAGATGGTCAGTATCGCCAATTGCGTTTTCGTGGCTTTTAATTCTTTCTAAAAATTCTGGAAAATCTTTAAATTGATTTTTTAGCTTGTCAGGAATTAGAGTTCTAACAGTCTTGTTGCTATCGATTTTTGTATTATCAAAAATCTGGCGTTCGATGATATTTTCTTCCTGATCGATAATAATGTATTCGTACCTAACCTTTTGATTTTTAAATTTATCATAATCATTGGTTTCAGGTGGCAAAACAACGCTCAATAATTTACGGTTTTTGCTATCAGCAATGACAAAATAACCTTTTACGGCTTTGTTTTTATTTAAATCGAATGTCATAAACACATATCCTTCGAAATAGCAATAACTAAATTCGCTAAAATCGATTGTTTTGGTTCTGTTTTTTTCAAGCGATTTATATTCAATAGCTTTTTCTAAATAATTTATGCTTACTGTTGTGTCTTCGACATCAATTTTTTCGCCGTCGTTGGTAATAATAAAATCGTTTTGAGCAAAGATGTTGGTAGTTAATAATATCAGGAGAATAATTTTTTTCATTTTCATGTTTTTAGGGAAATGTAAAAGTATTTATTAAAAATCCAATGACAAAATAACTGGTGTGAACAAATTGTTAATGAAAAAACTACAAAAAAAATAATTTTAAATCTAATGTTATTAAATTGTTAAGAAATAGTTGGATTATTGTAAAATATTTGTATATTTGTAAAGTTATTAACCTATTTAACCCAATATTATCATGAAAAATTTAATCTTAACAATCGTATTATTCGCTTCGACACTTATATTTGCTCAAAATATTGAACCAAAACTAGAAATTGTTGGACAACAAGTAAAGGCAACTTATTATCATGAAAAAGGTAACATTCAGCAAGAAGGTTTTTTTACAGATGGAAAATTGGACGGAAAATGGATTTCGTATGATGTTTCTGGAAAAGTTACAGCAATTGCAAATTATTCTAATGGTTTGAAAACAGGAAAATGGATTTCTTACAGCGACCTTTCTTCAACCGAAATTTTATACGCCAATAACGATGTTGTTAGCTCTAAAATATTGAGTCAAAACCCTTTGGCTTCTAAAAATTAATTTTAAACGTTTGCCCCAAATAAAAAAGCCTGTCCAATTAGTTTTGGACAAGCTTTTGTGTTTTGTTTGAAATATATTAAAATTAAAATTTGTAAGAATAACTTAAAGAGTAGGTTTTGAAAGGTTCTCTTTTAGAAAAAATTTCACTGTTACCATTATAAGCTTTATAAATACTTTGTCGTACTGCATTTAAAATATTTGTTGCACCAATACGAACTGTGCTGTTTCTATTTTTACCTAACTTTTTACTAAAATTAAAATTTAAATTATTAAAAGGCAAGGTAAAAACATCAGGAATTGCAGCTATTCCTACGACTTCAAGCGTTTCTCCTTGAACATTATAACTTAAGTTTGCATCAAAATCATATTTTTTATTTAAATAAGATAATGTACCGTTTATTAAATATGGCGATTGACCTTGAAGAGTTCTTTTATCATTCATTTTTTCGCCAGTTCTTAAGGTGGCAAGTTTAGTGTCAAATTCACCATTTGGAGTTTTATCCATTTCTTGAACTGATTTAATGAAAGATGCATTAGCATTAAAATTAAAATTTTTTAATCCAATAAAATCTAGGTCTTTTCTAAACTCAAATTCAACACCGTAAACTGTTGCAGCACCAATATTTCTGTTTTGGGTATTTGCTGGAGCAGCTCCACTAAAAAACGTTAATTCAATTGGATCTTTGAAAGTTTTAAAAAATCCACTAATTGCAAACATTTGATTTCCTTTACCATAATTTTCAAAACGAATGTCAAAATTATTAATATATGATGGCTTCAAATCAATATTACCATTGTAAGTTAATCCAGTAATTGGATCAAAAATTTGCGAAATTGAGCTTTCTTTAAATGATGGTCTTGCTGTTGTCAAAGCATAAGATGCTCGTAAATTTGTATTATCATTTACAGAATAAATTAAATTTGTTGAAGGAAAAAAATCTAATTTATCAATGGTTTTCGTGTTTTTGAAAATTTTATCTCCTAAATTATTTTGTCCTGTGTAGTATAAATCAAACTTCTCAACTCGTAGACCAACTATTGATTTGAATTTTTTACTAAAATTAAATTCATCTGAAACATATCCAGCAATATTTGTTGAATAAGCTTCGTAAGTATTGCTTGGTTCGTAATTACCATTTATATAAGAACCAATATTATTTGTATTGTTCCAAATGTTTTCGGGTTGCAACACAACATCAGGGTCACCATTAAATGATTGTCCATTATTATTATTGTACATTAAAACAGAAAATTGGTCAATTCTAAAATCTCTATTTTTTAATGCAGCTTTTGTTCCAAATTGCAGTTTAGCATCATTTTTAAAGAGTTGATGTTTTTTTGTAAAATCAACTTTAGCAATCGAATTTGATTCATTTAAATCTCTCCAAATTCTTTTTGGCGAACCACCACCACTGGCAGTAATTTGGTAAGTATCTGTTATATCATCATATTGAAAAGGTGTAACTCTTACGTCTTTGTCTCTAATAGTTGAAAAAGTTTGTGCTACGTTCCACTCTGTTTTCCAAGAGCTATCTGATTTTGTATGCAGTCCTGACAACTGAAAATTAGTTACAGATCTTTGAGTAAAGTCTAATACATCAGTAAAAACACGAATATCATTTGAAAAAAGTACAATTTTATCGAAAAAACCAGCAGAAGATTCAGCATTTTGAATATGAAGCATGTTCAATTTATATTTGCTGTTCTTCGTTTTATATGCTAAACCAGCAAGTGCACTTATAACTACGTTTCTATTGCCTAAACTGCCAACTTGTTTTTCAGCTAATTCTAATTTGTTTACATTTTTATCTGCATCTTTTAAATAACTGCCTCGTTCATAATTTTCGAAAAATGAGGTTTCATTCCGATATGTTATAGAAGCTATATAACCTAATTTATTGTCTCCAACATTAAATTGATTTCCGGCAGAAAATCCAAAATTGTAATCGGCGTTTGAGGATTGTTGTTTTGTTTTTAATTCTTTGTTAAATGCGTTAGTAATTGCATTCAATTCCTGATTATTTTCAAATGGTAGAGGTAGAATTGCTTTACTATTAATTGGAATTTTTCGTTGACCGTTATCAAAACCTAACAAATCGGATGATGGAGTATTGTATGTTAAATATTTAGAATTAAAATGCATATTGGGATTATAGTTTTGACCAAGCGAAAAACTATATTGCGCATTAGTAGGAAAATCTTTTGTTACGATATTAACCATTCCACCTGTAAAATCTGCATCTAAATTAGCTGTTACAGTTTTATAAACCAATATATTGTCAAGAATATCTTTTGGGAAAATATCCATTTGTAAAGTATTTCTTTCTGGGTCAAGTCCTGGAATATCCATTCCGTTTAAAATTGATTTTGTATATCTATCACTTAGTCCACGAACAACTACATATTTATCGCCTACTATTGAAACGCCCGGAATACTTCTTACAGCTGCTGCAACATTTGAAGCTCCAGTCTTAACTAGTGATTCTATTGATATTCCATCGACAACATTTATTGACTTTTTTTGAATATTAAGCACAGATTCTTCTGTATTTCTTTTAAAAGATGTTTTTACAACAATTTCTTGAAGAGTATCTTCTAATGATGTTAGTATTGCATTAACTCTATCGATACCGTTTTCTTTAACTTCAACATCAGAAATAGTTAAACTATTGTATCCAACAAATGAAAAAATAAATGTATATTTTCCGGGTTTTAGTTTTACCTGATAAACTCCGTCAATATCAGTCATTGTTGTCATATTATTTTCTTTGACTAACACATTTGCAAATGATAGTAAATCATTAAAAGTACCATCTTTTACAATACCTGTTACAATTGTTTCTTGTGAATATATTGAAGATGTTGCAAAAATCAAAACCCAAAATATTTTTTTTATATGCTTCATTATTTATGTCTAAATTTTATAAAAATAAATAAGCACGGCAGTCAATTAGGCTACCGTGCAAAATTTATATTGAAATAACTTTTTAATTAAAATACATTTTTAGCTTTTGCTAAAGTCCAACCAAAAACGCTTGTATCGGCTCCAACTCCTGTTACAGGTATTGTTACAGCTGCTGCAAATCCTGCCGCAGGAAAAGTACTTGTAGCATTTGTAGCATCAGTAAATATTCCAGTTAAAGAAGTTCCTTTAACGTTCCAATTTGCAAAATTTAGAATTCCTCCTGTATAGTTAGAACTTGAAACTGCGTCGGTAATTTTTACAGTAGCAACTGCTGGAAAGTCTAAAACATAAATATTGTTGCAATTGCCTCTTGCTTTTGCTTTAAATTCTGCTATCTTATTAGTATTAGCAGTATTTCCTTTAAGTGTAATTTTGTTTAAAGTAAAAGATGCTAGATATGCACCTTCTGGACCGTCAATTTCTAAACCACTATCTGCAGTTGCAGCTTTTATAACATACCCATTAGTAATTGTTCCCGCATAAGATTGATCAATATCTAAACCATCATCACCAAAAGCATATACTAAAACATTACTTGTTGAAACTGTTCCACCAAAATATTCAATACCATCATCAAATGTTGCAAAAACTTCAATGTTACTTATAGTTGTACCGCTTCCTACACCACCTAATGTTAAACCATTAATTTCGTTACTTGCGCCTATTTCCGAACCACAATGACGCAAAGATACATAAGAAAATGAACCAGAACTGTCACTATCATTTGTACCACCATATAATCCATAAGTATCGGTTGCTGGAATTCCTTCAATTTGCAATTGCTCAACATCTCCCGCTAGCGAACATTTAGCTTTCCCTAAAATTAAAACTCCTCCCCATAAGCTATTGTCAGTTGCAGCTAAATTTGAACCCATTTTCTCCCCAACTTTAATATTATCGGCAGAAGCTGTAAAAATAATAGGTTTATCAGCAGTACCTACAGCATTTATTTTGCCACCACGTGCAATAATTAATGCTGAACTGTTTGCACCTACTCCTGGAGTACCTTTAACAATTGTACCTGGTTGTATCGTTAATGTAATACCATCACCAACAATTACTTTTTTGTCAACAGTCCATATACGATCCGCTGTCCATGTAGTATTCGCAGTTATTGCTCCAGTTACTGTTTGACCAGCTGGTGGAACAACTACTACAGGTGTAGTATCTTCATCTTTACTACATGATTGAAATGAAATTGCTAAAACAGTTAGCATTGTTAAAACTAAATTTTTCATAATTGTTGAATTTATAATTATTTTTTGCAAATATCAGATTAAACTTCAAATCATCTGTTAACAAGGTATTATCAAAAAGTTATATAAAATTTTATGGTGTTTGGTAAAACATTAAAAATTATCTTATTAATATTACCAAATTGTTATCTAAAACCAAACTAAAAAATTTTAATCTTTTGATTTTCAATGTTAAGTTTTGCCTTTAAACGAAAACTTAACATTGGCGAACCAAAATTTTAACTATTTTTGTTAACGATAAATTTACATTGACTTATTTCAAATTTTCAATTATATATTAATATGACAACACCAGAAACAAACGAAAACAAAATCGAGGAAAAAGCAACCACCGAAAACGTTGCAAATAATCCAACACCAAAATCTGTAACAACAAGAAAACCAGTTGTTAGAAGAACAACTACAACTGCTAAACCAGCCACAACAAGAACTCGCAAACCAGCAGTTAAAGCAGAAACAACCGCAAAACCTGTTGTATCAAGAACCAGAAAACCAGCTGTTGTAAAAGCAGTTGCTACTGTTGAACCAACCAAATCTGAAAATCCAGAAATGGCAATTATCGAAACTTTAACCGAAGTTGCAACAATATCAATTAAAAATAAAAACCTTAAAAAATTAAAAAAAATGAGTGATAAATTAAAAGAAAAAGAGCAAAAAGCAAAAGATAAAGCCAAAGACAAAGCAAAAAAAGCTGCTAAAAAGAAAAAAGAAAAAGCCAAAAAAGAAAAAGCTAAGAAAAAATTGAAAGAAAAGAAAGCTAAGAAAAAAGCTGCTGACAAAAAGAAAAAGTCAAATTCTAAGAAAAAATAACACCAAAAGCGCAATTGTAATTATTGCGCTTTTTTTATGAAATATAATATTCACTTCTAGATTACCGCCTGCCGTGGGAAAAAAATTTAAGTTGAAAAAGCGAAAAAACTAGAAGTTACAATCAAAATAATTATATTAAAATTTGTGTTATTAAATTTTCCAATTAATGATTTGAGCAAATTTATGTAATTAGTATTTAAAATTTTACAAACATAATTTATGGTAGAACCGAAAATAAATTTAAAATTATTAAATGATTGTGCCAATGTTAACAAATCTTATCATTATTAAATAATAGTTAAGCTGTATTTCTTCATTATATTATATTTACTTTTACACAAAGTATTTTCAATATTAAAATATGAAGAAAAAAGAAATTAAAATTTTGTTAGTTGACGACGAACAAGATATTTTGGAAATTGTAGGATTTAATTTGCAACAAGAAGGTTACCAAATTGTGACCGCTACCAATGGCCGTGAAGCTGTTGCAGTTGCCAAAAAAGAAATTCCACAACTGATAATTATGGACGTTATGATGCCAGAAATGGACGGAATGGAAGCCTGCGAAGCCATCAGAAAAATACCAGAATTGAACAACGTTATAATTACTTTTTTAACAGCTAGAAGCGAAGATTATTCGCAAGTTGCAGGTTTCGATGCTGGTGCCGACGACTATATTGCCAAACCAATTAAACCAAAATTGCTTGTTAGCAAAGTCAAAGCTCTTTTAAGACGTTTAAAAGAAAACGAAAACGTAAATTCCGAGACCATTAATGTTGGTGGAATCGAAATAAATCGTGAAGAATATAAAATAGTTAAAGATAATATTGCGATTGTTTTGCCAAGAAAAGAATTCGAATTGTTTTATTTATTGGCATCGAAACCTGGTAAAGTTTTCACTCGCGAAGAAATTCTCGATAAAGTTTGGGGCAGCGAAGTAGTTGTTGGTGGTCGAACGATTGATGTTCACATTCGTAAATTGCGTGAAAAAATTGGCGAAGAATTATTTGTAACTATTAAAGGTGTTGGATATAAATTCGAAATCTAAATCTACTTTTTATAGTAACTTTTTATTGAAGTTTAAATAACAACTAAGTTATTTATTTCGATAAAAAGTTTTTACATTTACGAATAAATCATCCAAATCAAAAATGACAATTTCTAGAACATATAAATTCGCTATTGTTTCTGCAATTTATATTACAATTTTTGCGAGCACTTTTTTATGCTTGCTAATGTTAATTTTTTTAAATGTGAATGCTTTAGAAATCTTAAAGGTTTTTATTGTTTTTTTGGTTTCAATTTTTATTTTTTCAGTTTTTGTGTTGCAATATCGAACCGAAAAATTTATTTTTAGTAGAGTTAAAAAACTCTACGACGAAATTTCTTTTCTTGATTCAAAAATGTTACTCAATCATACTTCAAGCACCGATTTAGCTGAAATAACTAATCAAGTCCAACAATTTGCAACGGATAAAAAACTTGAAATCGAAACATTAAATGAGCGCGAAGCTTTTCGACGAGAATTTATTGGCAACGTTTCACACGAATTAAAAACACCACTTTTTACAGTTCAAGGATATGTGTCGACTTTGCTTGAAGGCGCAGTCAAAGACAAACTTTTGCGAAAAAAATATCTTGAACGAGCCGAAAAAGGCGTCGAAAGATTAATTTATATTGTTGAAGATTTAGACACGATTGCCAAACTAGAAATGCTGGAAGAAAAACTCGAAATGATCCCGTTTGACATTGTAATTTTAATGCAAAACGTAATGGATTTACTCGAAATGAAAGCCACCAAAAAAGACATTACATTAACATTTGACGATAAATATTTCAAGCCGATAATTGTTCTTGGAAACATTGATAAAATACAGCAAGTACTAACCAACTTGCTAGAAAACTCAATAAAATATGGCAAAATTGGCGGTTATACCGAAATTGGATTCGAAGAGATTATCAATAATCGTATTCTAATTTCCGTAAAAGACAACGGCGAAGGCATAGAAAACCAGAATATTTCTCGACTTTTCGAACGTTTTTATCGAGTAGATAAATCTGGTGCACGATCAGAAGGTGGTTCTGGACTTGGACTAGCAATCGTCAAACATATTATCGAAGCGCACAACGAAAAAATATTTGTCGATAGCACTTTTGGCAAAGGATCAATGTTTTCTTTCACTTTGCAAAAAGTGCAGATTATTAATTAAAAAAAAATATTTTTTTAAACATTAAAAAATATTTCGGTTTATGTATGTCATTTCTACAAAGGAGAAATCACTTTAAATAATCACGTTATATGATTTGTATTTTGTCGAAATGACAAAAACTTTTGTGTTTATTTTAGAATTTAATGAATTTAAACATTAAAAACCCCAAACAATTCCGCCCAATTAATATTATTTTCTACAGTTTGAATTCCTTTATACAAATCGATTTCTAGTAAATTTTCTATTCTAAAATCGTCTTGATCCGCATAAGGATACAAACCATTTCTCTTGAGTTTTTTGGCTAAATATTCCTGCTCGAATTGTCCTGGAGTTGGTATAAAAAAAGCTTTTTTACCCAATTTTGCTAAATCCATAATTGTCGTGTAACCCGATCTACATAAAACAAGTTCACTTTCGTTAAATGCGATTTCAATTTCTTTAGAATTCATAAAATTAACGAAAGTAATATCGCCAAATTGTTCGATTTCTTGTTCTTTTTCGACAACACCTTTTATGAAAATCGTTTTTCCTTTAAAATTTTTAACATCTTTTGACAATTTTTCTTCCAACATAGTTCGTTGCGGTTCTGGACCAGAAAGCAAAATCATTAAATCATATTTTATTGGTAAATCTATTTTTTTTATCCGCGAAAGCGGTCCAATATATTTTAAATTCAAATTGGTTTTTTTTAAATGACCTAATTTTCCAGTTAAGTTTGGTTTAAATTCAAAATCCGGAACCCAACATTCATTAAATTTTTCAATAATATTTTGATGCAAAATTGTAGTTAGCCAAGACGTATTTCCTGTCAAGACATTTAGTTGATGGGTTATAAAAACCGACGGAATTAGTTTACTGCGAACACCCAATCGATTGTCCGAAATTACGCCGGACAATTTGTATTCATTGACCCAATTCTTAACAATTTTTTTTTCTGCAAGAATTGCTTTAATCATTTTAGGACTGTTTTTAATCATTTTCCACTTGAAATTTTTGCCGTTTTTGGCATATTCAATTTGGTATGATGGCAATTCGAGAGTTTGCAAATCTGGAAATTCTTTTTTTAATAATTCAAGAGCAATCCCATCTGATGCCAAAATAGGATTAAAATTATTGTCTATCAATGCTCGAATTATCGGAATACATCTTGTTGAATGTCCCAAACCCCAATTTAATGGCGCAACTAATATGTTTTTTTTCATTAAATTATTTTAAAATCGACATGAATTGATCAGCTAGTTTATTTTCGTATTCAAAATCAAACTCATCTTCTTTCAATTCATAATCTTCAGGATTGTATTGATGAATTTTCCATTTTTTATTATTGTATTCCAAGGCGGTTAAATTTTCTATCCAATCGCCAGAATTTAAATAAATGGTTTTACCTTTTGCGGTTTCTATAAATTCCATTTTAGGTTCATGAATGTGACCGCAAATTACATAATCATATTTTTTTTCAATTGCCAAATCGGTACAAATATTCTCGAAATTAGAAATAAATTTCACTGCCGATTTTACATTATTTTTAATTTTTTTTGACAGTGAGTAAGGTTCTTTATTCATTTGTTTTAAAACCCAATTCAAGAATCTATTAAATAAAATTAAAATATCATAACCCCAACCACCTAATTTCGCCAACCATTTTGCGTGATTTATAGATGCATCGAAAACATCACCATGAAAAATCCAAGCTTTTTTGCCGTCTAATTCAAGTACTAATTTATTGATTAAATTGAGATTACCAATATGCAAATCGGTAAATTTTCTAAGAAATTCATCATGATTTCCGGTCAAATAATGAATTTTGGTGCCTTTGGTGCTCATCGAAATGATTTTTTTAATCACTTTGAGATGACTTGCAGGAAAATACGATTTTCTGAATTGCCAAATATCAATAATATCGCCATTTAAAATTAGGATTTTTGGCTTTATTGATGATAAATATTGACACAATTCTTTGGCATGGCAACCAAATGTTCCCAAATGTACGTCAGAAATTACTGCAACTTCTAAATTTCGTTTTTTCAAAATAAAGTTTTTTCAAAGTTCAGCATACAATATTGCTATAAAGTTAATTAAACATTATTTTATCATTTTTAATAACTAATTATTCGAAAAGCACTCAATTTCATTTGCAACAAAGGCTCAAAGACACAAAGAAAAAAGATATTTGCTATGTATGTTGTTATGCTTCATATTATTAAATTATCAAAGCCAAGTTTTAAAACACTTCGAGCTTTTGTGGCAAATAAAATAATTGTTTACATTTTTAGTAACAAAATTGCTTAAATTTGCAAAAATTGAATTATTGTGGGAAGCAAAAATAAATTAATAAGATTTAACGAAAACGAAACATTCGACAACGTTTTTCAGCCAAAAAGAGAAGATATTGTTTCAGGCGATTTCGGAATGCGCAGCAATTGGAATAAGAAATTTTTTAAGAATTCTAACCCAATTGTTTTGGAATTAGGCTGTGGCAAAGGTGAATATTCAGTTGGTTTAGCGGCTAAATTTCCCAACAAAAACTTTATCGGAATCGATTTAAAAGGAGCAAGATTTTGGCGTGGTGCCAAAACTGCAATCGAAACTGGTTTAACGAATGTGGCTTTTATTAGAATGCAAATTGAACTAATTGACAAAGTTTTTGCAGAAAACGAAGTCGATGATATTTGGATTACTTTTCCAGATCCACAAATAAAATACAAACGCACCAAACACCGAATGACCAATGCGGAATTTCTAGAATTGTATAAAAAAATACTAAAACCCGATGGAATAATGAATCTAAAAACCGATTCAGAATTCATGCACGGTTATACTCTAGGATTGTTGCACGGTTTGGGTCACGAAATTTTATATGCCAACCATAATGTTTATGTTAACGAAGGCGCACCAAGCGAAGTAACTGAAATTCAAACTTTTTATGAAAACCAATATTTAGCTGTAAATAAGGCAATTACATTTATTAGATTTAAAATAAAACGCTGATTATGAAAGCTGTTTTACCAATTTTTCTAGGAATAATAATCTCGATTATCGGAATAATTCCACCTGGATTAATAAATCTTACAGCTGCGAAAATCAGTTTAAAAGATGGTAAGAACCGAGCATTTATGTTTGTTTTGGGCGCATTAATAGTAATTTTTTTGCAAACAGTTATTGCATTAATTTTCGCAAGATATATTGACAGCCATCAAGAAATTTCGCTTTTATTACGAGAAATTGGATTTGTAATTTTTAGCATTTTAACTATTTATTTCTTTTTTGTAGCCAAAAAACCAACTAGTAATTTTCAAAATGATATTAAAATAAAAAGTAAAAAAAGCAGATTTTTTTTAGGAATGTTTATTTCTGCGATTAACTTTTTTCCAATTCCGTTTTATGTATTTATGAGTGTAACTTTGGCTTCGTTTGGCTATTTTAATTTTGATGAAAAATCGATTTATAAATTTGCAATTGGCGTAGTTTTAGGTTCGTTTTTGGTTTTTTATGGTTATATAACATATTTTAAAAATCTAGATACTAAAACTGCATTTATATCTAAAAATATTAATTTAATTATTGGTTCAATAACTGGATTTGTTGCATTTATGAGTTTAATTTATATTGTTAGAAATCATTTTTAAATTTAGAAATGGAAATCAATTTCTTTGAAAGAGTTTATAATGTTGCAAGACAAATTCCTTATGGAAAAGTAACTTCCTATGGTGCAATTGCCAAAGCTTTAGGTTCTGGTCGATCCGCTAGAATGGTGGGTTGGGCAATGAATGCAAGCCACAATCTCGAAGATGTTCCTGCGCATAGAGTTGTCAATAGAAAAGGTTTATTGACTGGAAAAATGCATTTCGATGGCAGTAATTTAATGCAACAATTACTCGAAAACGAAGGAATTGTTGTTATCGATAATCAAATTCAAGATTTTAATAATGTTTTTTGGTCGCCTGAAATCGAGTTTTAAGATTTATTTATTGTTTATAGGCAATAAAACTTCTACAACATTCCAACAGCCATATTTGTATTCAAAATTCAAAGTACCTTTTCCAGAAAAAAATATTTTATTATCGTTACCACTCATTTTTCCCCAAAAATCAATATTAAAAGTAGTTTTGGCTTTTTCGTCGTCGAAATCTATCGAAATTATTTCGAACAATTTTAACTTGAATTTCTTGAATAACGATCGAAAATTATCCGTTTCGAAATTGTTTGCCACATCTTTAGCATAATATTTCTCATACGAATCGGATTTTTTACTTAAAAATACATTCAAAAATTCTAGAGTATCTCGCTCTAAATCATACTTGTGATTTAGATGAAATTCTTCATAAATAAAATTAGTATTAAAACCTGGAATTCGCACATCATCAACTTCAAGATTAAACAATTCTTCGGTAATAAATTTATAAATTAACCTTTCCTCATCGTCATAATCTGCCAAAACATCTAAATTTAATCCATTTTGGCGCATTATAGATTCAATTTTTTCTAGTGATTCTTTGACTTCTTGATCATTAAGTACATTTTCTGGAACAAAATCTGGTCGACCAATTTTATCATATACAGAAATTTGATCTGCGTTTCTAAATGCTTTTTCGAAACTCATAATACTGTCTAAAAATTGGCTTTCGATTTCTGGTGGTAAATTTTTGCTTAAATCATCCGGAAAAATCGCACCATGTTCTAAATTCATTTTCAATTTCTTGAATTCGTTTTCTTGACGAACGTCAAGTTTTGGCATTTCGAAATCGTCTTCTTGATCTTGATTGTTATTTTCGTTATTCATTTGGATTGTTTTTTTTGACAATTTCTGCCATTCTTAAAATATAATCTTCGGGCGATTCGTTATTATTTATTGGGACATTTTCTACAACGCTTTTTAAACTTTCTATTAAAAACATATTTCTATCAAAATTTATTTTTAATTTTTCTTCATCACGAGTTTCCCAATATTCGCCTTCGTCATGAAAAATTAATTCATCTAGGAATTTAGAATTAATATAATCGAATAATAAAATCAACTGTTTGTGAATTTCGACAGTTGAATATTGGGTTTTTACTGACAAATAATAAAAATATTCATAATCTTCCATATCATCTAAATGGTCATTGGATTGTAACGAAATAATATCGCACATTTTCCCATTTGATGCAAATGTAAAACTAACCATTTCGCAACCTGGTGGTGTAATTCCAATGCCATAAAGGTTTATTTTTTCTGGTTTTTCTGTGAATTTATTATTAGGAAATTCTTTATCAAACACAAAAAAATTCCAATTATTTACTTTTGCAATGTCTTTTAATTCTTCGATCAAAGGCTGCAAAGATGTTGCATAATTTAATCGACCTCTATAATGAAAACTCAAACCCATTTGATAAATTTAAAACTCAAAATTCGTAAAATTATTTTACATAATCACCATTAAATTATAAAATCACAAAAACTAACAAAATTTTATCATTTGTACATTGAATTTTGAACTCTTAAACTTTTAATGCTCGAAAACTAATTGTTATATTTGTAATCTAAAATTAGTTTAAATAAAGATAACTGATTTTTGTCACATATAAATGAAACGTCAAGAAATAAGTTCTACATAAACTCAATTCAAAATAGGCGTTGCATCGAAAACCTAAATACATAAACTCATTAATGAGATGAAACTAGACAGAAAAGAAATCCTAAAAGCACTTGAATCAATTTCAATTGCAGGCGAAGGAAAAAATATGGTCGAAAGCGGAGCAGTTACTAATGTTGTTACTTTTGGTGACGAAGTTGTTGTCGATTTAACATTGTCGACACCAGCAATGCATATAAAAAAACGTGCCGAAGACGATGTTCGAAAACTCATTCAAGAAACTTTTTCATCAGTTGCCAAAGTAAAAGTCAACATAAAAATCGAAGCCAAAGAAAATCCCAATGAAATTAAAGGAAAAGCAATTCCTGGAATAAAAAATATTATTGCTGTTGCTTCAGGAAAAGGTGGCGTTGGAAAATCGACAATTACTGCAAACCTTGCAGTTTCATTAGCCAAAATGGGTTTTTCGGTCGGAATTCTCGATGCCGATATTTATGGTCCATCAATGCCAATAATGTTCGATGTGGAAACTGAAAAACCATTATCGACAACCGTTGATGGAAAATCCAAAATGAAACCCGTCGAAAATTATGGCATAAAAATGCTATCAATCGGGTTTTTTACAGCACCAAGTCAAGCCGTTATTTGGCGTGGACCAATGGCATCAAAGGCATTAAATCAAATGATTTTCGATGCAGATTGGGGCGAACTCGATTTTATGCTTATTGATTTGCCGCCAGGAACAGGCGACATTCATTTGTCAATCATGCAATCATTGCCAATAACGGGCGCAGTTGTGGTAAGTACGCCACAAATTGTTGCATTGGCCGATGCTAAAAAAGGAGTTTCGATGTTTTTATCAGAAGCAATAAACGTTCCGGTTCTTGGAATTATAGAAAATATGGCTTATTTCACGCCAGAAGACTCGAGCGTTAGCGAACAGGCGAATCAATTACCAAACAACAAATATTATATCTTTGGAAAAGAAGGTGCAAAAAATTTAGCAATAGATTTGCAAGTTCCGTTTTTAGGCGAAGTTCCAATTGTGCAATCTATTAGAGAAGCAGGCGATTATGGGCGACCAGCAGCATTGCAAACAGGCTCGTTAATTGAAACAATTTTCGAAGAAATTACTCGAAATGTAGTACAAGAAACCGTAAACCGAAACCAAAATCTTGCACCAACCGAAGCCATAAAAATCACAACAATGGCTGGTTGCGCAGCAGTAAAAAAATAGTTTTTAGTTTTCAGTCGCAGTTTTCAGTTCACACTATTACTGCAACTGAAAACTGCGACTGAAAACTGATAAATATATGAACACACAAGAATTAACAATCGAAGTCGAAAAAGCACTTGAAGAAATTCGACCTTTTTTAAACAATGACGGTGGCGACATTACATTAATATCTATCGATGAAGATAAACACGTAAAAGTCAGGCTAGAAGGTGCTTGCACTCATTGCAGCGTGAACCAAATGACGTTGCGAGCAGGCGTTGAGACAACCATAAAAAAGTTTGCACCACAAATTGAAACTGTTGTTAATATTACTTAATACAATTAGATAATTATTCAATTAGAAAATGTGATAAATAATCAGTCAGATTATGTTTTATTTAAAATAAATTTTCCAATTAACACATTATGTACTTGACACATTTTCTATTTAACTAATTGACACATTTTCTAATTGACAAAATATCTTATTAAAAAAAATGATCAAAACAGACATACTAATAATCGGAGCAGGACCAACTGGACTTTTTGCAGTCTTCGAAGCAGGATTATTAAAACTAAAATGCCATATTATCGATGCATTGCCACAACCAGGCGGTCAATTATCTGAACTTTATCCTAAAAAACCAATCTATGATATTCCAGGTTTTCCCGAAGTTTTAGCAGGCGATTTGGTCAATAATCTTATGGAACAATGCAAGCAATTTCAGCCTGGATTCACTTTGGGCGAAACTGCCGAAACAATACAAAAACTTGACGATGGAACATTTATCGTTACTACCAATCAAGGAACCGAACACTACTGCAACGCAGTTGCAATCGCTGGCGGATTAGGTAGTTTCGAACCCAGAAAGCCATTAATCGAAGATATTGAATTTTATGAAAATAAAGGCGTAGAATATTTCGTAAAAGATCCAGAATTGTTCCGAAACAAGAATATTGTTATTGCAGGCGGTGGAGATTCTGCGCTAGATTGGTCAATCTTCCTCTCTGATGTTGCAAAATCTGTTACTTTAATTCATCGTAGGAACGAGTTTCGTGGCGCACTCGATTCTGTTGAAAAAGTACAAGAATTAAAACATTCTGACAAAATAAAACTCATTACACCAGCCGAAGTTATAGGATTAAATGGTGCCGAACATTTAGAATCTATAGATATTGAAGAAAATGGCGCACACCGAAAAATCGAAACCGATTATTTTATTCCGCTTTTTGGATTAACGCCAAAATTAGGAGCAATAGCAACTTGGGGTTTAGAAATCGAGAAAAATGCCATTAAAGTCAATAATTCTCTAGATTATCAAACTAATATTGAAGGCATTTATGCCATTGGCGATGTGAATACTTATCCAGGAAAATTAAAATTAATACTTTGCGGATTTCACGAAGCAACTTTAATGGTTCAAAGCGTTTATCAAAGAATGAATCCAGGAAAAAAATATGTATTGAAATATACAACAGTTTCTGGCGTTGATGGTTTCGATGGCACAAGAAAAGAAGCAGAAAAAGCAGTTGTTAAAGCGATAGATTAAATTTTTATATTTGCTTTAAATATTTGAAAAATGGATAAATTCAAAATGGATCGAAGTATAGTCTCAAAATCAACTTTTGAAGAAGCTGACGACCATGTTACGTTTTATAAAAATAAAACTCCGCTAGAAAGATTGAATTATGCTTGTGATATAATTAATTCGATTTTTAATTCAAGTCCAGAAAAAAAAGTAGACAGAACAGTTTTTTCCTCAAGAAAGCATGCCGAACTTATTTAATATTGATTTTTTAGATTTTTTAGAACTTTTAGACAAACATAAAGTAGATTATCTGTTAGTGGGTGGATATGCAGTAATTCTTCATGGCTATAGTCGAAGCACAGGAGATTTAGATTTATGGATAAATAAAACTACTCAAAATTATCATAGATTACAAAGAGTGTATAATGATTTTGGTGCTCCAATATTTTCTATTCAGGATTTTGAAAGTGAAAAATTTGATGTTTGGAGCATAGGAGTTGAACCAAGAAAAATAGAAATATTAACTAACGTAAGTGGTTTAAATTTTGATAAAAGTTCAAAAAAGTGTAGAAATCTTGAATTAGAAAACTTTAAAGTGCCTTATATTGATTTTGAAGATTTAATAAAAAATAAAACTGAAACAGGACGATATAAAGATTTATCGGATATTGAGCAACTTAATAAATTAAAAAAAGATTAGTTGTTTTAAATAAATTATGAAACTCAACCACCCCAAACTTATCAATTTACTTCAAAAAGCCTATTCTGCAGAAAAAGCAGCAGCATTTGCCTATCAAGGTCATGCTGCATCCGTAAAAGATGAAAATGAAAAGAAAGAAATCAATCAAATCGAAAATGATGAATGGTTTCACCGCCAAGAAGTATTGTTGATCATGAACGATTTTGATGTTCCAATTTCAAAAATTTATGAAATTAAGTTTCATATAATTGGTAAAATAATTGGGTATAGTTGTTTTATAATTGGTCGTTTTATGCCGTTTTATTTTGCAGGAAATCTTGAAAGTAGCAATGTTTGCGAATATTTTAGAATGAAGCAATATTTCAATTCACTCAAAATTTCTAAATATGATAAATTATTATATGATTTAGGAATCAAAGAAAAAGAACACGAAATTTATTTTCTGGAAAAAATTAAAACCAATCCGTTGCTGCCATTATTCGAAAGATATTTTCGTTGGGGAATAAATACTAAAATGAACAATATCGATTTAGAGAATAAATATCCATTTGAAAAATCTGATATTTATTGCAAAAATTAATAGAAATATGTTTGACATAACTTTAAAAATTACCGATCGCCAAGGCAAAACCCATCAAGTGCAAGCACCAACCGACATGAACATGAACGTAATGGAAATTGTTCGCATGTACGAGCTTGCTGATGAAGGCACAATCGGAATTTGTGGCGGAATGGCAATGTGTGCTTCTTGCCAATGTTACATCATAAACGACATTAAAATTCCTGAAAAGTCAGATGAAGAAGACGCTATGCTTTGGGAAGCATTTAACGTAAAAGAAAACTCAAGATTGGGTTGCCAAATTCAAATTACACCAGAAATTGATGGATTGGAGTTAGAATTAGCACCAGAATAATAAATAAAAATAAATTATGAAAACAAAACTTTTACTTTTAACTTTAATGTTTACAATTGGATTAATGGCTCAAGATGGAACCAACGATTTATCATTTAATTCAAATGATATTGGTAATGGCAATGGCGATGGACCAAACAATTCAGTAAATGGTTGCTTAACCCAACCTGATGGAAAAATACTAATATTTGGCAGTTTTAACACATATGATGGACAATATGCACGAGGAATAACCAGACTAAATAGCAATTTTACAAGAGACAACTCGTTTTATGCTGGAAATGGTGCAACTGCAAATATTAATGGCGTAGTAATTCAATCTGATGGAAAAATTATAATTGTTGGCGCTTTTTTTACTTTTAATGGTGTTGTTAAAAATAACATAGCGCAATTAAATAGTGATGGAAGTGTTGACAGCACTTTTAACTCTGGGGTTGGCACCAATGGCAATGTTCAAACAATTGAAACGCAACCAGACGGCAGGATCATTATTGCAGGCGATTTCACTACGTATAATGGACAAATTGCGAATAGAATTTTAAGAATTAATGCAAATGGATCAATAGATGCAAATTTTGATGCAATCGCTGGAGCGAATAATAGCATTTCATCAACATCAATTCAACCAAATGGCAAAGTTTTAGTTGTTGGAAGTTTTACCAATTTTAATGGATTGGCAATAAATCGAATAGTAAGACTAAATGCAAATGGCTCAATCGACAATACTTTTTCTGTTGGTTTAGGTTCGAACGCATCAATTAATCATGTTAAATATCAAAGCAACAACAAAATTTTAATTAGTGGTTATTTTACATCATTTAATGGTTTAGTTAAAAACAGAATTTGCAATCTTAATGATGATGGAACAATTGATTCAAATTTTGATGTTGGCACTGGATTAGATGAAGGAGTAACGTCAACCTATACGCAAACCGATGGTAAAATAATAGTTGTGGGATATTTTAAAAATTGTAATAATATTTCAAAAAATAATATTGTAAGGTTGAACGTTGACGGATCAATTGATAATAGCTTTATTCCCGTATTTGGGCCTAATAATGTAATAAAGACTACAAATTTAATTAATGGAAAATTAATTGTATCAGGAGATTTTACTTTATATGATTATACAAGTAGAAATAGAATTACACAAATTAACTATGACGGAACCATTGATACTAACGCATTTGTTCTTGGAACCGGCGTAAATGGCGATGTTAACATTTCAGTTATTCAAATTGATGGCAAAATATTAATTGGAGGTAATTTTACAGCTGTAAATGGTTTTACTAAAAGCAAAATGGCACGTTTAAATGCTAACGGTTCGTTAGACAACGCTTTCATTTCTGGACTTGGTTTCGATAATGGAACAGTTGAAGCAATTGCAATTCAAAATGACGGCAAAATTATTGTTGGAGGTAGTTTTCGTTTTTTTAATGGAATTTCCAGACGAGGAATTTGCCGATTAAACGTCGATGGAAGCCTAGATGCTAACTTTATAGTTGGAACTGGCGTGAACAATTATATTAACACAGTGTCAATTCAATCTGATGGTAAAATAATAATTGCTGGATTATTTCAAGACTATAATGAATTTCCAAGAAGAAATATAGCAAGGTTAAATCCCGATGGCAGTCTAGATAACTCATTTATAAGCGCTTCTGATTTTTATGGTGTAATAAATACATCGGTTATTCAGTCTGATGGTAAAATAATAGTAGGCGGCGATTTTACAACCTATAGTGGAACATTATTTAATAGCATTGCCAGGTTAAATAACAACGGAACAATAGATATAACTTTTAATGCAGGAACTGGCATTCAATCAAGCAATTTCAGTGGAATTAATAAAATTGTTATTCAACCTGATAATAAAATATTATTAGCTGGCAAATTTTTGAGTTATAATAACATTGCAGTTAATGGATTAGCTCGGTTGTCAAGTACAGGAGTACTCGAACAAAATTTTCAACCAATTCCTGGCGGTAGCTTGCTAGATCTGGCGTTATTAACAAACGGTCAAATAATTATTGTTGGAGGTTTTTCTACAACTACTTATAGTGGACCAATAAGAATTGCTCGAATCAATAATGATGGAATCTTTGACAACTCGTTTTCTGAAGGGTTACCAGCTAATAATGCAATTTTAACAGCAGCGATTCAAAACGATGGCAAAATCTTTATTGGGGGTGCTTTTACAGATTATTCTTCTTCTGGACGAAATAGAATTGCAAGAATTAACAACAATGTTCTTGAAAATAAGAATTATAGTTTAAAGCCAGAAGACATACTGATTACCAAAGTAAACGGCGGAATAAAAGTGACAACTACAAATATTGAAATGAAATCTATAATTATTTTTGACATTACTGGAAAAACAATTTTTGAATTAGAACACATTAATTCTAATGATTTGGTAGTGAAAAACCTAATTATTAGTAATCAAATATTATTTTTGAAAATCAAATCTATTGATGATAAAATTGTAACTAAAAAATTTATCAACTAAATTAATTTTATAAGTATAACAAAAAAATCCCTTTTCAAAATAAATGAAAAGGGATTTTAATTTCTTTAAAAATAAATTTACGCTGCTTTTTTAACTTTCGCTAATTTCTTTTTTGCTTTCATTTCTTTTTTACTTTCTACTGGATAAGGAGAAAATTTTGCTATAATTTGTTCAGCTCCAGTCAACCACGCTGCTGGTCCACCCGCAACATAACCAGTGCTACCTAATTGTTCAAGATTGGTTTTTCCATCTGCTGTTAAACCTTCTTTTGCAAACCAAACTGTTGGATAACCTCGAACACCAAAAACCTGTGCCAATTGCTGATTTTGCATTTTTATTGCTTCGTCTTGTGGTTTGCTTCTTGGGAAATCAAGATCAACCAAAACTACTTTCTTTGACCATTCGGTAAATTCGGGTGTTTTAAAAACTTCTTTTTGTAAACGAATACACCAACCGCACCAATCTGATCCTGTGAAAAATAAAAACATTGGTTTGTTTTCTTTTTTTGAAATTTCTATGGCTTTTTTCATATCAGTGTGCCAAACTAAATTTTCTTGTGCATTTATTGACATTGAACCAATAAATAATATGGCTAAAATTAATTTCTTCATTTTTTATAGTATTTGTTTATTTGTATTTCAATAATAGTGCCGAAAAGTAATAAATTTATTTTACTTCTTGCATTAATTTTTTCACAAAAGGTGATATGGCTATTAAAATTATTCCTGCAATTAACGAATACAATCCAAGTTGCTTGTAACCTTCGGTGTAGGTAATTAAAATTTCAAGTTTCGTTGCGCCTTCTTTGGCTTTAGATAATCCTGCACCTATTATTCCTGCTACATATTGCCCGTATGCGCTTGCAAGAAACCACATTCCCATCATAACGCCTTGCAAATTTTTGGTTGCCAATTTGGTCATAATCGATAACCCGATTGGCGACAAACACAATTCTCCGACTGTAATGACTAACAAAGCTAGTGTAAAGACGTTAAGTGATGTTATTCCTGACAATGTTGCGAATAATTTGGTTGTGAATAATACATAATATCCAAATCCAAGGAAAATAAAACCTAATCCAAATTTTACTAATGTGTTTGGTTCTATTTTCTTTTTGCTCATCCAAATCCATAAAAGTCCTAAAATTGGAGCTAATAAAATCACAAAAAATGCACCACCAGAATTATTCACTCCATTTGGGTCGAGTTGCATTCCGAGTAAATTTTTATCTAAATTTTCGGCTGCAAAAATGCTAAGTGAGCCGCCACTTTGTTCGTAAATTCCCCAAAAAATAATTGAAAACAATATAAAAACCAAAGCAGCCCAAAGTTTTTTGCGTTCTTCAATTGTAACTTTTGTCATTTCATAAAATAGATAAATCAAAGTTATTGGTCCAATTGTGTACATAAAATAATCAGTATATTGAGTTTTGGAAACCATAATTTTTAATATTGGTATTAATGCCAATGTTCCAACATAAACCGAATATTCCATCCATTTTTCGATAGGTTTAGATGGATTTTCAGATAATGGATGTCCAGGTTGCAATCCAATTGTTCCTAAAGATTTTTGGGTAAAAACAAAGTTAATTAAACTAATAATCATTACAATTGCTGCTAATCCGAAAGCAACATTCCAACGTTTTTCGATTGGAATTGAGTTTGCAAACATTTCGCCTTTACCAATCGCAATGCAAATATATCCTCCAAGCAATGCGCCTATATTTATTCCTGCATAGAATAATGAAAATCCAGCATCGGTTCTTGAATCGCCAGATTTATATAATTTTCCGACCATTGTAGAAATATTTGGCTTGAAAAAACCAGTTCCAACAATCGTAAATGCTATTCCAAGAAAGAAAAATTCTTTTGGATTTACAGCCAAAATTGCACTACCAATAATCATTAATAATCCGCCCCAAAATAATGATTTTCTAAATCCAAGGATTTTATCGGCAAACAATCCCCCAATAAATGTAAATGCATAGACAAATGCTTGTGTTGCTCCATATTGCAAGTTGGCTTGTTTTGTGTCAAAATTTAATTGTGATATCATGAAGAAAATCAACATGCCGCGCATTCCGTAAAAGCAAAATCGTTCCCACATTTCTGAGAAAAAAAGACTCCAAAGCTGTTTTGGATATTTGCCTTCGAAGTTTTGTATTTGATCTAGTGTAATTTTATTTTCCATTTTATTAATTTTAAATCAAGAAACCTATAAGGTTTTGAAAACCTTATAGGTTTGGTTGGTATAACTATAATTTTAATATTCTAAATTTTTTAGAGTTGTATGCATAAAAATAAAATTTTCTAAATCTCCAAACCATTTTATAACTTCATCTCTTTGTAAATGACTAAAACTGTTTGATAAAATTGTTTTATAAGAAGAATATTTCCATTCGTCAATTCGTTTGCAAAATTTATGATGAATAGGATTTTGATGAATATATAAAACAATATTTTTTAAATGGACTTCATCTTTTATTTCATCTCGTTTTAAATAATCTATAAATAATGCGCCACGGCGATTGTATTTTTTGTTGAATGATTTTGTATAGGAATTGAAGAAATTACTAAACTGTTGCATTGCAAATTTTTCATAATCTAATTCTTTTTCTGTTTTAACATTTGGAATTTCTTTTTTTAATTCTAATTCTAAATATCTTAAATAGATATTTTTTCGATCTTTAATTTCTATCAAATAATGAAAGTGATTTGGCATTAAAACAAACGAATATGTATTTGCAATTGGATTAATATATTCTATATATTTTTTAATAAAAAAGTTATAATTATCATCACATTTGAAAAAATTTTCATTTCCAACAGCATGATTGAAAATGTGATAAAATTTATTTGATTCGAGTGGGACAAAGTATTTCATTATAAATTTTCCTTTTAAAAAAACCTATAAGGTTTTGTAAACCTTATAGGTTTGGTTTGTATTTACAAAATTGCCAATTAATTAATACCTTTTTCTTGCATTACTTTATTCAGTTTTTTCACTAATGCAAACATCAAAACGGTTGCAAACATCAATAATCCGAAATTTACCCAAAAGAAATTGGCTTTGTCGTCATATTTGTCCCACATACTTGCCAAAACGCCCGATAATTTATTTCCGATTGAAGTCGATAAAAACCAGCCACCCATCATTAAAGCGGTAATGTTTTTTGGAGACAATTTCGAAACGACCGACAATCCCATTGGGCTGAGAAATAATTCTCCGATGGTTATTACGCCATAATTGGCAACCAACCACCAAACCGAAACTTTCTCTGAACCATTATTGCCAATATGAACTGCGGCAACCATTATCAATACTGACAATGCAGAAATTAGTAACCCAAATGCAATTTTGGTTGGTGTTGAAGGTTCTTTTTTTCGAGAACGCAAAAATGTAAAAAATGCAACAACCAAAGGTGTGAGAATTATTACCCAACCTGGATTGATAGATTGACTGAGATTGGTTGCCCAAAGCGAAACTTTAGAACCTTCCACTGGTAATTTTTCTTTGGAAACATTCCTGAAATAAACAGGATAATCGACTGTTTTTTGGACTTTTCCATCGACTTTTTGAAGCCTGAAACTGGCATCATATAATTCGGTTGAATCTTTTTTATATTCGACTTCTTTGGCAAATTTTAAATTATCAAAAACAGTTTTGGTTGTTCCTTGAATTTCTCTGGTTGTATATCTGTCTGCCCAAGTTGTTAATGCTGAACCATTTAATTTAAAAACTGCCCAAAACAAAATTACAACGGCAAAAATAGAAAGTAAAGCTCCGATTGGTCGTTTGTCTTCTTGTTTGGCTTTGAAATACAAACTTCCGTAGAAATAAACTATTGGAATACAAGCAAATATAAAAGCATCGGTACTATCAGAACCAAAAATGTAACTATCAAGATTAGTATCAGAAGCAACGCCTTTTAGCATCCAACCAATTACTCCAAAAATAACCGATGGTACCAATATGAATAAAACAATTTTATAAAACGGCATGTCGCCATCTTGAATTCCTTTTTTATCGGTTTTATCGCCATAATGTTTGGTTCCCATCAAGAAAACCACAACACCAACTAACATTCCAAGTCCTGCAGCCATAAATGCATATTGCCAACCTAACATTATTTGTAAAGCTGCGCCGAAGAAATTACAAATAAATGCTCCAACATTGATTCCCATATAGAAAATGTTGTAACCTTCGTCTTTTTTGGCTACATATTTATCTTCGGAATAAAAATTTCCGAGTAGTGTCGAGATATTTGGTTTAAAAAATCCGTTGCCGACAATTACGAACGTCATTGCGATATAAAGCGAAGTTATGTTGTGAATTCCCATCATAAAATAGCCAATTCCCATAAGGATTCCACCAATGACAATCGAATTTTTATAGCCTAAATATCGATCGGCAACTAATCCGCCAATGAATGGTGTAAGGAAAACCAATGCAATGAAGGTGCCATATAGGTCGGCTGCATCTTTTTCGGACATTGCAAAACCAGCTTCGACATCTTTTAGATAAAGCGTGAAAATTCCAATCATTAAATAATATCCAAAACGTTCCCACATTTCAGAAAGGAATAAATAAGGTAAGGCTTTTGGGTGAGATTTCCACATGTTTTTGAGCTATTTTTTAATTTACACAAAAACCTATAAGGTTTTGAAAACCTTATAGGTTTGCTTGTTAAAACTATATTATTAAATAAAATTAACGAACACCATGCATCATTTTTTTCAAAACAGGAGTTAAGGCAAATAGAATCAAAGCGGCTAATCCTGTTAAAACTACAAATACCATAAAGAACTCAAAAAGATTATGAATTTCAAAACCAGCAAAAATTGGATTTGTTGGATTAATTTGATTTTGTTCTAAAATTGTTAATTGTTCTGTTGTTGGAATTATTTTTTTATCTAAAACGGCTTGTAAATCAATTCCTAAATCTTTTGCTTTATTAAATTTATCTCCTGTTGCGGGCATAATTGAACCTAATGTTCCAGCTAATGCATAACCAGCGGCATTTGATAAGAAAAACACACCATATAATAAAGATGAAAATCTTTTAGGAGATAATTTTCCAACTAGCGATAAACCAATTGGCGAAAGACATAATTCTGCACAGGTTTGAATTAGATATAAAAGAATTAACCATTTTATTGCTAAAAGTCCAGAATTTCCTAAATCTTTAACGTTATAAGCAATTATAAAATAACTTACTGCTATTAGCAATAAACCAATGGCTTGTTTAAATGGTGAAATTGGTTCTCTATTATTTGCTCTTAATTTATCCCAAAGCATACTAAATGGTACTGCAAACATTACTACAAATAATCCATTGAAAATTTGAACCATTGAAGGTGGCATATTCCAACCAAAAAAATTTCTATCTGTTTGATTATCAGCTATAAAAGTTAATGACGATCCAGCTTGTTCGAAAGCTGCCCAAAAGAATATAACGAAAAACGCAACGATATAAATTACCAAAATTCTATCTCTTTCTATTTTTGTTAATGAACTATCAGATATAATTAAACCAGCTAATGATAATCCGCTGGCATATATTACAGAATAAATTAAATTTTGTCCAAAAGCCATATTAAATAAAAATCCTAATCCAACAAAAGCTACAACTGCACCAATTAATGCTGTTTGTGAAAAAACTGCTTTTTGAGACTCACCTTCTTCATAATCTGAAGTATCATTACCAGACGGTAAGCCACCAATCGCTTTCCCGTCAGGAGTTACAACATATTTATTTTTCAGAAAGTAAAAAACTGCAGTTCCAATAAACATTGCAATTGCGGCAGCTAAAAACCCATATTTAAAAGCATGGATGTCTCTAATGCCGTCAGCATCTTTAACATCTCCAACAATTGGACAAATTAATTGACCAAGAAATGCGCCAAGATTTATTCCCATATAGAAAATAGTAAAGGCTGTGTCTAATTTACTTTTTTCTTGTTTTGGATATAAACTTCCAACCATTGAAGAAATATTTGGTTTGAAAAACCCATTTCCGAAAATAATAATTCCTAATGCTGACCAAAGTAATGTATTTGCTAAGTTTAAATTAGAACCAAAAATACTTGCGCTAAAAAAAAGTAATAATTGACCAACAGCCATCATTAGACCTCCTAAAAGAATACAATTTCTATTTCCAAAAAATCGATCAGCAATGAAGCCGCCAAGCATTGGTGTTAGGTAACAAAGTCCCAGAAATCCTCCGTATATGATAGACGCATCTGCCTCTTTCATTATCAAGGCATTTACCATAAATAGTGTTAAAATGGCTCGCATTCCATAGAAATTGAATCTTTCCCACATTTCGGTTCCAAATAATACCCATAGTCCTTTTGGATGTCCTGTTTTTACTGTTGTTTCATTCATTTTTTTAGTTATTTTAGTTTTTGGTTAATTGTTTATTATTGATTTTAATTTCTCTTCGTACATTTCTTTTCTCACAATTTTAACTTCAGCAGTAATTTCATCCATTGTAATCTCATCATCGCAATCGGTTCTAGTTTTATCAAAAAAAGATTGCAATTTACTTTTAGATTCAGTTTTCCTGATGCTAATCAAATTCAAATCCATTAAATCTTTCAAAAGTTTTTTTGCTTTTGGATTTATTAAATCAATTGTTAGTGTTTCCATAATATTTTTATTTTTTCATCATCACAAATTGTGATGATGAAATTACAGTTTGTGATGACATTATTTTAAAACTTTTCCTTCACAAAGTTAGTCATTTTACAAATAATTTACTTTTGTTTTATTTTTTATATCCAATCTTCACTCTTTCATTTCGAGTTTCAATTTCTTTATTTTCGATCATTAAAAATTGAATTGCTTCAAAAATATCCTCAAATTGACTATCATATTTTGTTTCTAATTCTTTTAATTGACTTTGAAAATTATCCATATTTAGTATTGCTTTTCTCAAAGCTACAAAAGCTCTTACTATTGCTATATTCATTTTTCTAGCTTTTGGGCTTCTCAAGACACTCGCTAACATTGTAACTCCGTGTTCTGTAAAAACATAGGGTAATGATGCTTTTGGTCTTCTAGACGACCTCAATGTTTGTGTTGATGTCATCACAATTTGTGATGACATCAACGTAAATGCTGACGATGACGACAGTTCCTCTCATTCCTCTTTAGTCAATCTGAACATAAAGTCGTCAGGAAAACTTTCAATATTTCTTTTAATTGCTTGATTTAAAACACGAGTTTCAACTTCATAAAGTTCTGCTAAATCAAAATCAAGCATAATTTTTATTCCACGAATATCATATATTTTATTTTGAATTAAAATTAAACTCATAACTTCTCCTTCACAAAGTTAGTCATTTTATTGTACAATTGAATTCGGGTTTTTCCACCATAAATTCCGTGATTTTTATCTGGATAAACTGCCCAATCGAATTGTTTATTGGCTTGAACTAATGCTTCTATCATTTGCATTGAATTTTGAACATGCACGTTATCATCGGCCGAACCGTGAATTAATAACAAGTTTCCTTTTAGTTTATCAACGTGGTTTATTGGCGAATTGTCGTCGTAGCCACTAGCATTTTCTTGTGGCGTTTGCATGTAACGTTCGGTGTAAATTGTGTCATAAAACCTCCAATTGGTTACTGGCGCTACGGCAATTGCCATTTTAAAAATATCATTGCCTTTGAACAAACAATTGCTTGACATGAAACCGCCATAAGACCAGCCAAATATACCAATTCTGGACTTATCTACAAATGGATAATTGCCAATAACTTTTGCAGCATCAATTTGGTCTTCGACTTCATACTTGCCAAGTTGCAATTGTGTACATTTCTTGAAATCTCTACCTTTGAAACCTGTTCCGCGACCATCGACACAAGCCACAATATAACCCATTTGCGTGAGCGACATGAACCAATATTCGTTAGAACTTCCCCATTCATTCTTGACTTGTTGCGAACCTGGACCAGAATATTGGTACATAAAAACAGGATATTTTTTTGTTGCATCAAAATCTTTTGGCTTCATAATCCAAGCATTTAACTCATGTCCTTTTTCCGTTTTTAATACAAAAAATTCTTGTGTTGGTAAATTATATTTTTTTAATTTAGTTGATAAATCAACATTATTAACTATTTCCTGAACTTGTTTTCCGTCTTTTGAACTGTTTAAAGTATAGGTTGTTGGAATAGTTGAGCTTGAAAAACTGTTAATATAGAACTGATAATTTGGCGAAAATGTTGCCGAATTGGTTCCCACATTTGACGAAAGTCGCTTTTTATTTTTGCCGTCAAGCGAAATGCTGTAAACATCACGGTTTATTGAGCCATTTTCGACCGACTGATAGAAAATTATTTTGGTTTTTTCATCTAATCCATAATATTTGGTAATTTCCCAATTGCCTTTGGTTACTTGATTTTTTAATTTTCCATTATTATCATATAAATAAATGTGATTGAAACCATCTTTTTCTGATGTCCAAATAAAACTATTGTCTTTCAAGAAAGTTAAATTATCGGTAACGTCAACATAAGCTTTATCTTTTTCGCTCAATATAACTTTGGTTAATCCTGATTTTCCGTCAATAAATAATAAATCGAGATTGTCTTGATGTCGATTAAGTATTTGTGCCGATAAAACATTGTCATCATTAGTCCACTGCAATCTAGCGATATAAAAATCTTGATATTTGCTCAAATCAATGTCTTTTTTAGATTTTGAATCTACATTATATATATGTAAAGATACCAATGCATTTTTTTCGCCAGCTTTCGGGTATTTAAAAGTTTCGACTATTGGATAAAGATTTTTCTTAAAAATATTCATAGAAAATTCTGGAACTTGACTTTCGTCGAATCGAATAAATGCAATTTTTTTTGAATCGAAACTCCAATCGAAAGCCCGTACGAAAGCAAATTCTTCTTCGTAAACCCAATCGGTAATTCCATTTATTATTGAATTTTTCTTTCCATCATTTGTAATTTGAGTTTTATCATTCGATAAAATATCCAAAATAAACAAATTATTTTCTTTGGCAAAAGCTATTTTATTTCCGTCGGGCGAAAATGTTGGAGCTTGAACTTGATCTAAAATTTTAGTTATTTTTTTAGTTTCAACATCATACAAGTAAAAATCGGCAGTAAACGAATGTCTGAAAATTTGGTTGGTATTATTGGCAATCAAAATTTTATTTTCAGCATTGTTAAAAGTATAACTATCAATTCCGTCTGATAATTCTGGTATTGATTTCGTGTCAATAAATGTCGATACTTTCTTTAATGTAGCAAAATCAAATAAATCAATTTGTTGCGATTTAGTAGCTCGATCAGCATTCAAAACCGTGTATTGATTAGTGTTTTTCATGGCTTTCAATTCGTCCATTCCTTTTGCTCGAAATGCTCCAGAAAAGATTTCTTCGACAGTAATTTTCTGTTGTGCTAATGAGTTAGAAATTACAACTATTATTAAAAAAGCTATTTTTATAAGTTTCATTGTTTTGTTTTTTCAAATAAAGTTCAATTTTAGTGAATTTTTCGCAAATAAAAGCATTTTTGGTTATATTTTAAATTTCATAAAAAATAAAATTAAAAAAACATTACATTTACAAAAACATTTAACATTATGAAAATAATATTTAGACTTTTAATTACAACAATTTTAGTTTTAATAATCTCAAAATATATGGACGGTGTTGCAGTCGAAAACATAAAATCATCGATTATTGTTGCCGTCATTTTGGGTGTTTTAAATGCTATTGTAAAACCTATTTTGATTTTTTTGACTTTTCCGATAACTGTTGTCACTTTAGGATTATTTTTATTAGTAATTAATGCAATAATTATAATGATTTGCGACCATTTTGTCACTGGATTTAAAGTCGATGGATTTTTAATAGCACTTTTTTTTAGCATAATTTTATCGATTTCACAATCAATAATGTTCAAATTGACCAATGAAGATTCTAAAAAATAAGTTTAAAAAATGATTTAAAAATCCCCATTTTTAATGAAAGCTTTACAATTCCCTATAATTAAAGTTGCTATATTTGTTATTCTTGGAATTTTATTTTCTTTTTATAATAATCCAAAACCTAATTTGGCATTTTCGATGCTTTTGGTTGGGTTTTTAGTATTTGCTTTTTCATTTATTTTATCTTTAAATCAATATTCCAAAAAAACTTTATTTGGAATATCGACATTATTACTATCTTTTTTAATTGGTTTAACCGCACAAGTAATTCAAAATCAGATTAATAATAAGAATCATTATATAAATCAAATAAATAAATTAGAAAAATTACATCTTATTGAAATTACATTAAAAGAAAAATTGAAATTTTCTGAATTCAATAACCGATTTTTAGCCAATGTAAATCAATTAGATAACAAAATATCCGAAGGCAAAATCATATTAAATATTCGCAAAGACAGCACAAATCTAAATGCTGTTGATATTGGTTCTATTCTAAAAATAACAGCAAAAATCAATAAAAACAAGCCCATAAAAAACCCAAATCAGTTTGATTATGGCAAATATTTAGAGAATAAAAACATTTTTGCACAAGTTTATTGCAATGAAAATGAAATTCAAATTTCTAATAAAATCAATAAAGATATTTGGTATTACAGTGCCAAATTCAGAAATACAATCATTCACAATCTTGAAAAAAAAGGTTTTGGTAAAGATGAATTAGCAGTAATTGTTGCTTTAATTCTAGGTCAGCAACAAGACATTTCGCAAGAAATTTTCGAAGATTATCAACTTGCTGGTGCAGTTCATATTTTATCAGTTTCTGGATTGCATGTCGGATTTATTTTAGTATTTATTGGTTATTTACTAAAACCATTTCCGAATACTCGAAAATGGAAAATCAATAAATTAATAATTGTTATCATCAGTTTGTGGATTTTTGGATTTATTGCAGGCTTGGCACCGTCGGTTTTGCGATCGGTTGTTATGTTTTCGTTTGTGGCTTTTGGACGTTACTTGGGTCGTGGCATCAATGTTTACAACACTTTACTGGTTTCGGCATTGCTCATTTTGTTATACCAACCAAGTTATTTATTTGATGTTGGATTTCAGTTAAGCTATATTTCATTATTTTTTATTTTGTGGTTAAACCCATTAATTTATGATTTATGGCAAACTAAAAATAAGATTTTAAACTTTTTCTGGGAAATTATGTCAGTTTCAATATCGGCTCAAATTGGCGCTATGGGTTTGAGTATTTATTATTTTCATCAATTTCCGGGATTATTTTTTATTACAAATATGATAATTCTGCCAGTTATGGGTTTTATTCTTGGTTATGGCGTTTTTGTTATGATTTTGGCATATTTTGATTTCATTCCAGTTTTTTTAATAAAAATTCTTGAATACAGTATTTGGTTTTTGAATCAAATAATTGCCCGAATTGCCTCGTTTGAACAATTTATTCTTACTGATATTGCCATGAATAAAACCATGCTTTGTGCAATTTATTTGATGATATTTTCCATAATTATATACTTAAAAAAACCAAATTTCACAAAAATGATTGTTGCATTAATTGGTATAATTTTATTTCAAATAAGTATTTTTTCGTCAAAATTTTATCATCAAAAACAGCAGGAATTAATTGTTTTTAATGCTAATAAACAGTCAATTATTTCTGAAAGAATTAGTCAAAATACAACTGTATATGCAAATAATAGTTTATTTAAAACCAACAAAATCAATTCGAATATCAATCAATATTTAGTGGGAAATTTTAGTAAAATTGTTTTGCAAAAAATTATTCCAAAATTATTGTTTTTTAAAAATAAAAAAATATTAATTTTGGATAATAACCTCATAAATCCAGAAAATTTGAATCCAGATGTGATGATTATCACCAATTCGCCTAGGCTAAATCTAGAAAGGTTTTTGCAAGTTTGCAAGCCTAAAATTATTGTCGCCGACGCATCGAATTTTAAAAGTTATGTGAAAGTTTGGAAATCTACTTGCGAAAAATCAGCAGTAGAATTTCATTCAACTTCTGAGAAAGGATATTTTAGATTGGATTAATTATTCTTTTAACCAACCAGAATACATCACATAATTGGTCGAAATTCTTTCAATTTCGCCTGCAAAATCAGATTGGTCAATGTCTTTGACTTTTCTAGCAGGAACCCCAGCCCAAATACTGCCTGATTCAATAATTGTGTTTTGTGTTACAACCGCACCAGCCGCAACAATCGAGTTGCTTTTTACAACACAATTATCCATCACAATTGCACCCATTCCAATCAAAACATTATCTTCTATTTCGCAACCATGAACAATTGCATTGTGACCTATCGAAACATTATTGCCAATTGTTGTCGCATGTTTTTGATATGTACAATGAATTACTGCGCCATCTTGAATGTTTACTTTATTGCCAATCGAAATTTTATTTACATCGCCACGAATTACTGCATTGAACCAAACGCTGCATTGTGCTCCAAAAGTCACATCGCCAATTATTGTAGCATTTTCGGCTACATAACAATCTTCGGGAATTTCTGGGGTTTTTCCGTTTACAGATTTTATTAACATATTTAATAGATGTGAAAAATCCCACGTTTTGAGGTGGGATTAGGAATTTAAAATTATTTTTAATTGTTTGCAGGACAATTACATCTGTATTTTTCTGGTTTACAGAATAAATTGGCTCCAATTGTTATTTGATGAAAACCTGCATTGTCAAAATTAATGTTTCCAGCAAGGTAAGAATATGTGTAAGCAAACATTAATTGTTTGTAATTTACGCCTAAAATAGGTGTAAAATATTGCAACTTTTGGTTTTTAATTGTTTTCCCATCAAGATATTGAGCACCATCAAGACTTCTTCTGTAAGATAATCCTCCCCAAATTTTTCCTTCTTCAAATGCTTTGTAAAGTTTCAAATTCAAATCGATATTCGTTTCTTTTGTTTGAATAGTATGGTTTATCATCACCGATGGTTCCCATAATAATCCTTCGCCATCTTCGCCAAATGTATAACCTGTATTAAGAATTACTCTTCTAAGATTGGTTGGTTCACGTTCGGTATAAATTTTTCTTTCGCTTGCTAATGCGTTTTTAATTGTCAAATGCGTATAAAAATCCAAAAAACTATATGACATTCCAAAATCCATATTGAAATAAGAAGCTCTTTGAACAATTGTTCCATCAATTAACGGATCAAATATTGTAAAATTGTTCAAAAAACTGGTTTCGTCAAGTTGACTTTGGCTAAATCCGACATTTACTCCAAATGACAATTGATCTAAATCTATATCGTCTCTAGAAAATCTAAGATGGTGTGCATAACCCAATTTTAAACCTTTCTGCGAATGATAACCATTTTTATCATTAAACATAATAATTCCTGCACCATCTCTTTCGCCAAGGCTTCCGTTAAAACTTAATGTTTGCAATGCTGGCGCATCAGATTGTCCGAACCATTGCTGGCGACCAGTCAATCTTAATTTAGCACAATGCGAAATTCCCGCCATTGATGGATGCAATAAATAATAATTATCCGATAAATAATCAGAATAAACTGGTAACGATTCTTGCGAATAATTTAGTTGCGCTATTAAAAAAAATAGCGCTAATAATAATTTTTTTATGTTCATTCTGTTGGTCTTTTTAAAATACTTTATTAATGCTTGGGTCTACAATAAATAACTTTCTAATCTTTGATATTGCAATAAATTTTATAAAATTTAATGATTTTGTCAAATATATAAATTTTTGCTACATTATTCTAATTATAAATTAATTTCTTATGTAATAAGTAATTGTAGAATTTAAAAAAATAAATCAATTTTTCGGATTAACGCATATTACAAATTAACTTATAAAAATGTTAATTAATGCTATTATTTCACAAATATAAAAAATCGTTGTAAATAACTTCATTAAATTTGTAGAAAAATAACCTAACAATGAAACTCAAAATAAAAGAAACCCAAAATCCTGCAATAATAAAATTCGAATTTCCAGATTTTATAACCCAAAATGAAAGTTTTGAATATAAAAATATCGACGAAGCCAAAAATTCGAAGCTTTCTCAGCAATTGTTTTATTTACCATTTGTGAAAACGGTTTTTATTTCTGGAAATTTTATTGCTATTGAAAGATACAATATTGTCGAATGGATTGACGTTCAAGATGCTGTTGCAGAACAAATTGAAGAGTATGTCAATAACGACGGAATAATTGTTACACCAGACGAAAACAAAACTACCAAGCAACCCATCACGGTTTATGGTGAAACAACTCCAAATCCATCGGCATTGAAGTTTGTGGTTTCTAGAATGTTGACCAAAAACGCGGTCGAATTTAAAAATATTGACGAAACCGCAGCATCGCCATTAGCTAAAGAATTATTTAAATTTGCGTATGTAAAAGAGGTTTTTATAGACGAAAATTATATTTCGGTTACCAAATTCGATATTTATGAATGGAATGAAATTACGCTCGAAGTTCGTTCATTTATAAAACAATATATAGAAAATGGTGGAACAGTTCTTGACGAAAATGCTATTGCAAATGATTCAAAATTAGAAAAACAAAAAATTGAAAATTTCGATAATCTTGATACAACTTCGCAACAAATAATAAACATTTTGGAAGAATATGTAAAACCAGCAGTTGCAGCCGATGGCGGAAATATTTTGTTCGATTCTTATGATCCAGAAACCAATCGTGTAAAAGTTATAATGCAAGGTGCGTGTAACGGTTGCCCATCATCGACATTTACTTTAAAAAGTGGCATCGAAAACATGTTGAAAGATATGCTCAAGAATGAGTCGATTGTTGTTGAAGCGGTTTCTTAGTTTATAGTCGCAGTGTTCAGTATTCAGTTTACAGTGTTCAATTTGTAGTGTTGTGTTTGCAGTGTTCGGTTTGCAGTTTTTAGTGATCAGTCGCAGTTTTTAATTTAAAAGTTTTATTTTGAAATTGTCATTGCTATTGTCATTGAAATTTGAAATTGTTTTTGTTTTTGTCATTGAAATTTATTACTTTTAAAATCTATTAATTTTAAAAAACTAAAAAAATGGCAGTATTAAAAGTTATCGAAGTATTATCTGGATCAGCAACAAGTTGGGAAGATGCAACCGAAAAAGCAGTTGAAAAAGCAGCAAAATCGGTAAAACACATTCGTTCGGTTTATGTACAAGACCAAAGCGCACAAGTTACCGATGGAAAAGTTACCGAATATAGAGTGAACTTGAAAATTACTTTTGAGTTAGAATAATAATTGTGTCTATTCAGCTAATTAGGAATTTGACATAAATTTCACAAATTTACATAAATTAACAAGATTAATTCGCGCTCATTATATTGGAATAATTAGTTTATTGAAAAATTAGTGAAAGTTAGTGCAATTTATGTCAGTTTTTATCAAATGTGTTTAAAAAATTTAATTAGCTGAATAGTAACGAATAATTTAATTATTCGAAATCCAATATCAATATCCTAATAGGTTTTTTTTCCTGTTAGGTATTTTTTTTTAAATATAACTTAAAAAAATCTTTAAGAAAAATAAAACTCTTAAAATAACCCCGATAGTCGCAAATAGCTTTTTGGGCTGGCGTTCAGACCAAAAACTATTGCAAATAGCGGGACTAGATTTCTAAAAAACTAAATCTCGTGTTCCAAAAAATAAAAATAAAATGAATAAACTCAATCTAGAAACTAGTCCTTACCTACTCCAACACGCCAATAATCCGATATTTTGGAACGCTTGGAATGCCGAAACTTTGACTTTGGCAAAAGAAAAAAACCAGTTAATTGTTGTTTCGGTTGGCTATTCGGCTTGTCATTGGTGCCATGTTATGGAACACGAAAGTTTCGAAGATTTGGCTGTTGCCGATGTGATGAATCGTGATTTTGTTTCAATAAAAGTTGATCGAGAAGAGCGTCCAGATATTGATGCTGTTTACATGAAAGCAATCCAAATTATGAACAACAGCGGCGGTTGGCCAATGAATGTAGTTTGTTTGCCCGACGGAAGACCTATTTGGGGTGGCACATATTTCAGGAAAAACGACTGGATAAATTCGTTGGAACAATTGCAAGAATTATTTATTCAAAATCCTGAAAAAATGATCGAATATGCCGAAAAATTGCAATCGGGAATGAAAGCAATGGGTATTATTCAAAATGAAAAACCCGAAACCGAAATTCCACAAGAAATTGTGTTGCCACTTATAGAAAAATGGAAACGCAGTTTTGACCTTGATTTTGGCGGAATGGCTCGTGCTCCAAAATTCATGATGCCCAATAATTACAGTTTTTTATTGCGATATGCACATCAAAATAAAGATTTAGAATTGCAAGATTTTGTAAATTTAACTTTGACCAGAATGGCTTTCGGTGGATTGTTTGACACTGTCGATGGCGGTTTTTCTCGCTATTCGGTCGATATGAAATGGCATGTGCCACATTTCGAAAAAATGCTTTATGACAATGCACAATTGATTTCGGTCTATGCCGATGCTTATAAATTGACCAAAAACAATTTGTATAAAACCGTTATTGAAAAAACTTTGCAGTTTCTCGAAAAAGAATGGTTTACTGATTTTGGTAGTTTCTATTCGGCGCTTGATGCCGATTCTTTGAATAGTAAAAATCATCTTGAAGAAGGCGCATTTTATGTTTGGACTAAACCCGAATTGCAAGAAATTATAGGTCAAGATTTTAAGCTTTTTTCTCAAGTTTTTAATATCAACGAATTTGGATTTTGGGAAAACGACAATTATGTTTTGATTCAAAATGATGCTTTGGAAAATATCGCTTTCGCAAATGAGATTTCGCCACAAGATTTAGAAATAAAGAAATCTTCTTGGGAAAAATTATTATATACTGAGCGTGAAAAACGAGCCAAACCAAGATTGGACGATAAATGTTTGACTTCGTGGAATGCCTTAATGTTAAAAGGTTTTGTTGATGCATACAAAGCTTTAGAAAATGAAAAATATCTAGAAGTAGCCTTAAAAAACGCCAATTTTATTTGTAAAAATGTATGGTCAGAAAATGACAATTTATTTCATAATTTCAAAAATAACAAAGCCACAATTAACGGTTATCTTGAAGATTATTGTTTTGTAATCGAGGCTTTTATAGCTTTGTACGAAGTTACTTTCGATGAAAATTGGTTACAAAAATCCAAACAATTAATTGATTATTGTTTTGACAATTTTTATGATACTGAGTCTGGATTTTTTAGATTCACATCCAATCAAGATGAAAAATTAATTTCAACCCATTTCGAGATTGAAGACAATGTAATTTCGGCTTCGAACTCGGTTATGGCGAATAATTTATTCAAATTGAGTATTTATTTCGAGAGCCAATATTACGAAACGATTTGCAAGAAAATGTTGCACCACGTGATTCCGAATATCGATTATCCTTCGGCTTATGCCAATTGGATGCAAGTTTTTATGAATTTTTCGAACGCAAATAAAGAATTGTCAATTTGTGGAAACAATGCTGTTGCAAATGCCAAAATGTTTAATAAAAATTATTTTCCGAATGTTGTTTTGGCTGGAAGTTCTATGAAAAGCGATTTGCCATTTCTAAAAAATAGATTTCAAGAAAATCAAGATTTGTTTTATTTGTGTGAGAATAGAAGTTGTGGGTTGGTAGAGAATGATTTTGAAGAAATTATGCGAAAAATTTAATTAAAAAGCTTTTCAAAAAATAAATTCTGAAAAACCTTTTAAAGATTATATCAATTGCCGTTGACTACAGTCAACGGTTTAAAAGGTTTTTATTCATTGGCATTAGCCAAAATTGAAGCTAATTTAGCTAAAACATATAAAACATAATTCTAACAAAACCTTTGGCTAAAATCAAAGGCAATTGAAGTGATAATAAAGGAATTTAGGCTTTAATATCAATTGCCGTTGACTTTAGTCAACGGTTTAAAAGGTTTTTATTCATTGGCTTTAGCCAAAATTGATGCTAATTTGGCTAAAGCCTATAAAACATAATTCTAACAAAACCTTTGGCTAAAGTCAAAGGCAATTGAAGTGAGAATAAAGGAATTTAGGCTTTAATATCAATTGCCGTTGACTTTAGTCCAATGTCATTAAGTTAAGAGGTAATTGAATAAAAACCATTGAGTTACGAATCTAATTTAGGTTCTTTGTAATTGCAAAATAACAAAACCCAATG
>JAYWGV010000070.1:0-29301 GCA_043778105.1 Bacteroidota bacterium
AGATGTTAGACTTTTAGATGTTAGACTTTTAGATGTTAGACTTTTAGATGTTAGACTTTTAGATGTTAGACTTTTAGATGTTAGACTTTTAGATATTAGACTTTTAGATGTTAGACTTTTAGATGTTAGACTTTTAGATAAAAAATTTTAGTCTTATATCTCTATGTCTTTTATCTTTAAGTCTTATATCTCTATGTCTTATATCTTTAAGTCTTTTCTAATTATCCATTGATAACGAAACGCCCATTTCCAATAAATTGTATATTTTTTAAACTTTAATTTTTCAGAAAAATCAACTAAATCTTGTTTTTTGAAACCTCTTAAAATTGATGTTAATCCATCTTTTTTAGGCATTTTATCTAATCGAAAAACAAAACACAACAACTGAAATAATCTGTAAGAAATTGCACTTCTTTGCAAATCGTTTATTACAATTCCTATTTTTGAATTTTCATAAAATAGTTGTAATAAATTTTCAATTTCATTGTTTTTAAAATGATGTAATGTCAATGTACACAATACTATATCACATTTTAATTCACTAAATTGTTTATCAAAAATGTCTTCACATTTATAACTAATATTTAAATAATTTTCTGATAATTTTTGAGCATAATTTATTGTGAAAGCATTGGCATCTAGTCCGATTAAATTAAAATTATAATGATTTTTATGTCCAAAATCGGCTAATTTTCTTAGCATATCACCATTTCCGCAACCAATATCTACAATTATTAATTCCTGATTTTTATCAATATTTTGAATTAATTCATGAACACCTTGTAAAGTTAATTGATTTCCACCAAGCAATTGATTTATTTTTGCAATTTTATCTAAAGCTTTACGAAGAATTTCGCCTTCCATTGCAAAATCGTCCATAATTTCTGGATCATCAGTTCTAAATTTTGTGTTTATTGACATTAAATAGGTTTTCCGTGGGTTTTTCTAATTATTATTGAAAGCAAAAACGGAAATACAACCAATATACGCATTAAAACTTCGGATAGTTTGTGTTTTTGTAATAAATTTGACAACAATCGACCCGTTTTTAATCGTTTTTTGAAATTGAAATTCCATTGTTTTTGATATTCGCTCTCGAGTTCGTTTCTTGAAAAAATCTCATTCTTAATGAATTTTTCAATTAATTCGGAAACTATTTTTGCACTGTGAATTGCCATTGCCATTCCGTTGCCGCACAACGGATGAATTAATCCTGCTGTGTCGCCAATCATCAAAATATGGTTTTCGACGGCTTTTTTTTCTTCGAATGATATTTGGCTAATTGTTAATGGTTTTTCAAAAAGTAAAACAGATTTTTCTAGGATTTCTTTTAAATGAGGATTTTTAGAAAGAATATTTTTTTGATAATCATTGGTGTTTTTATATTGTTTAAAAGTTTCGTAATCTGCTAAATAACAAATATTTACTTTATCATTTTCTACTTTGGAAACGCCACAATATCCACCTTTAAAATTATGTAATCCAACCAAATCGTTGGCAAAAGTTCCTGAATAATGCGATTTTACTGCCAACCAAGGTGAGTTTTTTTGCATGAAATCTCGTTGTAATTTTTGGTCAATGTTAGATCGTTTTCCGAAAGCACCAATGACAATTTTTGAAGTTAAAATTAAATTATTTGATGTTTTTATTTTGAATTGATCATTAATAAACTCAATGTTATCAACGTTTTCATGAATGATTTTACAACCATTTTCTAAAGCTTTTTTAAATAAAAATTCGTCTAAAACATAACGACTAATTCCAAAACCGCCTAATGGTAATTTTGCGTAAATCGATTTTCCAATTGTGGTTGAAAAATGTAGTTTCTTAATATTTGTTGGATTTAAACTTTCAATATCTAAATCTAGAGATTTTAGATAAGGTAAGACTTCATTAGAAATATATTCGCCACAAACTTTATGCTTTGGAAAACTATTTTTTTCTATTATTGTAACTTGAATTCCAATTTTTGACAAATGAATTCCAGCTGTTAAACCTGCTAATCCACCACCAATAATTGTTACTTCGTTGTTGTTCATGTTAATGTAAATGTAAGAATAGGTTTTTTAAATTAGTTATAAAATTTAGTTAAATACTTGCAAAATTATTTGATATTTTGACAATCATTCCAAAAATTCAAAAAACAATCCTAGCTAACCCCGATGTTAGGGAAAAACGTTTTTTATCTTGATTTTTTTTCAAGATAAAAAACTTTTGGAAAGGCAGCGGGAATTACAAAACCTAAAAATGCCTAGTTATTCGTTCCTAAAAATAAAAAATCCCAATAACAAAAAAGCTATTGGGATTTTTTTAAACTGAATACTAAAAATTGTCTACTTATTTTACTTCCATTAATTCGACATCGAAAATCAATGTTGCGTTTGGAGGAATTGCGCCACCAGCTCCTTGAGAGCCATAACCTAAGTGCGACGGAATAACAAATCTTGCCTTGTCACCAACTTTTAAAAGTGCAATTCCTTCGTCCCAACCTTGGATAACTTGACCTTGACCAAGTCTAAATTCGATTGGTTTTTTGCGTGGATATGATGAATCGAAAACTTTTCCAGATTCTAATGAACCTTCATAATGCACCGAAACTGTTTTGCCACTTTCGGCTTGTTTGCCCGAACCACGTTGAATAAATTGGTATCTCAATCCGCTTTCGGTTTTTTCGAAACCAGCTGCAAGTTGCTCCATTTTGGCTTCGGATTCGGCTTTTTCGGCTGCTTCTCGTTTTGCTCTTGAACCTTCGAAAGTTCTAAAAGCCTCGATAGCATTCCATTTTTCTGCATCTGCACCTACTCTAACAATTTCTAGAGTTTCAAGAATATCGCCTTGCGCAATTGCATCTACAACATCTTGACCTTCAATTGTGTGACCAAAAACTGTGTGTTTTCCATCTAACCAACTTGTTGGCACGTGCGTGATGTAAAATTGTGAACCGTTGGTTCCTGGTCCAGAGTTTGCCATTGCCAAAACTCCTGGCTGATCGTGTTTTAAAGTTGGGTGAAATTCATCGTCGAATTTATAGCCTGGCGCACCAGTTCCTGTGCCTTGTGGGCAACCGCCTTGAACCATAAAATCGGGAATTACTCGGTGGAAATTTAAACCATTATAATAAGGTGTGCCTTGAGGTTTTATTTTATTTTCTAAATTTCCTTCTGCCAAAGCCACAAAATTTCCAACAGTTCCTGGTGTTAAATCGTGTGTTAATTTCACTAAAATCGAACCACGAGTTGTGTTGAATTTAGCATATATTCCGTTTTCCATTTTTAAATATTTTTTGCAAATTTAAGTAATAATTTCGAATTTTAGAAATGAATAATTGTTTGGACGTGAAATTTTTATTTTTACAAAAAAACAAATTCGCATAATGAAAATTATGGAAAATTTAATTGGTTCTGCCACGAATTTTGTAGGTAAAAATTTTCTACCACAAATTACACAAATTTGCACAAATTATAAATTTCAAAAATTTAATCACACAAATTCTAAAGTTTGGTAATTTAGTTTTATGAAATTATTTTATGGCTTTTATTAGTGAAAATTAGTGTGATTTGTGGGTAAAAATTTTCTACCACAAATTACACAAATTTGCACAAATTATAAATTTCAAAAATTTAATCACACAAATTCTAAAGTTTGGTAATTTGGATTTGTGGAATTATTTTATGGCTTTTATTAGTGAAAATTAGTGTGATTGGTGGCTTTTTTTTAAAATTAATTCATTCATTGAATTCATGGAAGAACCATTTAATTAATTACGCCCATTTTTTTCATTAGGAAAGTAGCACTTTTATTTTTACAAATTCCGTCATGAAGTTTGAAATCAAAATGTAGATCATTGTTAATAATTTCAACTTCGAAACATTTATTTATTAGCTGATTTGGATAATCTTTTGTTGTAAAACAAACTTCAATATCATGAGTTGCAATTGCTCCGATTGCGTTTTTCGAAATCATTTTCTTAACAACTTCGATAGTTCCTGTTCTTTTATCGTCAGAATTGGTGCCACGCAAGATTTCATCAAGAAGCACAAACGCTGTTTTGTTTTCTAGCTGGTCCATTATTTGCTTTAAGCGTTTTATTTCGGCATAAAAATAAGATTCGCTGTCTGATAATGAATCTGATAATCGCATTGAAACCAAAATTTGTAGCGGATGAATGTTCGCATTTGTAGCGCAAACTGGCGCACCAATTCCTGCTAAAACCATATTTATGCCTAAACTTCTTAGAAAAGTACTTTTTCCAGACATATTAGAACCTGTCAAAATCATATAGGATTGTGGCTGGAAATCAACATTATTACCGACACGTGTTTTTGGATTTAATAATGGATGCGATAAGTTTTGGAAAGAAATTTCATGATTTTCATTTAATTCTGGAAATGTAAATTCTGGATTATTGTATGCGAAATTTGCAAAACTATTTAACATTTCGAATTCGCCAATAATATCGAGCCAGTTTTCTAAATTTTTGTCATTCGTAGTTTTCCAATCAATTATTGATTTTAGATTATGAAAATGATATAAAATTGTTCCGTTTAATATAATGGTCATTATTAAATTTCCGATTGAATCTAATTTTGCAAATAGTTTAGATAAATTACCTAATGAAAGACTTGCTTTTTGAAATTCATTGGCTAGATTATTTTGTAAATCCACACCTTTTTTTGATGTAAATGTTTCATTTTCAATTTTTTGAATTAATAATCCGTATTGTTTGACAATTTTATCAATATTGGTCGAGTTAGAATTTTCGAGTTTAATTCGTTTTAAAAATCGTCCAGCAAAAATAAGATTTGTAATAAATAAAAAACTTAAATAATTAAAAAAAACATTATTTTTAGTAATTATATAAGCAATAATCATGATTGCAAAAATAGCTGGAAGCAAAAACGACAAAACTATATCAATTTTATGAATTGGTTTGCTATTAAATCGGCTCCAAGCAATCAAATTTTCATAGTGCAATTTTTTATCATTGCTTATTTTAGAAATTGACATAAGTTCTTGTCGCCAATTTAGTTTCTTGGATAATTCTTGTATAAATACTTGATTTTCAATAATTTCATCATTTGTTAAAACTTTCAGTAATGAATTTCCAAGTGTTTTTTTACCAATATATGTAAAAGTTCTGTTGAGATTTTGAAAAAGTGAATCATTACCAAAAATATCTAAATCATAGGAATATGTATGATTAAAATCAATAAATTCTGAACCGTTTTCGAAAGGAATTTGCTCACGATTTAAAAAAGTTATTTCATTTTTATTGATAGAAATTATTGCTTCTTTAAGTTCCTTTTCTAGACTAATTTTATTATGAAACCTTATTAAAATAACAAAAACTATAAAACTGGATATTGATAAATAAAGAAATAATTGATTGTTGCTCTTAAAAAAATAATATCCAAAAATTAAAAAAAACACAATACAAATAAATCTAAAAACACTAATTAAATTGTATTTTTTTTTAATGATTTTTAATTCTAATTCGTATTGTAATTGAAGTTTTTTATAGATTTCCATGTTTTTTTTATTGTACAAATTTAGCGTTTTGGAGTATTAAAAAATAATTATAAAATACTTTTATGAAAAATTATTAGTACTATTTTTTATTGTAATAATTATTTATATATTTGTAAATCAATACTTCAAACAGTTTCATAAAACTCCCAATTAAAAATTTTAACATTTAATAACGGGAAATTATGAAATCAAATATTATTAAAAATCAAAAAAAATCATTTAAATTATCGAAAGGCGTTATCCTGATAAGTCTAGTTTTATTTTCAATTGTTACATTTGCGCAAGTAAATTGGAAAAATGTTTCGACTTTAGGAATGGGCTATGTTGACGGATTAACAATTAATCCAATTAATAATGCAAAATACATTCGCACCGATGTTGGTGGCATTTTTAGATTTGATGATTCTAATCAAAAATGGATAAATCTTTTTGATAATTTAATAACGATAAACCAACGAGATATTTCTAGCGTAGAAAGTTTTGCAATCGATAAAACTACTTCGGGCGAAAATCAAGTAATTTATGCATTATCAGGAAATTATGGATATAAATCTTATCTTTTAAAATCAAACAATAATGGTCAAACTTGGACTGTTAATCAAGGTTGGAACGAATCTAGAAAAGTTTTTGGAAATGGTGCTTGGCGCTGTTCAGGAGAAAAATTGGCTGTTGATCCAAATAATAGCAATGTAGTTTATTGTGGCACACGTTTCGACGGATTATTTAAAACCACAAATGCCGCATTAAATTGGAATAAAGTTGAAACATTTACACAAACTGGTGGCAATGGTGGATTGCCTGTAAACGGCGGAATAAGTTTCGTGGTTTTTGATTCAAGTTCAACAATTTCCATAAACTCGCAACTTGTTTCTAAAAATATTTATGTCGGATTGATTGATCAAGGCATTTATCGAAGTAATGATGGTGGACAAAATTGGTGTTTTCTATCAAATGGATTCGATGTCAATACCTACAATCCAATTCGTGCAACATTCGAAAATAATCGATTAATCGTTGCATTAATTGCCGATAACGACGCTTTTGATGGTGAAATTTGGCAATTTATTCCAAATCCGAACGATTGTTCAGGAATTTATTCAAACAAAACGCCAGGTTTATCTAATAATTTTAACTGTCCATTTTACAGCAAATACAAATTCAATGCGATTGGAATTCGACCAAATTTTCCAAACACAGTTTACATTGCTGTTCGTGGCACTACTCCAAGAAAAATATTTTATACCGAAAATTTCGATGCGACAAATCCAAATTGGAAAATTTTGACAACAGAGCCAATTTCTGGCTATCAAAGTTGTACAGAAAATTACAAAAAAGCCTTATTTTCGACTCCAACAAGCTGGTTAAGTTCTGACGGATATGATTGGGTTGGCGACATTTCATTTGATGCAATCGATAACAAAAAAATATGGATTACCAGCGGAAATGGCGTGATGAAGGTCGACGACATTACTGCTAGTCCAGTAAATATTACATCGAATAATGTCATGAAAGATTTAGAAATTCTTTGCGTTAATTCAATGATTTCTCCACCATTACCAAACACAACGCCTTTATTTGCAAGCGTTATGGACATTTTAGCTGTAAAATATCAGGATTTAGATAATGCAGCACTTAGCAAATTAGATTCAACTTTGGGACTTGGCTCTGGGATTAGTCTTGAATATAGTTTTCAAAATCCAAAAACAATGGTTTTAATTGGTCAAAACACCGATTTTCCAATTAATGAAAATAGAGTTATTAAAACTAATGATGGCGGTTTAACGTGGCAAAATATCAATAATCAAGTTCGAAATTGTTCGAATGCGCCTTGGGGTGGCAATATTGCTATTTCGTCAACCAATATTAATAATATGGTTTGGGTGCCAAATTTTACAAGTAGTTTGCCTGAATGTTTGACAGAAATTAAAAATCAACCTCGATTTTCTAATGATGGTGGCACAACTTGGACTTATTGCAACGATATTAATTACAGCGAAGGAAATTTTCCATTTAGTATGAATTCATCTTACTCAATTGGCAAATCGTTAGATAGCGATAAAGTCAATGGAAACAAGTATTATTATTACTACAACCGCCGAATACCAGTTGAAAATTCTATTGATTTTTATTTTATTCCAGAGTTACGAAGATCAATAAATGGCGGTTTAGATTGGCAAATAATGAGTTCCGAAGTATTACCAATTACAGGAAATGGCCAATTGAAAGCCAATCCTTTTTTGGAAGATGATATTTGGTTTGCTCCATTTAATAATTATATTTTGCAAAATGATTCAAGTTTGCAAAGTCGTTCGCTTTATCATTCGACCAATGGCGGTGCAACTTTTAGCGTATTAACAAGTATTCAAGAAGTTTATGCTTTTGGTTTTGGTATGAAAAAATCGAATACTAATGTCGCATCGTTAATTGTTTACGGGAAAATCGGCAACCAAGAAAGCATTTTTATATCCTATGATTTAGGACAAACTTTTAACGATTTAGGTACAGCTAATATTCCCGAAGGTTTAATTGGCAATATTGAAGGCGATATGAAAATTGAAAACCGAATTTATGTTTCGACAGGTTGCCGTGGCGGCTGGTATGGCGATATTCCAACTGTTCTAAACTCAAAAATTGTTGAAAAAAAGCGTGATACATTTAGAATTTATCCAAATCCCGCACAAAATTATTTTTCGATAAGCTTTTACAATGCTAACAACTTTGAAAATTTAAATTTATCAATATATGATTTTCAAGGTCGAAAAATAGTTAATGAATCTTTTATAAATAAGCAAACTAAATTTGATACTAAAAGTTTAAATAAAGGCATATATATTGTTGAAATAGAACAAGATAATAAAAAATATTCTAATAAATTAATAATCGAATAAAACTATTCAACAACCTGAAATTTAGTTCTTTTGCTGCCTTCATACATCTCATATTTAACTAATCTGGCTTCTAAGCTTGCATTAAAAAGCTTTATTTTTCGTGATGGTTTTAATCCAACAAATTTTAGTGCTTCTAGATTTGCGGTAATGAACCAAGCATTGGTATTTGGGTAATTTTTCTTTAAAGTATCGCCAATATTCTTATAAAAATCTTCCATTTGAATGTTCAAACGCTCATCATATGGTGGATTAAAAACGATGTGTAATTTGCCTTCATTGGTTTTTTCGGTATCAAAAAAATTATCTTCTTCGATTGATATGTATTCGTCTAGATTAGCATTTTTTATATTTTCCTTTGCTTTTTGAACAGCACTTGGGGCTTTGTCAAAACCTTTAATTGTATGATGAAATTCACGTACTTTTTTCAATAAACTGTTTGTAATATTGTCAAAAAGTTCGTTGTCCCAATCATTCCATTTTTCGAAAGCAAATTCTTTTCGGTTAATATTTGCTGGAATATTGCATGCAATCATTGCTGCTTCGGCAAGAAAAGTACCTGAACCACACATCGGATCCAGAAAATCAGTTTGACCATCCCAACCTGAAAGAATTAAAATTCCAGCAGCCAAAACTTCGTTAATTGGAGCCAAATTAGTTGCTAAACGATAACCACGTTGGTGCAAAGAATTTCCAGAAGTATCAAGCGCAACCGACACATTTTCTTTATCAATATGAATATTTATTCTTAAATCTGGATGGATTTTTTCGATACTTGGTCTTTGTCCAGTTCGTTCTCTAAATTGATCAACAATTGCATCTTTACATTTCTGAGATACAAATTCAGAATGATTAAAATGGTCAGAATGCACAGTTGCATCGATAACAAATGTCTGATTGGCGTTCAAAAATTTACTCCAATTTATTCCTGCTATTCCTTTGTAAAGTGCTTTTTCATCTTTGGCTTTAAAAAAATAAATAGGTTTCAAAATTTTCAAAGCAGTGCGCAAACTTAAATTCGCTTTATACATAAAACCTTTATCACCTTTAAAACTAACCATTCGAACACCTTGTTCAACATCTTGTGCGCCAAGGTTTTTCAATTCGGTTGCTAATATTTCTTCGAAACCAAAAAAGGTTTTCGCAATCATTCTAAAATTATCTTCCATAGCCCCCTAGCCCCCAAAGGGGGAATTAAAATCTTTGTAATTAATAAATCAATATGTAATTTTATGCAAAAATAGTCTAAATTTGCATTTAAATCGTTTTCAAATAATAATAAATGTCAGATTCTTCAAATCCTAATTCCAAAATCCAAAATCCTGAATCAAAAAATTGGTTTTCAAGTTGGTTCGATTCTCCTTATTATCACATATTATATAAAGAAAGAAATTTTCGTGAAGCTCAAATTTTTATGGATAATTTGACTTTTTATCTAAATATGGATGAAGGATCAAAAGTTTTGGATTTGGCATGTGGAAAAGGACGACATTCAATCTACTTAAATCAATTGGGATATAATGTTTTAGGTGTAGATTTATCTGAAAATAGCATTGCAATTGCTAATAAAAACGCCAATGAAACTTTACATTTTAAAGTTCACGATATGCGTAAACCGTTTGAAGAAAAATTTGATGCGATATTAAATTTATTCACAAGTTTTGGCTATTTCGAAAATGATGATGACAACCTAAAAACTTTAATTTCTATTAAAGAAAGCCTCTCTGAATATGGTTTTGGAGTTATTGATTTTATGAATGTTAATAATGTAATTCCGAATTTGGTTATCCAAGAGATAAAAATAGTCGATGAAATCGAGTTTCACATTAAACGTTATCAATCAGAAGGTTACATATTCAAAGAAATTGATTTTGTAGCAAATGAAGAAAAATTTCATTTTACTGAAAAAGTTCGAGCTTTTACATTGCAAGATTTCGAAAATCTTATGGCAAAAGCCGATATTGATTTATTGGATACATTTGGAGATTATAAACTGAAAAAATTTCACAAATTAGATAGTGAACGTTTAATAATGATTTTTAAGTAATGAATTATTTATTGCCATTAATTTCCGTTTTATTGGGTTACGGCCTTGCATTTTTATTGCAACCAAAAAACAAAATCAACCTTAAATTACTTTTGGCTTTTAGTGGTTCATTTTTACTATCAATAACAGTAATTCACTTGTTACCAGAAGTTTACAAATCTAAATCTAATAATTTAGGATTGTTTATAATGGGTGGAATTTTATTTCAAATTTTATTAGAATTTTTTTCAAAAGGTGCAGAACATGGTCATGTTCATGGTCACGAAAAAATGACTCGAATTCCTTGGCTTTTATTTATTTCTCTTTGTATTCACGCACTTTTAGAAGGTTTGCCAGTTAGTCATCACGGTGATTTAGCTTTAGGAATTGCAATTCATCATTTTCCGATTTCGATTATTTTAACAACATTTCTTGTAAATTCTGGATTAAATAAAAAAGCAATATTTTTATTTATGATCCTATTTGCAATAATGACACCACTTGGAACTTTTTTAACAGATTATTTGCCCATTTTAAATGTGTATTACGCAGAAATTACTGCGATTGTAATCGGAATATTATTTCACATTTCATCGACAATCATTTTTGAAAGTAACGAAGGTCATAAATTTAATATAGCCAAAATTTCAATGATTATTTTTGGAATTTTATTGGCTTATATCATTTAATATAAAACTTAAAAATTGAAAGCTTCGACTAAAAACTGCAAATTAATTTCGACCTTTTCGTCTATTTCGCTCAATTTTCAATAGATTCAGTTCCCGACTGGTTTGCCCAGCAACAGATGTATTTTCTTCAGCACGGCGAATCAAGTACGGCATAACATCTTTTACTGGACCAAATGGCAAATATTTCGAAATATTATTGCCGTTTTCGGCCAAGTTGTAACTAATATTGTCCGACATTCCATACAATTGACCAAACCAAATTCTAGGATCGTTGTTAGCTATGCCATTTTTTTGCATTAAATCTAGCATTTTGTAGGTACTTTCTTCGTTGTGCGTTCCTAAATAAATTGACATTTTATCTAGATTTTGCATCATATATTCAGCTGCAGCGTCATAATTTTCGTCGGTTGCTTCTTTAGATTCGCAAATGGGCGATTTATAACCTTTTTCTTCCGCTCGTTTGTTTTCTTTTTCCATATAAGCGCCACGAACGAGTTTCATTCCAATATAAAAACCATCAATTTTTGCTCGTTCATTCAATTTTTTCAAATAATCTAATCTGTCCCAACGATACATTTGTAAAGTATTAAAAACTATACATTTATCATTATTGTATTTACGCATCATTGATTCAACCAAATCATCAGATGCATCTTGCATCCAACTTTCTTCTCCATCAATTAATAACAAAATATCATTTTTGTGAGCCGAATTACAAACTTTTTCAAAACGTTCCACTGCCCTATTCCATTCGGCTTGTTCGTCAGAATTCAAAGTTTGACCTTCGCCTAATTTTTCATACAATTCAAATCGACCAAAACCTGTTGGCTTAAAAACCACAAATGGAATCGATTTTTTTTCTTTAGCGAATTCAATAATTTTCAAAGCCATATTCATCGCATCGTCAAAATGAGCTTCGTCTTCTTTGCCTTCGACCGAATAATCCAAAACCGATGAAACACCTTTGGTAAACATATTATCGACAACTTTCAAGCAATCTTCCTCGTTAATTCCGCCACAAAAATGGTCAAAAACAGTTGCACGAATTAATCCTTCGACTGGCAAATTGGCTTTTAATGCAAAATTAGTAACCGCAGTTCCAATGCGAACCAAAGGTTGATTGGCTATCATTTTAAATAAAAAATAAGCTCTATCTAATTCGGTATCACTTTTTAATGAAAAAGCAACTTGTGTATTATTGAAAATTGGATTCATTTATCAAACTAATAAAAGATTTTTTTATTTGCCAAAAGGCACAAAAACTCAAAGTAAATTAAATAATATTTAAACAAATTAAAAAAGAAAAAACTTTGTGTGTTTGAGTCTTTGTGGCAAAATGTCTAATATATTTTTACAAATATAATCAGCATTCGAGAAATATTAAACAAAAATTACTTTATTTTGCTAATCTATTTTAATTCTAATTATGCAATCTATTCAAGCCAGTAATTATACGATTTTTTTTAACGAAAAAGGCTACGAAGCACTCAATAATCATATACAACAAAATAAATATTCTAATATTTTTGTGATAGTTGACAGCAATACCAATGAAAAATGTTTAAATAATTTTCTACCTTATATATGTACCGAATTAAAAATCGAAATTATTGAATTCGAAAATGGAGAAATCAATAAAAATATTGACACTTGCGTCGAAATTTGGAAAGTTCTAACTGAATTGGGTGGCGATCGTAAAACCTTGATAATCAATCTTGGTGGTGGTGTTGTTACTGATTTAGGAGGATTTGTTGCCTCGACTTTCAAACGTGGAATCGATTTTATAAATGTACCAACAACCTTACTCGCAATGGTTGATGCATCGATTGGTGGAAAAAATGGTATTGATTTAGGCAATTTAAAAAACCAAATTGGAACCATTACTAATCCTAAAATGGTAATTATTGATGCTGATTATCTCGAAACACTTGACCAACTCGAAATGCGTTCTGGATTGGCAGAAATGCTCAAACACGGATTAATTGCAAATGCCATTTATTGGAAAAAATTCCTAGATTTATCAAAACTTGATACTAATAATTTGAATGAATTAATTTATGAATCAATAATTATTAAAAATAATATCGTTACCCAAGATCCAACCGAAAACGGAATTAGAAAAGCTTTAAATTTTGGTCATACTTTGGGTCACGCAATCGAAAGTTATTTCCTTGAAAACGAAAACAAAAAAACATTACTACACGGCGAAGCCATTGCTGTTGGAATGATTTTGGAAAGTTATATTTCACTGCAAAAAAATCTTATAAATGAAGTAGAATACATAAAAATAAAATCGACAATAAACGACATTTTCGACAAAATTACTTTCAGTGAAAATGATTTAGAACCAATTTTAGAACTACTTATTCACGACAAAAAAAACGAATATGGAAACATTCAATTTGCGTTGCTTGATGGAATAGGAAAAATTAAAATCAATCAATTCGTTGAAAATGAATTGATTATTAACGCATTCGAAGAATATAAAAAAGATTAACCACAAATTTTACTAATATTCGCAAATTAGTGAAATTGAATTTATTATTTTTAATTTGTGAGTATTAGTAGAATTCGTGGCAAAAAATTAATAAAATAATAATGAAAAGTATTACAATAAAAAATATTTATTTTTTACATTTGCAATAATGAGAAAAAACAAAACCATATTAAATATTGTCAATAGTCAAAATACTTGCAATCCATCTTTTTCAATGGTTTATAAAAATGGTAATTCGCAAAATGGTTTTATGGAATTTGATATATTTTTGTTTTCAAATTCATTTCAAGAAAAATTACCCATTATTTATGCCAATATTCGAGTTTAAAATTTCGATTAAATCAAAATTTACTTTTTTTTAATCAACTACAAATTATACTAAATGAATACTAAATATTCTGATTTAATTAACCAAACCTATTATTTTCCGCAAGAAGAATTTGCTTTAAACAAAGACAATTTGAAGTTTCACGATATCGATTTAATGAAATTGGTCGAGCAATATGGCACACCTTTAAAATTTACCTATTTGCCACAAATAACCAAAAGCATTCAAAGAGCCAAAAACTGGTTCAGAAAATCGATGGAAAAAAACAAATATGCTGGCAAATATTATTATTGTTACTGTACCAAAAGTTCTCATTTTGAATACATTATGAATGAAGCATTCAAAAATGACATACACATAGAAACTTCATCAGCATTTGACGTGAATATCGTCGAAAACTTAATGAAAACTGGTAAAATTACCAAAAACACTTACGTTATTTGCAACGGATTCAAGCGAGACGAATACATTTCGAACATTGCCAGATTGATCAATAATGGTCACAAAAAAACAATTCCGATTATTGATAATTACGAAGAATTAGACTTGTTAACAGCCGAAATTAAAGGAAAATTTCAAATCGGAATTAGAATTGCTGCCGAAGAAGAACCAAAATTTGAATTTTATACCTCACGTCTTGGAATTGGATATAAAAACATTGTGCCATTTTACAAAAAACAAATTCTAGAAAATAAAGATTTGGAACTCAAAATGTTGCACTTTTTTATCAATACTGGAATAATGGACACGGCTTATTATTGGAACGAATTGGTAAAATGTATTAAAGTTTATGTATCACTAAAAAAAGAATGTGCAACCTTAGATTCATTGAATATTGGTGGTGGTTTTCCAATAAAAAATTCATTAGCATTCGAATATGATTATCAATATATGATTGACGAAATCATCAACCAAGTAAAAATTGCTTGCGACGAAGCCGAAGTTGATGTTCCGAACATTTTTACCGAATTCGGATCATACACAGTTGGCGAAAGTGGTGGAGCTATTTATCAAATATTGTATCAAAAACAACAAAACGATCGTGAAAAATGGAACATGATTGACTCATCGTTTATAACCACATTACCAGATACTTGGGCGATTAACAAGCGTTTCATAATGCTTGCCGTCAACCGTTGGAATGATACTTACGAGCGAGTTTTATTGGGCGGAATGACTTGCGACAGCGACGATTATTACAATTCCGAGCAGAATATGAATGCCATTTATTTGCCAAAATACAGCAAAGAAAAACCTCTATACATTGGTTTTTTTAACACTGGCGCCTATCAAGAAACAATCGGTGGCTATGGCGGATTGCACCATTGCCTGATTCCGCAACCAAAACACATATTAATTGACAAAGACGAAAACGGTTTTTTAACCACCGAAGTTTTCTCGGAACAACAAACATCTAAACAAGTTTTGGATATTTTAGGTTATAAATAAAATATTAGATTTTAGATATTAGATATTTTTTTTGGAGCTATTTCCTGCTGTCATTCCAAAAATTTTTGTCTCGTTAGAAAAAAAACGAGACAAAAATGTTTTTCCCTTCCATCAGGGCTAGGGCAATCCAATAATTAACGATAATAATTTTAAACATTAACACTCTCAATTAACATCTCCCTCTCTTTCGGAGAGGGCTGGGGAGAGGAAAACATACAATATGAAAGGACCAATATCACAATTCATCGAAAAACATTATTTGCATTTCAATGCAGCAGCACTTGTCGATGCAGCAAAAGGTTATGAAGAGCATCTTCTTGACAACGGAAAAATGATGATAACTCTTGCAGGAGCAATGAGTACAGCCGAACTCGGAAAATCATTAGCCGAAATGATTCGCCAAGATAAAGTACACATAATTTCTTGCACAGGAGCCAATCTTGAAGAAGATATTATGAATCTTGTAGCGCACAATTCATACAAAAGAATTCCGAATTATCGTGATTTAACCCCACAGGAAGAGCGTGATTTATTAGACAATCATTTCAATCGCGTTACTGATACTTGCATTCCCGAAGAAGAAGCTTTTCGACGTTTGCAACAACATTTATATGACATTTGGAACAATGCTGAGACCAAAGGCGAGCGTTATTTTCCACACGAATTTATGTATCAAATGCTAAATTCAGGAGTTTTAGAGCAATATTATGAAATCGATCCAAAAGATTCTTGGATGGTTGCAGCAGCCGAAAAAAACTTGCCAATTGTCGTTCCAGGTTGGGAAGACAGCACAATGGGAAATATTTTCTCATCATATTGTATAAAAGGCGAATTTACAGCAACAACAATGAAAAGTGGTATCGAATATATGATGTGGTTGGCCAAGTGGTATCCAGAAAATTGTGTCGGAAAAGGAATTGGTTTCTTTCAAGTAGGTGGCGGAATTGCTGGTGATTTTCCAATATGTGTTGTGCCGATGTTGTACCAAGATATGGAAATGCACGATATTCCATTTTGGAGTTATTTCTGTCAAGTATCCGATTCAACGACAAGTTACGGATCTTATTCAGGAGCAGTTCCAAATGAAAAAATCACTTGGGGAAAACTCGATATTGATACTCCAAAATTCATTGTCGAATCTGATGCGACAATTGTTGTACCTCTTATTTTTGCTTACATTTTGGATATGTAAAATTATTTTAAAAAAAATAGAAATAACTTTTTAAAATTCAAATAAAAAATTAAATTTGTATTTGTCTTAACACATACAACATCACAAACTAAAAAAAGAATGAAAAGAATTATTGTTGATTATTCCAAACTGACCAACGAAATTTTAAACCTATTGGTAGATAAATTTCCTGATGGATATGACGACTCAAACATTATCAGATTCAGAAACCATAAAGACGAAGCTATTGAAGCCGTTGAAGTTAAAACTGAAGATACTATTTATTTAGTAAAAATTAGTACGAAACTTTCTGAAAGGATGTTCAATTATGACGAAGAAGATGAAATTGATGAAGTTCCAGAAATTGATGCAAAAGTCCTTGATTTAGATGACGACGATGCGGTTGATGATGGTGATGATGAAGATGAAAAAGAGGACAAGCCAGAATTTGACGACGATGATGATGATGATAAAGACACAAACGATACTACGAACGATGAAGATGACGAAGATGAAGACTTATAATCTCTCTTAAAATAAAAATAAAAAAGAACTCAATTTGGGTTCTTTTTTTATTAATTAAATATTTTTACTGTCAATACCGACCCAAGTCGAAGTTTTTTTTTGACATTGTTTTCTTAACCTTAATGAAATTGTTATTTCAATGACATCAATTTTAATACTAAAATAATTTTAATTTTATAAAATACAATTGTAAAGATGTACTGCTGTGCATATCATCAACAGAAAAAGTAAAAAAAATGAATTCACAAATATTACACAGAACACTAAAAGAAAATTTTGGATTCGAAAAATTTCGTCCTAATCAAGAAGAAATTATTAATCATATTCTCGAGGGAAACGATACGCTAGCAATTATGCCTACTGGTGGCGGAAAATCGATATGTTTTCAGTTGCCAGCATTAATTTTTGAGGGAATCACTATTGTCATTTCGCCATTAATCGCATTAATGAAAGACCAAGTCGATAGTTTGAAAGCCAATGGAATTGCTGCTTGTTACATCAATAGCAGTCAATCGCAAGACGAGCAACAATTTCATATTCAGAATCTTAGAGAAGGAAAAGTTAAATTGGTTTATTTGGCACCAGAAAGTTTGTCCTATTTAGATTCAGTTTTTGATTCAATAACCATAAGTCTAATAGCAATTGATGAAGCACATTGCATATCATCATGGGGACATGATTTTCGACCAGCATATACCAATTTGGGATATTTGAAAAACCGCTTCCCTTCTACTCCAATATTAGCTTTAACTGCCACAGCCGATAAAGCTACTCGTGAGGATATTAGCAAACAATTAAATCTTGTAAATCCAAAATTATTTATCTCATCATTCGATAGAAAAAATCTAAGTTTAGAAGTTCGTCCAGCTTTAGATCGAGTAAAACAAATTCTAGATTTTGTGAAAAATAAACCCAATGAATCTGGAATAATATATTGTCTTAGCAGAAAAACAACCGAAGAATTAGCCGAAAAATTGCAAAAAATAGGCATTCGAGCCAAAGCTTATCACGCTGGTTTGGATAATTTAGTTCGTTCGAAAACCCAAGATGAATTTATAAATGACGATTGTCAAGTGGTTTGCGCCACAATTGCATTTGGAATGGGAATCGATAAATCGAATGTTCGTTGGGTAATTCATTACAATTTACCAAAAAACATTGAAGGATATTATCAAGAAATAGGTCGTGCTGGTAGAGACGGATTACCATCAGAAACTGTTTTATTTGAAAGTTATGGCGATGTAATTCAGCTTCAGAAATTTGCTTCAGAAGGATTAAATGCCGAAGTTCAATTGGCAAAACTGGAACGAATGAAACAATATGCAGACGCTTTGAGCTGTCGAAGAAAAATTTTATTGTCTTATTTCGGAGAATTAGTCAATGAAAATTGTGGCAATTGCGACATTTGTAAAAATCCACCAGCTTTTTTCGATGGAACAATTATTGCGCAGAAAGCACTTTCGGCAGTTAATAGATTGCTAGAAATTGAACCAATTGGCGTAATTATTGATTTTTTAAGAGGTTCTAAAAATGCATTGATTTATGATAAAGGCTACCAAAATTTAAGAACATACAATATTGGAAATGATATTTCTTGGTATGATTGGAACCAATACTTGATTCAGCTTATAAATCTTGGTTATTTAGAAATTGCTTTTCACGAAAAAAACAACCTAAAATTAACCGAATTTGCAAAAAAAGTATTGTTCGAATCAGAAAAAGTACAATTAAACACAGTTGTAAAAATTGAAATTGGCAAGAAACAACTAAAAGAAAAGTCATTTACAATTGTAAATTCTTTATTTGAAACTTTAAGAAAATTGCGTGCAGAAATTGCAATTGCTGAAAATGTCCCAGCTTATGTTGTATTTAGCGATGCAGCCTTACGACAAATGGAAACCGACAAACCAACAAATTCTGAAGAATTAATAGCAATTGATGGCGTTGGAAAAGCAAAATTAGAAAAATATGGCGAACGATTCATACAAGCAATCGTTGATTATACCTTTTTGAATGTTTCAAAACCAAAAAAAGAAAATACTTATAAAGTCACTTTAGAAATGTATGAAAGTGGAAAAAAAGTCGAAGAGATTGCAGAAATTAGAAAATTAGCTTTACCCACAATATTTTCGCATTTATCAAAATTATTTTTAGATGGAAATGATATTGATTTACTACAATATATTACTGAAAATGAAATAAGTACTATTGAAAACGCAAAAATTGAACTAGAAAATCCATTAGCTTTAAAACCATATTTTGAACATTTTGAAGAGCAAATTCCTTATGAAAAAATCAGAATTGCATTAACTATTTTAGAAAAAAGAAGTTACAAATAACGTTCTTCAAAAATAATTTGATGGTGTTTTTGATGCCCAATAATAATAAAACCAATTGCTCGAACCGAAATCTGATTTTCAGATGCCGTTCCTATTCTTAATAATTGATCTTCGGAAAAACTTTTAAAAAGTGATAATGTCGCTTGTCGCACTACAGCCATTTCGGTCAATAAATCTTGAATTGAGCGCAAATTCCCATTTGAATTATCGACATAATTATTTTCGTCAAAACCTGGCAATGGTGTTTTATCATTTCTAGAAATTCGTAATGCTCGATAAGCAAAAATCCTTTCAGTATCAATAATATGTTGAATTATTTCCTTGATTGTCCATTTTCCATTGGCATAACGATAATCAAATTTATCCAAAGGAATATTTTGAACAAATCTTATAAATTCGTGCAAACAAATTTCTAATTCTTCTTGCAAAATTGCATTTTCGACTCTTTTTATATAAGTAGAAAAATATCCAGCATATTCATTTTCAGGTAATTGATTTGAGTTCATTTATATATTTTTAAATTGATATTATAATTGTAATTGTAATTAATATTGCTATTGATATTGTAATTGACATTGCAATTAATTAAGCTGAATTTCGACTTGCATTGGTGTTTCCAAAAAGTGATCGAGTAACAATTTTTTCGTAAGTTTCAATCAAATTTACATTTGTAACATCATTTATTTTCAACTCTTTAATTTGCAGTAAAGCATATTGTTGAATGGTCAAAAGTGGCAAAACAATTCGTTCACGCATTGCTATTGATGCTTTGCCATCAGGATAATTTTCCATTAATTCTTTATGATTTGCAATTTTTAAAAGCATTTTTTTTGTCAATAAATATTCATCATAAATAATTTGCCAGAATATTCCAAACTCCTTATCATCTTTCATATAACTAGTTAGCGGAAAAAATGTTTTAGATAATGACATCATACTATTTTCGAGTAATGTTTTAAAAAACAATGAATTATCATATAATTTTTGAACTTCATTCCATTTATTATCATCTTCAAAATATTTTAAAGCTGTTCCTACTCCAAAAAAACCAGGCACATTTTGTTTTAATTGGCTCCACGAACTTACAAATGGTATGGCTCGCAAATCGGAAAAATTCAATTTATCGCTGGCATTTCTTTTTGCTGGACGACTGCCTATATTCGATTTTTCGAAATATTTCAAGGTACTCATTTGCTCTAAATATGGCACAAATTTTGGATGATTTTTAAATGCGATGTATTTGTCGAAACCAAATTGTGCCAAATCATCTAAAATATTTTTATCATAATCAGATAATAAATTTTCATTTTTATTGAAAATTTCGTTTGCAACTCCAGCACTTAAAAGATTTTCTAGATTGTACCGACAAGAATCCAAAGTTCCAAAATTAGAGCTAATCGTTTGACCCTGAACTGTTACTTGAATTTGTTCATTTTTAATATTCGAACCTAAAGATGCATAAAATTTATGGGTTTTTCCTCCGCCACGTGCCGGTGGACCACCACGACCATCAAAGAAAATGACTTTTATTCCATATTTTCTAGAAATCGAAGTAATATTTTCTTTGGCTTTATAAATTGACCAATTTGCCATCAAGTAGCCGCCATCTTTGGTTCCATCAGAAAAACCAAGCATAACTGTTTGTTTGTTTCCACGATTTTTTAAATGATTAGAATAGCTTTTATTTAAATATAATGTTTCCATAATTTGCGGTGCATTTCGCAAATCATCGATAACTTCGAAAAGCGGAATTATATCAACACTTGGATTGTTCCAATCGCACATTTTGAATAATGCAAAAACTTCTAAAACGTTCAAAGCCGATTCGTTGTTGCTTATAATGTATCGATTAGCACCAAATTCTCCGTTTTTTTCTTGAATGGTCTTCATTGCAAAAATCGATTCCAAAGTTGATTTTGTGATTGTATCTTCAAAATCATTTGGATTTAAAACGATTTTTATTGAATCTAATATTAAAATTTTGTCGTTTTCACTTAAATCTTTAAAATTGCTTGGGAATAAACTAGTATTATTTTCAGAATTCAATTCTAAAATATTTTTGAATACTTGACCATGAATTTTACTGTTTTGGCGAATATCTAAAGTTGCAAAATAAAAGCCGAAAATTTCTATTTTTCCAATCAAATCATTAACATCATCTAAATATAAAGATTGATGTTCGTTAATAATAATAATTTTTATTTGATTTAATTTAGATTTAAAATCTTCTAAATTAATAAAAATTTCGCCATCAGAATAAAAAACCGAACGATAAAGTTTAAGTTCAACTTCGGATATCAAAACATCTATTTTAGAGAATGTTAGCTTTCTTTTTAATTTTCGAATATCAGAATAATAACATTTTAAAATCGAAGTTCGCAATCGGCTGGCAACTTGAAAAGTTATGTTAGTTGTAACAAATGGATTACCGTCTCTATCGCCGCCAGGCCAAAAACCGAGATTTAAAATTGGATTATTAAGTTGTTGATTTTCGAATATATTTTTATTCAAATATTGCATCATTTCGCCAGCAGTTTGATAAAAAACATTTTCTAAATACCAAATTAAGCTTACAGCCTCGTCATAGGGTGTTGGTTTTGATTTTTTAAAAAATGGAGTTTTACCAAGTTGAGCAAGCAATTTTTTTATGGTAATTAAATCGTCGTTATTTATAGATTTAGTCAAATCAGAAATGATTCCAAGCACAGAACCGGGATAAAATTGAGTTGGATGAGCAGTTAAAACTGTACGGATTTTAAAATTTTTAAAGAAAATTTTCAATTCATCGATTTTATTTTTTTCTTCTGCTTTTTCTTTAATATCTCGTAATGAACCCAAACCTTCCATATTATTAACAATCGGAAACGCAGCATCTTCTATAGCGTCAAACAAAACTATCTGGCGTTCAATATATTGAATAAATTTAAATAACAAATCAATTATGTCTTTCTCTGATTTATCATCTAGAAATTTATTAGAAAATTGATTCATAATTTCAACTGGAGATAAATTATTTTTGAATCCAGAATCGCAAACTTCCGAAAATAATGGCAGCAAAACACCAGTGTTATCAATAGAATCGAAAGGTAAAGTCATAAATACACTATTGTAAATTTGGTATTTTGACAAAACCGATTCGTTAAATCGTTCAATTTTAGTTGGCGTGTACATAAGAATTTTAAAATTTATACAAAAATAAAAAACCTCAAGCAATTACTTGAGGTTTTTGTTAAAATATTTAAAAAAATTACATATTATTAAAAATAGTATGCATTAATCGCTTTTTATCATTGATACTTTCCTCAAGAGAAATCATAGTTTCGGTTCTATAAACGCCTTCAATATCGTCAATCATAAAAATAACTTCTTTGGCGTGTTTAGTATCTTTGGCACGAATTTTACAGAAGATATTGAATTTTCCAGTAGTTACGTGCGCAACAGTTACAAATGGAATGTCTTGAATTCTTTCAAGTACAAAAGTGGTTTGCGATGTGTTATTTAAAAAAACCCCTACATAAGCAATAAATGAATATCCAAGTTTTTCATAATCTAAAGTTAACGAAGAACCAGTAATAATTCCAGCATCTTCAAGCTTTTTAACTCTAACGTGAACAGTACCAGCAGAAATTAAAAGTTTTTTAGCAATATCTGTAAAAGGAACTCTTGTATTGTCTATTAACATATCAAGAATTTGATGATCTACTTCATCTAGCCGAAATTTACTCATTATTGTAATATTAGTAGTTAACTTTTTTGTTTTTAAAAATTATAGAAATGTCATAAACATTAATATTTTATCAAATATAAACAAATTTTTGTATTTAAATAATAAATTCGCCATTAAATATGTTAAAATTTTCTCCAATTGAAAAATTTACTATTTCATCAATTTCAGGAAAATTTTGATTTCTATTTGTTAGAATTTCATTTTTGGCATCGAATACAAAATGTCCAAAATCATTATCAATATTGTTAATTTTTGCCATTACAGCAATATAACTTATATCATTATTATTCAATACTTCTTGATATTGAAGTGCAAAATTAATAATTTTTTCTTGATTATCAATAACAACTTTAACATTTTTACATATTATATCATAAAAATTGGTATTATTTTGCGGAATATTCAAATATTCGGTAACATTATCTAATTTTAAACAATTTAAAGATATAAACTCAAAACTTATCAAAAATGATATAAAAATATATTTTCTAGTAATTTCTCTGATATAATCATTTTGAAAATGACCAGCTTCGAACAATATTGTAGGAATTCCTAGTTTTTGAAAACTATCGCCTGCACAATTTTCATTAAATGCATCGTCAAAACGTCCAATTTGATTAGGTATAAAGTTGTTTAATCCCAAAAACATTGCAGCAATTACTTGAGCTGCTTTGCATCTATTTTCATTATAATCACAATTTTCATTGAATGAAGGAGCCAAAAATGAAACTGTAGCTGGTTTACCCGATTGATAAATTCCGTGAATTGTTCTTTGATCATGCGTATTGTAACAAAAATCGGGCTTAAAAATATTAAAAACCTTCATCAAAACATTGCTTTCAGGCTGAGATAAATTTTTAAAATCTCGATTTAAATCAACATTATTGGCATTTTCTCTAGTATAAAGTTTTGCACCATCGGGATTTAGCATCGGAATTATGCAATATGTAAAGTTTTTCAATAAATTTTTAGCATATTCTGTTTTAGAATGCAAAAGATTTAATAAATCAAAAATTGCTTTGGTTGTTGTGCTTTCGTTTCCATGCATTTGTGACCAAATAAGCATTCGGTTTTTTCCGTTTCCAATTGTGTAACTAAATATTGGTTTTTCAAGAACCGAATAACCAATAGTTTCTAGTTGATTATTGATATTTAATTGATTCAAAATTGGTTCAATATTTTCTAAAGTAATATATCTTCCAAACAATTTTTCTTGCTTGTTACTATTGTAAATTTCTTCGTAATTCATTCGATTTATTATTATGTTACAAATGTAAACAATCTATTAATTACATTTGTAAACAGTTAATTATTTCTAAAAGTTTATTAATGTAAACAATCCTAATGTATCTAAACACGCTCATTTTACATTAAATTTACAAAAATATTAGTTGTTTTCTAATTTTAAATATATTATTGTTTATCAATAGTTTAATACAGTTTATATGAAGTTAAAATATAGTATTTCGTAATGTTTTTTTATGATTTACAGTTGTAAATTAGCTATTGTAAATTATATTATTTACATTTGTAACATATTTAATTTTTATTAAAATTTACAATGGTAAACACAGACGATTTCATTAAAAGATTAGAAATTATATTAGAATATTATTCACTTTCGGCTTCTGGATTTGCAGATAAAATTGGTGTACAACGTTCAAGTTTATCTCACCTACTTTCAGGAAGAAACAAACCAAGTTTGGATTTTATTTTAAAAATTATAGAAATTTTTCCAGAAGTAGATTTGTATTGGATTTTGAATGGCAAAGGAAATTTTCCGAAATCGGATAAAATTATTATTCCTGAAATAGAAAAAAAAGTGGTTTCTTCTTCTTTACTTTTTGAATCAAAAACTAATAATGATTTATTTTCGGAAAACAAAAATTTGAATTCCGAAAATCAAACTCTAAATAATGAAAATACAGTTTCTGAAAATTATCAAAATCCAAAAATTGAAAGTTTAACTAAAAATGGAAATGTTGAACGAATTGTATTTTTTTATAAAGACGGAACTTTTTTTGAATATTCGCCTAGATAAAAAATAAAATGTAATTTATTTTAAAAAATCAAAAATGCTGTATTTGAAAATAATTAATATTATTTTTCAAATACAGCATTCTCGTTAAAGCATTTAAAATAGTTTATTTTTTTATTTTATAACCTTTTTCAGAAATTTTGCCTGTGACATCAATAAAATGATTTTCTAGAATTTTTAAATCAGTTTCGTAATTTCCAGTTGGAGAAAATGGTTTTCCAAAACTTACAATTTTTTTTCCATAATCAAATGCAACTGGAATAATTGGTACATTTGCTTTAAGCGCAATATAGTAAAACCCTGATTTCAATTCTGTTACCCTATTTCGGGTTCCTTCTGGAGAAATTCCTAGTTTAAAAACTTCTTTTCTTTCGAAAATTTTTGCAATTGCATCAACTTTATTTAAACCTCCTTTTCTATCAAGTGGTTCGCCACCCATGTATCTAAAATAAAATCCAAAAACCGAATCGAATAATTCTTTTTTTGCAACAAAATTTATTTCAATTCCAAGAATACCACGTGTAAAAACTCCTAAGTAAAAATCGTGCCAACTTGTGTGAGGCATGACCATAAAAATACATTTTTTTAATTCTGTATTTATAGAACCTTCGATTTTCCAACCCATTAATTTAAAAAATAAAAATTTGTAAAAGCTTTTTTTCATTTTGATAATTTAACACAAATCTAAATATAATATCTATTTTTAAATAAAATACTTTCATAATATTTAAAAAATATCTTAGTTATTTCATTCCAATAAATATTTAAAAAAAAAAAATCAGAAATATTAATCGATTGAAGTAACTTTTGAATTTTGGAAAATTGGTATTAGATACCAAAAACAAAAATTATTTTTATGGAAATTTACAAAAGATTTCAAAATTTAATCCGCAGAAAATTGATTACGAATAAATTCCAAATTTCAAAATTATTATTGAATTCATAGAATTTTAAAAAAAAATCATACCTATATATATGACTTTATTCTGATCGATACTTTTCGGAAAAATTTATGTCAGATTTTTTAAATTGTAAATATTTTTTTGATAAACATTATCTCTTTTAGATAAAATTGGATTTATAATTTTTAAATACAATTGTTAACAACGAAATGAAAATTGACAGCAATGAAAATTTTATTAAATCGAAAAATATAAATATTTAATTATCAAATAAATTATCTCAATTAGAAAAATCTATTGATTTATTAATAATTTAAAAAAAATATTAGGGATTTTTAATTTTCTTCTTCAACAGAATGCGACGTTGAATAATTTCTCCATTTTTCGATACAATCTTGCATATCTTGTGGCAATTCGGTATCAAAACGCATCATTTCGCCTGTCGTCGGATGAACAAATCCAAGTGTTTTGGCATGTAAAGCTTGTCTTGGTAAAGCTTTGAAACAATTATCAATAAACTGTTTATATTTTGTAAAAGTTGTTCCTTTAAGAATTAAATCACCGCCATATCTAGCATCGTTGAACAATGTATGACCGATATATTTTAGATGAACGCGAATTTGATGCGTTCGACCAGTTTCTAATTGGCATGATATTAATGTTACATATCCAAAACGTTCCAACACTTTGTAGTGTGTCACTGCTGGTTTACCAATTTCTGGATCTTCGAAAACTTGCATCATCATTCGATCTTTTACATGGCGTGCAATATTGCCTTCAATTCGACCAGAATCTTCTTTTACATTTCCCCAAACAAGCGCAATATACTCACGTTCAGATGTTTTGAACTCGAATTGTTTTGCCAAATGTGTCATTGCAATTTCGGTTTTGGCAATCACTAAAAGTCCGGTTGTATCCTTATCGATTCTGTGAACCAAGCCTGGTCTTTCTGACGAATTCATTGGTAAATCTTTAAAATGAAACGCCAATGCATTGACCAAAGTTCCAGTATAATTGCCATGTCCAGGATGTACAACCAATCCTGCTGGTTTATTGATTAATAAAAAAGCATCATCTTCATAAACAATATCTAGCGGAATATCTTCGGGATCTATTCGATTTTCGAAAGGCGGATGCGACAACATAACTTGCAATAAATCAAGCGGTTTAACTTTATAATTCGATTTTACCGGCAAATTATTTACAAAAATATTACCAGAAGTTGCAGCATTTTGAATTTTGTTTCTAGTGGCGTTCGGAATCATGTTCATTAAATATTTATCAATTCGCAAAAACTCTTGCCCTTTTGGAACTTCAAATCTAAAATGTTCGAATAATTCGTCTTCTATTTCAATATTTTCTATATTATTGTTCATCTGCTGGTTTTAATTCATCTGTTTCTGGAATCACAACACCAAGACTGTCTAATTCTTCTTCGTAATCAATTTTTCCATCTCCAAGAACAAGATCAATTTTTGATGATTTCATGACTTTTTCACCAGCATTTATTGGTTTTCCGTTCAATTTCATTTCAAGAACCATGTCTTTTCCAATATTTGGCAAATAAGTAATTGTTCCTTCATTTAGTCCTAAAGCTTTTAGTGTTGGAACTGCTTGACGATAAGTTTGTTGTATTAAATTAGGTAATTTTATATAAGAATATCCATTTGCATTTAATTTTAAATACACTTTTCGACCTTCTTTGACTTCGCTTCCTGGTAAAGGATCTTGTTCTACAACCGATGCTTTTGGGTAAGAAGGATTATAATCTACAGTATCAAGCATTACCGCTTCGAGATCTAGCTCAGATAATTTATCTTCGACCTGATCTTCGGTCATTTTAGATAAATTTGGAACTATTCGCACATCGCCATGATTAGTGGCATAACCGAGCCAGTTTATAAAGAAGAAAATTATTGCTGCAACAATAACGATTGCTATTAAGATTTGACCAAAAAAAATAGGACTTGTCAAATATTTACGTAAACTCATATTTTTAAATTTATTGCAAAGATATAATTTTTAGTTGCAACAATTATGCTATTTTTGTGTAGTAATTTAAAAAAAATTAGCAATGAATGTAGCGGTTGTTATGGGTGGATATTCTGATGAAAGTGTAATTTCTTTAAGAAGTGGACAATTGATTTTGAATAAGTTAGATAAAAATAAATATCAAATATTCGAAGTACATGTGCTTTTGAACGATTGGTATTGTCTTGTTGAATCACAAAAATATTCTATTAACCAAGCCGATTTTTCATTTACAATAGATGAAAAAACAACAAAATTTGACGTTGTTGTTAATACAATCCATGGCACTCCAGGCGAAGATGGTCACATGCAAGCCTATTGGGAATTGTTAAATATTCCGTACACTGGTTGCAATTTTTATCAATCAGCATTGACATTTAATAAGCGAGATACTTTGTCGGTCTTATCAAAATTCGATATTCCAAAAGCAAAATCTATTTATTTAAAAAAAGGCGATTTAATCGATGAAAATAAAATTGTTGCAGAACTTGGTTTGCCATTTTTCGTAAAACCCAATCAATCAGGCAGTTCTCTTGGCGTTTCTAGAGTAAAAAATTTATCTGAATTTGCGAAAGCATTAGAATTTGCATTTGCAGAAGACAATGAAATTTTAATAGAATCGTTGCTAGTTGGAACAGAAGTTTCGGTTGGTGTTTTCAGTTTCAAAGGAAAAACAACGGTTTTGGGAATAACAGAAATTGTATCGGAAAACGATTTTTTTGATTACGAAGCCAAATACCAAGGCAAATCTCAAGAAATTACACCAGCAAGAATTTCGGAAAGTGAAGCAATTTTAATTCACGAAACTGCAATAAAAGTCTATGAATCGCTTGGAATGACTGGATTTTCAAGATCAGATTTTATAATTATGAATGGTGTTCCGCATTTTATAGAAATAAACACTAATCCAGGTTTGTCTCCACAAAGTATTTTGCCTCAACAAGCGGAAATTGCCAATTTTAATATGACAGAAATGTTCGAAAATGAAATTGAAATTGCATTAAAAAGAAAAAGTATTTGGTCAAAATAAAACTAAAAATTTATCTTTTATATTTTATTTTATAGGAATTAACACTAGTGTCCACTTAAAATAAGTTGAAAACCAGTTGATTAGTAATTTGTTCTTTGATATTATTGTAATCCGATTTCATAAGTAATTCATTTA